>NZ_JBIVGA010000001.1:0-638943 GCF_044748405.1 Pseudomonas sp. NPDC089996 | reverse complement strand
GAAACTCGTTTAGCTTCAAACACTTGACTCGCTGCGATCTCTCGTAGCGGGAGGCGAATAATACAGCGTTTAAAACCGCTGTCAACCTTCATCTCGACCGCTATCGATCATTCGATCGAAGCCCTTTCAGTGACCTCTTAACAATCTAACTCATTGAATTTCAAGGAGTTTGTCGTTCCGATGTCGCTGGAAGTGGGGCGCATTATAAGGGGATTCGAGAGGGCGTCAACCTTTAATTTCATTAAATTGAAATATAAGGGAAAAACACCATATCAGGGCTGACAGGTGCCTGCCTTGATGCAAGCCGCGCCCATGAGACCCAACACAATTTCAAGACAACCGCCACCAGCCCACCCCAAAAACAAAGCGGGGAGGCCTACCGGCCTCCCCGCTTCTATATAGCTACACCGCCAGACTATCACTCAGCCTTGAGGGTAACCCGGCCAAACGACTTCTTGCCTGCCTGGCATACATGGGTCGCACCAACAACAAACACGAAGTCCTTATCGACCACTGCACCATCGACCTTCACCGCGCCACCACTAAGCAGGTCACGCGCCTGCGCCGAGTTCTTCACCAGGCCTGCACGGTTCAGCACGGCAGCGATCGGCAAGTCTTCAGCCGCAGCCACTTCGATCTCCGGCAGATCTTCCGGCAGCTCGCCCTCTTTCATGCGGTTACCCGCAGCACGGTGCGCATTGGCCGCTGCCTCTTCACCATGGAAGCGCGCAACGATCTCTTCGGCCAGCTTGATCTTGACGTCCCGTGGATTGGCGCCATTGGCAACATCGGCGCGGAACTGCTCGATCTCTTCCATCGAACGGAAGCTCAGCAGCTCGAAATAACGCCACATCAGGGTGTCCGGGATCGACACCAGCTTGCTGTACATGACGCCCGGTGCCTCCTGGATACCGACATAGTTACCCAGCGACTTGGACATCTTCTTCACGCCATCGAGCCCTTCGAGCAACGGCATGGTCACGATGTTCTGGGCTTCCTGACCATATGAACGCTGCAGCTCGCGCCCCATCAGCAGGTTGAATTTCTGATCGGTACCGCCCAGCTCCACATCGGCCTTCAGTGCCACCGAGTCGTAACCCTGCACCAGCGGGTAAAGGAACTCATGAATAGCGATTGGCTGATTGGTGGTGTAGCGCTTGTCGAAGTCATCACGCTCGAGCATGCGCGCAACGGTGTACTGCGATGCCAGGCGAATGAAATCCGCCGGGGTTAGCTGGTCCATCCAGGTGGAGTTGAACGCGACTTCGGTCTTGGCCGGGTCGAGAATCTTGAACACCTGCTGCTTGTAGGTCTCGGCGTTTTCCAGCACCTGCTCGCGGGTCAGCGGTGGGCGCGTGGCGCTCTTGCCACTCGGATCACCGATCATGCCGGTGAAGTCACCGATCAGGAAGATGACCTGATGCCCCAGTTCCTGGAACTGACGCAGCTTGTTGATCAGCACCGTGTGCCCCAAATGAAGGTCAGGTGCAGTCGGGTCGAAGCCTGCCTTGATACGCAGAGGCTGGCCGCGCTTGAGCTTCTCGACCAGTTCCGACTCGACCAACACCTCTTCCGCACCGCGCTTGATAAGCGCCAGCTGCTCTTCAACCGACTTCATAGACAGACCCGCAAGGCTCAGATTCAAAGGGAGCCAACCATACAAGATCGGCCATCAATTACAAGTTTCGAAATGAAATGTGACCCGACCGCCGCGTCACGGCGTCTACGCGCCCTTGCGCGAAAATAGATTTGGTTATATTTTATACAGTTATTTCATCTTCATCATGTCATTCATCTTTTCCATATTCATTTTTCTTCAAAGTCACCTTACCTATGACCAACGAAACGCCTAAAGCGCCCCCGCTTTATCCGAAAAGCCATCTGTTGGCCGCCAGCGGGATCGCTGCCCTGCTCAGCCTGGCATTGCTGGTATTTCCCTCCAGCGAAGTCGAAGCCAAGAAGACCACGCTCAGCCTTGAGCTGGAGAGCCCGGCCGAACAGCTGAAGGACGAGTCCACCGCCGCCCCGCTGGTACAGACTCAAGCCGATCAGGGGTCTCCCTTCGCCCAGATCGATGGCGCAGAAACCAACACCGAACAGGCTGCACAAGAAGCGCCTGCCACCGAAAAAAAGCCTGATGCCCAGGAGCCAGCTCACCGTGAAGTGACCGTAGCCCGCGGCGATACCCTTTCTACCCTGTTCGCCAAGGTCGGCCTGCCGGCAAACGCGGTGCACGACCTGCTGGCCGGCAACAAGCAGGCCAAGCAGTTCAGCCAGCTCAAGCATGGCCAGGTACTGCAGTTCGAACTCGACAAAGACGGCCAGCTGGCCAGCCTGCACAGCAAGGTCAGCAACCTCGAAACCATCCGCCTGACCAAGAACGCCAAGGGCTACACCTTCGATCGTGAGATCAGCAAGCCTGTCGTTCGCACCGCATACGCCCACGGCGTGATCAAGAGCTCGCTGTCGGCCTCGGCCCAGCGTGCCGGCCTGTCCCACAGCATGACCATGGACATGGCCAAGGTCCTGGGCTACGACATCGACTTCGCTCAGGATATTCGTCCGGGCGATGAGTTCGACGTGGTCTACGAGCAGAAGATCATGGACGGCAAGGTAGTCGGCACCGGCAATATCCTGTCCGCACGCTTCACCAACCGCGGCAAGACCTACACCGCCGTGCGTTACACCAACAAGCAGGGCAACACCAGCTACTACACCGCCGACGGCAACAGCCTGCGCAAGGCGTTCATCCGTACCCCGGTCGACTTCGCTCGTATCAGCTCGCGCTTTTCCGCCGGCCGCAAGCACCCGATCCTGAACAAGATCCGTGCACACAAGGGCGTCGACTACGCCGCCCCGCGTGGGACACCAATCAAGGCGGCAGGTGATGGTCGCATCGAGCTGGCTGGCCGCCGCGGCGGCTACGGCAACACCGTGATCATTGCTCACGGCAACCGCTACAAGACGCTGTATGGTCACATGCAGGGCTTTGCCAAGGGCATCAAGACCGGCAGCAGCGTGAAGCAAGGCCAGATCATCGGTTACATCGGTACCACTGGCCTGTCGACCGGCCCGCACCTGCACTACGAGTTCCAGGTCAACGGCGTGCATGTCGACCCGCTGAGCCAGAAGGTGCCGATGTCTGACCCGATCGCCAAGAACGAGCGCCAGCGTTTCCTGCAGCAAAGCCAACCACTGATCGCCCGCATGGACCAGGAAAAGGCCACCATGCTCGCGGCGAACAAGCGCTGACCCATGGCGCTTTACCTGGGGGTGATGTCCGGTACCAGCCTTGACGGCCTGGACATCGCCTTGATCGAACAAGGCGAACAGCTGCAACTGCTTGCCACCCATTACCTGCCGATGCCGGCCGACCTGCGCCAGGAGCTGCTCAAGCTCTGCAGCAGTGGCCCTGACGAGATTGCCCGCGCTGCCCTGACGGAAAACCGCTGGGCCAGCCTGGCAGGTGAAGGTGTGCGGCAATTGCTGGCCAAACACGGGCTTCAGGCCGACGGCATCCGTGCCATCGGCAGCCACGGCCAGACCATCCGCCATGAGCCGGCTCGCGGATTTACCGTACAGATCGGCAACCCGGCGCTGCTTGCCGAGCTTACCGGTATCAGCGTGGTCGCCGACTTCCGCCGTCGTGATGTCGCAGCGGGCGGTCAGGGCGCCCCACTGGTGCCGGCCTTCCATGAAACCTTGTTCAGCCACCTCGGCCAGCGGCTGGCAGTGCTCAATGTAGGGGGTTTCAGCAACCTGAGCCTGATCGATCGCGATCAGCCCGTACATGGCTTCGACTGCGGGCCGGGCAACGTGCTGCTGGACGCCTGGATCGAGCGCAAGCGTGGCCAGGCCTATGATGCCGATGGTGCCTGGGCTGCCAGTGGCAGGGTACAAGTCGATTTGCTCGACAGCCTGCTGAGCGACCCGTTCTTCGCCGGTAGCGGCCCGAAGAGCACCGGCCGCGAGGTGTTCAACCTGCCCTGGCTGGATGGCCATCTGTCTCGTCTGCCTGCCTACCGCGAAGAAGATGTCCAGGCAACCCTGCTGGAACTGACTGCGCGCAGTATCATCGAATCGCTGCAGCACGCCCAGAAGGACACCGAGGCGCTACTGGTATGCGGCGGCGGCGCTCGCAATGGTGCGCTGATGGCTCGCCTTGCCGAACTGCTGCCAGATGCCCGGGTCACCAGCACCGGCGCACACGGCGTGGATCCGGACTGGGTCGAGGCCATGGCCTTTGCCTGGCTCGCCCACTGCTGCCTCGAGGGCATTGCCGCGAACCGCCCCAGCGTGACGGGGGCCAAAGGGCTACGCGTACTCGGCGCGATCTATCCGGCCTGACCCCAGCCAGAATGCAAAACGCCGCGCAATAGCGCGGCGTTTTCGTACAACCCGGTTTCAGATCGAGAACGACGATCCACAGCCGCAGGTAGTAGCAGCGTTCGGGTTCTTGATCACGAAGCGCGAACCTTCCAGGCCTTCCTGGTAGTCCACTTCGGCGCCAGCCAGGTACTGGTAGCTCATCGGGTCGACCACCAGCGAAACGCCTTCACGCTCGACAATGGTGTCGTCTTCGGCAACGTCTTCATCGAAGGTGAAACCGTACTGGAAGCCCGAGCAGCCGCCACCGGTGACGAATACGCGCAGCTTCAGGCGGTCATTGCCTTCTTCGGAAACCAGGTTCTTCACCTTTTGCGCGGCGCCGTGGGTGAATTCCAAAGCCGTAGGGGTGAAGGTTTCGACGCTCATGTAGATTCTCCCGGCGCAGTAGCCGCCATAAAACTCGATGACGCGCATTATCCGCTTCTCCGAGAAAATTGGTCAAGAATTGTGCGGCTTTAGTCGCGACAAACAAAAAGGCCCGCACGCGGCGGGCCCTTTCCATCAGCAAGTGCTTACGGCAGCAGGCCGGCGTGGGACAAGCCCATGCGTTCATCCAGGCCGAACAGGATGTTGAGGTTCTGCACCGCCTGGCCCGACGCGCCCTTGACCAGGTTGTCGATGACCGACAGCACCACCACCAGATCACCACCCTGCGGGCGATGAACGGCGATGCGGCAGACGTTGGCACCGCGCACGCTGCGGGTTTCCGGGTGGCTGCCGGCCGGCATTACGTCGACGAACGGCTCGTCGGCGTAGCGTTTCTCGAACAGCGCCTGCAGGTCGACCGAGGTATCGACGACGTTCGCGTACAGGGTGGCGTGGATACCACGGATCATCGGCGTCAGGTGCGGTACGAAGGTCAGGCCGATGTCCTTGCCGGCAGCCAGGCGCAGGCCCTGGCTGATTTCGGGCAGGTGACGGTGACCTTTGACCGCGTAGGCCTTCATGCTTTCGCCAGCCTCACAGAACAGCGAGCCAACCGCCGCACCACGGCCCGCGCCGCTGACGCCCGACTTGCAGTCGGCGATCAGGCGCGACGGGTCGGCCAGGCCGGCTTCGAGCAGGGGCAGGAAGCCCAGCTGGGTGGCGGTCGGATAGCAACCCGGTACGGCAATCAGGCGCGCCTGGCGGATCTTTTCACGATTGACTTCAGGCAAGCCGTAGACGGCGTCCTTGAGCAACTCTGGAGCACCATGCGGCTGGCCATACCACTTGCCCCATTCGGTCGCGTCCTGCAGGCGGAAGTCTGCAGACAGGTCGATGACCTTGGTCCCGGCAGCCAGCAGTTCGCCAGCCAGGGCGTGTGCGACGCCGTGCGGGGTGGCGAAGAACACCACGTCGCAGGCGGCCAGGGCCTTGCTGTCCGGCACGCTGAAAGCCAGGCCGTCATAGTGGCCGCGCAGGTTCGGGTACATGTCGGCGACCGCCACGCCCGCCTCGGAGCGCGAAGTGATGACCGCCACTTCGGCCTGTGGATGCTGTGCCAGCAGACGCAACAGTTCGACGCCGGTGTAACCCGTGCCGCCGACGATACCGACCTTGATCATAACGCTTGCCCCTTATCAACGAACCGTCTAGAAAGCGCACGATAATAGGGGCGCACAGCGTCTGTAACAACTCTTGGGGTGCCCCTTCAGGCGCTTGGGCTCTACTATCTGACGACCGTGATTACCTGAAGGAACTCCCTCCATGCTTTACCTATGGATCAAAGCGCTGCATATCGTCAGCGTGGTCTGCTGGTTCGCCGGCCTGTTCTACTTGCCCAGGCTGTTCGTCTACCACGCCCAGAGCCAGGACAGCATCAGCCAGGACCGCTTCGTCACCATGGAGCGCAAGCTGTACCGCGGCATCATGAACCCGGCCATGATCGCTACCTATGTGTTCGGCGCCTGGATGCTCTACCTCACTCCCGGCTGGCTGAGCCAGGGCTGGCTGCATGCCAAGCTCACCCTGGTGATCCTGCTGACCGGCTACCATCACATCTGTGGCGCCCAGCGCAAGCGCTTTGCCGCTGGCACCAATACCCGCAGCCATGTGTACTACAGATGGTTCAACGAAGTACCGGTGCTGATCCTGCTGGGTATCGTGATTCTCGTGGTGGTCAAACCGTTCTGACATAAAACGATGGAGCCTTGCCCATGTCCCTGCCTGCTTCGCTCGAACACCGCCTGCGCTTGCCTGTGGTTGCAGCACCGATGTTCCTGATTTCCAACCCCGAGTTGGTGCTGGCCTGCTGCGGCAGTGGTGTGGTCGGCAGCTTTCCGGCACTGAACCAGCGTGACAGCGCCGGCTTCAAGGCCTGGCTGGAGGAAATCGAGGCAGGCCTGGCGCAGTTGCAGGCGCCAGCCCCCTATGCGGTAAACCTGATCGTCCATCCGACCAACCCGCGGTTACAGGCTGATCTGGCACTCTGCGTCGAGCACCGCGTGCCTATCGTCATAACCAGCCTCGGTGCCGTGAAGGAAGTGGTGGATGCAGTACACGGCTATGGCGGCCTGGTCTTTCATGACGTGACCACCCGGCGGCACGGGGAGAAAGCCGCCGAGGCCGGCGTCGATGGCCTGATCGCCGTAGCGGCAGGTGCCGGCGGGCATGCCGGAACCTGGAGCCCGTTCGCCCTGGCGGCCGAAATCCGTCAGTTCTTCGACAAGACCTTGCTGCTGGCCGGCTGCATCAACCACGGCCACGAGATTCTCGCCGCGCAGTTGCTGGGTGCGGACCTCGCCTACATGGGCACACGCTTCATCGCCAGCCAGGAAAGCCATGCCCAGGAAGCCTACAAGCAGATGCTGCTGAATGCCCAAGCTGCCGACATCATCCACACCCCTGCCGTATCCGGCATCCCGGCCAGCTTCCTGCGTCCCAGCCTGGAACAGGCCGGCTATGACCTCGCGGCACTGAAATCCGGGCACGAGCAAGGCAAGCTCAAGCCAATCGACGACGAAGCCAAGGCCTGGAAAACCGTCTGGTCGGCCGGCCAAGGCGTAGGTGACATCCATGATCTCCCGGCCGCCGCCACACTCATCGAGCGCCTGCACGGCGAGTATCGCGGCGCCTTGGAGCGTACACAGGCGTTGCGCGCCAAGGCCCTGTAGCAAAAGGCAACAACTCACCCGGCCAGGCTGTACACTAGGCGCCCTCTTCAGCCCCCAGGAGCCTTGCATGACCCGTTACGCCATGATCACCGGTGCTTCCAGCGGCCTGGGCCTGGCCCTGGCGGAAGCCCTGGCGCGGCGCGGGCGCAACCTGATTCTGGTGGCACGCCATCGAGAAACACTGGAGCCGGTAGCGCTCGAGTTGGCCCAGCGCTTCGGTGTCGAAGTACTGCTGCGCGCCTGCGACCTCAGCCAACCCCTGCGCCTGTCCGGTTTCGTGCTGGAACTAGAAGAAGGCGAGCGACGCATCGACCTGCTGGTCAACTGCGCCGGCCAACGCACCTACGGCCCATTCCTGGCCCACGAATGGGCCGACGAGCAGGACCTGCTAGAGGTCAATATCCTTGCCCTGAGCCGCCTGTGCCACGCCATCGGCAACCTGATGGCCGTGCAGGGTGGCGGGCAGATTCTCAACGTCGCCGGCCTGGCCGCCGTCGCGCCGGGGCCGGGTATGGCCACCTATGCCGCCAGCAAGGCCTATGTGATGCATTTCAGCGAAGCATTGCGCGAAGAGCTCAAGCCTGCCGGTATCAAGGTTTCGGTACTTTGCCCCGGCCCGGTTCGCTCATCGCGCCGACGCATCCCCAGGCTGGAAGGCAGCAGTCGCTGCCTGAGCCCTGAAGAAGTAGCGCTTTTCACCGTGCGCGCACTGGCCAGGAATCGCGCAGTGATCATGCCGGTGCTGCGCAACCGCTGGCTGGCCCTGGCGCCCCGCCTGCTGCCGCGCTGGCTGACGCGCAAGCTGGCCGGTTTCATCCACCGCCGCTATTGCCCGGTCGGCATGGAATAGCCACTGGGCGAGTGGCGCGGGGCTGAGTACACTCGGCCGACACTCACCATGGAGCAAGTGCTGTGGAAGATTTATTCATCAAGATCATCAACCGGGAGATCCCGGCGAAGATCATCTACGAGGACGACCAGGTTCTGGCGTTCCACGACATCATGCCGCAGGCGCCAGTGCATTTTTTGGTCATCCCGAAAAAGCACATTCGCACCCTCAATGACCTGACCGAAGAGGACAAGGGCCTAGCCGGTCACATCCTGTTCACAGCCCAACGCCTCGCCAAGGAACTGGGCTGCGAGGACGGCTTCCGTGTGGTCATGAACTGCAACGAGCAAGGCGGCCAGACCGTTTACCACATCCACATGCACGTGCTCGGCCAGCGCCAGATGCACTGGCCACCGGGCTGACCCAAGGCAAGCCGCCTCCGGGCGATTGAGGTAAACTGTCGGGCATCACTTCAGCGGAGGTGCCCGATGGCCACCGAACGTCACTACTCGCCGCTCGACCGCTTGTTGCTGCAGGCAGATACTGCCATGCGCACCTTGCTGCCCTTCAGCGGCCAACCATCCCGCCCATCGCCGGCAATCATCCAGCCGGATGCGGAGCTGGATGACAACCAGACCCGCCACATTGCCGGGCTCATGCGCATCAACCACACCGGCGAAGTCTGCGCCCAGGCGCTGTATCAAGGCCAGGCCCTGACCGCCAAGCTGCCGCAGGTGCGCAAGGCCATGGAGCATGCCGCCGAGGAAGAAGTCGACCACCTGGCCTGGTGCGAACAGCGCATCCGCCAGCTGGGCAGCCACCCGAGCGTGCTCAATCCATTGTTCTACGGCATGTCGTTCGGCATCGGCGCCCTCGCCGGCCTGGTCAGCGACAAAGTCAGCCTTGGTTTCGTCGCCGCCACCGAGCATCAGGTGTGCAAGCATCTGGACGAACATCTGGAGCAGCTGCCGCAGGAAGACGAGAAATCCCGCGCCATCCTCGAACAGATGCGCGTGGATGAAGAGCAGCACGCCGAATCCGCGCTCGAAGCCGGCGGCTATCGCTTCCCGATGCCTGTGCGTTTCGGCATGAGCCTGCTGGCCAAGGTCATGACCAAGAGCACCTACCGCATCTAAGGGCACGCACATGACGGACCGTATCGACGCCAAGGACCTGGCGCGCGCCGTGCAAGCCGGCATTCTCCAGCCAGGCCAGGACCAGGCCCTGCTGGCGTTTCTGCGCCAGCAACCGCCCGCCCGGGGCAGTTTCCAGCTGGCCCATGTTGCCTTCTACTTCGGCGCCGTGCTGATCATGGGTGCGATGGGCTGGCTGCTCACCGAAGCCTGGATGACGATTGGCGACGGGGCGTTACTGGCAATCGCCACCCTATATGTCGTTCTTCTCACGTCGTTCGCCCTCAACCTGCAGGGTCGCAAGCAACCCGTTGCCGCCGGTGTACTGGCTGCCGTCGCGGTCAGCATCGTGCCGCTGGTGGTGTTCGCCATCGAACGCCTGACCGGCTGGTGGCCACTGGATGATGCGCAAGCGAACTACCACCAGTACTACACCTACGTGCAGGGCGGCTGGCTGCTGATGGAGGCCGCCACTGTGGTCGCCGGGCTGCTGATGTTGCGCCTGATCCCCTACCCCTTCGTGGTCATGCCGATTGCCGTGGCCCTGTGGTTCATGTCGATGGACCTGAGCGAATGGGTGTATGGCTCACCCTTCTCCTGGGAGCAGCGGCGCACGGTGTCACTCTGGTTCGGCTTGGGCTTGCTGGTGGTGTTTCTGGTGGTCGACGGGCGTACCCGCGAGGACTATGCCCATTGGGGCTACCTGGCCGGTCTGGCGGCATTCTGGGGCGGGCTGACGATGATGGAGAGCGACAGTGAACTGGGCAAGGCGCTGTACTGCCTGATCAACCTGGGGCTGATGGGCATGGCGGTGCTGTTGCGCCGGCCGGTGTTCATGATCTTCGGGGCGCTGGGGGTAGCGGCTTATCTAGGGTATCTGTCTTACGAGGTGTTTGCCGAATCGTTGCTGTTCCCGGTGGTGCTGACCTTGATCGGGCTGGGAGTGATCGGCTTGGGATTGGGCTACCAGAAGCGACGGGAGCGGTTGAGCCGGGCAGTCAGAGGCAGCTTGCCGGAATGGTTGTTGAGCGCACTTCCGGCGCTGCGCGACTGACCCAGGATCGCCGGGGCTGTTGCACAGCCCCAAAAATCCGGACTCAGCCCAGCTCTACGATTTCGTAACCATGGGTGATTTCAACACCGGCACGTTCGAGCATGATCGACGCCGAGCAATACTTTTCGGCCGACAGCTCCACCGCACGCTTGACCTGGGCCTCTTTCAGCCCACGCCCTTTGACCACGAAGTTCATGTGGATCTTGGTGAACACCTTCGGGTCTTCGCTGGCACGCTCAGCTTCCAGGAAGGCTTCGCAGCTTTCCACCGCCTGGCGCGACTTCTTCAAGATGCTCACCACGTCGAAGCTGCTGCAGCCACCGAGGCCGAGCAGAAGCATTTCCATCGGGCGCACGCCCAGGTTGCGGCCACCGGCTTCGGGCGGGCCGTCCATCACCACCACGTGGCCGCTCCCCGATTCACCGAGGAACATCGCTTCACCGGCCCACTGGATGCGTGCCTTCATCTGTCCTTACTCCTGGATTTCGCAAAAGGGTGTCAGCTTAAGCCTTGTATGCCTGTCGGAAAAGCTCAATGCGAGTCGCTTTAGTGTCAAAACTTCTGGCGCTGTCTGATAAGCTGGCGCCAATTGACTGGCGCGTCGCGTCAGACAAGGTCTAACAAGAGCCTATGCCTCGCATCGAACAGGATTTCGTGATGGTTGCCTCAGCCCTACCCGCCAAGATCAAGAATATCGACAAGCTGCTGGTTCACTGCCAGCGCCGCCGCTACAGCGCCAAAAGCAACATCATCTGCGCCGGTGACCGTGCCGAAACGCTGTCGTTCATCATCAAGGGCTCGGTCACCATCCTGATCGAAGACGACGAAGGTCACGAGATGATCATCGCCTACCTCAACCACGGTGACTTCTTCGGCGAGCTCGGGCTGTTCGAGCCGATTGGCAGTGAGCAACAACGCAGCGCCTGGGTGCGCGCCAAGACCGAATGCGAAGTGGCCGAGATCAGCTACGACAAGTTCCGCGAACTGGCCCGCCAGGACCCGGAGATTCTCTACGCCCTGGGCACCCAGATGGCTCAGCGCCTGCGCAACACCACCCGCAAGGTCGGCGACCTGGCGTTCTTCGATGTCACCGGCCGCGTGGCCCGCTGCCTGCTCGACCTGTGCAAGCAACCGGATGCCATGACCCACCCGGACGGCATGCAGATCAAGATCACCCGCCAGGAAATCGGCCGTATCGTCGGTTGCTCGCGGGAAATGGTCGGCCGCGTCCTCAAGGACCTCGAAGAACGCAGCCTGGTTCAGGTCAAGGGCAAGACCATGGTGGTCTACGGAACCCGTTAATCCTTGGGCAGGGCCGCCAGTACAGCGCGGTAGGCCAGGGACAGGCGCTCGAACCAGGGCGCCTCGGGTGCCACTTCGTGCAGGGCGATGTGGCTGTCGGCGCGGCAGCGCTGCTCCAGCTCGCAACATTCATTGAAGCGGTTGACCGCCGCGACCATCGACTCGCGCTCGTTGTCCAGCAGCAGCGCGCCATGCACCAGCACCACCGGGCGCTTGCCACCCAGGCCCTGGCGCCAGCGCTGGGCCGTGCCGACCAGCTTGCGGCCATTGAGGTTGACGTTGTAGCGGCCGTCGCAGAAGGCACCGTCGATCTCGCCCACCGATGCCACGCCGCCCCACTCGCGCAGCACCTCACACAATGGCAGGCACAGCCGCTCATAGGCACTTTCGATTCGGCCGTGATCACCTTCGCTGCGCGGGGCCACGTAGACCAGCGCAACGTTCACCGTCGAATGCGACTGCGGCACTGGCTCGCCACCGGTTTCGCGCAACAGCACCGGCCAGCCGGCAATCGCCAGTTCGGAACAGGCAGCTTCGAAGTTGTCCAGCCGGCTCATGCGCCGGGGCATGACCAGAGCGTGGTCGGTGGGGCGCCAGAACAGCACGCCGCAATCACGCTCGCCGCGGCAGACGGCAGCCAGCAGCTCCTGCTCGGCGTGCAGGCCTTGCTCGACGGTGAGAGCCAGGGGTTGATCGGTCATTGTCCACCTTTGATGTTGGGTTGACCGGCCTCTTCGCGGGCACGCCCGCTCCCACAGGTACAGCGCAGCCCTGAAGATTGTGGGTTCCCTGTGGGAGCGGGCGTGCCCGCGAAGAGGCCAGAACAGACATACAAAAAAGCCGGCATAAAGCCGGCTTGGTTTTCGATCAGTCCAGAGGCTGAACAGTCTTCTTCACCTGCTCCGGGAAGAACAACCGTTGCAGTTCCAGCCCCGGCTGCTCGGCGCGCATGAACGCCTCACCGACCAGGAACGAGTAGACCTCATTGATTTCCATCAGCTCGACATCGGCGCGGTTGAGAATACCGCTCTCGGTGATCGCCAGGCGATCGCGTGGAATGCGGGGCAACAGGTCGAGCGTGGTTTCCAGGCTGACCTCGAAGGTGTGCAGGTTACGGTTGTTAACCCCCACCAACGGTGTATCAAGGGTCTTCAGCGCGCGTTCCAGCTCATCGCCATCATGCACTTCGACCAGCACGTCGAGGCCGACATCCTTGGCCACCGAAGCCAGTTCGGCCATCTTCACATCATCCAGCGCCGAAACGATCAACAGCACGCAGTCGGCACCCAGGGCACGGGCCTCGACGATCTGGTACGGATCGACCATGAAGTCCTTGCGGATCACCGGCAGCGAAACGGCAGCGCGAGCTTGCTGCAGATACTCGTCGGCACCCTGGAAGTAATCCACATCGGTCAGCACCGACAGGCAGGTTGCCCCACCCTTCTCGTAGCTGACGGCAATCTCGGCCGGCACGAAGTTCTCGCGGATCACGCCTTTGCTCGGCGAAGCCTTCTTGATTTCAGCAATCACCGCCGGCTGCTTGCGTTTGGCCTGCTCGATCAGCGCATTGGCAAAGCCACGCGGGGCATCGGCAGCCTTGGCCAACCGCTCCAGTTCGGCAAGGCTCACGCGCGCGCTGCGCTCGGCCACCTCCTGGAATTTGCGGGCGATGATCCTTTCCAGCACCGTCGGCACACTCATGCTTCGTTCTCCACCTTGAATACTGCAGTAAAGGCACCCAGTTCCTGCAGCTTCTCCCAGGCCAGCCCGGTGTGCAGTACGTCATGGGCCAGTTCCACGCCAGCCTTCAGGCTCATGGCATGGTCTGCGGCATACAGCGCCGCGCCAGCATTGAGCACGATCATTTCGGCAGCCTTCTGGCCGTTTTCAGTCTTGCGCCGGCCCAGGGCATCACGGATCAGCTCCAGCGAGGCCTGCGGGTTCTCGACGGCCAGGCCATGCAGGCTCTGACTCTTCATGCCAAGGTCTTCGGGTTCGACCCAGTATTCGGTGATCGCGTCGTTCTTCAATTCGGCGACGAAGGTTGGCGCAGCCAGGCTGAACTCGTCCAGGCCATCCTTCGAATGCACCACCAGCACATGCTTGCTGCCCAGGCGCTGCAGCACCTCGGCCAGCGGGCGGCACAGCGCCTGAGTGAACACGCCGACCACCTGGTGCTTCACGCCGGCCGGATTCGTAAGCGGGCCGAGCATGTTGAACAGGGTGCGCAGCCCCAGATCGCGACGCGGGCCAGCGGCATACTTCATTGCAGTGTGATGGCTTTGCGCGAACATGAAGCCTATCCCCAAGCTGTCGATGCAGCGGGCGACCTGGGTCGGGGTCAGGCTCAGGTAGATGCCAGCGGCTTCCAGCAGGTCGGCGCTACCGCTTTTGCCCGATACCGCGCGGTTGCCGTGTTTGGCCACGGTGCAGCCGGCAGCGGCGAGCACGAACGACGATGCCGTGGAGACGTTGAAAATGTTGGCACCATCGCCGCCGGTACCGACGATATCCACCACACCATCGAGGCTCTTCAGTTCAACCTTGTCGGCCAGCTCGCGCATCACCGAAACGGCACCTACGATCTCGTCGATGCTCTCGCTCTTCATGCGCATGCCCATCAGGAAGGCGCCAATCTGCGCCTCACTGCACTGACCCGTCATGATCTGGCGCATCACATCGCGCATTTCATCGGTGCTGAGGTCCAGGTGGCCGACAATACGGCTCAACGCGCTCTTGATATCCATGATCGGTCCTTAGCGGCGGCCGCCGGTCTGTTTGAGAAAGTTGGCGAACAGCTCGTGGCCCTGCTCGGTGAGAATGGATTCGGGGTGGAACTGTACCCCTTCGATATTCAGCGTTTTGTGACGCAGGCCCATGATCTCGTCGACCGAACCGTCTGCATGGGCAGTCCAGGCGGTGACTTCCAGGCAATCCGGCAGGGTTTCGCGCTTGACCACCAGGGAGTGGTAGCGAGTTACCGTGAGCGGGTTGTTGAGCTCGGCGAACACGCCAAGGTCGCGGTGGTGCACCGGGCTGGTCTTGCCGTGCATGACCTGACGGGCACGCACCACATCACCGCCAAAGGCCTGACCGATGGACTGGTGGCCCAGGCATACGCCCAGGATCGGCAGCTTGCCGGCAAAATGCAGGATGGCTTCGATGGACACGCCCGCTTCGCTTGGCGTGCATGGGCCAGGGGAAACGACAATGCGCTCGGGGTTCAGGGCTTCGATTTCGGCGATGGTCATTTCATCATTGCGAATGACCTTGACCTCGGCACCCAGCTCGCCAAGGTACTGAACAACGTTGTAAGTGAATGAGTCGTAATTGTCGATCATCAGTAACATCGGGCTAAACCTCTTGAATCTACTGACTTCAAAAATCGAACCTTCCTACACCGGCCATGGGCACGGCTTTGCCACGAAGGGCGGTCGCTAAACGGACAGGAAGGCAAACAGGGACGGGCCGGGCGGGCCGGCAGAAGATAAAGTCAGGCGCGCCAACGCCAACGGGCGTGGGCCTTGATAACGCGCATCAAGAGTTTGCTGACGATCAACACAGGATAGGTCTCGCTCATACTTGCACGCACAGTAGCCTACCGGGGCGACTGGCGCAATATGCCCGTAAACACGGGGAAACGAATGGACTTGGAAGCGATGCCCGGTGATTTGCTAAGGTCGAGCGGGTAGTTCTCATAAAAACAATGAAAAGGATGTTCAACGATGCGAAAAGCACCCTTACTGCGCTTTACCCTCGCCTCGCTGGCCCTGGCCTGCAGCCAGGCCTTCGCTGCTCCCTCGCCCTACTCCACCTTGATCGTCTTTGGCGACAGCCTGAGTGATGCCGGGCAGTTTCCCGACCTGACAGGCAGCACCCTGGGCATGCGTTTCACCAACCGTGATGCCAACGGCAACTATGCCCCCGTATCGCCGATGATTCTGGGCGGCAAGCTGGGCGTCAGCCCGACCGAACTTGGCCCTTCCACCTCCCCGACTTTCGCTGCCCTGAACCTGCCGGACGGCAATAACTGGGCTGTCGGCGGCTATACGACACAGCAAATTCTGGATTCGATCACGGCTACGTCCGAGACTGTCCTGCCGCCCAACAGCCCGATATTCCCCGGTGCGGTTCTACGTGACAAACCCGGTTACCTGGCCAATGGCCTGCGCGCCGATCCCAACGCCCTCTACTACCTCACCGGGGGTGGCAACGACTTCCTCCAGGGCCTGGTCAACAGCCCGGCCGACGCCGCAGCCGCAGGTGCCCGCCTCGCCGCCAGCGCCCAGGCCCTGCAGCAAGGCGGTGCGCGCTACATCATGGTCTGGCTGCTGCCGGACCTGGGGCAGACACCGAACTTTACCGGTACGCCACAGCAAAATGCGCTTTCGCAACTCTCCAGCGTGTTCAACCAGTCGCTGGTCAGCCAGCTCGGGCAGATCGACGCTGAAATCATCCCATTGAACATCCCGGTATTGCTAGGCGAGGCCCTGGCCAGCCCGACCCAGTTCGGCCTGGCCGCCGGGCAGAACCTGGTCGGCACCTGCTACAGCGGCGACAGCTGCGTGGAAAACCCGGTTTACGGTATCAACGGCACCAGCCCCGACCCGAGCAAACTGCTGTTCAACGACTCGGTGCACCCCACCATCGCCGGGCAGCAGCTGATCGCCGACTACGCCTACTCGATCATTGCCGCCCCCTGGGAACTGACCTTGTTGCCGGAAATGGCCCACGCCAGCCTGCGCGCGCATCAGGACGAACTGCGCAACCAGTGGCAGACGCCCTGGCAGGCAGTCGGCCAATGGCAGGCCTTCGTCAGCACGGGTGCCCAGGATCTGGATTTCGATGACCAGCACAGCGCTACCAGTGCGGATGGCCATGGCTACAACCTGACCCTGGGTGGCAGTTACCGGCTTGACGATGCCTGGCGCCTCGGCCTGGCCGGCGGTGTGTACCGGCAGAAACTGGAAGCCGGTGAACAGGACTCGGACTACAAGCTGGACAGCTACCTCGCCAGTGCCTTCGCCCAGTTCCGCCAGGACCGCTGGTGGGCCGATGCCGCGCTAAGCGCCGGCCATCTGGACTACCACGACCTCAAGCGCACCTTTGCGCTTGGCGTCAACGATCGCAGCGAAAAGGGCGATACCGATGGCGAGGCCTGGGCAGTGACTGCCCGGCTGGGCTACAACCTGGCGGCAGAGCGCAGCCGCTGGCAACTGGCGCCGTTCATCAGCGCCGATTATGCGCGGGTGAAGGTCGATGGTTATGACGAGAAGAGCGGGCGCTCGACGGCACTGGGCTTCGATGACCAGGAACGGACCTCGCGGCGCCTGGGTGTCGGGCTGTTAGGTAGCGTGCAGGTACTGCAGGGCACACGGCTGTTCGCCGAGGTGGCGCAGGAGCATGAGTTCGAGGATGACCAGCAGGATGTGACCCTGCACCTGACGACTTTGCCAGCGAATGACTTCACGTTGACCGGGTACACGCCACATAGCGATTTGACCCGCGCGAGTCTGGGGGTGAGCCATGAGCTGGTGGCGGGGGTGCATCTGCGCGGGAACTACAACTGGCGCAAGAGTGATGAGTTGACTCAGCAAGGTGTAAGCCTTGGGGTCAGCGTGGACTTCTAAATTGCCGGGGCCGCTATGCGGCCCTTTCGCGACACAAGGCCGCGCCTACAGGAGATCGCGATTCCCTGTAGGAGCGGCCTTGTGTCGCGAAAGGGCTGCAAAGCAGCCCCAATCGATTTACTGGGTAATAGTCTGTTCGGCCAAAGCCACGGCACGGAACATCGCCCGGCGCTTGTTGATGGTCTCTTCCCACTCCAGCGCCGGCACCGAGTCGGCAACGATGCCGCCACCGGCCTGCACATGCAGTTCGCCGTCCTTGATCACCGCAGTGCGGATGGCAATAGCGGTATCCATGTTGCCGTTCCAGGCAAAGTAACCGACCGCACCACCGTAGACGCCACGCTTGACCGGCTCGAGTTCGTCGATGATCTCCATCGCACGGATCTTCGGCGCACCTGACAAGGTGCCCGCCGGCAGGATCGCCCGCAGCGCATCCATCGCCGTCAGGCCTTCGCGCAGCTGGCCGGTGACGTTGGACACGATGTGCATCACGTTCGAGTAGCGCTCGATCACCATCTTCTCGGTCAGGCGCACGCTGCCGGTCGACGAGACCCGGCCCACGTCGTTGCGGCCCAGGTCGATCAGCATCAGGTGCTCGGCGATCTCTTTTTCGTCCGACAACAGGTCGTCTTCCAGCGCCCGGTCAGCTTCCTCGGTAGCCCCGCGCGGGCGGGTACCGGCAATCGGCCGCACGGTGACCAGGTTGTCTTCCACCCGCACCAGCACTTCCGGCGAGCTGCCGACCACATGGAAGTCGCCAAAATTGAAGAAGTACATGTACGGCGTCGGATTGAAGCAGCGCAGCGCGCGGTACAGGTCGATCGGTGCAGCTTTGAAGTCGATCGACATGCGCTGCGACGGCACCACCTGCATGCAGTCGCCGGCCAGGATGTATTCCTTGATACGGCCCACCGCGTTCTCGTAATCGTCACGGGTGTAGCTGGAACGGAATTCCGGCTCGGCAGCCATCGGCCCGCTCAGGTCCAGGCCACGGCGCGGAGTGATCGGCTGGCGCAGCTTCTCCAGCAAACCTTGCAGGCGCGCCTGGCCTTGCTCGAAAGCCTGCTCGTCAGCCGGGTCGACCAGCACGATGGCGTGCATCTTGCCCGCCAGGTTGTCGAACACCACTACCGCGTCGGAGACCATCAGCAAGATGTCCGGCACACCCAGCGGATCCGGATTCGGGCTCGCCCCCAGACGCTTTTCCACGTACCGCACGCAGTCGTAGCCGAAGTAACCGACCAGGCCACCGTTGAAACGGGGCAGGCCAGGGATGTCGGCGACCTTGTAGCGGTCCTTGAAGTTTTCGACGAACGCCAGCGGGTCCTCGACGTCATGGCTTTCCACCTCGACGCCATCCTGCAGGATGCTCACGTGGTAGCCATGCACGCGCATCACGGTGCGCGACGGCAGGCCGATCATCGAGTAACGGCCCCACTTTTCACCACCCTGCACGGACTCGAGCAGGTAGGAGTTGGGCTGGTCAGCCAGTTTCAGGTAGATCGACAAAGGCGTGTCGAAGTCGGCCAGGGTTTCACAGGCCAAAGGGATGCGGTTGTAGCCGGTAGCGGCCAGGCGCAGGAATTCTTCGCGGGTCATGGGTAGCCTCGTGGCAAGCAGCAATGGGGTCGGGCAAGCGGACGGGCCGGCAGGCGCCGGCGGGCAGGAGTCAGGCGCGCCAGCGCCAACGGGCCAGGGCCTTGATGACTTTCATCCAGAATTTGCCAGTGACCGCCACGGTGGAATCTCTGTCTTGGGAGGCTTTAAGGTCCGCCAACGTTATCCCAGTGGCCGGGTCTGCGCAACCGGGCAGCAGTGCGCGCAGGTCGTCGATCACCAGGCTGGGGGATTCTTCGGTGATCGGCCGGCCATGGTTGTAGCCGTAGGTCAGGCCTACGCATTGCACACCGGCTGCTTTGGCCGCCAGTACATCGCTGCGCGAGTCGCCAACGAACAGCGACTGCTGCGCGCTTACACCAGCCATCTGCATGACGAACAACAGCGCCGCCGGGTCGGGCTTTTTCTGCGGCAGGGTATCGCCGCCGATGATCCAGCGGAAGTAGCGGCCGATCTTCATCTGGTCCAGCAACGGCGCGACGAAGCGCTCCGGCTTGTTGGTGATCAGCGCCATTTCCACCCCCTGCTTCTGCAGCCAGCGCAGGGTGTCTTTCACACCGGGGTAGAGCACCGTGAGCGCATGGCTTTCGGCATAGGCCTCCATGAACAGCGCCAGGCCTTGCTCGGCCAGCGCATCGTCCACGGCATCATGCTCGATGCCACCCGCCAGGGCGCGGCGCACCAGTACCTGGGCGCCGTTGCCGACCCAGTGGCGTACCGCCGCCAGGCCAGCAGGTGGGCGCCCCAGTTCGAGCAGCATGCGGTCCACGGCAGCGGCCAGGTCGGGTACCGAGTCGATCAGGGTACCGTCCAGATCGAACATCACCAGCCTGGGCAGCGTCCCCGGGAACAGCTGCTCGAAGCCGCTCATGGACGGGCCTGAGCCAGTTCGGCGCGCATCCTGGCGATGACTTCCTGGTAGTCCGGGGCGTTGAAGATCGCCGAGCCGGCCACGAAGGTGTCGGCGCCAGCGGCAGCGATCTCGCGGATGTTGTTGACGTTGACGCCACCGTCGATCTCCAGGCGGATATCACGGCCGCTGGCGTCGATCAGGGCGCGAGCTTCGCGCAACTTGTCGAGGGTGCCAGGGATGAACTTCTGCCCGCCGAAGCCTGGGTTGACGCTCATCAGCAGGACCATGTCGACCTTGTCCATCACGTACTTCAATGCATCCAGGCTGGTGGCCGGGTTGAACACCAGGCCAGCCTTGCAGCCACCGTCCTTGATCAATTGCAGCGAACGGTCGATGTGCTGCGAGGCTTCCGGGTGGAAGGTGATGTAGGTGGCGCCGGCTTCGATGAAGTCGCCGATGATGCGGTCGACCGGGCTGACCATCAGGTGCACATCGATTGGCGCGGTCACGCCATACTTGCGCAGCGCGGTGCAGACCATCGGGCCGATGGTCAGGTTGGGTACGTAGTGGTTGTCCATGACATCGAAGTGGACGATGTCGGCACCCGCAGCCAGAACCTTGTCGACGTCCTCGCCCAGGCGGGCAAAATCGGCAGAGAGAATGGAGGGGGCAATAGCGTAGGGCTGCATGGCGCACCTGTTGGCAGAATCACGGTGGCGCGCATTGTAACCCTTTTAACCTGTGCTGGCCTCTTCGCGGCTAAAGCCGCACACACTGGGTCTGCAGTTCCAGCCAAACCCTGTGGGAGCGGCTTTAGCCGCGAAGAGGCCGGTACACACAACACATCATCAGGCAGGTTGTTGAGTCCTCAGCTTCTCGCTACGCCCACGCAGCCATTCCAGGGTCAGCAACAGCACCACCGAGAAGGCAATCAACAGGGTCGCCGCTGCCGCGATGGTCGGGCTGAGGTTCTCGCGAATGCCGCTGAACATCTGCCGCGGCAGGGTCGCCTGCTCGGGCCCGGCAAGGAACAGCGTCACTACCACTTCGTCGAACGACGTGGCGAAGGCGAACAGCGCCCCCGAGATTACCCCTGGGGCAATCAGCGGCAAGGTCACCCGACGGAAGGTCAGTAACGGCGAGGCGCCCAGGCTGGCCGCCGCACGCACCAGGTTGTAGTTGAAACCCTGCAGGGTCGCCGACACGGTGATGATGACGAACGGCACGCCCAGCACCGCGTGCACCAGGATCAGCGAAATGAAGCTGTTGCCCATACCCAGCGGGGCGAAGAACAGATAACTGGCCACGCCGATGATCACCACCGGCACGACCATTGGCGATATCACCAGCGCCATCACCAGCGACTTGCCGGGGAAATCCCCACGGGTCAGGCCGATCGAAGCCAAGGTGCCAAACACCATCGCCAGCAAGGTGGCCGCTGGCGCGACGATGATGCTGTTCTTCAACGCCCGCATCCACTCGGCGGAGGCGAAGAAGTCGTGGTACCACTGCATCGAGAAGCCTTGCAGCGGGTACACCAGGAAGCTGCCGCTGTTGAACGACAGGGGCACGATCACCAGCACCGGCAGCACCAGGAACAGCAGGATCAGGCCGCAAAGGATGCGCAGGGTGTAGAACCAGACCCGTTCGACGGGGGACATGTAGGGGCTCAGCATCTCAAGGCTCCTCAGCTCAGGCGCAGGCGGCTGGCGCCGACCAGCCAGCTATAGATCAGGTACAGCAGCACGGTCGCCAGCAGCAACAGCCCGCCCAGGGCGGTGGCCATGCCCCAGTTGATGCTGGTGTTGGTGTAGAAGGCGACGAAGTAGCTGACCATCTGGTCGTTCGGGCTGCCGAGCAGCGCCGGCGTGATGTAGTAGCCGATGGCCAGGATGAACACCAGCAGGCAGCCGGCGCCGACGCCGGCGTAGGTCTGCGGGAAGTACACCCGCCAGAAGCTGGCGAACGGGTGGCAGCCCAGCGAGATCGCCGCACGCATGTAGCTCGGGGAGATGCCCTTCATCACGCTGTACAGCGGCAGGATCATGAACGGCAGCAGGATGTGCACCATCGAGATGTACACGCCGGTGCGGTTGAACACTAGTTCCAGCGGCTGGTCGATGATGCCCATCGCCATCAGGGCGCTGTTGATCAGGCCACCGGACTGCAACAGCACGATCCACGCGGCCACCCGCACCAGGATCGAGGTCCAGAACGGCAGCAGCACCAGGATCATCAGCAGGTTGCTCTGCCGGGTCGGCAGGTTGGCCAGCAGATAGGCCAGCGGGTAGGCCAGCACCAGGCAGATGGCGGTGATCACCACACCCATCCACAGGGTGCGGGCGAAGATATCCAGGTAGATGGCCTGGTCCGGGGTGGCCTTGGCCAGTTCGCCGAGGTCATCGATACGGTGGTCGACCGAAGCCAACAGGTAGAACGAAGTCACCGAACTGGTATTGCGGCGGATCGCCTGCCAGTAGGCCGGGTCGCCCCAACGCTCGTCGAGTGCCTGCAGGGCATCTTTATAAGATTCAGGCTCGGCCTTGAACGGCAACGCCCGTGCAGTCTTCGCCAACAGGCTGCGGTAGCCGGCCAGCTCCATGTTCAGGCGTTTGGAGAGGTCGCCCAGGGTCTGGTTCTTGCGCGATTCGGCCAGGTCCTGGCTCAGTGCCTTGTAGACGTCTTCGCCGGGCAGGCTCTTGCCGTCCCACTGGCTGATCACCTCGACCGTGCGCGGCAGGCCGCTGACCACTTCCGGGTTGCCGACGCTCTTGTACAGCAGCGCCGCGATTGGCACCAGGAACACCAGCAGGAGGAACAGCGCCAGCGGCGCGATCAACGCCTGCGCCTTCCAGCGGTTGACCCGCTCGGCGTGCTTGAGGCGCTGCTTGAGACTTGGACCTGCGCCTTCGTTGAGGGGCACTGCAATGGCCATGGCGAACTCCGCGATACGGGCTGAAATGGGGGCCGCAAGGCGGCCCCGCTTTCCGGATAGTTACTTCTTCGCCGCCCAGGCGTTGAAGCGTTGCTCCAGCTGTTCGCTGTTGTCGGCCCAGAAGGCCACGTCGATCTGCACCTGGTTGGCAATGTTCTCAGGTGTGGTCGGCATGTCTTTCTTCACCGCATCGGCCAGCAGCGGCACGGCCTTGGAGTTGGCCGGGCCGTAGGCGATGTTTTCGGAGTAGATCTTCTGCTGCTCCGGCTGCACGGTGTAGGCGATGAACTTCTTCGCCTCTTCCACATCCTTGGCGCCTTTCGGGATCGCCCAGGCGTCGAAGTCGTAGATGCCGCCGTTCCACACCACCTTGAGGTTGCTTTCTTTCTGCACGGCGGCGATGCGGCCGTTGTAGGCCGAGCTCATGACCACGTCACCCGAGGCCAGGTATTGCGGCGGCTGGGCGCCCGCTTCCCACCACTGGATGCTCGGCTTGAGCTCGTCGAGCTTCTTGAAGGCGCGATCCACGCCTTCCTTGGTGCCCAGCACCTGATACACGTCCTTCGGCGCAACACCATCGGCCATCAGGGCGAATTCGAGGGTGTACTTGGCACCCTTGCGCAGGCCACGCTTGCCCGGGAATTTCTTCGTGTCCCAGAAGTCGGCCCAGCTGGTGGGGGCGGTCTTGAGCTTGTCGGCGTTGTAGGCCAGCACCGTGGACCAGACGAAGAAGCCCACGCCGCACGGCTGGATGGCGCCTTTCACATAATCTGATTCACTGCCGAACAGCGCCGGGTCGAGCTCTTCGAACATGCCTTCGTCGCAACCACGGGCCAGTTCTGGCGACTCCACTTCCACCAGGTTCCACGACACGCTGTTGGTGTCGACCATGGCTTTGACCTTGGCCATCTCACCGTTGTATTCGCCCGCGACGATCTTGCCCTTGCCGGCCTTTTCCCATGGCTCGTAGAACGCCTTGACCTGGGCCGCCTTGTTGGCACCGCCGAAGGAGACCACGGTCAGGTCCGCCGCCATGCTCTGGCCGGCGGCGCACAGGCCGAGAGCCAGGGCGGTCAGTTTCAACTGCTTGCGCATTATTATTCTCTCCACAGTACAGGGTTGGTGAAGCAATCCATCAGTGGGCTTCGGCAATCGGATCGAGCGCGCGGGCGTGCTCCACCTCCCAGCCCAGCGGTACCACATCGCCCACGGCCAGCGCCGGGTCCAGCTCGGCAATCGGCTGCTTCACGAAGAAGTCGGCCTTGCCGCAGACTTCCAGGCGCACCCGTACGTGGTCGCCCAGGTAGATGAACTCGGCCACACGGCCGGAGAAGCGGTTGACGCAGCTTTCGCTGTGGCCGTTGAGGCGCACGCGCTCGGGGCGTACCGACAGGGTCACCGGGTCGCCGGCCTGGCCGACGTTCACCGCCAGCGCCTCGACCCGCTCGCCGCGGGCCAGTTGCACCTGGCAACGCTTGCCATCGCTGGCCAGCAGGGTGCCGTTGATGCGGTTGTTCTCGCCGATGAAGTTGGCGACGAAGGTGTTGCAGGGTTCTTCATAGAGGGTGCGCGGGTCGGCGATCTGCTGGATCTCGCCCTGGTGGAACACCGCCACGCGGTCGGACATGGTCAGCGCCTCGCCCTGGTCGTGGGTCACGTAGACCACGGTCACGCCCAGGCGCTGGTGGATGTGCTTGATCTCCATCTGCATGTGTTCACGCAGTTGCTTGTCCAGGGCGCCCAGCGGTTCGTCCATCAGCACCAGCTGAGGCTCGAACACCAGTGCCCGGGCCAGGGCCACACGCTGCTGCTGGCCACCGGACAGCTGTCCGGGGTAGCGCTTGGCAAAGGCATCGAGCTGGACCATGTTCAGCACACGCTTGACCCGCTCGCTGATGTCGGTCTTGCTCAGGCCGCGCACACTCAGCGGGAAGGCCAGGTTCTCGGCCACGGTCATGTGCGGGAACAGTGCGTAGTTCTGGAACACCATGCCGATGTCGCGCTTGTGCGGCGGCACGTTGTTGATCGAGCGCCCGTCCAGCTGGATCTCACCGGCGGTGGGGGTTTCGAAACCGGCCAGCATCATCAGGCTGGTGGTCTTGCCCGAGCCGGAGGGGCCCAGCAGGGTAAGGAATTCACCCTTGCGAATGTCCAGGTTGAGGTTTTTGACGATCAGCGACTCGCCGTCGTAGCTCTTCTGCACACCACGGAAGCTGACCAGCGTCTCGCTGGTGGCAGCGTTCGAATTCGCCTCGCTCATGCCTGCACCTTCTTGTTGGAATGACTGCGTAGGCAAAAGAGTAGAAGAGCCGCAAGCGCCCGGGAATCGGCGGTGCTGAGAGAATGCCCTCATCCGGCTGGAAGGTTGGCTGTAGGGATTGCCCTACAAGAGCGGCGCTTTTAGCACAGACATGAATCGCTGTGGGAGCGGGTTCACCCGCGAAGAGGCCAGCCCAGGCACCGCGCAGAAGGCAGGCCAGGCCCTTTCGCGGGTAAACCCGCTCCCACAGGGATCAGCGCCATCTCGGATATGCCAGCTGTCGCAATCAGAACAGTCAGACCAGCTTGTGCTCCATGGCGTACTTCACCAGCTCCGCCAGCGAATTGACCTTGAGCTTCTGCATCAGCCTGGCCTTGTGGGTGCTGATGGTCTTGCTCGACAGCGCCAGTTGCTGGGCGATGTCGTTGACGTTGGCGCCTTGGGCCAGGCGCTCGAACACCGAAAATTCGCGCTCGGAGAGCAGCGTGTGCAGCGGCCGGGTTTCGGTCAGACCTACCTCGAAGACCATGCGGTCTGCCAGCGCCGGGTCGATGTAGCGCCCGCCACTTGCCACCCGCCGGATCGCCGTCAGCAGCAGCGCCGGGTCGCTGTCCTTGGTCGCATAACCGGCAGCGCCGGCCTTCAGCGCGCGGGCGGCCATCTGCGCTTCATCATGCATCGACAGCATCAGGATCGCCGGGGCATCGCGCAGCGCGCGGATACGCGGAATCGCCTCCAGGCCGTTTACCCCGGGCATGGAGATATCCAGCAACACCACCTCGCACGGCGTGTGGCGCAAGGTCTCGAGCAATTGCTCACCATTACCGGCCTCCCCTGCCACCTGCATGTCCTTGGCCAGGCCGATCAATTGCTTGATGCCTTCCCGGACGATGGTGTGGTCTTCGGCCACCAGCACTCGAATCACGCTCGCTCTCCTACTCCAAGGGTATGGCCACGCTCAGGCTGGTGCCCTCGCCTGGTTCACTGTCCAGCGTCATGCTGCCGCCAAGCATCAGTACCCGCTCACGCACGCCGACAAGGCCGAACGATGTGGGCCTGGACTGGTCCCGGCAGAACCCGGTGCCATCGTCGCTGACGGTCATGCGCAGCTGCTCGTCCTCACGTACCAGCTCGATCTCTACACTGTGCGCCTGCGCGTGGCGCATCACATTGGTCAGCGCCTCCTGCAGGATGCGGAACAGGCCGGTGGCTTTGGCATCGCTCAATGCTGGCAGATTATCCGGTACCTGCACCAGGCAGGGTATCTGCGTGCGCGCTTCGAAGCGCCGCGCCTGCCATTCGATGGCCGAGGCGATGCCAGCGTCGAGGATTGGTGGCCGCAGCGCAGTGGCGACGTCGCGCACCAACTGGAACAGCTGGGCGATCAGGCGTTTCATGCTGCCCAGGCGCTCGTGCAGGCCGGGGTCGAGCTCGGCGAAGGCCAGCTCGCACATCGACACTTCCAGCTTGAGCACGGTCAGCATCTGCCCCAGTTCGTCATGCACTTCACGGGCGATACGGGCCTTTTCTTCTTCGCGCACACTCTCCAGATGCGCCGACAGCTCGCGCAACTGTTCCTGGGACTGAGCCAGCGCCAGCTCGGCGCGCTTACCTTGGGTGATGTCCCAGACGATACCATCCCAGGCCACCCGGCCATTGGGCAGGCGCCTGGCACTGGCCTTGATGTCGGCCCAGCGCTGCTCGCCCTGACGGGTGAGGATGCGCCCTTGCCACGACCAATCCTGATCACTGGCGATGGCCAGATCCTGCACCTGGTGGTAGTCGGTCCGGTCGTCTGGATGAACCAGATTGCGCAACCCCATCTGCGGGTGCTGGATCTGCGCAGGCGTGTAGCCGACCAGGGCCTCGCTGCCCTCGCTGATGTAGGGAAACTCAGGCTCGCCTTCGGCGGGCGCGGGCTCAAGACGAAACACCAGGCCCGGTACGTTGCCTGCGATGCCCTTGAGCCGCGCCTCGCTTTCACGCAATGCCGCCAGGGCGCGATGGCGCTCGGTGACATCGGCGAGGTACACCACCAGGTATTCGGCATCGCGAAATCGCAGGAAACTGAGCGACAACTCCACCGGTAGCAGGCTGCCATCGGCGCGCCGACAGTGGGTTTCGAATTGCCGGGCACCACCATCGCCAGCGCGCGCGCCCTTCCACAGTTCGAGCCAGCGGTCCATGGTCAGGTTCGGTTCGAAATCGATCAGCGGGCGCTCCAGCAACGCGGCTTCGGCATAGCCGAGCATGCCCTCTACCGCATGGTTGGCGTAACGCACATGGCTGTCCCAGTTGACCCAGAGAATGCCCACCGTGCTCTGGTCGATAGCGAACTGGCTCAGGCGCAGGGCCTCTTCGCGCCCCTGCCGCTCGGTCAGGCTTTCCCGCGCGGCCAGCAGGTTGCGTTCCAGCTGGCGCTGCTGCCGACGCTGCCACGCCAGCGTGGCCAGGGCGCACAACAGCAACAGGCCGAACAACAAGGCCAGGTTTTGCCAGAAGCCGGAGGACTCGCTCAGGCGCGGGTATTTAGGCTGCAGCCAACGCTGGTGAAGCTGCTCCAGTTCCTTGGCCGGCATGGCCTGCAAGCCGCGTTCGAGTACATCGGCAAGCACCGGCCAGTCGCGCCGCGAGCCCACCCGCAGTAGCTGCGGCAAGCCGATATCTCCCACCACCACCAGTTCGGCGAACTCGCTTTCGCGTGACAACCGGCTCAGTTGTGCTTCATCGAGCACGGCATAACCGGCCTGGCCACCCACCACCAGCTGCAAGGCCTCGCGCTCGCTGGGCACGCCTTGCAGGTTGAGGCCGCTGTAATTGCCACGCAGGTAGTCGGCCAGGACGCTGGGCATGCGCACCGTGACGCGGGTCTGGGCATCGAGCTTTTCCAGCTCCACAGCCATTGCCCCGGTGCGTGGCCCCACCACCAGCTGCGGTATGCGCATGTAAGGGTCACTGAACAGCCACAGGCGCAGGCTGGCCGGTGTTTGCGTCAGGCCGGGAGCAAAATCGATCTCGCCTGCCTGCAAGGCGTGTTCTAGGCTGGCCTGGTCGGCGAAGTTGCGCCAGGTCAGGTCAAGGCCAAGCGCCTGCCCCAGCCTGTTCACCAACTCGACGTTGGCGCCGTAAAACTGTTGCAGACGGTGGTCGAACTGCGCGTAGGGCGGCTGCAGCACCAGGCCGACACGCAGGCTGCGGTGGCTGTCGAGCCATTGCTGCTGGGCAGGCTCCAGCACCACCTCCGGCGGCGCGCCCGGCCGTGCCAATGCAATCAAGGGTAGGCACAACCCGCCGATAACCAACAGGCGACGCAATCGCTTCATCTAAACGCTCGTCTTGGCAAGGGCGGCCATGCAGCATGGCCGTCGCGGGCAAATACTATTAGGCTGCCGGTATCATTCTGGCCTTGGGTTGATTCATGTTCACACTTTATCGCACGACGCTGGCAATGTGCTGCCTGGCCTCACTCCTGCCACTTGGCGCCTTGGCCACTGATGCGGCGAAACCGGAGGCTGCAACCGAAGCATCCGCCGCCCCGGCGCCACGCCCGCCCCTGCTGGAGCGCAGCCAGGAGGATGCACAGGCCCTGGAGCGCTTGGCACCTAAAGCCGAACAACAGAACCTGCAGGCTGGAGCAGACAGTTTCCTGGCCCTGTGGAAGCCGGCCAACGACAGTGATCCGCAGGGTGCCGTCATCATCGTCCCCGGCGCTGGCGAGAATGCCGACTGGCCCAATGTGGTCGGCCCGCTGCGGCGCAAGTTCCCGGATATCGGCTGGCACAGCCTGAGCGTGAGCCTGCCCGACCTGCTCGTCGACGCCCCGCAGGCACGGGTCGAGGCCAAGCCAGCGGTAGCGCCTGAGGACAAGACAGGCCAGAGCGCCCCGGCCAAGGATACGCCCGCCGACGCCAACGCCAACGTCGCCCAGGCCACCGCCGCGGATGCCGATACCGCCGAAAGCACCGACGCCGAGCAAGCCGGCGAGCAGAATGACGAGGCCGACGCCGAACGCATCTTCGCCCGCCTGGATGCCGCCGTGGCCTATGCCCAGCAGCACAACTCACGCAGCATCGTGTTGATCGGGCATGGCAGCGGCGCCTATTGGGCCGCCCGCTACCTGAGCGAGAAGCAGCCGCCGCAGGTGCAGAAGCTGGTGATGGTGGCCGCCCAGACACCGGCCCGGGTCGAGCATGACCTGGAGAGCCTGACGCCAACCCTCAAGGTACCGACGGCCGACCTCTACTACGCCACGCGTACCGGCGACCGCAATGCTGCGGCCCAACGCCTGCAGGCCAGCAAGCGGCAGAAGGACAGCCACTACAAGCAGCTGTCACTGATTGCCATGCCGGCCAACCAGAGCGCAGAGCAGGAGCAGCTGTTCCGCAGGGTTCGCGGCTGGATGAGCCCACAGCAGTAATTTCAGCTTGCCAGGGGCGCCGGGCGCCCCTTCTAGAACCCACGCCGCTTGCGAACGATGGCGTAGGCCTGGTGCAGTTCACGGGTCCGCTCGGTCGCTTCGCGCACTTGCGCCTCGCTTGCCCCGCTGCCCGCCAGCTTGTCCGGATGATGCTTGCTGACCAGGCGCCGGTAGGCTTGCTTGACCTGGTCCGCTTCGGTCTCGGCCTCGATGCCCAGCAAGCGCAGCGCTGCCGCATAGTTCATCACACCACCCGAAACCGGCACCTTGCGCGGCTCGTACTCCAGCGACATCGCCTGCACCTGACGGCGGCTCAGGCCCAGCTTGTGCCCCCACTCCAGCAACAGTTCACGCTCGTGCCGCCCGGCTTTGCCGTCGGCCCAGGCCATGCGCCAGCAGGCGCGCAACGTGCCCTCGGCGGCATGTGGCTGCAGCCGGATGCGGCGCAGGTGGCCAGTCAGTCTGTCTTTACCGGCCTTGCCCCGGTTGAACGCCGCGATCGCCCGCAAACGCGCGGTCTCGGCCATGTCCAGGCGGACCATTTCCTGCCGCGCTTGCTGGATGTGCTGCTCGGCCACGCGGCCATCGCTCTTGGCCAACCGCCCGAGCAACACGAACAGCAACTCGTCGTCACGCAAGGCCGGGCGGCCGCCCAGGCGCTCGCGCATGTCTTCCCAGCCCTGAAGGCGGAGACGCCGGTCCATCGCCTGGCCGAGCAAGGCGCCAAGCAACGCGCCCGGGATGCTTGCGACCGCAAAGCCTGCGCCCAGTCCGATGAGCGTGCCTGGCCACCACATGTCAGGCGCGCTCGCCGATCAAGCGCTCGGCCTCAGCCAAGCGCTCCAGGGTACCGACGTCCACCCAGTGGCCATGGTAGTGCTCGCCACTCACCTGGCCCGACGCCATTGCCTGGCGCAATAATGGCGCCAGCTTGAATGCACCCGCCTGGCAGCCTTCAAACAGCGCCGGGTGCAGCACCGAGAGGCCACTGAAGGTGAGCGTGCCGGCGGCGTCGTCACCATCGATCACCCGATCCTCGCTCAGACGGAAGTCGCCTCGGCCGTGGTGACCAGGGTTGTCGACCAGCACCAGGTGCGCCAACCCCTGCAGTGGCGCGCGCAGGCGGGCAAGGTCATAGTCGGTCCAGACATCGCCATTGATCAGCGCGAATGGCTCACTGCCCAGCAATGGCAAGGCCTTGAAGATGCCGCCGCCGGTTTCCAGCGGCTCGCCTTCGGGCGAATAGCGGATGCGCAGGCCGAAACGGCTGCCATCGCCAAGATGGTCTTCGATCTGCTGGCCAAGCCAGGCGTGGTTGATCACCACCTCGGTAAACCCGGCCGCTGCCAGCGCGCGCAGGTGGTACTCGATCAGTGGCTGACCTGCGACTGGCACCAGTGGTTTGGGGGTATGCAGGGTCAGCGGGCGCATGCGCTCGCCTTTGCCTGCTGCAAGAATCATTGCCTTCATGCATGCGCTCCGGCTTGCAACTCGGCGATCAGCTGGCTCAGTTCGGCAAGTTCCGGACGACGGCTGACCACTTCATCTATATAGGCGAAGAATCGCGGGACGTCGGCCAGATAACGCGGTTTTCCATCACGGTGGCAGATTCGCGCGAAGATACCGATTACCTTGAGGTGGCGCTGCACGCCCATCAGGTCGCTGGCGCGCTGGAAATCGTCAAACACAGGTTGCACCGGGATACCCGCAGCACGCGCCTGTTCCCAGTAGTTGCGCAGCCAGCCTTCGACCTGCGCCTGCGGCCAGCTGAGGAACGCATCCTTGAACAGGCAGGTGATGTCGTAGGTGACCGGGCCGTAGACCGCGTCCTGAAAGTCCAGCACGCCCGGGTTTGGCGTGCTCTGCATCAGGTTGCGCGGCATGTAGTCACGGTGCACCAGCACCTTGGGCTGAGCCAGGGCACTGTCGATCAGCAGCTGGCTGATACGCTGCCAGCTGGCCTTCTGCACCTCAGTGAGGGTCAGGCCGAGTTCGCGGCCCACGTACCACTCCGGGAACAGTTCAACCTCACGGCGCAGCAGGGCATCGTCATAGCTGGGCAACGGCGCATCCATTGGCAGGCGCTGGAAGGCCAGCAAGGCGTCGATGGCATCGGCGAACAGGCTGTCGGCGTTGTCGGCCTGAATGATGTCCAGGTACGTCTGGTGACCCAGATCACCCAGCAACAGGAAACCGCGCTCCAGGTCCTGCGCATGAATCTGCGGCACGTGCACGCCTGCACCGGCCAGCAAATGGTCGATGGCGACGAATGGTCGGCAGTTTTCCTGGGGCGGCGGCGCATCCATGATCACGAAACTGTGGCCTGCACCCTGCCAGCGGAAGTAACGGCGGAAGCTGGCATCGCTGCTGGCGGCGGTCAGGCTGCCTTCAGGCACCTCACCCCAGGCGTTGTCGCGGAAAAGTCGATCGAGCTGCTCACGCAGCCAGACCGTCAGTTGTTGCAGGCGTACATCGTGTTCAGGCATTACAAGGGTCTCCGACGGCCCTAGCCGTCAAGCGGGTCATGCTTTATTATCCAGCATCTTTTTCAGACCATCGAGAGGCGTGCGGCCCCACACGCGGGCAGATGGCACGCAGGAAGCCCGGACTAATAAGATGGCATTGAAATCCCCCGCGTTTCGTAGAAAGTTTCCGTTGCTGGTAACCGGCGGTCTGCTGGCCATGCAACCTCTGGCCACCCCTTATGTGGTGGCTGCCGAGCAGTTCGACTGCCAAGTGTCCGCCTCCGGTGGTTGGGACTGCAAGCCCAAGACCCCAGCCAACAACCTGCCACCGCGCCCGGTGCACGAAGGCGCCGCGCTCACGTCCGGCACCGAAGCCGAGCCGGCCGAGGCCGATAGCGCCGACAAGCCCATGCTGGTCACCGAGGCCGAGGGCCGCGGCCTGAAGTCGCGTAGCGAAGACTACAGCCACCTCGACTGGGTTCCACGCGACAAGCTCACCGCAGCCCAGCTGGCCGAAACCGGCCCGTACTGCGGTGGCGCATACATCGAACCCACGCGCCCAGGCATGGCCGACTCCACGCCCAAGGACGAGTCGCCGACCTACATCAACGCCAAGGTGTCCAAGTACCAGCAGGAGCAGCAGATCGCTACCCTTGCCGGTGACGTGGTCATGCGCCAGGGCAGCATGCAGGCCGAAGCCGACGAGGCTAACCTGTACCAGGCCGAGAACCGTGGCGAGCTCAAGGGCAACGTCAAGATTCGCGACAATGGCTCGCTGGTCGTCGGCGACCAGGCGCAGATCCAGCTCGACACCGGCGAAGCGCAGGTCGACAACGCCGAGTACGTGATGCACAAGTCGCACATCCGCGGCAACGCGCTGTACGCAAAGCGTGGCGAAAACGCCATCATTCGCCTGAAGGACGGTACGTACACCACCTGCGAACCGGGCAGCAACGCCTGGCAGCTGAAGGGCAACAACATCACCCTGAACCCGGCAACCGGCTTCGGTACCGCGACCAACGTCACCCTGCGGGTCAAGGATTTCCCGGTGTTCTATACACCGTACATCTACTTCCCGATCGACGACCGCCGCCAGTCCGGCTTCCTGCCGCCGTCGTTCAGCAGCACCAGCGACACCGGCTTCATGCTGGTCACGCCGTACTACTTCAACCTGGCGCCGAACTATGACGCCACGTTGTACCCGCGCTACATGACCAAGCGTGGCTTGCTGATGGAAGGCGAATTCCGCTACCTGACCAAGTCCAGCGAAGGCCAGTTCGGCGGCGCGTACCTGAACGACAAGAATGATGACCGCAAGGACCAGACTGATTACAAGGATCAGCGCTGGATGGTCAACTGGCAGCACAAGGGCGGCCTGGACTCCCGCCTGATGACCGAAGTCGATTACACCGACATCAGCGATCCGTTCTACTTCCAGGACCTGGAAACAGACCAGATCGGCGTGAAGAGTCAGGATGTGGTCAACCAGCAAGGTGCCCTGACCTGGCGCGGCGACAGCTACACCGCCCGCTTGAACGCGCAAGCGTACGAGATGGCGACCCTGTCCCAGATCACCCCGTACAACAAGCTGCCGCAGCTTACCCTCAACGGTGTACTGCCCTACCAACCTGGCGGCGTCAATTTCAGCTACGAGACCGAGGCAGTTCGCTTCGACCGCGACCTGAAGGACGACACGGTATTCAACGAAGACGGCGAGCTCGACACCACCGCTGGCGCGGATGGACGCAGGCTCGACCAGAACATCTTCGGTGTTGCACGTGCCAACGGTACCCGCCTGAACGTTGCGCCGGCCATCAGCCTGCCGATGACCGCCAGCTACGGGTATGTCACGCCGAAGCTGAAGTACATGTACACCCATTACGACCTGGACCTGGATGGCAAGGGCAAGACCGACGTCGCCAACAGCAGTGACGCTACTCGCGATCTGTTCGGCGACTTCAAGAGCAATCAGGACCGCGACATCCCGATTCTCAGCGTGGACAGCGGCCTGTACTTCGACCGCAATACCTCGCTGTTCGGCAACAATTATCGCCAGACTCTCGAACCGCGCATGTACTATCTCTATGTTCCTTACAAGGATCAGATGGACATCCCGCTGTTCGACACGGGTGAAACGCTGTTCAACTACGACTCGCTGTTCCGTGACAACCGCTTCTCCGGTACCGACCGCATAGGCGACGAGAACAAGCTGTCGCTGGGCGCAACCACCCGCTGGATCGAAGACAATGGCTTCGAGCGTCAGAACTTCAGCATCGGCCAGGCCTATTACTTCAAGGACCGCAAGGTTCAACTGCCAGGTATCGACTACCGCACCCGCAAGGACGCACAGTCCGACGTATCGCCATATGCGCTGATGTACAACTACTACTTCAACCGCGACTGGCGCTTCAATTCGGACTTCAACTGGGACCCGGACAGCCGCAGCACCCGCTCGGGCAGCGCGATGTTCCACTACCAGCCTGAAGACAACCCGAACAAGGTGGTCAACTTCGGTTATCGCTACCGCAACGACACCATCGCCTACGACTCCACCACCGGTACCTGGAAAGTGGGCGGCGGCGACTACGGCACGCCGGGCGATCCGAACTACATCAAGGACTACTACAAGATCCAGCAGCACGACTTCTCGGTCATCTGGCCGATCGTGCCGCAATGGAGCGTGATCGCCCGCTGGCAGCATGACTACAACCGCAACCGTACCCTGGAAGCCATGGGCGGTTTCGAGTACGACAACTGCTGCTGGAAGCTGCGCCTGATCAACCGTTACTGGATCGACTCCGACGACTTCAGCCAGGCCACGCCGCAGAACGAAAAAGGCGACCACGGCATCTTCCTGCAGATCGTGCTGAAAGGCCTCGGTGGTGTAGTGGGCAATAAAGTCGAATCGTTCCTCGACCAAGGCATTCAAGGTTATCGTACACGTGAAGACCAAGCTTATTGATCGACTGCGCCCGGTGTTGCTGGGCGCTGCATTGCTGAGTGGCGCGGTGCATGCCGCGGTACAACCCCTGGACCGTGTGGTGGCCATCGTCGACAACGACGTGGTCATGCAGAGTCAACTGGACCAGCGCGTCCACGAGGTGCAGCAGACCATCGCCAAGCGCGGCGGCGGCGTGCCGCCGACCGGCGCACTGGAGCAGCAAGTACTGGAACGCCTGATCGTCGAGAACCTGCAATTGCAGATTGGCGAACGCTCGGGTATTCGCATCACCGACGAGGAACTGAACCAGGCCATCGGCACCATTGCCCAGCGCAATGGCATGTCCCTGGAGCAGTTCCGCGCCGCCCTCGCCCATGACGGCCTGTCGTTCGACGACGCCCGCGAGCAGGTCAAGCGCGAGATGATCATCAGCCGCGTGCGCCAGCGCCGCGTTGCCGAGCGCATCCAGGTGTCCGAGCAGGAAGTGAAGAACTTCCTCAACTCGGACATGGGCAAGATGCAGATGTCGGAAGAGTACCGCCTGGCCAACATCCTCATCCCGACCCCTGAAGCCGCCAACTCGGACGACATCCAGAAAGCTGCACGCAAGGTCGGTGACCTCTACCAGCAACTGCGCCAGGGTGCCGACTTCGGCCAGGTGGCGATCGCCAACTCGGCCAGCGAAAACGCCCTTGAAGGTGGCGAAATGGGCTGGCGCAAAGCGGCTCAGCTGCCTCCGGACTTCGCCAAGATGCTCAGCAGCATGGCAGTTGGCGACATCACCCAGCCAATCCGCATCCCCAACGGCTTCATTCTTCTCAAGCTCGAAGAGAAGCGTGGGGGCGGCGAGAACGTGCTGCGTGACGAAGTGCATGTACGCCACATCCTGATCAAGCCAAGCGAAATCCGCAGCGAAGCGGCCACCAAGCAGCTGGCCGAGCGCCTGTACGACCGCATCCAGAACGGCGAGGACTTCGGCGAGCTGGCGAAGAGCTTCTCGGAAGACCCGGGCTCCGCACTCAACGGCGGCGACCTCAACTGGGTCGACCCGAACAGCCTGGTACCGGAGTTCCGCGAGCAGATGGCCGACGCCCAGCAAGGCGTGGTGACCAAGCCGTTCAAGACCCAGTACGGCTGGCACGTCCTGGAAGTACTGGGCCGCCGCGCCACCGACAGCACCGAGCAGGCGCGTGAGCAACAGGCCATGAACGTGCTGCGCAACCGCAAGTACGACGAAGAGCTGCAGACCTGGCTGCGCCAGATCCGCGACGAAGCCTACGTTGAAATCAAGCTGCCTGGCGCTGACCAGGCCGCACAGTGAAGCCCCTGCGCTTCGCCGTCACCCCCGGCGAACCAGCCGGCATAGGCCCCGACCTGTGCCTGCTGCTCGCCGCCGACACCCAGCCTCACCCCCTGATTGCCATCACCAGCCGTGACCTGCTCGCCGAGCGGGCCACGCAGTTGGGGCTGGCTGTCAACCTGCTGCCGGTAATGCCAGGCCAATGGCCCGACCAGCCTGCACCTGCCGGGAGCCTGTACGTGTGGGACACGCCCCTGGCCGCGCCGGTGGTACCCGGCCAGCTGGACAAAGCCAACGCGGCGTTCGTACTGGAGACGCTGACCCGTGCCGGCCAAGGGTGCCTTGACGGGCAATTCGCCGGGATGATCACCGCGCCGGTGCACAAGGGTGTGATCAACGAAAGCGGTATCGCCTTCTCCGGCCATACCGAATTCCTTGCCGACCTGACCCACACCGCCCAGGTGGTGATGATGCTGGCGACCCGCGGCTTGCGCGTGGCCCTGGTGACCACGCACTTGCCACTGCGGGACATCGCCGACGCCATCACAGCCGAGCGCGTGGAGCGGGTCACCCGCATCCTGCACGCCGACATGCGCGACAAGTTCGGCATTGCCAATCCGCGCATCCTGGTCTGCGGCCTCAACCCGCATGCCGGGGAAGGCGGCCATCTTGGCCGCGAAGAAATCGACATCATCGAACCCACACTGGCCCGCCTGCGTAGCGAAGGCATGGACCTGCGCGGGCCGCTGCCGGCCGATACCCTGTTTACCCCAAAATATCTGGAGCACTGCGACGCGGTGCTGGCGATGTACCATGACCAGGGCCTGCCCGTACTCAAGTACAAGGGCTTTGGCGCTGCCGTCAATGTGACCCTGGGCCTGCCGATCATCCGCACATCGGTAGACCACGGCACCGCCCTGGACCTGGCCGGCAGCGGCAAGGTCGACACCGGCAGCCTGCGCGTTGCGCTGGAAACCGCCTACCAGATGGCCGAGAACCGACCATGAACGAGCAATACCAACACCGGGCCCGCAAGCGCTTCGGCCAGAACTTCCTGCACGATGCGGGCATCATCGACCGCATCCTGCGCGCCATCAATGCCAAGGCCGGCGAACACCTGCTGGAAATCGGCCCGGGCCAGGGCGCCCTGACCGAGGGCCTGCTGGGCAGTGGCGCCCAGCTGGACGTGGTGGAACTGGACAAAGACCTGGTGCCGATCCTGCAGCACAAGTTTGCCGGCCGCGGCAACTTCCGCCTGCACCAGGGCGACGCCCTGAAGTTCGACTTCAATCAGCTGGGCGTACCGCCGCGCAGCCTCAAGGTAGTCGGCAACCTGCCCTACAACATCTCTACCCCGCTGATCTTCCACTTGCTCAGCCACGCCGGGCTGATCCGTGACATGCACTTCATGCTGCAGAAGGAAGTGGTCGAGCGCATGGCTGCCGGGCCTGGCGGTGGCGACTGGGGCCGCCTGTCGATCATGGTGCAGTACCACTGCCGTGTAGAGCACCTGTTCAATGTGGGCCCAGGCGCATTCAACCCCCCACCGAAGGTCGACTCGGCGATCGTGCGCCTGGTGCCGCACGAAGTGCTGCCGCATCCGGCCAAGGATGCTCGGTTACTGGAGCAGGTGGTGCGCGAAGCATTCAACCAGCGTCGCAAAACCTTGCGCAACACGCTGAAAGGCCTGCTCGATAGCGCATCCATCGAGGCCGCTGGCGTGGACGGCAGCCTGCGCCCTGAACAGCTCGACCTGGCCGCTTTCGTGCGCCTGGCCGACCAGCTGGCCAACCAGCAAGCCTGATTCAGCGTTCGCGGGATGTTGCCCCTTGTAGGAGCGGCCTTGTGTCGCGAAAGGGCTGCAGAGCAGCCCCAACCTTTTCTGCGTCAACGCTGAAACTCTGGGGCTGCTCTGCAGCCCTTTCGCGACACAAGGCCGCTCCTACAACTGACCGCACCAGCCGGTCAGGATGACGCTGGCCCTCCCCCCCGCCAATGGCCTAGACTGCATTATTGCGTCAGTTCGCCCAAGGCCCTTGCATGTCCGACCCTCGCTATCAGATCGACGTCAGCGTCGTGACCCGTTACCTGAAAGAGCAATCCGACCCCGAAAGCAGTCGCTTCGCCTTCGCCTACACCATCACCGTGCAGAACAATGGCTCGATCAAAGCCAAGCTGCTGTCACGCCACTGGCTGATCACCAACGGTGACGGCGAAGTCGAGGAAGTACGCGGAGCCGGCGTAGTCGGCCAGCAGCCGACCATCGAGCCCGGGCAGAGCCATACCTACAGCAGCGGCGCGGTCATCAGCACGCGCGTCGGGACCATGCAGGGCAGCTACGAAATGTTCGCCGAAGACGGCAAGCGCTTCGACGCCGACATCGCACCGTTTCGTCTCGCGGTCCCCGGGGCGCTGCACTGATGGCCACCTACGCCGTCGGAGACCTGCAAGGCTGCCTGGAACCGCTCAAATGCCTGCTCGCACGGGTCAATTTCAACCCGGTAGTCGACCGCCTGTGGCTGGTCGGCGACCTCGTCAACCGCGGCCCCGAGTCGCTGGAAACCCTGCGCTATCTCTATTCGATCCGCCAGTCGCTGGTGTGCGTGCTGGGCAACCATGACCTGCACCTGCTGGCCGCCTGGCACAACGTCGAGCGCCTGAAGAAAAGCGACACCCTGCGTGAGATCATCGAGGCGCCGGATGCCGACCGGCTGTTCGACTGGTTGCGTCAGCAAAAACTGCTGCATTACGACGAGCCACGCGGCATCGCACTGGTCCATGCTGGTATCCCGCCGCAGTGGACGCTCGGCCAGGCGCTGCAATTTGCAGCAGAAGTCGAGCAAGTACTGCGCGACGACAACCGCCTGCAGTTGTATCTGGACGGCATGTACGGCAATGAGCCGAACAAGTGGAGCAAAAGCCTCACGGGTGTCGAGCGCCTAAGGGTGATCACCAACTACTTCACACGCATGCGCTTCTGCACGGCGGCAGGCAAGCTCGACCTCAAGAGCAAGGAGGGCCTGGACAGCGCGCCCAAGGGCTACAAGCCCTGGTATGCGCACAAGGACCGCCGCTCACGCCACGTGAAGATCATCTTCGGCCACTGGGCCGCGCTTCAGGGCCAGGTCGACGTGCCCGGCATCATCGCCCTCGACACCGGCTGCGTGTGGGGCGGCGCCATGACCCTGTACAACGTCGACAGTGGCGAATACCACCGCTGCGACTGCACCGACGACGGCCATGTCCGTGCGCCGCTACAACCCACTACACTGAACGATCAACCCTGAAGAGAACCGTACCCATGAGCGAATTCAAGCGCATCCCTCCCGAGCAGGCTCTGGCCCTGCGCGCGCAAGGTGCGGTAGTCGTCGACATTCGCGACCCGCAAGCCTTTTCCGCCGGCCACATCACCGGCGCCAGGCATCTGGATAACCACTCGGTCGCCGAGTTCATCCGCAATGCCGACCTCGATGCCCCTACCCTGGTGGTCTGCTATCACGGCAATTCCAGCCAGAGCGCAGCTGCCTACCTGGTTGGCCAGGGCTTCTCCGAGGTCTACAGCGTCGATGGCGGCTTCGAACTGTGGCGCACCACCTACCCGGCGGAGACCGCCCAGGGCGCTGCCGAATAATTTTTTCATTTTTACTGCAGCCCGCGCCCTACGCGGGCTCGCAGCCAACCTGACGAACGGTCGTTCGCAACTTCTCCGCTGCCCGCCCTTGACCTTGCGGATAACCAACTATTCTTAAGCGCAGGCCATCCAGAAAAAGGGGAGAGCCGGTACACCGGCGTGCGGGTCATCGGTAGCGTTACAGGGTGTTCTGGGGGGTATACAGCAATCGGCAAAACCGGTTGCATGCCAGCATCAGCTGACTGATCCGGCGTCGTCTCCACGTATCGAGCGAGGTGACGTCATGAGTATTTTTAGCCACTTCCAACAACGCTTCGAGTCCACGCGTCAGGAAGAACTTTCGCTGCAGGAGTACCTCGAGCTGTGCAAAGAGGATCGCAGTGCTTACGCATCCGCGGCTGAACGGCTGTTGCTGGCCATCGGTGAGCCGGAACTGATCGACACCTCCAGCAACTCCAGGCTGTCGCGAATTTTCTCCAACAAGGTCATTCGCCGGTATCCGGCCTTTGCCGACTTCCATGGCATGGAAGAGTGCATCGACCAGATCGTCTCGTACTTCCGCCACGCCGCTCAAGGTCTGGAAGAGAAGAAACAGATCCTCTATCTGCTGGGCCCGGTGGGCGGCGGTAAATCGTCGCTGGCCGAGAAACTCAAGCAGCTGATGGAAAAGGTGCCCTTCTACGCCATCAAGGGCTCGCCCGTATTCGAGTCACCCCTGGGCTTGTTCAATGCCACCGAAGACGGGGCCATTCTCGAGGAAGAGTACGGCATCTCGCGGCGTTACCTGAACACCATCATGTCGCCCTGGGCCACCAAACGCCTGCAGGAATTTGGCGGCGATATCAGCAAGTTCAGGGTGGTCAAGCTATACCCGTCGATCCTCAACCAGATCGCCATCGCCAAGACCGAACCGGGTGACGAGAACAACCAGGACATCTCGGCCCTGGTCGGTAAAGTGGATATCCGCAAGCTTGAGGAATTCCCGCAGAACGACGCTGATGCCTACAGCTACTCGGGCGCACTGTGCCGGGCCAACCAGGGCCTGATGGAGTTCGTCGAGATGTTCAAGGCGCCGATCAAGGTCCTGCACCCCTTGCTCACTGCCACACAGGAAGGCAACTACAACAGTACCGAAGGTCTCGGGGCCATTCCCTACACCGGTATCCTGCTGGCCCACTCCAACGAATCGGAGTGGCACACCTTCCGCAACAACAAGAACAACGAAGCGTTCATCGACCGGATCTACATCGTCAAGGTGCCGTACTGCCTGCGTGTCAGCGACGAGATCAAGATTTACGACAAACTGCTGATCAACAGCTCGCTGGCCAAAGCCCACTGCGCGCCGGACACCCTCAAGATGCTCGCCCAGTTCACCGTGCTCTCGCGCCTCAAGGAGCCGGAAAACTCCAACATCTACTCGAAGATGCGGGTCTACGACGGCGAAAACCTCAAGGACACCGACCCGAAAGCCAAATCGATCCAGGAGTACCGCGATGCTGCCGGCGTTGACGAAGGCATGAACGGCCTGTCGACCCGCTTCGCCTTCAAGATCCTGTCCAAGGTGTTCAACTTCGACCCCCATGAGGTGGCGGCCAACCCGGTGCACCTGCTGTATGTGCTGGAGCAGCAGATCGAGCAGGAACAGTTCCCGGCCGAAGTACGCGAGCGTTATCTGCGCTACCTGAAGGAGTACCTGGCACCGCGCTACATCGAGTTCATTGGCAAGGAGATCCAGACCGCTTACCTCGAGTCCTACAGCGAATACGGGCAGAACATCTTCGACCGCTACGTGCTCTATGCCGACTTCTGGATCCAGGACCAGGAATACCGCGACCCGGAAACCGGCGAAATCCTCAACCGTATCGCCCTCAACGAAGAGCTGGAAAAGATCGAGAAACCGGCAGGCATCAGCAATCCGAAGGACTTCCGCAACGAGATCGTCAACTTCGTGCTGCGTGCCCGCGCCAACAACAATGGCAAGAACCCGAGCTGGCTCAGCTACGAGAAGCTGCGCGTGGTGATCGAGAAGAAAATGTTCTCCAACACCGAAGACCTGCTGCCGGTCATCAGCTTCAACGCCAAGGCCAGCAAGGAGGATCAGCAGAAGCACAACGACTTCGTCACGCGGATGGTGGAACGTGGCTACACCGACAAACAGGTGCGCCTGCTGTCGGAATGGTACCTGCGGGTCAGGAAATCGCAATAAAGCGGCAAGCTACAAGCCGCAAGCTGCAAGCTGCCTGGCGTTGGCATTGCCGCCCGCGCCAAGGCTTGCGGCAGCGGTGGCTGCTCTTTCTTGCAGCTTGAAGCTTGTGGCTTGCAGCTGCTCCAGCTACCGGAGGGACCATGAGCTACGTTATCGACCGACGCCTGAACGGCAAGAACAAGAGCACGGTCAACCGCCAGCGATTCTTGCGGCGGTACCGTGAGCACATCAAGAAGGCCGTGGAAGAGGCCGTGAGCCGTCGTTCCATCATGGATATGGAGCACGGCGAGCAGATCAGCATTCCGGGACGGGATATCGATGAACCGGTGCTGCACCATGGTCGAGGCGGCAAGCAGACCATCGTGCACCCTGGCAACAAGGAATTCACCGCAGGCGAGCACATCCCCCGGCCCCAGGGCGGCGGGGGTGGCAGCGGCCGTGGCAAGGCCGGCAACTCCGGCGAGGGCATGGACGACTTCGTCTTCCAGATTACCCAGGAAGAGTTCCTCGAATTCATGTTCGAAGACCTCGAGCTGCCCAATCTGGTCAAACGCCACCTCACCGGGACCGACACCTTCAAGACCGTGCGTGCCGGTGTCGCCAACGAGGGCAACCCGTCACGCATCAATATCGTTCGCACCCTGCGCTCGGCCCATGCCCGGCGCATTGCCCTGACCGGCAGCAGCCGTGCACTGCTGCGCGAAGCACAGAAAGAGCTGGACCGGCTGAAAGTCGAAGAACCCGACAACTTCACCGACATCCAGGAAGTCGAACAGGAAATCGACCGGCTCAAGGCGCGCATCAACCGCCTGCCCTTCCTCGACACCTTCGACCTCAAGTACAACCTGCTGGTCAAGCAGCCCAACCCCAGCTCCAAGGCAGTGATGTTCTGCCTGATGGACGTGTCCGGCTCGATGACCCAGGCCACCAAGGACATCGCCAAGCGCTTCTTCATCCTGCTTTACCTGTTCCTCAAGCGAAACTACGACCGCATCGAGGTGGTGTTCATCCGCCACCACACCAGCGCCCGCGAAGTGGACGAGGAAGAGTTCTTCTACTCCCGGGAAACCGGTGGCACCATCGTTTCCAGCGCGCTGAAGATGATGCAGGAGATCATGGCCGAACGTTACCCGGCCGCTGACTGGAACATCTATGCCGCCCAGGCCTCCGACGGCGACAACTGGAACGACGACTCGCCGATCTGCCGCGAGATCCTGTCCAAGCAGATCATGCCCCATGTGCAGTACTACACTTACGTCGAGATCACCCCGCGTGAGCACCAGGCGTTGTGGTACGAGTACGAGCGAATCGGCGAAGCCTTTCCCGACACATTCGCCCAGCAGCAGTTGGTATCGGCCGGTGATATCTACCCGGTCTTCCGTGAACTCTTCCAGCGCAGGTTAGCCACATGACCGCCAGAGCACAGAGACGCCAACCCATTTCCACCGGGTCCGAGTGGACGTTCGAGCTGATCCAGACCTACGATCGGGAAATCAGCCGGCTGGCCGAACGCTACGCTCTTGACACCTACCCCAACCAGATCGAGGTGATCACCGCCGAGCAGATGATGGATGCCTATGCTTCCGTCGGTATGCCGCTGGGTTATCACCATTGGTCCTACGGCAAGCAGTTCCTCAGTACCGAGAAGTCGTACAGCCGGGGACAGATGGGCCTGGCCTACGAGATCGTGATCAACTCCGACCCCTGCATCGCCTACCTGATGGAAGAAAACACCATGTGCATGCAGGCACTGGTGATCGCCCACGCCTGCTACGGCCATAACAGCTTCTTCAAGGGTAACTACCTGTTCCGCACCTGGACCGACGCCACGTCGATCATCGACTACCTGGTGTTTGCCAAGCAGTACATTGCCCAATGCGAGGAGCGCCATGGCATAGACGCCGTGGAAGACCTGATCGACTCCTGTCATGCGCTGATGAACTATGGCGTCGATCGCTACAAGCGCCCCTATCCGATTTCTGCCGAAGAAGAACGCCGACGTCAGAAAGACCGTGAAGAGCACCTTCAGCGTCAGATCAACGACCTGTGGCGCACGATTCCCAAGAACGCGGAAAAAGCCGGTGAGCGCGACGATACGCGCTTCCCTTCCGAGCCGCAGGAAAACATCCTCTACTTCATCGAAAAGAACGCCCCGCTGCTCGAACCCTGGCAGCGTGAAGTGGTGCGCATCGTGCGCAAGATCGCCCAGTACTTCTACCCACAGCGCCAGACCCAGGTGATGAATGAAGGTTGGGCGACTTTCTGGCATTACACCCTGATGAACGATCTGTACGACGAAGGCCTGATCACCGAAGGCTTCATGATGGAGTTCCTGCAGTCGCACACCAGCGTGGTGTTCCAGCCCGGCTTCGACAGCCCGTACTACAGCGGCATCAACCCCTACGCGCTGGGCTTTGCCATGTACACCGACATCCGCCGCATGTGCGAAAACCCTACTGAAGAAGATCGCCACTGGTTCCCCGACATTGCCGGCAGCGACTGGCTATCTACCATCAAGTTCGCCATGAGCAGCTTCAAGGACGAGAGCTTCATTCTGCAGTACCTGTCGCCCAAGGTGATGCGCGACCTGAAGCTGTTCAGCATCCTCGATGACGACCAACGCGACGACCTGCTGGTACCGGCCATCCACGACGAAGCCGGTTACCGGATCATTCGCGAGCAACTGGCAGCGCAATACAACCTCGGTAACCGCGAACCCAATGTGCAGATCTGGAGCATCGACCGCCGTGGCGACCGCTCACTCACCCTGCGCCACCAGCAACACAACCGTAAGCCGCTGGGTGACTCCACCGAGGAAGTACTCAAGCATCTGCACCGACTGTGGGGCTTCGATATCCACCTGGAAACCGTACAGGGCGACCAGGTGGTCAAGACCCATCACATGCCACCGCGTGGGGAGCATGCCGAGAGCGGCGACTACGGGCGCATGGACCTCGCCGTCATCCACCACCTCTGATGCACAGCCATTGCTGCCGACAGGGTATCCTGTGGGCAGTAATGGAGGCTGCATATGCACATCTACAAAGTCGGCGGCGCGGTTCGCGATCGCCTGCTCGGGCGCCCGGTCAGCGATATCGACTGGCTGGTGGTCGGCGCCACGGTCGAAGAAATGCACACCCGGGGCTTTCGCCCGGTCGGCGCTGATTTCCCGGTTTTCCTGCATCCGAAGACAGGCGAGGAATATGCCCTGGCCCGCACCGAACGCAAGAGCGGGCGTGGTTATGGCGGGTTCACTTTTCACGCCAGCCCGGATGTGACCCTGGAACAGGACCTGATTCGTCGCGACCTCACCATCAATGCGATGGCCGAAGATGAGCAGGGCACGGTCCACGACCCCTACCATGGCCAGGCTGATCTTGAACAACGCATACTGCGCCATGTTTCCCCAGCGTTCGCCGAAGATCCCTTGCGGGTACTGCGCGTTGCCCGCTTTGCCGCGCGCTATGCCCCCTTGGGTTTTCAGGTCGCCGATGAAACATTGGCACTGATGCGCCAGATCGCCGAATCAGGCGAACTGCAGGCGCTTACGGCCGAACGTAGCTGGAAGGAGATCGAGCGGGCGCTGATGGAAAGCCAGCCTCAGGTGTTCATTCAGGTGCTGCGCGCCTGTGGTGCCCTGCAGGAGTTGATGCCAGAGCTGGTACACGCCGTGGATACGCTGGCGGCGCTGCAGCGGGCGGCGGAGCACCAGCAGCCACTGGCTGTGCGCTGGGCATGCTTGCTGCGAGGGCTGGAGCCAGCGGCCATCAAAGCGCTCAACCAGCGCTTCAAGGCGCCGCGTGAGTGCCAGGAACTGGCCGTGCTGGTGAGTGAGTTTGCCGGACAGGCAGACGATGCGGTACAGCTAACGCCTGCAAAATTGCTGGAAATTCTGCAGAAATTCGACGTCTATCGACGACCGCAGCGCTTCGAGGATTTCATTGCCTCGTGTGAAATGGCTGCGCCTGGTGAATACCCACAGGCCGATTATCTACGCGCAGCGGCGGCGGCTGCCCGCGCGGTAGACGTGAAGCCGCTAGTGGAAGCCGGTTTGACCGGCCAGGACCTGGGCGAGGCGCTCAAAGCCGAGCGACTGAAAGTGCTCGCGGCTTACCATAACGGCTCACCAGCGCGATCCCTTGTGGGAGCGGCCTTGCGTCGCGAAAGGGGTGCGTAGCGTCCCCAGAATTTGCGCATTATGCTGAAATTGCCGGGGCCGCGTTGCGGCCCTTTCGCGACACAAGGCCGCTCCTACAGTGCCTGCAGATGGCCTCACGCCTGAGTCAGCTGCAACCCCCGCCACTCGAAGGCAACAGGCGCCAGCACCTGGTCGATCTGCGCCTCCTGCCACAACTGCGCCATGCTCTTCCCCGCCCCTGGATGCACCAGCTCCGGTGCCAGCAGCGACAACGGCCACAGCACGAAGGCATTCTTCAGGATTTCCGCCCGAGGCAGCACCAACCCATCGAACGTGCCATGCAGGTCGTCATACATGAGCACATCGATATCCAGCGGCAAGCCCTTGCGATCCGGCGCATAGCGGCCATTGTCCGCCTCGATGAACTTGAGCCGGCGGTCCAGCTCCATCAATGGCAGGTCAGTCTTGCCGGTGACCACGAAGTTGATGAACGGACCGCTCTTGATGCCCACCGCCTGGCTCTCGAACACCGGGGAACAGCGCATGTCGCTGAGAATGGCCGCCAACGCATCGAGCCCCGCACACAGGTGCTGGTGGCGATCGATGTTGCTGCCCAGGCCCAGATAAACCGTGCTCAGAGACATCCGCGCTCGATCTCCACGCCAACACCGCCACGCGCGGCAGGAACGGCGCCCGGCTTGGTCAGCTTCAGCCGCACCCAAGGGATGTGGAATTCTTCCATCAGCGTCGCCACCAGGCGCTCGGCAAAGGTTTCCACCAGCTCGAAGCGCGCCTGCTCGGCAAACGCCTGAACCCGCGCCGAAACGCTGGCGTAGTCCAGCGCCAGATTGAGATCATCGCCGGCCGCCGCCGGGCGGTTGTCCCAGGCGAAACTCAGGTCCAGGCGCAGGCACTGGCGAATATCCCGCTCCCAGTCATAGGCACCGATGACGGTATCGACTTCCAGGCCTTCGATGAACACTCTGTCCAAGCACTTCTCTCCACAACACGACAAGGGCGACGGGCGCCGTTAGAATCAGGGCGTCCTCGCCCGGAATAGTTAGCATGTTTTGGTTATTGGCGCTGCTCGCCTACCTGCTCGGCTCGCTGTCCTTCGCCATCGTCCTCAGCCGCCTTTCAGGCAGCCCGGACCCGCGTTCCAGCGGTTCGGGCAATGCTGGCGCTACCAACATGCTACGCCTGGCAGGCCGTAAACTGGCGATCCTGACCCTGCTGGGCGACCTGTGCAAGGGCCTGCTGCCGGTTTTGCTCGCCCGCACTGCCGGCCTTGGCCTGCAGGAGCAGGCATGGGTCGGCGTGTGCGCAGTGCTCGGCCACCTGTTTCCGCTGTACTTCCGCTTTCGCGGCGGCAAAGGTGTCGCCACCGCCGCCGGCATGCTCATGGGCCTGTACTTCCCGGCCGCTTTGCTGGCCATCGGCGCCTGGCTACTGACTTTCTACCTTACCCGCACCAGCTCGCTGGCGGCACTTGTCGCAACCCCGCTGACCTTGCCATTGCTGGCCTGGCGCGAGCCGGAAGCGCTGCTGCCGATCGCCGTGCTCACGGTGATGATCGTCTGGCGTCACCGCAATAACCTGCGCGACCTGTTTGCCGGGCGCGAAAGGCATTTCTGACGCGCCTGCAGGCATTCACAGCGGCGCAAGCTGCTCCATCGGCCAGCGCGCCTGCACGCTGATCGCCAGGTCCTGCTGCTGCCCTGCCAACAGACGCTGGCAACCCGCATAGGCGATCATCGCGCCGTTGTCGGTGCAAAACTGCGGACGCGCGTAGTACACGTTGCCCTTGATACCAGCCAGCATGTCTTCCAGCGAGGCGCGCAACGCCTTGTTGGCACTCACGCCGCCAGCGATGACCAGGCGTTTGAGGCCGGTCTGCTTGAGGGCGCGCTTGCACTTGATGGTCAGAGTCTCCACCACCGCCTGCTGGAATGCCAGGGACACGTCGCAACGGGTTTGTTCGTTGTCGTCGCCAGCATTCTTGCACTGCTGCCAGGTGTTCAAGGCGAAGGTCTTCAGACCGCTGAAGCTGAATTCAAGGCCCGGACGATCGGTCATCGGCCGTGGGAACACGAAGCGCCCCGGCACGCCCTGCTCTGCCAGGCGGGCGATTTCCGGCCCGCCAGGGTAGTTCAGGCCGATCAGCTTGGCCGTCTTGTCGAACGCCTCACCCGCCGCGTCGTCCAGGCTCTCGCCCAGCAACGCGTACTGGCCGATACCATCGACCTTTACCAGCTGGGTGTGGCCGCCGGAGACCAACAAAGCGACGAACGGAAACTCCGGCGGATTTTCCTCCAGCATCGGCGCCAGCAGGTGGCCTTCCATATGGTGCACGCCGATCGCCGGGATATCCCAGGCGAAGGCCAGGGCCTGGGCGCACGAGGCACCGACCAGCAACGCGCCAACCAGGCCAGGGCCTGCGGTGTAGGCGATGGCATCGATCTCGGTGGCAACGCAGCCGGCCTCGTCCAGCACCTGCCGGATGAGCGGCAGCATGCGCTTGACGTGGTCACGCGAGGCGAGCTCGGGCACCACGCCACCGAACACGCGGTGCAGGTCGATCTGACTGAACAGTGCGTCGGATAACAAACCGCGCTCGCTGTCGTATAATGCGACGCCGGTTTCGTCGCAGGATGTTTCCAATCCCAGTACTAGCATGGGCTCGTCCCTTGTGGGGGCTGAATTCGAAGCCGCGCATGATAGTCCCCGTGCCGGGTGCCGACCAGCGGTTTTCGATCAGAGGCTTTGCATTCCGGCTTGCTAAGGGTTAACATCCGCAACCCTTGAAAACCGACGTTCTCCAGCACACCTTTGTTTTGCCAGGAGCACGTCTACCCCGGTAATGAATTAAGGTAGCCCTGGATGCCAGCCGTCAAAGTTAAAGAGAACGAACCCTTCGACGTAGCTCTGCGTCGTTTCAAGCGCTCCTGCGAAAAAGCCGGTGTACTGGCTGAAGTTCGTAGCCGCGAGTTTTACGAGAAGCCGACCGCCGAGCGTAAGCGCAAAGCAGCTGCTGCTGTTAAGCGTCACGCCAAGAAAGTTCAGCGCGAACAGCGCCGCGCCGTTCGTCTGTACTAATACAGACGTTCGACGCTAGAGCTTCTGCCCTGCCCGGCTCACCGCCGGGCCGATGGCAGCGGTTTGCTTTACCTTGAGCAGCTAGTTCAAGGTACCTGTTGCAACTTGCAGCGGGCAAATGGTTAAAAGCGTCAGAACTGGCTTCGGCCAGGCGTGCACGTCCTGACTGACGAGCCCCCGGCCTACCTGGAGGCTGGCGACGAGCACACCCCCCTCGCACTTCCCCTGGCATCACTCGCCTCTTTAGCGTTTAGACTTGCAGTTGCCAGATGACGAGACTGCCATGGCCGGGCTGATTCCCCAAAGCTTCATTGACGACCTGATCAACCGCCTCGACATTGTCGACGTGGTGAGTTCGCGTGTTCAGCTGAAAAAAACCGGTAAGAACTACTCTGCCTGTTGCCCGTTCCACAAGGAAAAAACTCCCTCCTTCACGGTCAGCCCCGACAAGCAGTTCTATTACTGCTTCGGTTGCGGCGCCGGCGGCAATGCCCTCGGCTTCGTCATGGACCACGACAACCTGGACTTCCCCCAGGCCGTCGAGGAACTGGCCCGCGCGGCCGGCATGGAAGTGCCCAGGGAACAAGGCCGCCGCGACAACAAACCGCGCCAGCCCACCGACTCTCCGCTGTACCCATTGCTGGACGCAGCCTCGGAGTTCTACCGCCAGGCCCTGCGCAGCCATCCGACCCGCAAGGCGGCGGTCGATTACCTCAAAGGCCGCGGCCTGTCGGGCGAAATTGCCCGCGACTTCAGCCTGGGCTTCGCGCCGCCGGGCTGGGACAATCTGCTCAAACACCTGGGCGCCGATACCCTGCAACAGAAGGTGATGATCGACGCCGGCCTGCTGATCGAGAACGCCGAAAGCGGCAAACGCTACGACCGCTTCCGCGATCGGGTGATGTTCCCGATCCGCGACAGCCGTGGGCGCATCATCGCCTTTGGCGGCCGGGTACTGGGCGACGACAAGCCCAAGTATCTCAACTCCCCGGAAACGCCGGTGTTCCACAAAGGCCAGGAACTCTACGGGCTGTACGAGGCACGCAAGCACAACCGCAACCTTGACGAGATCATTGTCGTCGAGGGCTACATGGACGTGATCGCACTGGCCCAGCAGGGCTTGCGCAATGCCGTGGCCACCCTCGGCACCGCCACCAGCGAAGAACACCTCAAGCGCCTGTTCCGCGTGGTGCCCAGCGTGCTGTTCTGTTTCGATGGCGACCAGGCCGGGCGCAAGGCTGCCTGGCGCGCACTGGAGTCAACCCTCGCGGCACTGCAGGACGGCCGCCGGGCGCGCTTCCTGTTCCTGCCCGAAGGGGAAGACCCGGACAGCCTGGTACGCGCAGAAGGCACCGACGCCTTCAGAGCCCGGATCAACCAGCACGCACAACCGCTGGCCGACTATTTCTTCGAGCAACTGAGCAACGAAGCCGACCCGCGCTCGCTCGAAGGCAAGGCACACATGGCGACCTTGGCTGCACCATTGATCGAAAAGATCCCCGGCGCCAACCTGCGTCAGCTGATGCGCAACCGCCTGAAGGAAATCACCGGCCTCGACCCGCAGCAGGTCGAGCAACTGGCGCAGCAAACGCCAGCGGCCAGCAATGGGCCGGACTACGACCCTGGCTACGATTACGACGCCATGGCCAGCTACACCCCCGACTTCGGCGACATGCCACAGCACGACTACGCCCCCGTCCACCAGGAACAGGAATGGAAGCCGAACAAAGGCGGTGGCAAAAAGCAGTGGAGCGACAAGCCCTGGGACAAAAACCGCAAGGGCGGCAAGCCCTGGCAGCAACGCGATGAAGCGCCGCCGCGCGTGCCGGCACCGGTCGAACCACCGACCCTGGCCGCCTTGCGTACCCTGCTGCACCACCCACTGCTGGCCGGCAAGGTCGAGGATGCCAGCCACTTCGCCGATGAGGAACACCTGTACAGCCAGCTGCTGGTGGCACTGATCGAAGCTGCGCAGAAGAATCCTGGGCTAAGCTCAATGCAGCTGATCGCACGTTGGCATGGCACCGAACAAGGCCGCCTGCTGCGCGCCCTGGCAGAAAAGGAATGGTTGATCGTGGCCGACAACCTTGAACAACAGTTTTTCGACACTATAACTAGCTTGTCCGCCCGCCAACGCGAGCGCAGCCTGGAACAACTGCTCAGGAAATCTCGTCAAAGCGAATTGACCAGCGAGGAAAAATCACAACTCCTCGCCCTGCTGAGCCGGAATGTTCCCGCACAAACGCCGACCTCATCTGGCGCGTGAGGCCCATGCTCGGGTATAATCCTCGGCTTGTTTTTTGCCCGCCAAGACCTTCAGTGGATAGGGTGTTATGTCCGGAAAAGCGCAACAGCAGTCTCGTATCAAAGAGTTGATCACCCGCGGTCGTGAGCAGGGCTACCTGACTTACGCGGAGGTCAACGACCACCTGCCTGAGGATATTTCAGATCCTGAACAGGTGGAAGACATCATCCGCATGATCAACGACATGGGGATCAACGTATTCGAGAGTGCTCCGGATGCGGATGCCCTTCTGTTGGCGGAAGCCGACACCGACGAAGCCGCGGCCGAAGAAGCCGCTGCTGCGTTGGCGGCAGTTGAGACCGATATCGGCCGCACGACCGACCCGGTGCGCATGTACATGCGCGAAATGGGTACCGTCGAGCTGTTGACCCGTGAAGGCGAGATCGAAATCGCCAAGCGGATCGAGGAAGGCATCCGTGAAGTCATGGGCGCCATCGCCCACTTCCCGGGTACTGTCGACTACATCCTCGGCGAATACGACCGCGTCACCGCCGAAGGCGGCCGCCTGTCCGACGTCCTCAGCGGTTACATCGACCCTGACGACAACATCGCCGCACCGACCGAAGAAGTGCCGGTACCTGGCGCCAAGGCGCCTGCTGCCAAGGAAGAGTCGGACGACGACGAAGAAGAAAGTGACGGCGACGACGAGGAAGAGACCGAAAGCGGTCCTGATCCGGTCGTTGCAGCCCAGCGTTTCGGCGCCGTAGCCGATCAGCTCCAGGCCACCTCCAAGGTCCTGAAGAAGAACGGCCGTGAAACCAAGGAAAGCATTGCGGCCCTGCAAGCTCTGGCTGACCTGTTCATGCCGATCAAGCTGGTGCCGAAGCAGTTCGACGTCCTGGTCGAGCGCGTTCGCGATGCCCTGAGCCGCCTGCGTCAGCAAGAGCGTGCAATCATGCAGCTGTGTGTGCGTGATGCCCGCATGCCGCGTGCCGACTTCCTGCGCCTGTTCCCGAGCAACGAAACCGACCAGACCTGGTCCGGTGACCTGGCCAAGCGCAGCACCAAATGGGCTGCCGCCCTGGGTGAAAAGGACGCCGCCATCGTCGCCTGCCAGCAGAAGCTGATCGACCTCGAGACGGAGACCGGCCTGACCGTCGCCGAAATCAAGGAAATCAACCGTCGCATGTCCATCGGTGAGGCGAAAGCCCGCCGCGCCAAGAAAGAAATGGTCGAGGCGAACCTGCGTCTGGTGATCTCCATCGCCAAGAAGTACACCAACCGTGGCCTGCAGTTCCTCGACCTGATCCAGGAAGGCAACATCGGCCTGATGAAGGCGGTGGACAAGTTCGAATACCGTCGTGGCTACAAGTTCTCGACCTATGCCACCTGGTGGATCCGCCAGGCGATCACCCGCTCGATCGCCGACCAGGCACGCACCATCCGTATTCCGGTGCACATGATCGAGACGATCAACAAGCTCAACCGTATTTCCCGCCAGATGCTGCAGGAAATGGGCCGTGAACCGACCCCGGAAGAGCTCGGTGAACGCATGGAAATGCCTGAGGACAAGATCCGCAAGGTATTGAAGATCGCCAAAGAGCCGATCTCCATGGAAACCCCGATCGGTGATGACGAAGATTCGCACCTGGGCGACTTCATCGAGGACTCGACCATGCAGTCCCCGATCGACGTGGCCACGGTCGAAAGCCTCAAGGAAGCGACCCGTGACGTGCTCTCGGGCCTGACCGCACGCGAAGCCAAGGTGCTGCGCATGCGCTTCGGTATCGACATGAACACCGACCACACCCTCGAAGAGGTAGGCAAGCAGTTCGACGTGACCCGTGAGCGGATCCGTCAGATCGAAGCGAAGGCGTTGCGCAAGCTGCGTCACCCTACTCGCAGCGAGCATCTGCGCTCCTTCCTCGACGAGTGATGACAAACCCCGGCCCAGGCCGGGGTTTTTCTTATCCGACAAATAGTTGTGATCGGCTGCTCGGCTGGCTGAATGCCCGTCTACACTCGACTTCAGACCCACTGAAAGCGAGGCCGCTATGCAGCCGATGCCGGCCATTCTGTTGTGGATCCTGATGCTGTGGAACACGACGGCCGGCGCCCTGACCCTGACAGACGAAGAAAAAACCTGGCTCACTGCCCATCCGCAGCTGAGGCTAGGCGTCGACGCCTCCTGGCCACCATTCGAATTTCGTGACCAGGAGGGCCGGTACCAGGGATTGGCCGCCGATTACATCGCCTTGCTCCAGGATCGCCTGGGCGTGTCACTGAAACCGGTCGAGCCCAGCAGCTGGACCGAAGTGCTGCAGCAGGCGCGCGAAGGCCGCATCGATTTGCTGCCTGGCGTCATGTCGACACCGGAACGCCAAGGCTACCTGGCATTCACCCGCCCCTACCTCGATTTCCCCATCGTCATCCTGGCCCATGATGGCGGCCCGCAACCGCGCACGCTCAACGATCTGTACGGGCTGAAGGTCGCCGTGGTGGAAAACTACGCGCCCCATGAACTGCTGCGCACCCACCACCCTGACCTCAATCTTGTAGCGATGCCCAATGTCAGCTCGGCCCTGCAGGCCCTGGCCACCGATGCGGTGGACGCCGTGGTCGGCGACCTCGCATCAAGCATCTGGAGCCTGCGCCAGCTCAAGCTCGAAGGGCTGTATGTCAGCGGCGAAACGCCCTATCGCTATCAATTGGCAATGGCCGCGCCCCGCGGCCAGCAAGTTCTGGTCGGTATCCTCGACAAGGTGATGGCCGACATGTCCAGTGATGAAATCAGCCATATCCAGCAACGCTGGGTCGGCAATGTGGTCGACCAGCGCAGTTTCTGGCAAGACACGCTGCTCTACGGCCTGCCTGCCGTCCTGTTGCTGGTCGCCATTCTCGCCGTGGTCATCCGCATCAATCGCCGGCTCAGTTCGGAAATCTCCCGGCGCATCGCCCTGGAACAGGAACTGCGCAGCAGCGAGTATCATTACCGCGGCCTGATCGAAAGCCTGTCGGCAATCGCCTGGGAAGCCGACGCCAACGACTTCACCTACAGCTATGTCTCGCCGCATGCCGAAGACCTGCTGGGCTACCCACTGCACGACTGGCTCAAGCCCGGTTTCTGGCGCAGCATCCTGCACCCCGACGATGCGCTGTGGGCGCAGGCATTCTGCGAAAGCGAAACCGCCGCCGGACGTGACCACAGCCTGGACTACCGGGTGATGCGCGCCGATGGCCAGCCGCTGTGGGTGCGCAACCTCGTCAGCATGATCGAGCACGGCCACCGGCCCCTGATGCGCGGCCTGATGATCGACATCAGCGAGACCAAGCGCACCGAGGACGCCCTGCGCCTGTCGGAACAGAAGTTCGCCTCGGTGTTCGAGCAGTGCCCGGATATTCTGCTGATTGCACGGCACAGCGATGGCGTGCTGCTCGAAGTCAACGAGGCCTTCGAAGAGCAGATCGGCCTGACGCCGGGCGAGGTGATCGGCCGTACCGCCACAGAGCTCAACCTGTGGGGCATCGAGGGCATGGGCCCGAAGATGCTCGAGCGCCTGCACCAGGGTGGCATCCGCAACCTGGAAATGACCTTCCGCCGCAGCAACGGCCAGATGTTTACTGGCCTGACCTCGGCCGAAACCTTCGAGCTCGACGGCACCCTGGCGCTGGTGGTGGCAGTACGCGACATCAGCCAGCTCAAGCAAACCCAGCAACAGCTGCAGACTTCCGAAGAAAAGTTTGCCAAGGCCTTCCACGCCTCGCCTGATGGCCTGCTGCTGTCACGCCAGAGCGACGGCCTGCTGCTGGAGGTCAACGAGGGTTTCTGCCGCCTGACCGGCTACGAATTCAACCCGCCCATCGATCAGACCTCGTTCGACCTGGGGATCTGGGTCGATCTCAACGAGCGCAAGCGCCTGATCGATCAGCTAGGCCGCGATGGCTTCGTGCGAGACTTCAGCTGCCACCTGCGCCGCAGCGACGGGCAGATTCGCCTCTGCGAGCTGTCGGCACGGCCACTGCCGATCGGGGGTGTCGACTGCATGCTGACCATCGCCCGCGACATCACCGAACGCCACCTGATGCAGGAAAAACTGCAACTGGCTGCCACCGTGTTCGAAAACACCGCCGAAGGCGTATTGATCACCGACACCGACCAACGCATCAGCGCGGTCAATCGCGCCTTCAGCGAGATCACCGGCTACAGCGAGATCGAAGCCCTCGGCCAGACCCCGCGCCTGCTCGCATCCGGCCAGCATGACAGTGCCTTCTACGCCGCCATGTGGCACCAGCTCACCGCCGAAGGTCACTGGCAGGGCGAGATCTACAACAAGCGCAAGAATGGCGAACTGTACCCCGGCTGGCTGACCATCAGTGCCGTGCGCAACCATGAGCGCGACATCACCCACTTCGTCGCCGTGTTCGCCGACATTTCCAGCCTCAAGCACGCCCAGGCCAAACTCGACTACCAGGCTCACCACGACCCGCTGACCGGCCTGCCCAACCGCGCCCTGTTCGAAAACCGGCTGCAGGCCGCGCTGACCTGCGCGCAGGTATCAAACCGCCAGGGCGCCGTGCTGTTCCTCGACCTGGACCGTTTCAAGCACATCAATGACAGCCTCGGCCATCCGGTCGGCGATCTGCTGCTCAAAGGCATCGCCCAACGCCTCAAGGAGCAGGTGCGCGATGTCGACACCGTGGCCCGCCTGGGTGGTGACGAGTTCATCATCCTGCTGCCTGGTCTGCACAAGCCCAGCGATGCTCATGCCATCGCCAACAAGCTGCTGGCCTGCTTTGTCGCGCCGTTCCAGGCGGGTGAGCATGAGTTCTTCACCAGTGCCAGCATCGGTACCAGCCTCTACCCGCAGGATGGCACAGATGTCGCCACGCTGATCCGCAACGCCGACGCCGCCATGTACCGCTCCAAGGCCAAAGGCCGCAACCGGGTCGAAGCCTACACCCGTGACCTGACCGTGCAGGCCAGCGAACGCATTGCCATGGAGCACGAACTGCGTCGCGCCATCGAACGTAACGAGATGAGCCTGAGCTTCCAGCCCAAATTGAGCCTCAAGACCCAGGCCCTGGTCGGGGCCGAAGCGCTGATTCGCTGGAGCCACCCGACGTTTGGCGAAGTACCGCCCGAGCATTTCATTCATCTGGCCGAAGAAAACGGCACCATCCTCCAGCTGGGCGACTGGGTGCTGGAGCAAGCCTGTCAGCAGATGCATCGCTGGAAGAAGGCTTACCAGGCCTTTGGTCCACTTTCGATCAACCTGGCGGGCGCACAGCTACGCCACCCCAATCTCGCCAAGCGGATCGAACATCTGTTGAAGGTCTACCAGCTCAAAGCCGGTGACCTGCAGTTGGAGATCACCGAAAACTTCATCATGAGCCAGGCCGAAGAAGCCCTGGCCGTGTTGCATCAGCTCAAAAAACTGGGCGTGCAGTTGGCAATCGACGACTTCGGCACCGGCTACTCTTCGCTGAGCTACCTCAAGCGCCTGCCACTGGACATTCTCAAGATCGACAAGTCGTTCATCCGTGGCCTGCCAGACGATCCGCACGATGCCGCCATCGCCCGCGCCATCATCGCGCTGGGGCGCAGCATGCAGCTGACGATCATTGCCGAGGGTGTGGAGAATCAGGCGCAGCAGCGCTTCCTGGCGGCCGAAGGGTGCGAGCAGATCCAGGGCTACATTGTCAGCCTGCCGTTGCCACCCGACGAGTTCGCGTCGATGTTTCTTCGCATAGCACTATCTGATCTTTCGGATGGCACGCTTTCAAAACCCTCGTTATAATCCGGGCACTTACTGAGGGCCTATAGCTCAGTTGGTTAGAGCAGAGGACTCATAATCCTTTGGTCCACGGTTCGAGTCCGTGTGGGCCCACCAGACCTGAAAAAGCCGCGCGCACGCGCGGCTTTTTTGTGCCCGATTGGTAGCGCTGCCCTGGGGCTTGCCCTACCCGTCCATGGCTGGCTAGGCTAGCGGACCCACCGTAGAGACTTTCCATGTCAGACGCCCGCCCCATCACCCTCGACGCAATCGACCGCCAGCTGATCGCCCTGCTGCAGATCAACGCCCGCGAAAGCGTCGCCACCTTGGCCCGCCAGGTGGGCATCGCCCGCACCACGGTCAACTCGCGCCTGGAGCGGCTGGAAAAGAACAAGGTCATCACCGGCTATGGCGTGCGACTGGGCCAGCACTTGATTGGCGGTGGGCTGCAGGCTTATGTCGGCATCAAGGTGCAGCCACGCTCCGGCAAGGAAGTGGTGCGGCGCTTGAGTGCCATGGGGCAGGTACAGCAGCTGTGCGCGGTCAGTGGCGAGTTCGATTACGTGGCCTGGCTACGCAGCGATTCGCCGGAGCAACTGGACCAGCTGCTGGACCAGATTGGTAGTGTCGAGGGCGTGGAGAAGACCACCACATCGATCATCCTCAGCAGCAAGGTCGACCGCGGGCAGCCGGTCTGAAACGGCAAGCCGATGAAATCCTACGGAGTGTTTCCGACCTTCCTGCAAGCGTTACAAGCTGCAGTTCAATAGCACTCTCTCAGCGTGCCAGGGCGTATAGGCTGGAGAAAAGCCCATTGACGGGCCTCTCCAACCCACTCAAACTATACGCAGATCACGTACAAGACATGGACGCTATTTTTGTCGAGTTGCCACCGTTTGAGCGCTACCGTGCTGATCTTCTCAGCGAAGAGCAGTTTCGCTGCCTGCAGCAGATCCTGTTGAGTTGCCCAGATGCAGGCGATGTCATCAAAGGAACCGGAGGGCTGAGAAAGATCCGGTTTTCTGATCCCTTGCGCAACAAGGGCAAACGGGGTGGCATCCGCGTCATTTACTACTACTGGCATTCAGGTCTGGAGTTCTGGCTGTTCACTCTCTACGGGAAAGACATACAAGACGATCTGACTGATCAACAGCGTAAAGCGCTGAAACGGATGCTCGAACGCGAACACCTGATGAGGACACGACATGCCGCGCAATCTCTTCACTGAACTCACCGAAGGCTTTGACGCCCTGGCCGAGGAGCGAGCAGGAAAAATGACCCTGCGCTCGCACAAGGCCACCCTCGAGGAACTCGCACCGCTGGCGCCCAACGAGCTGCTTGAGCTGCGCCAGCAGCTGAACATGTCCAGGGCACTCTTCGCGAACTACCTGCGGACTAATGCCCGGACGCTGGAAAGCTGGGAGCAAGGCCGTTCCAAGCCCAACGCCCAGGCCGTCGCATTGATACGTCTAGTACAAAAGTTCCCGGAAACGATGGAGCACCTCGCCGCTGTAAGCTGAACGTCAAAAATGATGACGCTCCCGTCATAGTGACCACAAAAACTACATTACGACACCATTCTGCACCTTAATTACGAACGCCCCGCTTCATAAAATGACCCTCAGCCATCTCCTATACTCAGGCTCCGCCCCTCGCGCAGCCGCTCTGGCAAGGTCACTTCATGAACAAGAAAAACCGCCACCCCGCCGACGGCAAACCTCCCATCACCATCTTTGGCCCAGACTTCCCCTTCGCCTTCGATGACTGGCTGGAGCATCCGGCGGGCCTGGGCAGCATCCCTGCCGAGCGCCACGGTGAGGAAGTTGCCATCGTCGGCGCTGGCATCGCCGGCCTGGTCGCGGCCTACGAGTTGATGAAACTGGGCCTCAAACCCGTGGTGTACGAGGCCTCGAAACTCGGCGGGCGCTTGCGTTCGCAGGCCTTCAACGGCACCGACGGCATCATTGCCGAGCTCGGCGGCATGCGCTTCCCGGTGTCTTCCACCGCCTTCTACCATTACGTCGACAAGCTGGGCCTGGAAACCAGGCCATTCCCCAACCCGCTGACCAGCGCCTCGGGCAGCACGGTGATCGACCTCGAAGGCCAGACCTACTACGCCGAAAAGGCCAGTGACCTGCCCAAGCTGTTCCATGAAGTGGCAGACGCCTGGGCGGATGCGCTGGAGAGCGGTGCCAGATTCGCCGATATCCAGCAGGCGATCCGTGACCGTGACGTACCTCGGCTCAAGGAACTGTGGAACAAGCTGGTGCCGCTGTGGGACGACCGCACCTTCTACGACTTCGTCGCCACCTCGCGCTCGTTCGCCCAGTTGAGCTTCCAGCACCGTGAAGTCTTCGGCCAGGTCGGTTTCGGCACCGGCGGCTGGGACTCGGACTTCCCCAACTCGATGCTGGAAATCTTCCGCGTGGTGATGACCAACTGCGACGACCATCAGCACCTGATCGTCGGCGGCGTGGAGCAGGTACCCCAAGGCATCTGGCGCCATGTGCCGGAGCGCTGCGCCCATTGGCCGGAAGGCACCAGCCTCAGTACGCTGCATGGCGGAGCGCCGCGCACAGGGGTGAAGCGTATCGCCCGCGCTGCAGACGGGCGCCTGGCGGTGACCGACAACTGGGGCGACACCCGCCGCTACGGCGCGGTGCTCGCCACCTGCCAGAGCTGGCTGCTGACCACCCAGATCGACTGCGAAGAGTCGCTTTTCTCGCAAAAGATGTGGATGGCCCTGGACCGCACCCGCTACATGCAGTCGTCGAAGACCTTCGTCATGGTCGACCGGCCGTTCTGGAAGGACAAAGACCCACAGACCGGCCGCGACCTGATGAGCATGACGCTCACCGATCGCCTCACCCGCGGTACCTACCTGTTCGACAACGGTGACGACAAACCGGGAGTAATCTGCCTGTCCTACGCCTGGATGAGCGACGCTCTGAAGATGCTGCCGCACCCGGTGGAAAAGCGCGTGCAGCTTGCCCTCGATGCCCTGAAGAAGATCTACCCCAAGACCGACATCGCCGGGCACATCATTGGCGACCCGATCACCATATCCTGGGAGGCCGACCCGCATTTCCTCGGTGCCTTCAAGGGTGCGCTGCCGGGCCACTACCGCTACAACCAGCGCATGTATGCGCACTTCATGCAGCAGGACATGCCTGCCGAACAACGCGGCATGTTCATCGCCGGCGACGACGTGTCCTGGACCCCGGCCTGGGTCGAAGGCGCGGTGCAGACGTCGCTGAATGCGGTGTGGGGTATCATCAACCACTTCGGTGGTCACACCCACCCGGACAACCCGGGCCCGGGCGACGTGTTCGACGAGATCGGGCCGATTGCCCTGGCTGACTGAAACCAAGGAGGCAGCATGCGCATCGCTCTGTTCCAGGGCGCACCCAACCCATTGGACGTGCCTGGCAACCTGCAACGGCTGCGCCACCAGGCGCAACTGGCGGCCGAAAGCGGCGCGCAATTGCTGGTGTGCCCGGAGATGTTCCTGAGCGGCTACAACATTGGCCTGGCGCAGGCCCAACGGCTGGCCGAAGCCGACGATGGCCCCTCGGCCATGGCTGTTGTGGAGATCGCCCAGGCGCACCGCATCGCCATTGCTTACGGCTACCCCGAGCGCACTGATGACGGGGCGATCTACAACAGCGTGCAATTGATCGATGCCCATGGTCGCAGTCTGTGCAATTACCGCAAGACGCACCTGTTCGGCGAGCTGGACCGGGCGATGTTCAGCCCTGGCGCCGACCATTTTCCGGTGATCGAGCTGGAGGGCTGGAAGGTCGGCATGTTGATCTGCTACGACATCGAGTTCCCGGAGAACGCCCGGCGCCTCGCGCTGGCCGGTGCCGAGCTGATCCTGGTACCGACCGCGAACATGACGCCTTACGATTTCGTCTGCCAGGTGACCGTGCGTGCGCGGGCGCAGGAAAACCAGTGCTATCTGGTGTATGCCAACTATTGTGGGGCCGAGGACGAAATCCAGTATTGCGGGCAAAGCAGCATCATCGGGCCGGACGGCAGCCTGATGGCCATGGCCGGGCGCGATGAGTGCCAGTTGCTGGCTGAGCTTTCGCGTGAGCGGTTGGAGCGGGGGCGCGAGGCGTTTCCTTATCTGACCGACCTGCGTCACGATCTGCATCTGCGTCAGGGCTGACAGGGGCCGCATTGCGGCCCATTCGCGGGCACGCCCGCTCCCACAGGATTTGTGAGTCCACCCTGTGGGAGCGGGCGTGCCCGCGAAGAGGCCGGACCTGCAAATGGGTTAGCATGAACACCTGCCCCGGAGTTCCCATGCCTGACAGCACTCGTCATCTCACCCTCGCCAACGGCCTGCAGCTGAGCCTGCGCCACGCACCTCGCCTGAAGCGTTCTGCAGCCGCCTTGAGGGTACACGCGGGAAGCCATGACGCCCCGAGCGCATGGCCGGGGCTGGCCCACTTCCTCGAACACTTGTTCTTCCTCGGCACTGTACGCTTCCCTTTGGAAGACGGCCTGATGCGCTACGTCCAGGCCTTGGGCGGCCAGGTCAATGCCAGTACCCGCGAACGCACCACCGACTTCTTCTTCGAAGTGCCGCCCGCCGCACTGGCCGGTGGTCTGCAGCGCTTGTGCCAGATGCTTGCCGAACCCGACCTGGGCATCGAACGCCAACGCCGCGAGCGGGAAGTCATCCACGCCGAATTCATCGCCTGGTCGCGTAACGCCCAGGCGCAGCAGCAGTTCGCCCTACTGCAATCGGTGGCTGGGAATCATCCTGTGAAGGGCTTTCATGCGGGCAACCGTCATTCCCTCGTGTTAGGCAATGCTGCCTTCCAGCAAGCACTGGCGGGCTTCCACCAATGCTTCTACCAGGGCGGCCAGATCACCCTGAGCCTCTGCGGCCCGCAGCCACTGGATGAGCTGGAACGACTCGGCGGGCAATACGCCGGCAACTTCGCAACGGGCGCCCGGGTGCCACAAGCCTCGCCACCTGCCCTGGCCACCGACAAGCCGTTACTGTTCGCCCAAGAGGGCCTGCCCGCAGGTGCAGAACCGGCGCTGGAGCTGCTGATCGCCAACCTCGGCGACAACCGCCCCGGCAGTTGGCTGGATGCGTTGCAGCAACGAGGCTGGCTCAAAGGGTTCAAGGTCGAGAAGCTCTACGCCTTCGCCGGGCAACTGCTCTGGCACATCGACCTCAAGCTTGCTCCAGATGCCGACAGCGATGAAGCGCTGAAGCTGCTGCACGGCTGGTTCGATTTCATCCGCCAGGCAGCTCCCACCGTGCTCAACGAGGCATTCGGCCTGCTGCAACAACGTCGCGAACGCAGCGCCAGCGCACTGGAACTGGCCCGCAGTGACAGCGCCGGTCATCCCTATGCAGCGCTGGATAGCCAAACGCAACACGCCCTCGAAGCACTGCTTGAACAACTGCCGCAGCGCGCCTATGGGCAATGGCAAATACCTGCCGCCGACCCTTTGCTCCTCGACCAACTGCCCACGGCTCAAGCGACAGAGCGGCCACCCGCGCTAAGCATCAGCGACCTGCTTCCTCCAGCCAGGCAATTCGCCGCGCTGTATCTGCGCTGGCACGTGCCATGTGCATTGCGCCAGCGTCTGCATGGCGTACTTGAACGCGCCTTGCAAACCATGCAATTGCGTTGCGAGCAGGCCTGCGTGCAACTGCAGTTCACTGCTTCAGGCGAATATTGGCAGCTACGCTGCGCGGGCCATCCGGCAGCCGTGGTGCGCACCGTAAGCCATGCCCTGGCGCTGATGCAGGCGCCCGACAACTGGCAGCCGTCGCCAACCGATGCGCTTGCCCAGATACCGATCAGGGCGCTGATCAACCAACTGCCTGACGCCGTACTCGGCAATGCCTCCGCAGCAATACCTTCTGGCACCCCTGACCAGGCGCTGCTCGACAGCGCCTGGCAACATTGCCACTGGCACGGCCTGGCGGTGGGCTTCGATGCCAGTGCCGCGCAGGCGCTGAACACAGTGTTGCAGGGCTGCCCTGGGCAAGGCGCGATGCCCACGCCTGCCGCCCTATGGACAGGCCATCGCTGGCGGCATGCCAAGGTGCCGGGCAGCGAAAATGCCCTGCTGCTGTTCTGTCCAGTGGCGGCCGGGCAGCAAGCCTGCGGTCGCCTGCTTGCGCAACTGCTGCAAGGCCCGGTGTATCAACGCCTGCGGGTCGAACTGCAACTCGGCTACGCCGTTTTTAGTACCTTCCGTCAGGTGGAAGGCATCGGTGGCCTGCTGTTCGGCGTGCAGTCGCCGCATGCCACTCAGGCGCAAATCCTCGACCACCTGCGCGAGCTTCTGGGCCGGGGCGCCACACTCGACACCAATGCCCGCCAGGCCTTGTCCGAGCAATTCGACGAGCCTGCCATGGCAAATGCCGACGTCGCCGAATGGGCTTGGCAGACGCACCTGGCCGCTCAACCCGACGGGCTGCTGGCGCTTAAGCGGTCTATTCTGATGACGCAACAAGCGGATCTGGACCGCCTGCTGCGCGACCTGCTAAGCACCGATTACGCTTGGCTATGCCTGGCCAATAGCGCAGCGCCAGCTGCCTCCTGGCGGTGACTTCGAGTGGATTGTTACATTTGATGCAATGGCGCTTATCAAAGAATTAACCTTTCAGTACAAAAATTTCTTGTAAGATAACGCTATCTCAGTCAAGGGAACCTCCTGCTTCAGGCGGAACCCAATCAATAGCTGAAGCCACCAACCCATCCGGAAGGAGAACGCCCATGTGGACCAAACCTGCATACACTGACCTGCGTATCGGCTTCGAAGTAACCATGTACTTCGCCAACCGCTAAGCCCTGCTTTGCGGCATGACGCCTCGGTCCGCCGGGGCGTCGTCGTTTTTCGCATACGGCTTTTCGCAGAAGGAGTGGCCATGCACATTCAGATTCTCGGTTCCGCCGCCGGCGGTGGTTTCCCGCAGTGGAACTGCAACTGCGTCAACTGCAAGGGCTTTCGCGACGGCAGCCTGCGCGCCACGGCACGCACCCAGTCGTCCATCGCCCTGTCCGACGACGGTGAGCACTGGGTCCTGTGCAATGCCTCGCCCGACATCCGCGCCCAGCTCCAGGCATTCGCGCCGATGCAGCCGGCGCGTGCCCTGCGCGACACCGGGATCAACGCCATCGTCCTGCTCGACAGCCAGATCGACCACACCACCGGCCTGCTCAGCCTGCGCGAAGGCTGCCCGCACCAGGTCTGGTGCACCGACATGGTCCACCAGGACCTGACCACCGGCTTCCCGCTGTTCAACATGCTCAGTCACTGGAACGGTGGCCTGCAGTGGAACCGCATCGAGCTCGAAGGCAGCTTCGTCATCCCGGCCTGCCCCAACCTCAAGTTCAGCCCTTTCCCCCTGCGCAGCGCCGCGCCGCCCTACTCGCCACACCGATTCGACCCGCATCCGGGCGACAACCTCGGCCTGCTGGTCGAGGACACCCGCACCGGTGGCAAGCTGTTCTACGCCCCCGGCCTCGGACAGGTCGATGCCAAGCTGCTGCAGATGATGCACGACGCCGACTGCCTGCTGGTCGACGGCACGCTGTGGGAGGATGATGAAATGCAGCGCCGCGGTGTCGGCACCCGCACCGGCCGCGAGATGGGCCACCTGGCGCAGAACGGCCCGGGCGGCATGCTCGAAGTGCTCGACGGCTTCCCGCGCCAGCGCAAGGTGCTTGTTCACATCAACAACACCAACCCGATCCTCGACGAAGACTCCCCTGAGCGCGCCGAAGTCCAGCGCCGCGGCGTCGAAGTGGCCTTCGACGGCATGAGCATCGAGTTGTAAGGAGGCCCCATGAGCGACGCACTGCCAATGTCGCCTGCCGAGTTCGAGCAGGCCCTGCGCGCCAAGGGCGCCTACTACCACATTCACCACCCCTACCACGTGGCGATGTACCAGGGCCGCGCCAGCCGCGAGCAGATCCAGGGCTGGGTGGCCAACCGCTTCTACTACCAGGTCAACATCCCGATGAAGGATGCCGCGATCCTGGCCAACTGCCCCGACCGCGAGGTGCGCCGCGAGTGGATCCAGCGCCTGCTCGACCACGATGGCGCGCCCGGCGAAGACGGCGGTATCGAAGCCTGGCTGCGCCTGGGCCAGGCGGTCGGCCTCGACCCCGACCAGTTGCGTTCCCAGGAGCTGGTACTGCCCGGCGTACGCTTCGCCGTCGATGCCTACGTCAACTTCGCCCGCCGCGCCAGCTGGCAGGAAGCGGCCAGCAGCTCGCTGACCGAGCTGTTCGCCCCGCAGATCCACCAGTCGCGCCTGGACAGCTGGCCGCAGCACTACCCCTGGATCGACCCCGCTGGCTACGAATATTTCCGCACCCGCCTGGGCCAGGCCCGGCGTGACGTGGAACACGGCCTGGCGATCACCCTGCAGCACTACACCACCCGCGCGGGCCAGGAGCGTATGCTGGAAATCCTGCAGTTCAAGCTGGATATCCTCTGGAGCATGCTCGACGCCATGAGCATGGCCTACGAGCTGAACCGCCCGCCTTATCACTCCGTTACCCAGCAACGGGTATGGCACAAGGGGATCGCCCTATGAGTTTCGACCGCACGCAAACGCCGAACTGGCGCCCCGGCTACCGCTTCCAGTACGAGCCGGCGCAAAAGGGGCATGTGTTGCTGTACCCCGAGGGCATGATCAAGCTCAACGACAGCGCCGGCCTGATCGGCGGGCTGATCGACGGCAAGCGCGATGTGGCGGCGATCATTACCGCGCTGGAAGCACAATTCCCTGGCGTGCCCGAAGTCGCCGACGACATCGAGCAATTCATGGAGGTGGCCCGTGCCGAACACTGGATCGTCCTCGCCTGAGGTGCCGGTCGGCCTGCCGCTGTGGCTGCTGGCCGAGCTGACCTACCGCTGCCCGCTGCAGTGCCCGTACTGCTCCAACCCGCTGGACTTCGCCGCCCAGGGCCAGGAGCTGAGTACCGAGCAGTGGTTCAAGGTAATGGCCGAAGCCCGGGAGATGGGCGCTGCGCAAATCGGCTTCTCCGGTGGTGAACCGCTGGTGCGCCAGGACCTCGCCGAGCTGATCGGCGAAGCCCGCCGGCTGGGCTACTACACCAACCTGATCACCTCCGGCATCGGCCTGACCGAAGCGCGCATCGCCGCCTTCAAGGAGGCCGGGCTGGACCATATCCAGATCAGCTTCCAGGCCAGTGACGAGCAGGTCAACAACCTGCTGGCCGGCTCGAAGAAGGCCTTCGCGCAGAAGCTGGCAATGGCCCGCGCGGTCAAGGCCCACGGCTACCCGATGGTGCTCAACTTCGTCACCCATCGGCACAACATCGACAAGATCGACCGTATCATCGAGCTGTGTATCGCACTCGAGGCGGACTTCGTCGAGCTTGCCACCTGCCAGTTCTACGGCTGGGCGCACCTCAACCGCCTGGGCCTGCTGCCGACTCGCGCGCAGCTTGAACGTGCCGAGCGCATCACCAACGAGTACCGGGAAAAACTCAAGAGCGAAGGTCGCGCGTGCAAGCTGATCTTCGTCACCCCGGACTACTACGAGGAACGCCCCAAGGCCTGCATGAACGGCTGGGGCAGCCTGTTCCTGACCATCACCCCGGACGGCACTGCCCTGCCCTGCCATGGCGCCCGGCAATTGCCGGTGCAGTTCCCCAACGTGCGCGACCATGACCTGCACCACATCTGGTACGACTCGTTCGGCTTCAACCGCTTTCGCGGTTATGACTGGATGCCCGAACCGTGCCGCTCGTGCGACGAAAAGGAGAAGGACTTCGGCGGCTGCCGTTGCCAGGCCTTCATGCTGACCGGCGATGCCAGCAATGCCGACCCGGTGTGCGCCAAGTCGGCCGACCACGGCATCATCCTCAAGGCCCGCGAGGAGGCGGAAACCGCCCAACTCGCCATCGACGAGATGACTTTCCGAAATGAGCGCAACTCCCGTGTCATCGTCCGCGGCTGACTTCAGCGCCGCCCAGGCCGTCGCCGCCGGCACCGACTTCGCCGAACTCAAGGTCGGCGCCCAGGGGCTGTTCTGGATCGAGTTTCGCCCGGCCGACGGCGTTTGCCGCATCTGGCATTGGCGGGACCATCAGGCGCGCTGCCTGACCCCCGATGGTTTCAGCGTGCGCAGCCGGGTCTACGAATACGGCGGCGGCAGCTTCTGCCTCGGCGGCGACGGGCTGCTGTTCGTCAACGAAAAGGATCAGCAGGTCTATACCCAGCGCCTCGCCGGCACAGCACCGCGGGCCCTGACTGCCGCAGCCGACTGCCGCTACGGCGATGTGCAGTGGCATGACGGCAAGGTCCTGGCCGTCGAAGAGCGCCATGCCGAGGGCGTAGAGCATCGCCTGGTGGCACTGGACGAAACCACCCGCGAGGTATTTGCCGAGGGTGCCGACTTCTATGCCTCGCCAACGGTCAGCGCTGATGGCCAACGCCTGGCCTGGGTCGAATGGGACCGCCCTGCACAACCCTGGACCCTCACCCGGCTGATGTGCCGCGAGCGCGGCGCCAACGGCGAATGGGGCCCCGCGCACTGCATCGCCGCCGAGGACGAATCACTGCAACAGCCGCGGTTCGACGACAAAGGCCGCTTGTACTGCCTGTCAGACCGTAATGGCTTCTGGCAGCCGTGGGGCGAGGTCGATGGCCACTGGCAAGCGCTGCCCGCCGAGCTGGCCGACCATGCCGCCGCCCCTTGGCAACTGGGCGCCTGCACCTGGCTGCCGGCAAGCCCGCAACGCTATCTGGCCACCTGGTTCGAAGGCGGTATCGGTCAACTGGGCCTGCACGGTGAAGATGGCCGCATGGAACGCTTTGCCAGTGCCTACACCCGCTTCCGTAATCTGGCCATGGACGCCGAACACCTCTATGCCGTCGCAGCCTCGCCGATCAGCCCGCCAGCGGTGATCGCCATCTCCCGCAGCAACCATCAGGTTTGCGTGCTGGCCGGTGGCGCTGAAGTGCTGCCTGCAGCGCAGATCAGCTTGCCGCAATCGATCCAGTACGCCAGCGGCGACGCGTTCGCCCATGGCTTTTTCTATCCGGCAACCCGCATCAAGGGCCCTGCGCCTTTAGTGGTATTCATCCACGGTGGCCCGACCTCGGCCTGCTACCCGGTGCTCGACCCACGCATCCAGTATTGGACGCAACGTGGCTTCGCCGTGGCCGATCTGAACTACCGGGGCAGCACCGGCTATGGCCGGGCCTACCGCCAGGCCTTGCACTTGCGCTGGGGCGAAAGCGATGTGCAGGATGCCTGCGCCGCCGTCGAGCACTTGGCCGGCCAAGGGTTGATCGACCCCGACAAGGCATTCATCCGCGGTGGTAGCGCCGGTGGCTACACCACGCTGTGCGCCCTGGCTTTCCATAACGTATTCCGTGCTGGCGCGAGTCTTTATGGGGTCAGCGACCCGCTGGCCCTGGGGCGGGCCACACACAAGTTCGAAGGCGACTACCTGGACTGGCTGATCGGCGACCCGCAACACGATGCCGAACGCTACCGCCAGCGCACGCCGCTGCTGCACGCCTCACGGATCAAGGTGCCGGTGATCTTCTTCCAGGGCGAACTGGATGCCGTGGTGGTGCCGGAGCAGACGCGCTCGATGCTTGAGGCGTTGCAGGCCAATGGCGTCGACGCCGAGGGGCACTTCTATGCGGGGGAACGCCACGGGTTCCGCAAGGCCGAGAACCTGGCGCATGCGCTGGAGGAAGAGTGGAAATTCTATTGCCGGGTATTGCAGGAGTGACACCCTGGGGCCGCTTTGCGGCCCCAGCATCCTCAGCGCTTGGCGATGATGTAGACCGCATGCACGATCCCTGGGATGTAGCCCAGCAGTGTCAGCAGAATGTTCAGCCAGAATGCCCCGCCAAACCCCACCTGCAGAAATACGCCCAGCGGCGGCAGGATGATGGCGATGATGATGCGAATGAAGTCCATGCGGGTCTCTCCTGTAAGGGTTACTTCAAAGACTCGCCACGCATCGCAGAGGTTCCGCAGGCAAAAAAACGCCCCGGGCCAAATGAAACAGGCACGGGGCGATGCGCAGAAACGCCAGACGGTTCGTTGAATTTCCTGATCAGGCCGGCATCTCGCGGCGGGCCTGTTGTTGCGCGTGCAGGCGGGAGAAGGCCCGGGCAAGGCGCAGGAGCATTTCATCGATGTTGCCCCTGCTCACGGTCAACGCCGGTGAGAAGCGCACCACATCGGGCTGCGGGGCACTCAGCAACAGGCCCTCATGCAGGGCGGCCTCAACCAGCCCTTTTGCCAGGTTTTCCTGCAACTGCAAGGCCCACAACAGGCCTTGGCCACGCACTTCGCCCTGGCCGTAGCGGCCAGCCAGACGGCTGAGGCCATCACGCAGGTGACGACCACTCTCCTGCACCTGCTCGAAGAAGCCCGGCTCCAGCACGGTCTCCAGCACGGCCAGGCCGGCGGCGCTCATCAGCGCATTGCCGTGATGGCTGCCTTCCAGTTCGCCCGGTTCGGCGCAGCAGGCCGTCCCGCGAGCCAGCAAGGCGGCCAGTGGCACGCCACTCCCCAGGCCCTTGCCAAGGGGGATGATGTCGGCGCGCACGCCGTAGGTTTGCTCTGCCAGCAATGCCCCGCACCGGCCGATGCCCGTCTGCACCTCATCGAGAATCAGCAGGATGCCCAGTTCCCGGCAGAGCTTTTCCACACCTTGCAGGTACTCGCGCGTCGCCGGTATCACCCCTGCCTCGCCCTGGATCGGTTCGAGCATGATCGCCACGGTGCGCGAATCGACCTCGGCATGCAGCGCCGCGAGGTCGTTGAATGGCACCTTGCTGAACCCCGGCAGGCCCGGCTCGCAACGGTTGCACGCCAACGGGTCGGAAGCCGACAGTGCACCCAGGCTGCGGCCATGGCAGGCCTGGCTGGCGGTGATGATGTGGTAGGCGCCGTTGCGGTGCAGCTGGCCCCACTTGCGCGCCAGCTTGATCGCCCCTTCACAGGCCTCGGCACCGCTGTTGAGCAGGTAGGCCTGGTCGCTTCCGGTGCTCTGACACAGGCGGTTGACCAGCGCCAGCAAGCCACGGCTGTGATAGCCCGCCCCCGGGTTGATCAGCGCCTGGGCCTGGTTGCCCAGCGCCTTGACCAGGGCGGTCGGGCTGTGCCCGAGGCTGTTGACCGCGCCGCCCTGGGTGAAGTCCAGATACGCATGCCCTTCGTTGTCCCACAACCATGAGCCCTGGCCACGCACGAACACTTGCGCCGCACGTTCGGTGCCTGGCATCAGGCGCTCGCGAGACAACTGCGGCTCATCCGCCACGATCAGCGAAGCACGCTTGGGCTCGGCAATCGCGGCAGGGGCAGAACGGCGCAGGTTGAACAGGTTCATCGGGGCTCCAACCAATCACGGTAAAGGGTCGCCAGGTGTCCGGTCTTGTCGCCGGCGCTGGATAATTTTGTCTTGCCTATCAAAAGTGTTTTTCAAACGCGGTAACAATCAGCTGATCGATCGCTGTAACCCGTTGGAATACGGCGATAGACTAGGCGCCGGCAGCTTTGGCGGCCATTTCGTTTTCTCAGCTTTTTCGATAAGTGCTACTTATGGATTTTCGCCAACTGCGTTATTTCGTCGCGGTGTATGAAGAGGGCCATGTCGGCCGCGCCGCCGAGCGCCTGTCTCTGTCGCAACCAGCGTTGTCGCAGCAGATTCGTCAGCTTGAACACAGCCTCGACCTCAGCCTGTTCGAGCGCAGCAACAAGCGCCTGCTACCCACCCTGGCTGCGCACACCTTGTACAACCATGCACTGCCACTGCTCGATGGCCTGCAACGTGCCCATGAGGCCATGCGCAACTTCAAGGGCCAGTCCCTGCGCACCCTGGCCATCGGCGTGCTGCAGACCGTGCGGCCAAGCCTGGTGCCACAGTTGCTGGAGCGCGTGCGCAAGGCCCAGCCGCACCTCGTGGTGCAGATCTACGAACTGTCGGGGCTGGAGATCGAACGGCGGCTGCTCAATGGCAACCTCGACATCGGTATCAGTTACCTGCCGCCGCGCCAGCCCGGGCTGCATGGCTCGCTGCTGTACGAAGATGAGTTGCAGGTTGTCATCCCGGATACCCACGCTCTGAAGGACTTCAAAAAAGTCTCCATCAAGCAGGCCGCCGAATTGCCCATGCTGATGCTCGGTGAGGAATTCCAGATTCGCCAGATCTGGAAAGAACAACTGGCTGCCCAGGGCCGCAGGCCGCATGTGCAGGCCGAGATGAACAACATGGCGGGGATTCTCGACAGCTTGGCACACACTGCACTGGCGACCATTCTGCCGGGGCGGGCCAAGGAGGCTGCCGAGGATGACCAAGGGTTACTGTGGAAACCGCTGAGTGAGCCGCGTGTGCCGCTCAAGGTTGGCCTGGTGTTCCGTGATGCCCAGCGCCAGCAGGCGTCGGTAGAGCTGTTGCGCACGTTGCTGGAGGAAGAGACCGACACCCGGCAACTGGGCGCCACGCCGCTGGATGTGCTTGGCTGAAAAATACGCACACAAAGAAAACCCCGCCGAAGCGGGGTTCTCTAGACTGTTTCCCTGTGACATCCCTATCGCCCCACCGTCCTGGCAGGAAATCCTTCGTTGTCCCTGTTCTGTCCTTTGCGCTTCCTGCGCAACGTCCATGTAGAAAGATTAACCGTGGATCCAATCTGACACCAGTGGCGAAAAGTCACCACGTCATGTAGGAAAAGGCTTACAAGCAGTAATCATTCGCAACACTTCAAAACTGGTCGGCATCCAGCAGGTACAGCGACTCGCTGCCCGCCTTCACCGAAGCCACCAGCGAATTCACCCGCGGCAGCAAGCGTGCAAAGTAGAAGCGTGCCGTGCCCAGCTTGGCCGAGTAGAACGCCTCGTCGCCCTCACCCGCCTTGGCGGCACGTGCCATCAGTGCCCACATGTAGCCATAGGCTACGTAGCCAAAGGCATGAAGGTACTCGACCGACGCAGCGCCGATTTCATTCGGGTTGCTCCTTGCCTGCTCCAGCACCCACTCGGTGAGCCCGTCGAGCTGATCCAGGTAGGCGCCCAGCGGTTTGGCAAACTCGTCCAGCTCGCCGCCGGTGCTGGCAATGAACTGGCGAACCTCGTCAGAGAACAGCTTGTAGTACGCACCACCGCTGGCCACCACCTTGCGGCCCATGAGGTCCAGCGCCTGGATACCGTTGGTGCCTTCGTAGATCTGGGTGATGCGCACATCGCGCACCAGCTGCTCCTGGCCCCACTCGCGAATGTAGCCATGGCCGCCAAATACCTGCTGGCCGTGTACCGTGCACTCCAGACCAAGGTCGGTGAGGAACGCCTTGGCCACCGGGGTCAGCAGCGCCACCAACTCTTCGCTGCGTTTGCGGGTAGCCGGGTCTTCGCTGTACTTGGCGCTGTCGAGTTGCATTGCCACATAGGTGGAGAAGGCACGACCGCCCTCGATCAGCCCCTTCATGGTCAGCAGCATGCGCCGTACATCAGGGTGGACGATGATCGGATCAGCCGCCTTGTCCTTGGCCTGCGGGCCTGTAGGGGCGCGGCTTTGCAGGCGGTCACGGGCGTACTCCACGGCGTTCTGGTAGGAGCGCTCGGCCGATGCCAGGCCCTGGATACCCACGCCCAGGCGTTCGTAGTTCATCATGGTGAACATGGCCGCCAAGCCTTTGTTCGGCTCGTCGACGATGTAGCCGACAGCCTCGTCGAAGTTCATCACGCAGGTGGCCGACGCCTGGATACCCATCTTGTGTTCGATCGAGCCACAGGTCGCCGGGTTTCGTGCGCCAAGGCTGCCGTCTGCATTGACCAGGAACTTCGGCACCAGGAACAGCGAGATGCCTTTGGGCCCCGCCGGCGCGTCCGGCAGCTTGGCCAGTACCAGGTGGATGATGTTCTCGGTCAGGTCATGCTCGCCGCCGGTAATGAAGATCTTGGTGCCGCTGACCTTGTAGCTGCCGTCGGCCTGGGGTTCGGCCTTGGTGCGAATGATGCCCAGATCGGTACCGGCATGGGGTTCGGTCAGGCACATGGAACCCGCCCAGACACCTGCGTACATGTTCGGCAGATACTGTTCCTTCAGAGCCTCGCTGGCATGGGCGTTGATCGACAGGCAGGCACCGGCGGTCAGCATCGGATACAGGCCGAAGGCCAGGCTCGAGGCGTTGACCATTTCCTCGACCTGGGCCGAAACCGCCTTGGGCATACCCATGCCACCGAATTGCGGGTCACCGCCCACGCCCACCCAGCCGCCCTCGGCATAGGTGTTGTAGGCCTCGATAAAGCCGGCGGGCGTGCGCACTGCACCGTTGTCCCAGTGGCAGCCTTCTTCGTCGGCGGCGCGGCTGAGCGGGGCGATGCTCTTGCTGGTGACCTTGCCGGCTTCTTCCAGCACAGCCATGGCGGTGTCCGCGTCGACTGCCTCGGCCAGCGCGGGCAATTGTGCCCACTGCTCGGCCACGTTGAAGACTTCATTCAGTACGAAGCGCATGTCGCGCAGGGGCGCTTTATAGTCAGCCATGACAACCTCTCGCTGGTCGGGTCGGGTGGCCACACGGGCCGCGGCCGGGGCTCGTAAAAAAGGGACCCGGGGTTGATTCCAGTGTAACCGAACAACTTTTGCGAGACATAGGGTCATCACGCGACCAGTCAGTCTATTCTGGTCACGCCATCCGCACCGCTCCGCGCTGGGATTGTTGCCCATAGACCATGACGCAATTACGCCCGGCACCCTTGGCGCTGTAAAGCGCCTGGTCGGCGGACTTGAGCACTTCTTCCGGGTTGCGATGGTCGACCAGGCGCTCGGCCACACCGATGCTGATGGTCACCGACACTGTACCGCTGCCGTTACCACTGCGGCGCTGGCGCCCGGCGGAGTCGTCCTGCGGGCGGCTGTTCTGGTCACGCAGGTGCATGGTGTAGTTGGCGATCATCTCGCGCACCGCTTCGACGTGTGGCACGCACTCTTCGGCGGTCTTGCCCGCAAACACCAGGGCAAACTCCTCACCACCGTAGCGATAGGCGCGGCCACCGCCGGTGACCTTGGACAACCGGCTGGCGACCAGGCGCAGCACCTGGTCACCCACATCATGGCCGTGGGTGTCGTTGAATTTCTTGAAGTGGTCGACGTCGGTCATGGCGATCACGTAGTTGCGACCCAGGCGTTGCATGCGCTCGTTCAACGCGCGGCGCCCCGGCAGACCGGTGAGCTCGTCACGGAAGGCCATCTGGTAGGCCTCGTGCGATACCGCTGCGGCAATCATCAGCATCACCTGGCTGCACATGATGTTCAGGGTGAAAGGCAGGATGAACGTCTTGGGCAGCATCCAGAAAATGCCCACCAGGCCGATCAGCTGCGCCGCATGCAAAGGCCGGGGTTCGCGCAGGTACTGCACCACCAGCAGGGCGAACACCACGAAGAAAACCGGGTAGACCATCTGGATCAGGCTCATCCACTGGCCGTGCAGCGATGGCCAGCGGATCTCCGCCAGCCAGCCCAGCAGCGCCTCGGGGAAGCTCTGTTCCAGTGCCACCGCCACGCTGCCGACGGCAAACAGCACGGCGAAGCGGGCCAGCAGGTCCTGTGCCAGGTGCGTGCGTTCCTGCCATGCACCGAACAGGCCGTACAACGCGGGCAGCAACAGGCACACCAGGTGGAAGATCACCGCCGCGTCCTCGCGCACGCGGCCGTTGTCGCGATAGTAGTCGGTCTGTGTGTCGAGCAGAAAATAGGCGATATACACCGTGACCATCAGGAACAGCTCACGCTGGCGGCGATACACGGCGCAGTAGGCGCCGCCCAGCAGCAGCACCAGGGTGGGGAGCACGTTGAACAGTGACGTGAAGAAGACGCTGAGGTCTCTTACGTAAGCCGCCGCGAGCCCAGCCACCAACAGAAACAACGAAGGCAGGAAATGGCTCGCGCGAACAGCATTTAGACGAAACAAGGGCAATCTCCGACCCGGCAGATCAATAATAGCATTGTGCCTTCACTTCATCGGCAGCACACGTGAATAGATGAGGACACGGGTGGGTTAACGGCAGCGAGGGTGGCGGGCTTGAGCTTTTCTTGTATCAACAAGCCACGGCGATCGCTGTAGGAGCGGCCTTGTGTCGCGAAAGGGCCGCACAGCGGCCCCAACGATCCATGCATTGACGCTGAGACCGAGGGGCCGCTTTGCGGCCCTTTCGCGACACGAGGCCGCTCCTACAGGGAGATAGCGTTACAGGTCGTTGTTGAATGGCAGCAGCGGCCCCTGCGCGGTGGAGCGACCTGATGCACCCACAGCATTGAGCTGGAATTCGGCATCCAGCGCCTGTCGTGAGGTGCTGCCCGGCTTTTGCGTCACCGCGTTTTCATCGCCCTTCTCACCCTGCGGCAGTATCAACGACGGGTGATCGAACGGTGCCCGTTCCCAGGCGACGCGCGGGTCGGTCAGGCCGACCTCCATGAACTTGACCAGTGCATCCAGTTCATCCGGGGTCAGGTTCAGCGCGGTCATGTCCGGATCAAGGTTCGAGCCGTTGTGCTGGTTGACTGCCGGGTGTTCGAAGCCACTGGTATTGCTGGCGTCTTCACCCCGCCGGTCGCCGCCGCGGTTGTAGAACTCCATCACCTGTTGCAGCGTTGCCCGGCTGCCGTTGTGGAAGTACGGCCCGGTCAACGCGATGTTGCGCAGGGTCGGGGTCTTGAAGGCACCATCGACCGAATCGCGGAAGCCGACATCAGGCTTGAGTGTCGGGTCGCAGGGGACCGCTGCACTCAGCGGTGCCTCGAAGGTGCACACATCGACATCCAGTGAGTCAGGGATATTCCCGCCTTGCAGCTGGGTGTTGTACTGACGGGTGAACGACAGCGGGTTGCCCCAGGCGTCCGCGCCACCCAGCGCCAGGTCTTCGGAAGTCGGGCGCACACCGGTGTTGTAGAAACCGTTGTCATAGAGCGTGGTCAGGCCGTCGGCCATGACCATGCGCTCGATGCGCTCACGCGGCTCGAACAGCAGCCGGCTGCCGGCGTTGGTCAACTCCGCGCCACCATGACAGGCGACACACTTGCCCTTGCCCAGAAACAGCTCCATCCCTTGCACCTGCTGAGCGTTCATGGCGGTGTGATCGCCCAGCAGATAGGCGTCCAGGGGTGCCTGGTCGGAGATCAGCGTGGCTTCGTACATCTGGATCGCCAGCCCGAAGAACAGCGGGAAGTTGGCTTCCATCTGGGAATAGGGTTCACCCCCCAGCGAAACCTGTTGTGTGGCATTCCACAGGCGTGGCTGGAAGGCGTTTCTGATCAGCTCGCGATAGGTCGGCCGCCGGGCACTGGAGACTGGCCCGAGTACCGAATCGGTGGGCGAGATCTTCTGCCCCTTGAGCATCATGCTGTCGAGCATGCGCCGGCCGATGTCGGCGAAGGTACGCCCACCGCAGGACATTTCCACCGCGCTGCCGGGAGGCCCGACGGCTTGCGAGGCCGCCGAGGCATCCTTGAGGGCCAGGCGCACCTTGACCGCCACGCCACTGGCATCCTTGGTCACAAAGATCCCCGCGTCAGGGTCACGATTACCGAACGGCGAGAAGCCGTTGAATACATTGTTGGCCCGCCCATCCCAGAAGTTGCGTACGTTGAAAGCCGCGTTGATCACCGACGGCGCATTGCGCCCGGTGCTGCGGCGCACATTGATGCCGCCCACCTGGAAAACGCCGTCCGGTTGCTGGGTGCATTTGTCGAAGCGCGATTGGCGAGGCTTGACGAAGTTGGCATCGAACACGCCTTGCGAGCCGATCACGTCATCACTCGAATAGACAATGGCCGAGTTGCGGTCCAGAGGGTTGGCCAGCACATGGGTCGGGAAGTCGCCCTTTTTCAACGTGTAGTTCGGGCCGCCCTTGCCAGCGGAGCGCATCGCGTAGCTCGGCACGTCGCCGGGAATGTCTGCGGCCGTGAACGGTTTGTTGAAGATCGACGCGACGTTGGCATTGGTAGTGGCCTGGCCGGGGTTGATCTGGTTGGTGATGCGGTGGTCGACACCCGCGTGGTAGTGGCAGGAAGCGCAGGCAGTAGCGCCATCACTGCCGATCGCCATGTCCCAAAACAGGGCCTTGCCCAACAGCACCACAGCCCCGCGATTAATCACATAATCGGACATCAGGTCGACTTTGCGCCCCCCCTCGGTACCTGAGGGGTCCGGCGGCGTCATGCCACGCAGTGGCTGCAGGCTGGCCACTTCCGGCACGGGCGGATCTGTCTCGGCCGGGTCTGCGGCCCGTACGCTCGTCAAAGGCAGGGTGGCGGCAAGCGACATCGCTATCGCACACGCCAGGCGGGGAACTCGCAAAACTCTCGGATACTCGACCATGATGCACATCCCGACGGCTCAGGTTTATCAGGCTGATCGTTCACGCCACGAAGTGCGCTTAATGCCACCATAGCTGTAACAAACTATTTCAGCTTGAAGCATTCAATGATTTTTTATACCGCTTTACTTAGGCGGCCATATCAATAAATGCTGAAACACGAAGTGACTCAACTTCGGTGACCATTCGCCCCCACTAGTGGGTCGCATTCCCCATGATCGGTTCACGCAGGCGCCATGAAAAGCCCCGAAGCTGCTGGCGTGCGAGACATGGCAATGTATTTGCTAACTCACAATAAACGAGCAATCAACAATCAAAAAGTTTGAAAAACCGCTCAACCGGCACGCGCCAGAAAGTTGCGCAGCGGCAGCTATTGCAATTAAAAAACCCAAGCAAGAAAGTTTGCAATAAGAAATCCAAGTCAAAAAAAAGCCGCTCACTGGGAGCGGCTCTTATTTTGAATACTTCAGCAGGCCTTAGTAGCCCAGCGAGAAGTCTTCTTCCTTCATGTCCATCAGGTTGTTGGCACCCGAGAGCATGGTGGCCACGTGCGTGCGGGTACGTGGCAGGATGCGCTGGAAGTAGAAGCGCGCGGTCTGCAGCTTGGCGGTGTAGAAGGCTTCTTCGCTGGTGCCGGCAGCCAGTTTTTCCGCTGCCAGGCGTGCGATGTCGGCCCAGAAGTAGGCCAGGCACGCGTAACCGGAATACATCAGGTAATCCACCGACGCGGCACCGACTTCCTCGCGGTCCTTCATCGCGGCCATGCCGACCTTCATGGTCAGCTCGCCCCACTCCTTGTTCAGCGCACCCAGTGGTTCGACGAATTCCTTGAGCGCGTCGTTGCCTTCTTGCGCCTGGCAGAACTTGTGCACGATCTTGGTGAAGCCCTTGAGCGCTTCGCCTTGGGTCATCAGCACCTTGCGGCCGAGCAGGTCGAGTGCCTGGATGCCAGTGGTGCCTTCGTACAGCATGGAGATACGGCTGTCGCGCACGTTCTGCTCCATGCCCCACTCGGCAATGAAGCCGTGACCGCCGTAGATCTGCACGCCGTGGTTGGCGGCCTCGAAGCCGACTTCGGTCATGAAGGCCTTGGCGATCGGGGTCAGGAAGGCCAGCAGCGCGTCGGCTTTCTTGCGCTCTTCCTCGTCCTGGCTGTACTTGACGATGTCGACCTGCTTGGCGGTGAAGTACACCATCGCGCGGTTGCCTTCGGCGAAGGCCTTCATGGTCAGCAGCATGCGACGCACGTCCGGGTGGACGATGATCGGGTCAGCGGCTTTGTCCGGTTCCTTCGGGCCGGTCAGCGAACGCATCTGCAGGCGGTCACGGGCGTACTTCAGGCCACCCTGGAACGCCACTTCGGCGTGGGCCAGGCCTTGCAACGCGGTGCCCAGGCGTGCGGTGTTCATGAAGGTGAACATGCAGTTCAGGCCTTTGTTGGCCGGGCCGATCAGGTAACCGGTGGCAGCGTCGAAGTTCATCACGCAGGTGGCGTTGCCGTGGATGCCCATCTTGTGCTCGAGCGAGCCGCAGCTCACGCCGTTGCGCTCACCCACACCGCCTTCGGCGTTGGGCAGGAACTTCGGCACGATGAACAGCGAAATGCCTTTGGTACCCGCCGGAGCGTCCGGCAGACGAGCCAGCACGATGTGGACGATGTTGTCGGCCATGTCGTGTTCGCCGGCCGAGATGAAGATCTTGGTGCCGGACACCTTGTAGCTGCCGTCGGCCTGGGGCTCGGCCTTGGTGCGCAGCATGCCCAGGTCGGTACCGCAATGAGGCTCGGTCAGGCACATGGTGCCGGTCCACTCGCCGGACACCAGCTTGGTCAGGTAAGTGTGCTGCTGCTCGGCGGTACCGTGCGCGGAGATGGTGTTCATCGCGCCATGGGACAGACCCGGGTACATGCCCCACGACCAGTTCGAACCACCGACCATTTCGCTCAGGGCCAGGCCCAGCGACTCCGGCAGGCCCTGGCCGCCGTGCTCGACATCATGCGCCAGGCTCGGCCAGCCGCCTTCGACGAACTGCTCGTAGGCGGCTTTGAAACCGGTCGGAGTCTTCACCCCCGACTCGCTCCAGGTGCAGCCTTCCAGGTCACCGACACGGTTCAGCGGCGACAGCACCTGCTCACAGAACTTCGCGCCTTCTTCCAGGATCGCGTCGACCATGTCGGGAGTGGCGTCCTGGCAACCCGGCAGGCTCTGATAGTGCGCCTCGTAGCCGAGCAGCTCGTCGCGAACGAAACGAATATCACGCAAGGGGGCTTTGTAATCAGGCATTGCGATGAACCTCTGTGATGAGTTCGGTAGGGGACCGCTGATACCGACCAGCTCTTGTCGGCTTTCGGTCAAACAGTTGTTTGAAACTTACGTTTAGGACCGCCCGATGTCAAGAAGGGACTATAGTGCCATTTACGCCGCGAAAGATGGCATTTATGCCATTGCATGAAATCGAATGCATAAACGACTGTGGGAGCGGGTTTACCCGCGAAAGGGCCAGCCCAGACAACACAAATGTCTGGGCGAACGCATTCGCGGGTAAACCCGCTCCCACAGGGTTCGCCGGGGAGGCAGGATTCAGGCGTACGTGTCGATGAACCGCCCGAGCATTTCGTCGGAAGCCTTGGCCACCTTTGCACCGAGTTCGACCTCGGTCTTGCCCACGGCAAGTTGTACGGTGCTGGTTGCCAGGTCCATCTGCTGGCTGCGGTCGACCCCGCGCAGGCGCTCGGCCTGGAAGTCGCTGGATTGACTGGTGGCGGCGCGCTCGACCGAGGCGTTGGCGATCTGGCCGGCGGCCTGGTCGACACGGTCCTGGCCGTTGTAGATGGCGTTGAGGCCCGCGTAGTACGCGGTGCTGCCGGTGATTTCCATGTCAAAACTCCAATGACGCTGGATATGAACAGGGCCAATTAAAGCAGGCCAGGCACGAAAAGGCCCGTTTAAATCGCTAATGGCCCGGTGCTACTTGATAGCTCAAAGGCATATCTGCCAGCGTTCAATCCAGCAGGTCGAGTTGCAAATACTCGGCAACCACATCCGCAGTGGGCAACTTGAGCTTAGGCACCCGCCCCAGGCAGGGCGCTGGCAAACGCTCGGCCAGACTGGCCAGATTTTCCTCCAGCCGCGAGGTTTTCGGCTCGATGATGTTCGCCACCCAGCCGGCCAGCTGCAGCCCGTCCCGGGCAATCGCCTCGGCGCTGAGCAAGGCGTGGTTGATGCAACCCAGGCGAACCCCGACCACCAGAATCACCGGCAGCTTCAGGGCAATCGCCAGGTCCGACAGGTTGGCATGGTCGGACAAAGGTACGCGCCAGCCACCGGCACCTTCGATCAGGGTGAAATCCGCTGCCTGGTCCAGCACATGGCGCATGGCCCTCGCCAGCACGGGCACCTCCAGCGCGACCCCTGCCTCCCGTGCAGCCACATGCGGCGCAATTGCCGGCTCGAAGGCGAACGGATTGACCTCTTCATAGGCCAGCTTGAACGAGCTCTGGTCGATCAGCGCCTGCGCATCACTGTTGCGCAGGCCCTTGGTCGTCGTCGTGCAGCCCGACGCTACCGGTTTTGCCCCCAAGGTAGTCAGCCCTTGCAATTGGGCAGCACGCAGCAGCCCTGCCGCGATGGTGGTCTTGCCGACATCGGTATCGGTGCCGGCGATGAAATAGGCCTGGCTCATTTCGCTCCTCTCATGCCTGTGGCTTGCGCAACACACCATAGACCACCTGATAGGTGGCGGGCAGCCCCTGGGGTTGGCGGAACGCTTCATAAGCCTGCAGAAGGCCTTGCATGCGTGCACGCCCGGTCAGGCCAGAAGGCCTTCCAGGGTTGAGATTGTGGGCGCCCAGGGCTTTGAGTTCATGGGTCAGGCTGCGCACGTCCGGGTAGTGCAACACCTGGGCCTGGCGTTGCAGGCAGACCTGCTCCAGGCCGCTGGCCGCGCACAGGCGCTGGTAGTCCTCGAAACGACGGAAGCGGTTGACATGCACCATGCCATCCACGGCCTGCCAGCTGGTGCGCAGTTCATCGAGGGTGCCGACGCACAGGCTGCTGAACGCCAGCACACCGCCCGGGCGCAGCACGCGGCGGGCTTCGTCCAGCACACTGGCGAACTGGCCACACCACTGCACCGCCAGGCTGCTGAACACCAGGTCGACGCACGCCTCGCCCAGCGGCAGCCGTTCGGCATCGCCGGCAACGTGGTAGTGCGCCCCGCCACGCTCATCGCGGGCATGGCGCAGCATGCCTTCGGCGATATCCACCGCCACGCCGGTGGCCTGCACGAAACGCTCGCCCAGTACCCGGCTGAAATGCCCGGTGCCACTGCCCAGGTCCAGCCAGCGGCTCGGCGCCAGGCCATCCGGCAGCTGGTCGAGCAGGCTCACGCCCACTGCACGCTGCAGGGCCGCGACGCTGTCATAGCTGGCCGCCGCCCGGGAGAACGAGGCAGCCACCTGGCGCTTGTCCGGCAACGTGCTGGGCAGGGTTGGACGGGATAGGTCAGTCATCGCCACTCTCATGCAGGAAACTCTTGATGCCCGCCGCCAGCTCCTGCGGATATTCCAGCAGGAAGGCGTGGGAACTGTCTTCGACCAGCCCAACCTCCACGTCGGGCAGCAGCTCGCTCAGCGCTTTGGCCGCCTCGGCCGGCACCAGCGCATCGCTGCCGGCGAACAGGTGCAACTGCGGGCCGGCAAAGGCCTGCAGCGCCTCACGGGTATCGAGCTGCGCCAGCACTTCAAGGCCGGTGGCCAGGTACAGCGGGTCGGTGTCCGGCACGCCGATACCCAGTTGGCGCAGCAACGTTCGGGGTTGCTGGGCACCCTCGCTGCACAGCGTGCGGAAGCGCTTGAGGGTCACCGAGGTGTGGCTGCGGCAACCGTCAAGGAAGGTGCCGAAAGTGTCTTCGGCCATGGCTTGAGGCCAGTCGCCGCGCGCCACGAAACTGGGGTTGCTGCCCAGGGTCAGCAAGCCGCAGCAATGGTCGCCGCGTTTGCGCGCCAGCTCGCTGGCGAGCATGCCGCCGAGCGACCAGCCACCCAGCCAGGTATCGCCGGGCAATTTGCGGTCAAGGTAGTCCACCCACGCCTGCACATCGGCCTCAGGCAGTTCCGGCAGCGGCATCAGCTCGACCTGCAAGCGTGCATCCTGGGCCCGCAGGCTGGCGGCGAGGGGCTCGAGGGCGGCGGTGCCCAGCCCCCAGCCGGGAAGAAGGATCAAACGGTTACGCATCGGCGGCCTCCAGCTGTGGATAACACTCGGCCAATGCATTCAACAATAGCTGCACCTGCGCCTCGCTGTGCGCCGCGCTCAGGGTGACCCGCAGGCGGGCGCTGCCGGCAGGCACGGTCGGCGGGCGAATGGCGGTCACCAACAGGCCGCGGTCACGCAGCATGCGCGACAGCTTGAGTGCCTGGGCACTGTCGCCGATCAGGATCGGCTGGATCGGTGTCGGGCTGTCCATCAGCTGCAGGCCGATTTGCGAGGCGCCCTTGCGGAACTGGCGAATCAACGCCGCGAGGTGCTCGCGGCGCCAGGCTTCGCGGCGCAGCAGTTCCAGGCTCTTGAGCGTGGCGCAGGCCAGTGCCGGAGGCTGGCTGGTGGTGTAGATGTAGGGCCGGGCGAACTGCACCAGCGCTTCGATCAACTCTTCGCTGCCAGCAACAAAGGCACCCGCGGTGCCGCAGGCCTTGCCCAACGTGCCGATCAGCACCGGCACATCTTCGATGCCCAGGCCGAAGTGCTCGACGATGCCCCCACCTTGCGCACCCAAGGTGCCCAGGCCATGGGCATCGTCGACCATCAGCCAGGCGCCACGGGCACGGGCCACAGCGGCCAGAGCCGGCAGGTCGGCGAGGTCGCCGTCCATGCTGAACACGCCATCAGTGACCACCAACGTATTGCCAGTTGCCTTGTCCAGACGGCCGGCCAGACTGGCAGCGTCGTTGTGCAGGTAGCGGCTGAAACGGGCACCACTGAGCAGCCCGCCGTCGAGCAGCGATGCGTGGTTCAGGCGGTCCTGCAGCACAGTGTCGCCCTGCCCCACCAGCGCGGTGATGGCGCCAAGGTTGGCCATGTAGCCGGTGGAAAACAGCAGCGCGCGCGGGCGGCCGGTGAGTTCGGCCAGCGCCTCTTCGACGGCATGGTGCGGCGAACTGTGGCCGATCACCAGGTGCGAGGCGCCGCCACCGACACCCCAGCGCTCGGCGCCAGCCTGCCAGGCAGCAATCACTTCAGGGTGGTTGGCCAGGCCCAGGTAGTCATTGCTGCAGAAGGCCAGCAGGCGCTGGCCATCGACCACGACCTCCGGCCCCTGCGGGCTTTCCAGCAATGGACGCTGCCGATACAGGTCCGCGGCGCGCCGTTCGGCCAGGCGCGCCGCCAGGTCGAAGGCCATCTCAGGCCGACGCGGCGTTATAGAACAGCTCGCTGCTGCGTTGCTCGACCAGGGCCTGCTCGATGGCGGCCTGGTGCACTTCGTCGGCATGCTCTTCGCGTGCTTCGGGCTTGATGCCCAGGCGTGCGAACAGCTGCATGTCCTTGTCGGCCTGCGGGTTGGCGGTGGTCAGGAGTTTCTCGCCGTAGAAGATCGAATTGGCGCCAGCCATGAAAGCCAGCGCCTGCATCTGCTCGTTCATCTGCTCACGGCCGGCGGACAGGCGCACATGCGACCTGGGCATGAGGATACGGGCGACCGCCAGCATGCGGATGAAGTCGAACGGATCGACGTCTTCTTCCTCGGCCAGCGGGGTACCGGCAACCTTGACCAGCATGTTGATCGGCACCGACTCCGGGTGCTCGGGCAGGTTGGCCAGCTGGATCAGCAGGCCGGCGCGGTCGTCCAGCGACTCGCCCATGCCGAGAATGCCACCGGAGCAGATCTTCATCCCGGCATCGCGCACGTAGGCCAGGGTCTGCAGGCGCTCGCTGTAGGTACGGGTGGTGATGATACTGCCGTAGAACTCCGGCGAGGTATCGAGGTTGTGGTTGTAATAGTCCAGGCCGGCCTGGGCCAAGGCAGCAGTCTGCTCCTGGTCGAGCTTGCCGAGGGTCATGCAGGTTTCCAGGCCCATGGCCTTCACGCCTTTGACCATCTCCAGCACGTAGGGCATGTCCTTGGCCGAAGGGTGCTTCCAGGCAGCACCCATGCAGAAGCGGGTCGAGCCGATGGCTTTGGCGCGCGCGGCCTCCTCAAGCACCTTCTGCACTTCCATCAGCTTCTGTTTTTCCAGCCCGGTGTTGTAGTGGCCGGACTGTGGACAATATTTGCAATCTTCCGGACAGGCGCCGGTCTTGATCGACAGCAATGTCGAAACCTGCACGCGGTTAGGGTCGAAGTGCGCGCGGTGCATGGTCTGCGCCTGGAACAGCAGGTCATTGAACGGCTGCTGGAACAGTGCCTTGACCTCAGCCAAGGACCAGTCGTGACGTGTTGTTGCAGTTGTGCTGGCGCTCATCGGCGTTTCCTTGTTTAGGCTGTAGCTAGCGCCGAGGCAGGACTGCCCGCCAGCGCATCACGGATAGCTCGCATAGTCATGGAAGGCCTATGAACTGTCAACCTTGGTTAAAAACACTGGTTTACAAGTGTACAAATATTAACCATAGCTGTTTGCTGTGCAGCGAATCCGCCGAACAGCACTACCCGCTGTGTGTTGCCTGCGAGCAGGAACTGCCCTGGCTCGATGAGCAGTGCCTGCGGTGCGCCCTGCCCTTGCCGATGGACGGTCTGACTTGCGCCCAGTGCAGCCGCCGTCCACCGGCCTTCGATCAGGTTGTCGCGCCTTGGCACTATGGCTTCCCGCTGGACACGCTGATCAGTCGTTTCAAGCACAACAGCCAATGGCCGCTGGGCCGGCTGATGGCCGAAATGCTCGGCCAGAACCTGCACCATCGCTACCTGGAGGGCCTGACCAGGCCAGACCTGCTGTTGCCTGTGCCATTGGCCAGGCGTCGACTGCGCGAGCGTGGCTTCAACCAGGCCAGCATGCTCGCGCGTTGGCTGTCGAAGGCCTTGGCTATCCCGTGCGCTGAACGGCTGTTGCTGCGCACGCGCGATACCCCCGCACAACAGCATCTCGATGCCCGGGCACGCCGCCGCAATCTGCGCCACGCATTCGCGCTCGCTGGCGAGGCATCGCTCGAGGGCAGGCACGTCGCCGTGGTCGATGACGTACTGACCACCGGGGCCACTGCGCAAGCCGTCGCCCAACGGCTGCGCCAAGCCGGCGCACGCAGGGTCGATGTGTATTGCCTGGCACGCACGGCAAAACCGGGGCAAGCTTGACGGGTCAGTTCCAGATAGGCGCCACCATGTCCCTGCCCGCTCTCCTCACCCAGCACATCGCCCGCCGTCCGCAGCGCATCGCCTTGCTCCAGCACATTGCCGAGCAAGGCTCGATCACTCGCGCCGCCAAGGCTGCCGGCATCAGCTACAAGGCTGCCTGGGATGCGATCGACGAACTCAATAACCTGGCCAGCCAGCCCCTGGTCGAACGCAGCACGGGTGGGCGTGGCGGCGGTGGCGCCAGGCTTTCGGCAGAGGGTGAGCGGGTGCTGCGCCTGTATCAGAAGGTGCAGGCACTGCAGGCGCAGATTCTCGAAGCGGCGGAAGAGTCCAGCGACCTGGATCTGCTTGGCCGCCTGATGTTGCGTACCAGCGCACGCAACCAGCTGCAGGGCCAGGTCAGCGGGCTGCGCAGGGAGGGCCGGCATGATCGGGTCAGCCTGGCGTTGGGCGGCGGGCTGGAGATTGACGCGTTGATCACCCAGGACAGTACGGCGCGGCTGGAGCTGACACTAGGCACTACCGTGATGGCGCTGCTCAAGGCCGGGTGGGTGCAGTTGCTGGGTGCGCAGGATGAAGCCGAGGCAGGCAGCAATGTGCTGAACGCCACCGTGGAAGAGGTGCTGGCTGATGCACGGGGCGACAGCGAGGTGCGCTTGGCGCTTGGTAACGGGCAGACGTTGTGTGCATTTGCCGAGGCGGGTTGGCTGGTCGGGCAGTCGGTAGACGAAGGGAGCAAGATACGGGTGCAGTTTCATCCGTCCTTTGTATTGCTTGGGGTACCGGTTTAGCCTGCACCGGCCCTTTCGCGGGCAAGCCCGCTCCCAGGACTTGTACAAGGTTTGAACAGTGTGCAGTACCTGTGGGAGCGGGCTTGCCCGCGAAGAAGCAGACTCAGGATCAATGCTGGAATGGGGTAACATGCCATCACGCCGCCCACCCCCGGAGCCCCCATGTCCCACCCCTTCGACACCCTCACCCCCGACCTGGTCCTGGATGCCGTGGAAAGCCTGGGCTTTCTCAGCGATGCCCGGATCCTGGCGCTGAACAGCTACGAGAACCGCGTCTATCAGGTGGGCATCGAAGATTCGCAACCCTTGATTGCCAAGTTCTACCGCCCGGGCCGCTGGAGCGATGCGGCGATTCTGGAAGAGCACCAGTTCACCGCCGAACTGGCCGACTGCGAAGTACCCGTGGTCGCGCCGCTGCAACACGGCGGCCAGACCCTGTTCGAGCACAAGGGCTTCCGCTTCACACTGTTCCCGCGCCGTGGCGGCCATGCGCCAGAGCCGGGCAACCTCGACCAGCTCTACCGCCTGGGCCAACTGCTGGGCCGCCTGCATGCGGTTGCCGCAACCCGCCCGTTCGAACATCGCGAAGCATTGGCTGTGGACAACTTCGGCCACGCTTCGCTGCAAACCCTGCTGGAAGGCGATTTTGTCCCGCGAGAGTTGCTGCCTGCTTTCGAGTCCGTGGCCCGTGAGCTGCTGAAACGGGTCGAGGACATCTACGCACGTACCCCGCACCAGGTCATGCGTCTGCACGGCGACCTGCACCCCGGCAACCTGATGCATCGCGACGACGTCTATCACGTCGTCGACCTGGACGACTGCCGCATGGGCCCAGCCGTGCAGGACCTGTGGATGATGCTTGCCGGCAGCCGCGAAGAGCGCCTTGGCCAATTGGCCGAACTGATCGACGGTTACAACGAGTTCCACGACTTCGACCCACGCGAACTGCCATTGATCGAACCCCTGCGCGCCCTGCGCCAGCTGCACCACAGCGCCTGGCTGGCGCGGCGCTGGGATGACCCGGCGTTCCCGCGCAGCTTCCCCTGGTTTGGCCAGCCCCGTTACTGGGGCGACCAGATCCTTGCCCTGCGTGAGCAGACCGCAGCACTGGACGAACAACCGCTGAAATTGTTCTAGATAGCCACAAGCGTCTGTCTACAATAGGCGTCGCTGTATTTAGCTACCTAAGCAAGGATTCTGCATGCACGCCGCAAACCCGCGTCGCGGGTACATTCTGGGCCTGTCGGCCTACATCATCTGGGGTCTGTTCCCCCTGTATTTCAAAGCCATCCAAAGCGTCCCGGCTGTGGAGATCATCGTCCACCGGGTGCTTTGGTCCGCCTTGTTCGGCTCCCTGCTGCTGCTGGTGTGGAAACACCCAGGCTGGTGGCGCGAGCTGCGCGACAACCCCCGCCGCCTGGCGATCCTGGCCCTGAGCGGGACACTGATCGCGGCCAACTGGCTGACCTACGTGTGGTCGGTGAACAGCGGCCGCATGCTCGAAGCCAGCCTGGGGTACTACATCAACCCGCTGGTCAACGTGCTGCTGGGCATGCTCCTGCTTGGGGAACGCCTGCGCCGCCTGCAATGGCTGGCCGTGGGCATGGCCGCCGTGGGCGTGGCACAGCAGGTGTGGCAAGTGGGTAGCCTGCCGTGGGTGTCGCTGGTGCTGGCATTGACCTTCGGCTTTTATGGGTTGATCCGCAAAAAGGCCCCGGTGGCTGCACTTCCGGGGCTGGTAGTGGAAACCTGGATGCTGGTACCACTGGCGCTGGGCTGGCTGCTGCTGAACCCCACGGCGGTGAGCGCGCAGGGTGCGTTCTATACCAGCAGCGAAGCACTGTGGCTGATGGCAGCAGGCCCGGTGACGCTAGTGCCGTTGGTCTGCTTCAACGCCGCCGCCCGACACTTGCCCTACACCACCCTGGGCTTCCTGCAGTACCTGGCGCCAACGCTGGTGCTGCTGCAGGCAGTGCTGCTTTTCGATGAGCATCTGTCTTCAAGCAGCCTGGTGGCCTTCATCTGTATCTGGGCGGGCCTGGCGCTGTACAGCGTCGATGCCTGGCTGAATCTCCGCAAGCGTGCCTGATCAAAAAACGACCAAACCTGCACAGGCCACGTAATTCGTGGCCTGGAGCAACCTCTCCAGAGGTTATCCACACCCTCTTCCCCGTGGTTTGTGCACAAGCGACTGATTTCTGTATATTTTTTGCTCAAAACCCTGAAAGGTACGCCATTCTTGGCCTGGCGAGGTGCGCCCCCAGGTTATCCACAGGGCCGTCCCCGTGAAATCGGGATAACCGCGAAGCGGTCCAGGCAATCTGGGATCATTCCTCCGGCCGCAACTTCAACTCCACCATCAAGTCGTCCGCCAGGCTCTCCAGCTTCTGCTGCAGGTCATCCAGCGACAAGGTCAAGGGCAGCGCCAGCAACGCATCGGCATGGAACAGCGGCTCACTGCTCATGGGCGCCGGCCGCACTTCGGTGGTGAAGCGCTCCAGGTTCACCCCCTGATCTGCCAGCAAGCGCGTGATGTCGCGCACGATGCCCGGCCGGTCATTGCCCACCAGTTCCATGGCTATCGGTTTCCAGGTGCATGACGGCTCGATGCCACTCTCGGCGATGAGCACGCGAATGTCGTATTGCCCCAGCGCCTGCAGCGACTTCACCAGCTCGTCGTAGTTTTCCGCCGGCACCGCCACTCGCAGGATCCCGGCGAACTGCCCGGCCATGCGCGACATGCGGCTCTCCAGCCAGTTGCCGTTATGATCGGCGATGCACTGGGCAATGCGTTCGACCTGGCCGGCCTTGTCCGGGGCAATCACGGTCAATACAAGATGATCCACAGGCCCTTCCTCTGCGTCGGGCCGCTCAAGGCGGCGAAAATACGGGGGATCGAGTCAGTATAGGCAAGGCGCGGCAACCTGCCGCAGGGCAGTTTGCAGAACTAATCGTGTACTGTTTCAAGATTTATCTGGAACAATCCATTGGTTTTTTGCGAACATAGCCACTCCCAGCGTGACCCGACGCGACCGACCGGTCGCAGAGCGACGCTTTTAGTCTGATGTTTACGGGCCTGCTGCTTCATGTAGTATGCCTCGGCGCGGACTACAAAACGTCGTTACGATGTCTGCCAAGGCGCCTGTGAAAATACGCCAACCGCCCGCCAGCCAGCCTGGCGAGCCGCACCCAGCCGCTCTCGTGAGTGGCGAGAGCATGTACTGGTGCCGTGTTTAGAGAAGCGCTACAGGCTTAATACAGAAGAGCGAAAGCGAAATAGCTGAGCAGAGGTGAGGCAAGCAATGACTGGATACGTTCAAGTCGGTGGCCTTCAGGTCGCCAAGGCACTGTACGACTTCGTCAACGACGAAGCGATCCCTGGAACTGGCGTCGAAGCCACTGCGTTCTGGGCCGGTGCAGAAAAGATCATCAACGACCTCGCCCCAAAGAACAAAGCCCTGCTCGCCAAGCGCGACGAGCTGCAAGCCAAGATCGACGCCTGGCACCAGGCACATAAAGGCCAGGCACACGACGCCGTAGCCTACAAGGCATTCCTCCAGGAAATCGGCTACCTGCTGCCACAAGCCGACGATTTCCAGGCCACCACCCAGAACGTGGACGAAGAAATCGCCCACATGGCCGGCCCGCAGCTGGTCGTGCCGGTGATGAACGCCCGTTTCGCCCTGAACGCTGCCAACGCCCGCTGGGGTTCGCTGTACGACGCGCTGTACGGCACCGATGCCATCAGCGATGAAGGCGGCGCCGAAAAAGGCCAGGGTTACAACAAGCTGCGTGGCGACAAGGTCATTGCCTTCGCCCGCGCCTTCCTCGACCAGGCCGCGCCCCTGGCGGCCGGCTCGCACGTCGACTCCACCGGCTACCGCATCGAAGGCGGCAAGCTGGTCGTCGCCCTCAAAGGCGGCAGCAACAGCGGCCTGCGTGATGACGCCCAGCTGATCGGCTTCCATGGCGACGCCAAGGCACCGACCGCCGTACTGCTCAAGCACAACGGTCTGCACTTCGAGATCCAGGTCGACGCCAGCACGCCTGTCGGCAGCACCGATGCCGCCGGCGTCAAAGACATCCTGATGGAATCGGCACTGACCACCATCATGGACTGCGAAGACTCGGTCGCCGCCGTCGATGCCGATGACAAGGTCATCGTCTACCGCAACTGGCTGGGCCTGATGAAAGGCGACCTGGCCGAAAGCGTCAGCAAGGGTGGCAAGACCTTCACCCGGACCATGAACCCGGACCGCGAGTACGCCGCGCCCAATGGTGGCAGCGTAACCCTGCACGGCCGTTCGCTGCTGTTCGTGCGCAACGTCGGTCACCTGATGACCAACCCGGCGATTCTCGATGGCGCGGGCAACGAAATCCCGGAAGGTATCCAGGACGGCCTGTTCACCAACCTGATCGCCCTGCACAACCTCAACGGCAACACCAGCCGCAAGAACACCCGCAGCGGCAGCGTGTACATCGTCAAGCCGAAGATGCACGGCCCGGAAGAAGTCGCCTTCGCCGCCGAGATCTTCAGCCGCGTCGAAGATTTGCTGGGCATGAAACGCAACACCGTCAAGGTCGGCATCATGGACGAGGAGCGCCGGACCACGGTCAACCTCAAGTCCTGCATCAAGGCGGCCGCCGAGCGCGTGGTGTTCATCAACACCGGCTTCCTCGACCGCACTGGTGACGAAATCCACACCTCGATGGAAGCCGGCGCCGTGGTGCGCAAGGGCGCCATGAAGAACGAGAAGTGGATCGGTGCCTACGAGAACAACAACGTCGACGTCGGCCTTGCTACCGGCCTGCAAGGCCGCGCGCAGATCGGCAAGGGCATGTGGGCCATGCCTGACCTGATGGCCGCGATGCTCGAGCAGAAGATCGCTCACCCGCTGGCCGGCGCCAACACCGCCTGGGTACCGTCGCCGACCGCCGCCACCCTGCACGCCCTGCACTACCACAAGGTCGACGTGCAGGCGCGTCAGCGCGAGCTGGCTGCGCGCGCGCCGGCTTCGGTCGACGATATCCTGACCATCCCGCTGGCGGCCGATACCAACTGGTCTGCAGACGAGATCCGCAACGAGCTGGACAACAACGCCCAGGGCATCCTCGGCTATGTCGTGCGCTGGATCGACCAGGGCGTGGGTTGCTCGAAGGTGCCGGACATCAACGATGTCGGCCTGATGGAAGACCGCGCCACCCTGCGCATCTCGGCCCAGCTGCTGGCCAACTGGCTGCGCCATGGCGTGGTCAGCCAGGAGCAGGTACTGGAAAGCCTCAAGCGCATGGCTGCGGTTGTCGACAAGCAGAACGCCGGTGATGCCCTGTACCGCCCGATGGCGCCGGACTTCGACGACAACGTCGCGTTCCAGGCGGCGATCGAGCTGGTGATCGACGGTGCCAAGCAGCCGAACGGTTACACCGAGCCGGTGCTGCACCGCCGTCGCCGCGAGTTCAAGGCGCGTAACGGGTTGTAAACCGCAGGGGGCCGCTTTGCGGCCCTTTCGCGACACAAGGCCGCTCCCACAGGAAGTTCGCAATCCCCTGTAGGAGCGGCCTTGTGTCGCGAAAGGGCAGCAAAGCAGCCCCAATCCCGCCCTACTCGATCTTCAGCTCCTTCTTCACCAACCCCAGCAATTTCCCCAAATCCACCGGCTTCAGCAGAAAATCCACCACCCCCAGGTGCATCACGTCCACCGCCTCCTTCACATCGGTGTCGCCCGACACCACGATGATCGACAACGCCGCCCGCTCCGACTCTCGAATCTGCCGGATCAACTCCAGGCCATTGTCGGGCTGCATGCGCAGATCAGTGATCATCAAGGCAATGCGTGGTTCATAATGCAGCTTGAACATCGCCTCTCCTGCCCCATCGGCAGTCATGCACTCGATACCCCTGCTTTTCAGGTACAGCCTCAGCGCCTCGCTGTTCACCGAATTGTCATCGACAATCAGCACCACCGGGCTGGGTGCGACAGGCGCACTCACCCCGGCCAAAGCCTCGCGTTCGGCGTCAGTCAGGATGTCGTCATGCTCAGCCATGATCATCTCGTCAAAAAAATCCCGCTCGGTGGTTAGGACCGCAGAACCTACGCAACCCGGTTCGCCTTTCGTCGGGTCTTTGACAGCATGGCTCATAGACTTACGTCCAATGGGCACCACCCCGCTGCCAGCCGACCATGGGTGCCGAGAACAACAAGGCCGGCACCTATATATAGATATATATAGTTCGGCGTAGCGATACGGTCAGTGTCATGAGCAAAAAGGACGCCTACAGTCAGGCGGGAAGAACGGCAGTACTGCAGAACATCCAAGGCACCTTGCAGTTCCTGCAGCGCTTTCCGCCGTTCAACCAGATGGAGCAGAGCCACCTGGCCTTCCTGGTGGAACAATGCCAGCTGCGCTTCTATGCCAGTGGCGAAAGCATCATCAAACCCACGGACGGGCCCGTCGAGCACTTCTACATCGTCAAGCAGGGCCGGGTGGTCGGCGAGCGCCAGCACTTGGTCAAACCCGGCGTGGAAACCACCTTCGAGATCACCGGCGGCGAATGCTTCCCGCTGGCGGCGCTGCTGGGCGAGCGGGCAACGCGCACCGAACACCTGGCCGGCGAAGACACGTTCTGCCTGCAACTGAACAAGGTTGCATTCATCCGCGTCTTCTCGATGTCGGATGTGTTTCGAGATTTTGCACTGCGTGGGGTCAGCAGCCTGCTCGACCAGGTCAACCAGCAGGTGCGCCAACGGGCAGTGGAAACCCTCGGCACCCAGTACTCGCTCAATGCACCGCTCGGTGAGCTGGCCATGCGTCACCCAGTGGTCTGCACGCCGGATACGCCGCTGCGCGAGGCCGTGCGGCGGATGCATGAACAGCAGGTCGGCAGCATCGTGGTGATCGACCCGCAGCGCTATCCGGTGGGCATCTTCACCCTGCGCGACCTGCGCCAGGTGGTGGCCGCCGCCGACGCCGACCTCGGCGCACCGATCGAGCAGCACATGACCGCCAGGCCGTTCTACCTCAGCCCCAAGGCAAGCGCCTTCGATGCGGCCCTGGCGATGACCGAACGGCACATCGCCCACGTCTGCCTGGTGGACAACCGGCGCCTGTGTGGCGTGGTGTCCGAACGCGACCTATTTTCCCTGCAGCGGGTCGACCTGGTGCACCTGGCGCGGACCATCCGCCATGCGCCACGCCTCGATTCGCTGGTGCAACTGCGCGGCGAGATCGGCCAGCTGGTCGAGCGCATGCTCGCCCACGGCGCGTCCTCCACGCAGATCACCCAGATCATTACCCTGCTCAACGACCACACGGTGTGCCGGGTGATCGAGCTGGCCATTGCCGAACGGGGCGATCCAGGTGTGCCGTTCAGCTGGCTGTGCTTTGGCAGTGAAGGGCGCCGCGAGCAGACGCTGCACACCGACCAGGACAACGGCATCCTCTTCGAAGCCGCCGACGACGCCGAAGCCGAGGCCATTCGCGCGCGCCTGCTGCCCCTGGCGCAGTACATCAACCAGTGCCTGGCCCAGTGCGGTTTCACCTTGTGCACGGGCAACGTCATGGCCGGCAACCCCGAGCTGTGCCTGTCGCGTGCACAGTGGGCGCGGCGCTTTGCCGGTTTCGTGCGCGAAGCCAGCCCGCAGAACCTGCTGGGTTCGAGCATCTACTTCGACCTGCGCGTGGTCTGGGGCGCTGAGCACGGCTGTGAACAACTGCGCCGGCAGCTGCTGGAGCAGGTGGCGGACAACCGCATCTTCCAGCGCATGCTGGCCGAAAACGCCCTTCGCCAGCGCCCCCCGGTGGGCCGTCTGCGCGAATTCGTGCTGACCCGCCAGGGCAACGACAAGGCCGCCACCCTCGACCTCAAGGTCCAGGGCCTGACGCCCTTCGTCGATGGCGCCCGCCTGCTGGCCCTGGCCAATGGCATTGGCGCCTGCAATACACTCGAGCGCCTGCGCCAACTGGTCGACAAAGGGGTCATCGAAGCGCTGGACGGTGCCGCGTATGAAGAGGCCTACCACTTCATCCAGCAAACCCGCATGCAGCAGCACCAGCGCCAGACCCGCGACAACCTGCCCTACTCCAACCGCCTCGATCCGGACAGCCTCAACCATCTGGACCGGCGCATCCTGCGCGAATCGCTGCGCCAGGCCCAGCGCCTGCAGAGCAGCCTGGCCCTGCGGTATCAGCTATGAGCCTGTTCGCCTGGCTGCGCCCTGCTGCCCCGCTGCTGGACGATGCCTTGCGCCGGCGCCTGGCCCGGCTGCCCAAGGTAAAACCGCCGGGCGTGTGCTCATTGCGCGAGCAGCGCTGGGTGGTGCTCGACCTGGAAACCAGCGGCCTGAACCCCAACCGCGACCAGGTACTGTCGATCGGTGCTGTGGCCATCGAGGACGGGGCCATCGATTTCGCTCAACAGTTCGAACGCACCCTGCACCGCCCGGAACAGAAAACCAATGCCAGCGTACTGATCCACGGCCTGGGGCCGAGTGCCCTGGCCGCAGGCTGCGACCCGGCCGAGGCGTTGCTCGACCTGCTCGAATTCATCGGCGACAGCCCAGTGCTGGCGTTCCATGCACCGTTCGACCAGCGCATGCTGGCCCGGGCCTTGAAAGAGAGCCTGGGCCATCGCCTGCAAGTGCCCTGGCTCGACGTGGCTGAGCTGGCACCGATGCTCAACCCCGACACCGTCCTGCGCGAAGCCGGGCTGGATGACTGGGTGGCGCGCTTCGGCCTGCAGGTGGAGGAGCGCCACCATGCCAGCGCCGATGCGCAGGTCACGGCGGAGCTGGTGTTGATCCTGTTCAGCCAGGCCCGGCGCCAGCAGCTCGACAGCCCGTTGCAGCTGGAGCAGCGGCTGCGCGGTTGGCGGCGGCGCGCAGTGCATAACCACGGCCTGTAGATGAACATTGGCCTGTGCCGGCCTTTCGCGGGTAAACCCGCACACAAGGACTGCACAGGTCTGAAACTGGTGCGATCGCTGTGGGAGCGGGTTTACCCGCGAAAGGGCCGGTACAGACAACACAGCTTTGATGATGGCAATCCGATAAGCGTCCATTGCACGCCACCCCCGGCTCTGTAACAATCGCGAATAATTATCGTTAGTTAATGCATACGTTCGGGGGGACGCTGCATGTCTTCTGCCCACAGCCCACACGCCAACCTGGTCGGCTCGCTGTACCGCGACCATCGCGGCTGGCTGCTTGCCTGGTTGCAACGCAGCTTGGCCTGCCGCCAGCGCGCCGAAGACCTGAGCCAGGACACCTTCGTGCGCCTGCTCGGCCGTGAGCAGCTGGACACCCCGCGCGAACCGCGGGCCTTCCTCGCCGCCGTGGCCAAGGGCCTGATGTTCGACCACTTCCGCCGCGCCGCGCTGGAACAGGCCTACCTGGCCGAGCTGGCGTCGATCCCCGAAGCCGAACATCCCTCCCCGGAAACCCAGCACCTGATCCTCGAAGACCTCAAGGCCATCGACCGCTTGCTCGGCAAGCTGTCGAGCAAGGCCCGCGCGGCCTTCCTGCACAACCGCCTGGATGGCATGGGCCACGCCGAGATCGCCGAACGCCTGGGCGTTTCGGTGTCACGCGTGCGCCAGTACATCGCCCAGGGCATGCGACAGTGCTACGTGGCCCTGTACGGGGAACCGACGTGAACAGCGCACCGGTTTCGTCGCAGGTGCTGGAAGCCGCCATCGCCTGGAAATTGAGCCTGGACGATGGCAGCGGCACGCCTGACGAGCGCAACGAATTCATCCGCTGGCATGCCGCCAGCGAAGAGCATGCCCGTGCCTGGCACCAGCTCGGCGCCCTCGACCAGCGCGTCAGCGCCGCTGCCGGCCCGGGTCGCCAGGCCCTGCTGCAATCACGCGCCGGCCTGCGCCGGCGCATCGGCAAAGTCGGTGGCGGGCTGGCCGGCATGTTCCTGCTCGGTTCCCTGCTTTCCTGGGTCGGCGCCCCGTCGCTGGCACCCAGCTACTGGCTGGCCGATGAGCGCACCGCCACGGGCGAATTGCGCACCCTGCGCCTGGAAGACGGCACGCTGTTGAGCCTGAACACCCATACCGCCGTCGATATCGACTACCAGGGCGAGCAGCGCCTGATCGTGTTGCACCAGGGTGAAATCTCGGTCGAGACCGGCCATGACGACCCGCGCCCACTGCTGGTGCGCACCGACGATGGCCGCCTGCGGCCACTGGGCACGCGCTTCCTGGTGCGCCGTGAAGACCAGGGCACGCGCCTGGAAGTGCTGCAGTCGTCGGTTGCCGCCATGCCGCATGACAGCGGTGACGAACAGGTGCTGCGCGAGGGCCAGCAGGTGTTGATGAGCAGCAACGGCCTGGGCCGCATAGGCCCGGTGCAAGCCGGGGCCGACGCCTGGACCCGCGGCATGCTGGTGGTCGACAACGTGCGCCTGGCCGACCTGCTGAAACAGCTGGGCCATTACCGCAACGGCCACCTGGGCGTGGCTGATGAAGTGGCCGACCTGCGCGTGACCGGCAGCTTCCCGCTGACCGATACCGACCTGGCCCTGGCCTCGCTGGTGCCGGCGCTGCCGGTGAAGATCGAGCGGCATACGCCGTGGTGGGTGACCGTAATCCCCAAGTAAACCTGTTTCGACCTCTTCGCGGGCAAGCCCGCTCCCACAGGATTTCGCAGCCCTTGAGCACCGTGCACTACCTGTGGGAGCGGGTTTACCCGCGAAAGGGCCGGTGCAGGCAGAAGCCATTTTGAAATAATTCTTACTTTTTTTCCGATTCCCCCTGTCACTTCTGGAATCTCGCTCGGCAAGGAAGCAGTCAGTACCTATCCGTCGAGGAACCGCTGCATGTCCCGTGCCGTTGATCGTATCCTGCGTCCCAGCCTGATGGCCTTGGCCGTCGCCCTGGCCACACCATTGACCAGCCCCGCCCTGTTCGCCGCCGAGCAGTCTGCGCCGCGCGCGTACAACCTGCCCGCCGCACCACTGGCCACCACCCTGAACCAGATCGCCAGCCAGTCGGGCATCGCCCTGGCCATCGACCCGGCGCTGGTCAGCGGCCGCACCTCGGCCCCGGTCAACGGCCAGTACAGTGGCCTCGGTGCCTTGCAGGCAGCCCTGCAGGGCACCGGGCTGCAACTGCAGCAGAGCAGTGTCGGCAGCTACAGCCTGATTGCCGTGCCGGATGGCGCCCTGGCGTTGCCGGAAACCACGGTGAACGCCTCCAGTGCATCGGAAAGCGCCTGGGGCCCGGTAGACGGTTACCTGGCCAAGCGCACCGCTGCGGGCACCAAGACCGACACCGCGCTGGTCGAAGTACCGCGCTCGATCTCCGTGGCCACCCGCCAGCAGATGAGCGACCGCGGCGTGCACAGCCTCGACGACGCCGTGAAATACATGCCGGGCATCGTTTCCGCCAGCTTCGGCAGCGACACCCGCTACGACTGGATGCGCGTGCGTGGTTTCGAGCCGACCCAGTTCCTCGACGGCCTGCCGCTGCCACGCGGTGTGTACGCCAACCCGAAAGCCGAAACCTGGAACCTCGACCGCCTGGCGCTGCTGCGGGGCCCGGCTTCCTCGCTGTATGGCCAGACCCCGCCTGGCGGCCTGCTGGACATGGTCAGCCGCCGCCCCCAGGCCGAAAGCGCCCACGAGATCGAGCTGCAATACGGCAGTGACAACCACCGCCAGATCAACTTTGCCAGCACCGGCAAGATCGATGACCAGGGCCAGTTCCTGTACAGCGTCAGCGGCGTGATTCGCGATGGCGGCACGCAGATCGACCATATTGACGACAAGCGCTACAACATCGCGCCGAGCCTTACCTGGAACATCGACGACGATACCTCGCTGACCCTGCTTACCCAGTTCACCCGCGACGATACTGGCGCCACCAGCCAGTTCCGGCCGATCCAGGGCACCAAGATCGACATGCCGTTCGGCAAGATCAGCCACCACAAGAACCTGGGTGACCCGGACTACGAGTTCTACGACCGCACTTACTATGCGCTGGGTTATGCCTTCGAACACCGCATCAACGATGTCTGGCAGTTCCGTCAGAACTTGCGCTACACCAAGACGGACCTGGCGTTCCAGACCATCACGCCCGGCAGCTACAACGCGACCACACCGCCAGTGCAGGACGATGGCACCGTCAGCCGCATGTCCACCAACACCGATGAAGACATCAGCCAGTTCGCGCTGGACAACAACTTCCAGGCCGACTTCGCCACCGGCGACATCACCCACACCCTGCTGCTTGGCCTGGACCACCAGCGCGTCAACACCAACTACCTGTCGATCTTCGGCTTCAACGTGCCGAACAGCAACGTGATCAACCCGGTTTACGGCGTGCCCATCACCCGCCCGGACCGTTCCACGGCGTTCTACGACTACGACCAGAAAACCTACCAGACTGGCGTGTATGTCCAGGACCAGATGGCCCTCGGCAACTGGCGCCTGACCCTGGGTGGTCGCGAGGACTGGGTGCACACCAGCACCAAGTTCCTCAACCAGGGCGATGCCACCAATACCCAGCGCGACAAGAAGTTCAGCGGCAACGCGGCCATCAGCTACGTGTTTGACTCGGGCTTCGTACCGTACCTGTCGTATGCCGAGTCGTTCCAGCCATCCGCCAACGCCGCCGTGTCCGCCAGCGAATCGTTCAAGCCCACCGAAGGCAAACAGTGGGAACTGGGCGTCAAGTACCAGCCACCAGGCTCCAACACCCTGCTGTCGGCAGCCGTGTATGACCTGACGCAGAAAAACGTCTCGGTTACCAATAACGAGGGCGGCATCACCGTCACCAGCCAGACCGGCGAAGTGAAGGTCCACGGCCTGGAGCTGGAAGCGGTTTCCGACGTCACCGAAAACCTCAAGCTGACCGCGGCCTACACCCTGGCCAAATCGGAAGTTCAGGACGGCCAGTACAAAGGCAACCGCCTGCAGCTGATGCCCAACCAGCAAGCCTCGCTGTGGGCCGATTACACCTGGCACAGTGGCGTGCTCGACGGCTTCGGCATCGGCGCTGGCGCGCGTTACACCGGCAACACCTATGGCGACCAGGCCAACACTTACCTGGGCAAGGCCAACGCCTACACCGTGTACGACGCCTCGGTGCACTACGACCTCGGCCGCCTGAGCAACAGCCTCAAGGGCGCGTCGGTGGCGGTCAACGCGACCAACCTGTTCAACAAGGACTACATTTCGACCTGCGATTCGTTCTATTGCTACTACGGCGACGAGCGTAGCGTCGTGGCCAGTGCTTCCTACAAGTTCTGAGTGAGCTGGGGGCGCTTTGCGCCCCTTTCGCGACACAAGGCCGCTCCTACAAGGGATCGCATTCTCCTGTAGGAGCGGCCTTGTGTCGCGAAAGGGCTGCAACGCAGCCCCACGATTCAACAGACAAAAATCGGTACCGTGATGAAAAGCCCAACCATTCGCCGGTGGTCGGTGATCCACACGTGGAGCAGCCTGGTCTGCACCCTGTTCCTGCTGTTGCTGGCACTCACCGGCCTGCCGCTGATCTTCCACCATGAACTCGAACACCTGCTCGGCGACGCACCCGAACTGCGCGAAATGCCGGCAGGCACCCCGCACCTGGACCTTCAGCAACTCGTGCTCAAGGCCGAACAGCACCGCCCCGGCGAAGTCATGCAGTACTTCGGCTACGACAAGGACGAACCCAATGGCGTGGTGGCCATCACCGCAGCCACCGCCGGCACCGATCCGAATCTGTCCCACACCTTCATGCTCGACGCCCGCACCGGCGAAGCCGTGGCCATGCCCGCTGCCAACGGCGGTTTCATGATGCTCATGCTGCGCCTGCACGTGGACATGTTCGCAGGGCTCCCCGGCAAGCTGCTGCTGGCCTTCATGGGCGTGCTGTTCGTCGTCGCGATCGTCTCCGGCACAGTCCTTTATGCTCCGTTCATGCGCCGCCTGGACTTCGGCACCGTGCGCAACGACAAGTCCCGTCGCCTGCGCTGGCTCGACCTGCACAACCTGATCGGCGTGGTCACCCTGGCCTGGGCCCTGACCGTCGGTGTCACCGGCGTGATCAGCGCCCTCTCCGACCTGGTCATCGCCGCCTGGCGCAACGACAGCCTGGCAGCAATGGTCGCACCCTACCGGGATGCCCCGCCGCTCACCGAGCGTGCACCCGCTACCCGTTTGCTGACCATCGCCGAACAGGCCGCACCCGGCATGCGCCCCGACTTCATTGCCTTCCCCGGCACGCGGTTCTCCAGCGAGCACCACTATGCGGTGTTCATGAACGGCGCCACGCATCTGACCTCGCACCTGTTCACGCCGGTGCTGATCGATGCGCACACCCTCGAGGTGACCGCAGTCGGCGAACGGCCCTGGTACATGGACGCCCTGGGGCTGTCGCAACCTCTGCATTTCGGCGACTACGGCGGCCGCCCGATGCAGGTCCTGTGGGCGCTGCTGGATGTGCTGACCATCATCGTGCTCGGCAGCGGCGTGTACCTGTGGTGGGGCAAGCAACGCCGGACACGGGAGGGCAAAGCATGAACCATCGTTCGCGATCAACCGCCAGGGTGTTCGCCTGGCCGGCCGCCGTCGCCCTGGTTGGCGCCCTGGGGCTGTTCGCCGCCCTGCTCGGTGACGGGGCCTGGGACATGCTTGCCTGGCTCGGCCTTGGTATCCCCGCATGGCTTAGCCTGCGAGGCCTGTGCCGGTGAGGTAAGCGGATAGCGCCCGGGTACCACCCGCTCACCCCAGCATGCCCGCTCCCTGTCACGCGGAGCGGAACATGCTACCCCTACAACGTATCGAACGCCTGCAACAACAGATGCTGGCCATGCTCGAAGCGATGCCAGTCGCCAGCCTGCCACTGCCATCGCGCCAGCACCTGCACGGCGAACTGGCCGGTTACTGGGCCGCCGCCGACAGCCAAGGCCGCTCGCGAGCCCGCCAACTAGCTGACCTGCGCCGGGCAATGATGCATGCCGAAGCTGACCTGCGCCTGGCCGACCAGACCATGAGCGCGGACCTGGCCGCCATTATCGCCACCGTCCTCGATCTCCCCTATGCCTGGCAACGCCGGCATCTGCCACCTGCACAGCGCGCCCAGGCCTACCGCCCGGTGCTGCTGCGCAGCCGTCCGGCATGGCGGGCGGCACTGCCCGGGATGTTCGTGATCGCCACCGCAGGGGAGGAAGGACAAAACCTCGACCCCGACCACACAACTGGCCCGGTACTGCTATTGGGCCTGGCGCAGGGCATGGAGGCCTACGCCACGCTTGGCGAGCTGCATCAGGAGCTGTGCGAGCGCCTGGACGACCCGCTGCAGAGCATGCCGTTGCTACGCTTGCTGGTGAACGACAGGCAGATCGAAAACGCTCTCCAGGCCGATCGCCTGCGTTACGAATGGTACGCCGACGACCCCTTGCAGGCGCAGGCTGACTGCCTGCTGGAAGCCCAGCGCCTGCGCCTTAATCATGCCTGGCCGGCACTGCCGGCAAACGAGCCAGAGCGCGCAGCCGAAAAGTTGCGCCAGGCCATGGCACTGCGCGAGGAGGCCGGCAGCAAGGCACTGCTCGATACCCGCTATGCGGCATTGCTGGAAAGCAACCTGCCCGGCTGGCTGCGCTCGGCATCACCCCAAGCGCTTGCGCATATCATGCAAGGCATGCAGGAGCTGATTGCTACCGGCCAGCAGGTCGCCGCTCCCGGCATTCTCACGCTCAAGCAATTCCGCCAGCACGAAACGCTGCAGGATTGGGCCGGAAGCCGCGTGCGTGACCGCCTGCGCCATGACCTGGGCTTGACCGTGTCGGCTTCGGACATCCTGGTCAATGTCGTGTACACACGTCAGACCGGCCCTTGGCTCAACCCGTTGCAACCTTCGCCCCATGTGACCTGGCGGGGCTTCGAACGGGTGGGCGGTGCATTGGTCGAGGTTATCCATGCAAGCTACCCACTGGATGAGCTTGCCATCCGCAATCTGGCCTGGTTCGACTATGACTACTGGCTGACTGCCAGGGTGACCTCGCGCGATGGCAGCGCTCTGCCAAACAACCTGAATCCGAACTACATCAAGGCGCTGGTCAGAAGCCTCAATGTCGGTGGCAACTATGCCAGTTACTTGCGCACGCAGTTGATCGACTCATCGACCGCCAAGTGGCGGTTGTATGCACACAGCAAGCTCAACCGTGCTCGCATGCGCGCCGAAGCGGCCAAGGCACGCTATGCCGGCCACCTCTCCCGTGATTGGTCGGAGCGGCATTATCGCTGGGTGGAGCACGTGCTGGCGCAACCGCACAATGCCCTTCGTCCTCGTGTGGACGGGCACAGCGTGATTGCCCGCCAGCTGTTGATCCAAGGCAATACGGTACAGGGCGTGCTCTTGCTCGCCAGCAACTCCCGTAATACCCATGACTTCGTGCTCTACACACCGGACGCACCGGACCGGCGCACCTGGCGGTCATTCGCCGGCCCCCGCGCACTGCTGCGGTTGCTGCGCCAAAAGCCGGCGCTGCGCGCCTACCTCGCCCAGCGCCTGCCGCTCCTGCCAGCTATGCAGGTCGAGAAGCTGCTGCTCAAGGGGCGCCTTGGCAAGGTGTTGCGAACACCCGCCATCGACGACGACCTGTTCCTGGCCTGCTACATGGCCGAAGTCCGCGGCATGCTGGCAGCAGCAGACAACAACAGCCACAGCACCGCAGAAGTGAATGCCGAGCAGGCACTTAAACTGGGCTGGACCTTGCTGGACTTGATCAGCCTCTTCCTGCCGATCAAAGTCATGATTCCGCTGGCACTGGGGCGAATGGCACTGGAACTATGGAACGGCATCGAAGGCTACCGCCAGGAGGACCTCAATGGGGTACTCAACCATGCCTACAATGCCCTGAGCCACCTCAACGATGCTGGCACCAGCCTGGCCAGCACTGGGCTCATGCGCCGCATGCTGCGTGGGATGCCCAAGCAACCGCCGCTACCTCTGCCTCCTCGCTTCAGTGTCACCCCCGAAACCAGCAACCTGCGCTATCGCATCGACGGTGTGTACGGCGAGGAAGTCCATGAAAAAACCTCTGCCTTCGACGGCTTGTCCGAATACTTCATCCAGGATGCCCAGGGGCGTTACTTCAAGGTTTCGTTCGATGGCAGCCGCTGGCGGGCCATCGACCCTGACCGGCCGGATGCCTACCTCACGCAGCCGATCAAGCGCCTGGCAGACGGCAACTGGGTCATTGATTCGCCGCTGCTGTGGTACGACGGCCTGCCAGACCTGGCGCGGCTGTTCGACGATTGTCGCCTGCAATTACCGCTGGCCGGCGTATCGACCAACGGGGCCGAGGGCCTGTTCACGCATGATGAACAGCTTTACCTGCAGACACGCAGCGGCCAGCTGCCACTGCGTCGCCACTTGCTGGCCGAGCACTACCACTTGGAGATTCCCGAGGCCAGCAACGCGGGTGTCGTACCTTGGGCCATCCTGCGCTGGCAGGACGGCCAATGGCGCATTCGCGTGCGCCAGGCCGGGCGCAGCAGCGCCTGGCTGGCCCTGCCAGAGGCTTACTCGGTGAGCTTGGGCAACAGGCGATCGAGCCGCTGATGCAGGGCGCTGCCGGTCGGCCAGTTGCGCAGCAGTCGTGCCCGGTCACGGGCATAGGCCGGAGCGAAGCTGAGCTGGGTGGCGTGCTGGCACATGGCGTCGAGGTCGATAAGCGACCACTGGCCCTTGTCCCAGAACAGGTTGTGCCCTTTGAAGTCGCCATGGCTGATGCGCTCGCGTATCAGCCGTTGCATCACCTGCACCAGGGCATCGACCTGCTCCTCAGGGGCATCGCCGTTGTCCACGTAGGGGGCGAAGCACGCAGCAAGGTCCGGGCCGTCGACATATTCGGTGACCAGATAGGCACGACTGCGCAGGCCCATCACACGCTGTTCGAGCACCGCCAACGGGCGCGGCGTGGCGATATCCAGAAACTCCAGGCGATGCCCTTCGATCCAGGAATGCCAGGCGCGGCTCGGTCGCCAGAAACGCTTGAACCAGTGTGCGGTGTTCTTGATGTTGTAGCGTTTGAGCACCAGCTTGCGGCCGTTCACCTCGATGCGAGCCACGCTGGCCGCACCACCGGTCTTGTACAGGTGACCCTTGTCGATCAGCGCGTCGGCCTGCTCCAGAACCGGCAGCATGGCCTCCACCTCGCTGCGGCGGATCGCCCGCAGGCCTGAAAGGCTGCGCTCGACACTGAACAGGCTGCATTCGCGGCCGGCCTTTTCCAGGTAATCCTTCTGCCGCCAGTTGCGCACCTTGTCGACCTGCTTCTGCAGCGCTTCCAGCGGCAGCGCGTGCTCGGCGTTGGCCAGCAGGTAGTGCACCAGCAGCTCTTCGATGAACGGCTCCAGGCGCTTGGGCAACTGGGCGAAGAACACCCCGAGGTTCTCCAGCACGCGCGGGCGTGAGAGCTGCTGGCCGGGCGTCTCGGCCTTGATACCGGCACCGTCGATCAGGTACAGCTTGCCGCCGTGGCGCAGCAAGTTATCCAGGTGCAGGTCTTCCTGCCACAGGCCTTGTGCATGCATCTGTGCCACAGCCGTGAGGGCTTCGCCCAGCACCTGGTGCTGCTCGTCTGCCAGCACTGGCAGGTTTTCCACTGCGGCCCAGGCGTCGGCCAGGCTCTGGGCGCCATCGAGAAATTCGAACAACAGCCAGCCACCCTCGCCTTCGTCGAGGCCGTCAGCGAGCAGTTGCGGCGTGGTCAGGCCCTCTTTGGCGAGCAACTTCACGCCATCGAGTTCGCGCTGGAAATGCCGTGCGGCATTGCCGCCGACCAGCAACTTGGCCAGCACCGGCGTGCCACGCCAGATGCCGGCGCCAACGTAGCGCTGGCCAGGCAACACCCGCAGCAGGCTGAGCAGTTGCAGGTCAGCCGTGCCGGCGGCATCGGCCAGGGTAATGTTCAGCGGTAGCGACGGGCTGCGCCCGGCCGCCTTGAGTTCAGACAAACGCATCAGCGGGCCTCTTTTTCACGACGGCGTTGCGTCAGGCGTTGCAGCCAGGTACCGACCAGGGCGCTGTCGGCAGGCTGCTGCAGATAGGCGGCCAGCAACTGTCGCACGTCTGCCTCGCTCCAGGGGCGGGCGCGGCGCAGCAGCGGCTCCAGGTCCCGCAGGCGGTCGCGCATGCCGAACAGCAGCGGCCGGGTCTTTTCCAGGTCGATCAGTTGCGCTTCCCAGCCTTCGCGGCGTTGGCGAAGGAAGATGTGCTTGGGATAGAAGCAGCCGTGCACCTGGCCGGCACCGTGCAGGGTGCGCGCCAACTGGCCACAGGCCTTGAGGATGCCCGCCCGGGCCTCATCAGCCAGCTGCGGCCACTGCGCCAGCAGGCTCTCCAGGTCGCTCCACTCGTCCAGTGCACGGGTCATCAGGATCGCCCGATGCTGGCCGCTGTGCTTGCGCTCGCCGTAGAACACGGCCTGCAAGGCCGGGATGCGCAGCTTCTGGTAGCGGCTGATGTTGCGGAACTCGCGGGCGAAGGTCGGCTCGCCAAACGGCCGGTGCAAGGTGCGGGTCAGGTAGTCGCTCTGGCGCTTGAGGTAATAGCCTTTGCCTTCGAGCTCCAGGCGGTACACGCTGCTCCAGCCGCCGCGACCGGTGTTGGGTTCGTCCACGGCGTCGAGCTGCAGCGCCCACAGCGCTTCGAAGTCGTTCAAGCCATGGCGCTTGAGCAGCGCGAGGTCCGCGCTGGCCAGGTAATCGGTCATTCCCTTCCCTCGAAGAAACTCAGCACCTGGCGAATACGCTGCTTGTCGCGCACATTCAGGCGCTGGCGCCCACGGTACTGCAGGTAGAAGCGCAGGCGCTGGGTCGCCGACAGGTGATACTTGGCCACCTTGTCCAGGCAGGCCAGGTCTTTGATCATGCGGTGGCGCCACATGAAGCCACGCCAGAAGTCGCCGGTCGGGCAGTCGATGAAGAATAGCGTGCCCATATCATCGACCAGCAGGTTGCGCCACTTCAGGTCGTTGTGGGCGAAACGGTGCTCGTGCATCACCCGGGTGTGACGCGCCAGCTGGCGGCTCACCTTGTCGACCCAGACACGGTCGGCCAGGCGTGGGTCGTTGCGCTCGGCCAGGGCCGAAAGGTCTTCGGTACGCGGCAGTTCGCGGGTGATCATGGCACCACGGCCAAAGGCCAGGCCTTTGCGTTCCAGGCCCCAGGCCACCACTTCGGCAGTAGGGATTTCCCACTTGGCGAACTGCTTGAGGTTCTGCCATTCGGCCTTGATGCGCGGGCGGCCCAGGTAGCGGCGCATGTGCTTGCCGGCACCGGTGTAGCGTTTGACGTAGTAATTGACCCCGTCACGCTCGATGCGGATGACCTCGCTGAGCGGGTCGCGGGTGAGCCGTTCACCCTTCAGGGCAAACACCGCCTCGAGGCTGCCGAAGTCCGACGCCAGATGTGCGTAGCCTGGCGCCAGTGTCCAACCCGCCATCAGAGTGCATCCCCATAGCGTTGCTTGCGATCGTAAAGCTTCTGCGCCTTGCGTTCGAGCCAGGCGAGCAGCGCGGCCTCTTCAGCCAGTATCTGCCGCAGCGGCCGCTGGAAGTAACCGCGCAGGAAACGCAGCTTGTCGCGCCGGGTAAGGCCGATGTCCAGTGCCGAGAAATACAGGGCGGCCAGGTCCTTGTCGCGCCAGCGCCGGCTGATTTTCGCTCGGGTCTGCGCACGGTGCAGGTCGATCACCGACAGTTTGAAGCCTTCCGGCGTCACCGGCCGGTCCGTGTGCAGCAGGAAGTGACAGATGTAGCAGTCGCGGTGGTTGACCCCGGCGCGGTGCATGCCGCCGGTCATCTTCGCCACTTCAGCGATCAGCGCGCGCTTGAGCCGCGGCTCGGGCGGGTTCCTGACCCAGTCGATGCTGAAGTCTTCCAGGCTGATGGTTGGCGCCAGTTCTTCGGTGACGATGAACGAGTGCTGGCTGGCCGGGTTGCTGCCACGCTCGCCGTACGCCACGGCAGTCATGGTCGGCACGCCGACTTCATGCAGGCGCTGGATGGCCTGCCATTCCTGGCCGGCACCGAGCACCGGCAGCTTGGCGGTAAACAGGTTCTTGAAGATCTCGCCCCAGCCGATGCCGCGGTGGATCTTGACGAAGAAGCCTTCGCCATCGACCTCGGTGCGCAGCGTACGGCGGCCTTCCAGCTCGCGATAGACCTCGCCTTGCAGGGCTTCCACGGCATCGAAGGGGTCTCGCCCGGCCCACAGGTGCTTGAAAGGTTCGGCCACTATCAGCTTCATGCGGTCTCCTGCCCCAGGATCACATCGGCAGCATGCTGCGGCATGCTGTACAGGTCGGCGCTGTCGGCAAAGGCCAGGCCGTTGCGAGCCCAGTTGGCGCGGGCCTGACCGTCTTCCAGCATGCGCTGCAGATAGTCATTGAGCTGTTCCTGTTCGAACGGCTCGTCCAGTACCAGGCCGCTGTCGGCCTCGGCGATGTAGTGGGCGTAACCGCAGACCTTGGACACCAGCACCGGCAGGCCGGCCACCAGGGCTTCGAGCAGTACCGTGCCGGTGTTCTCGTTGTAGGCCGGGTGGATCAGCAGGTCGGCGCCCAGCAGGAAACGCGGGATGTCGCTGCGGCCCTTGAGGAACTGCACCTGCTCGCCAAGGCCCAGGGCAGCGCTCTGCAGCTGGAATACCTTGGGGTCGTCCTGGCCGATGACCATCAGCCTGGTCCGCTTGCGCAGCGCCGAGGGCAGCGCGGCCAGGGCCTTGAGGCTGCGGTCGACGCCCTTGGTCTTGAAGCCCGAGCCAATCTGTACCAGCAGCAGGTCATCATCGCCCAGGTTGAATTCCTTGCGGAATTCGGCGCGGATCTCGGCGGCATTGGCCGGCGCGCGGCGGTCCTGGGAGATGCCGGGTGGCAGCAGGTGAAAACGCTCCACCGGGGTGCCGTAGTGCTTGATGAACAGCGGCTGCTGCACTTCGGAAATCATCAGTACTTCGGTGCGCGCGGCCTTGTCGAACACCGCACGCTCGTACTCGGCGAAATGCCGGTAGCGGCCCCAGCGCCGGTACAGGCCGCCGCGCAAGGTCTGCGCCTTGTCTTCGAAGCAGCCGTCGGCAGCGTAGTAGACGTCCAGCCCCGGCATCTTGTTGAAGCCGATCAGGCGGTCGACCGGGCGCTTGGCCAGGTCCGCTTCCATCCAGGCGCTGAGCTTCTCGTTGCGCCGATGGTTGAAGATCGCCTTGACCGGCGCCACCAGCACCTCGAAACCTGGCGGGATGTCGCCTTCCCAGATCAGCGTGTACACGCGGATCTGGTGGCCCCGCTTCTGGCATTCCAGGGCAATGCGCATGAAGTCGCGCTGCAACCCACCGAAGGGGAAATATTTGTAAAGCACGAAAGCCAGTTGCATCAACGAACATCCTCAGCCAGCAGCAGCGCGCTCAGGCGGCTCGCTACATGCTCGGGATTCAGGCGAGTGAAGCACAGCGGCCACTCGCGTTTCAGATCGAACCGGCGCAGGTCATCGGCGCTCGGTTTGTAAGTGCATTTCTTCTGCAGGCACGGCGCACAAGGGAAATCGCTGGCCTGGTGAACCTGCACGCGGCCGTAGGCGCCGGTCAGCCCCGGGTTGGTCGGGCCGAACAGCGAAATGGTCGGCACATCCAGCGCTGCGGCCAGGTGGCCGAGGCCGGTATCCACCGCCACGCAGGCCTTGGCCGCCGCCAGCACACGGGCGACACCGGCAAGGTTCAATTTGGGGAGCACCTGGCAGTTGTTCAAGCCCTGAGCGATGCGCTCGGCGCGGGCCTTCTCGGCCGGGTTGCCCCACGGCAGGCGCACCTGCAGCTTGCGCCGGCCCAGGCGTTCGGCCAGTTCGCGCCAGTAGGCTTCTGGCCAGTGCTTGGTCGCCCAGGTAGTGCCATGCAGGAACACCACGTAGGGCGCCGCCGGTGGCAGCTGCAGGCGGTCGAGGTCGAGGCCGTAATTACCGATGCCTTCTGGCAGGTCGTAGGCCAGGGCCATGGCGAACAGCTGGCGCACCCGCTCCACGGCATGCTGGCCGACGGCAACCGACAACGGCCGGTCGTAGAAGCGGCTGGCCCAGCCTTCACGGGCCGAGAAGCGATCCAGGCCGGCGACCGGCGCCTTGACGTAGCGGGTCAGCCAGGCCGACTTGACCAAGCCCTGGGCATCGATCACCAGGTCATATTCGTGCTGGCGAATGCGCTGTTTGAACGCCTTCCACTCGCCACTCTTGATCGTCTGCCAGATGTTCTTGCGCCAGCGGCGGATCGCCACCGGGATGACCTGGTCGACTGCCGGGTGCCAGCTGGGGATCTCGGCGAAGCCTTCTTCCACCACCCAGTCGAAGCGGATACCCGGGATCGCCTGGGCCGCGTCGGTAAGCGCCGGCAGGGTGTGGATCACATCACCCAGCGACGAAGTCTTGATGATCAGTACCCGCACTTAGTCGACCTCGGCCACGGTATCGATCAGGTTCGGCCCACCCAGGCTGTAGAGGGCGGCGATGACCTGGCCAGGTTCCAGCAGGCGCAGGCAGTTGTAATGGCCGAAGCGGCAGGTGCGGTCGAAGCACGGGCTGCACTCGATGCCGGTGCGTACCACTTCCACCTTTTCCGCTAACGGCGGCGTGAAGCCTGGCGAGGTGGAGCCGTACACCGCGACCAGCGGGCGGTTCAACGCAGCAGCCACGTGCATCAGGCCGGAATCGTTGGAGACCACGGCATCGGCGCAGGACATCAGGTCGATGGCCTCGGCCAACGAGGTTTCACCCGCCAGGTTGTACGACTCTTCACGCAGGCCCGGGATCAGGCGATCGCGGATCTGCTCGCCGACCGGGTGGTCGTTCTTCGAGCCGAACAGCCACACCTGCCAGCCCTGGCGGACCATCGCGTCGGCCACGGCGGCGTAGTGCTCGGACGGCCAGCGCTTGGCCTCGCCGAACTCGGCGCCAGGGCACAGCGCCAGCACCGGGCGGTCAAGCGCCAGGCCGAACTTGGCCAGCGCCGCTTCGCGGCTCTGCGCTTCGATCCTCAGGCTTGGCCGCGGATATGGCTGCGGCAATTCGGCGCCGGGCGCGAAGGCCAGCGCCATGAAGCGCTCGATCATCAGCGGGTAGCGGGCCTTGTCCAGCTTGCGCACATCGTTGAGCAGGCCGAAACGCATTTCGCCACGCCAACCGGTGCGCTTGGGGATGCCGGCAAAGAACGGCACCAGCGCCGATTTCAGCGAGTTGGGCAGCAGGATGGCCTGGTCGTACTGGCCGGCCAGGGACTTGCCGATGCGCCGCCGCGTGGCCAGCTCCAGCGCGCCGTGGCCGAGCGGGAAGCTCAAGGCCTGGCGCACTTCGGGCATGCGTTCGAGGATCGGCCGGCTCCACTCGGGGGCCAGCACGTCGATCACGCAGTCGGGGTGCTGCATTTTCAGGCACTGGAACAGGGTCTGCGCCATCACCATGTCGCCGACCCAGCTGGGGCCAATGATCAGTATTCTCATGCTTAGTCCAGAAACGCTCGGGGAGGCTACAGGCTGCTTACAGCCTGGCCTCCCCTCTTTATATTCAGGCTATGTGGCGGACAGTGTACCACCGGGGCACCGCTGGGGCCGCTTCGCGGCCCTTTCGCGACACGAGGCCGCTCCTACAAGGGAATGCGACCTCCTGTAGGAGCGGCCTTGCGTCGCGAAAGGGCCGCAAAGCGGCCCCAACATTATCAAGTCAAGCCCAGTTCACCCCAGATCCGCCGCACTTCGCGGCGCTCATCGGCAAACTGCGCCGCATCGATCACCCCGGCCTGCTTCTGCAGGGCCTGGCGGTGCGATGCCGAGCGGAACGCCTTGTACACCTCACGCAACAGTACCGCGTCACTGGCCGGCATCAACCCGGCCTGCTCCAGCTCTTCCAGAATGCGGATGTTATCGGTCCATCGGAGTATCGCCGGGTGCTCGTGAGACCAGGCCAAAGCGGCGTATTGCACCATAAATTCGATATCGACGATACCGCCGGCATCCTGCTTGATATCGAACGCCACACCGGCATCGAAAGCATTGGCCGCAGTACCGGCAAGCGTGGCCTTGGTGCCGAGGTTGTCGCGCATCTTGGCGCGCATCTCGCTCACTTCGCCGCGCAACTTGCCCAGGTCGCGGGCCTGGCCCAGGACCTTGGCGCGCACGCCCTCGAACGCCGTCGCCACCTGTTTGCAGCCCACCAGCACACGGGCGCGCACCAGGGCCTGATGCTCCCAGGTCCAGGCCTCGTTCTGCTGATAACGCTCGAACGCCCCCAGCGAGCTGACCAGCAACCCCGCCGCGCCAGACGGGCGCAGGCGCATGTCGACGTCGTACAGCTGGCCAGAGTTGGTCTGGGTGGTCAGCAGGTGGATGATGCGCTGGCCCAGACGGGTGAAGAACTGCGCACTGTCGATCGGCTTGGCGCCGTCGGTTTCCGCTTGCGGGTCGCCGTCGTGGATGAACACCAGGTCCAGGTCCGAGCCATGGCCCAGCTCCAGGCCGCCGACCTTGCCATAACCAATGATGATGAAGCCCGGGTCGCACAGGCTGCCGTCGCTGCGCCTGGGCTGGCCATGGCGGGCGACGGTCTGGCGCCAGGCCAGGGCCAACACCTGGTCGAGAATGGCTTCGGCCAGCCAGGTCAGGTAATCGCTGACTTTCATCAGCGGCAGGTTGCCACTGATCTCGGACGCCGCCACACGCAGGCTGTGGGCCAGCTTGAAGTGGCGCAGCGCTTCCATCTGCTGCTCGAGGTCGTCCTCGGGGATGCGCGTCAGCCGCTCGCGCAGCTCGGCAGCCAGCTCCGGCGCCAGTGGTGGGCTGAACAGGCGGCCTTCATTGAGCAGTTCGTCGAGCAGCAACGGGTAGCGGGCGATCTGCTCGGCGATCCACGGGCTGGCCGCGCACAGGGTCAGCAAGCGCCGCAGGGCACCGGGGTTTTCGGTCAGCAGCACCAGGTAGGCCGAACGCCGTGCCACGGCTTCCACCAGCGGCAGCACGCGCTCCAGCACCAAATCCGGGTTGTCGTGTTCCACGGCCTGGGCCAGCAGGCGTGGGATGAAGGCATCCAGGCGCTCACGGCCGATGCGCTGCATCGACCTAAGCTGCGGGCTGGCACGCAAGCCGGCCAGGCGGCGCAGGGCTTCGGCCGGCTGCTTGAAACCGGCCTCTTCCAGCTGGCGGCAAGCCGCCTCTTCATCCTGGGCCTGTTCCCACAATGGCGACCACTCGCCACCCACCACCAGCTCGCCTTCGCCTTCGTCCTCATCCGGGTCGGCGATGACCTGACGGAAGTGCCAGTCGATTCGGCCGCGCCAGTGCATCAACTGGTCGTGGAAGCTCTGCCAGTCGGCAAAACCGAGAATATAGGCGACCCGCTCACGGTCCAGTTCGCTGTCCGGCAGCATCTGTGTCTGGCGGTCGGCGATGGCCTGAATCGCGTGCTCGGTGTAACGCAGGAATTCATACCCTTCGCGCAGCTCCGCCACCACTGCCGGGGGCAGGTAACCCTGGCCTTCCAGGGTGGCCAGCACCTTGAGCAGCGGCCGCTGCTGCAGGCTCAGGTCGCGCCCGCCGTGGATCAGCTGGAAGGCCTGGGCGATGAACTCGACTTCGCGAATCCCCCCCGCGCCAAGCTTGATGTTCTCGGCCATGCCCTTGCGCCGCACTTCCTGCTGAATCAGCTGCTTCATGGTGCGCAGTGCTTCGATCGCCGAGAAGTCCAGGTAACGCCGGTACACGAACGGCCGCAGCATTTCCTGCAGTTGCGCGCCCGCAGCCTGATCGCCGGCCACCACCCGCGCCTTGATCATCGCGTAGCGTTCCCAGTCCCGCCCCTGGTCCTGGTAGTACTGCTCCAGCGCATTGAAGCTGAGCACCAGCGCGCCAGCCGAGCCGTAAGGGCGCAGGCGCATGTCGACGCGGAACACGAAGCCGTCGACGGTGACCGGGTCGAGTGCCTTGATCAGGCGCTGGCCCAGGCGGGTGAAGAACTCCTGGTTCTCCAGCGAGCGCTTGACCCCTTGGGTTTCGCCTCCTTCGGGAAAACCGAAGATCAGGTCGATGTCCGATGACAGGTTCAGTTCCACCGCACCCAGCTTGCCCATGCCCAGCACTACCATGTGCTGCGGCTGGCCGCTGCGGTTGCCGATCGGCGTGCCGAACTGCTGGCAGTGGCGCGGGTACAGCCACTGATAGGCTTCGTCGATGGCCGCATCGGCGAGGTCGGACAGGTCGCGGCAGGTCTCGCCCAGCTCGGCCTGGCGGGTGATGTCGCGCCAGATGATCCGCAACTGCTGGCGGTTGCGCTCGCGGCGCAGGTTGCGCGCCAGTTCGTCTTCACTCTGCGCGGCCTGGGCAGCGGCGGCAATTTGCCCGCGCAGCTCGCCAGGGGCGTAACGGCGGCCCAGTTCACCGCTGGCGATCAGGGCGAACAACATGGCCGGTTCGCGCTGGGCCAGGCCGAGGACGAAGTCGCTGGCGGCGGCAACCTGATCGAACTGTTGGCGGTGCAGCGGGGTCCAGGACTGCAGGTCGAGTTCAGCGTGGCCGGCCACGGCATCGCTCAGAAACTGCTGGTTGCGAACGACCAGCGGTTGCAGGGAAGCAGGCAGTTCGAGCGGCAAAGGCAGGCGCATGGGCTATCCTTGATCGGCGTGAAATGGAGGGGTAAAAGCGGTCAAACGGAAGCCGGACCACGGTTGGACTGTCGTACAAAAGTTGGAAATAGCTGAAAAAAACGAATCATTGGCAAGAAACATCAAGATTCACCTGTTCGTGGCACACCGCCAACCAACATGAACGTTTTTCCTCACAAGCAGAGGTGCGACCAAACGTCGCATTTGTGTAGTTTTACTACTACCCATGGCGTGCAAAAGCATGAAATGCCAGAGCAAATGTAGTAAAACTACACGGCGCCGGGAGACACCCCGGTAATCCAAGAATTCACGACGTCTGCCCATAAGGCCAGTCGCAAACTCAGGCCCCCGATTCTGGTGGCCTTTCCGCCCTGGAGCAAGCCATGCAAGACCTCGATCCAATCGAAACCCAGGAATGGCTGGATGCCCTGGAGTCGGTCCTCGACAAAGAAGGCGAAGACCGCGCTCATTACCTGATGACCCGCATGGGCGAGCTGGCCACCCGCAGTGGCTCCCAGCTGCCGTACGCCATCACCACGCCATACCGCAACACCATCCCTGTCACCCACGAAGCACGCATGCCTGGCGACCTGTTCATGGAACGCCGCATTCGCTCGATGGTGCGTTGGAACGCGCTGGCCATGGTGATGCGCACCAACCTGAAGGATTCGGACCTGGGCGGCCACATCTCCAGCTTCGCCTCCAGTGCCACCCTGTACGACATCGGTTTCAACTACTTCTTCCAGGCCCCGACCGACGAACACGGCGGCGACCTGGTGTTCTTCCAGGGCCACGCCTCGCCAGGCGTCTACGCCCGTGCCTTCATGGAAGGCCGCATCAACGAAGAGCAGATGAACAACTTCCGTCAGGAAGTGGACGGCAACGGCCTGTCTTCGTACCCGCACCCATGGCTGATGCCTGACTTCTGGCAGTTCCCGACCGTTTCGATGGGTCTGGGCCCGATCCAGGCCATCTACCAGGCACGCTTCATGAAGTACCTGGAAGCGCGCGGCTTCATCCCGGCCGGCAAGCAGAAGGTCTGGTGCTTCATGGGCGACGGCGAGTGCGACGAGCCGGAATCCCTGGGCGCAATCGCCCTGGCCGGCCGCGAGAAGCTGGACAACCTGATCTTCGTCATCAACTGCAACCTGCAGCGCCTCGACGGCCCGGTTCGCGGCAACGGCAAGATCATCCAGGAACTCGAAGGCGTGTTCCGTGGCGGTGGCTGGAACGTCAACAAAGTCGTCTGGGGCCGCTTCTGGGACCCACTGCTGGCCAAGGACACCAACGGTGCCCTGCAGCGCCGCATGGACGAAGTCATCGACGGCGAGTACCAGAACTACAAAGCCAAAGACGGCGCGTACGTGCGTGAGAACTTCTTCAACACCCCAGAGCTCAAGGCCATGGTCGAAGACCTGTCCGACGACGAGATCTGGAAGCTCAACCGTGGCGGCCACGACCCGTACAAGGTCTACGCGGCGTATCACCAGGCTGTTAACCACAAAGAGCAGCCGACCGTCATCCTGGCCAAGACCATCAAGGGTTATGGCACCGGTGCTGGCGAAGCCAAGAACACCGCGCACAACACCAAGAAGGTCGACGTCGACAGCCTGCGTCACTTCCGTGACCGCTTCGACATCCCGGTCAAGGATGCCGACCTCGAGAACCTGCCGTTCTTCAAACCAGAAGAAGGTTCTGCCGAAGCCAAGTATCTGGCCGAGCGCCGTGCAGCCCTGGGCGGTTTCGTGCCACAGCGCCGCGCCAAGAGCTTCAGCGTGCCGACCCCGCCACTGGAGACGCTGAAAGCGATCCTCGACGGCTCGGGCGACCGCGAAATCTCCACCACCATGGCCTTCGTGCGTATCCTGGCGCAGCTGGTCAAGGACAAGGACATCGGCCAGCGCATCGTCCCGATCATCCCGGACGAAGCCCGTACCTTCGGTATGGAAGGCATGTTCCGCCAGCTGGGCATCTACTCGTCGGTCGGCCAGCTCTACGAGCCAGTCGATAAAGACCAGGTGATGTTCTACCGCGAAGACAAGAAGGGCCAGATCCTCGAGGAAGGCATCAACGAAGCCGGCGCCATGTCGTCGTTCATCGCTGCCGGTACCTCGTACAGCTGCCACAACCAGCCGATGCTGCCGTTCTACATCTTCTATTCGATGTTCGGCTTCCAGCGCATTGGCGACCTGGCCTGGGCCGCTGGCGACAGCCGCACCCGTGGCTTCCTGATCGGCGGTACCGCCGGCCGTACCACCCTCAACGGTGAAGGCCTGCAGCACGAAGACGGTCACAGCCACATGATGGCGGGCACCATCCCGAACTGCCGCACCTACGATCCGACCTACGGCTACGAGCTGGCGGTGATCATCCAGGACGGCATGAAGAAGATGACCGAAGAGCAACAGGACATCTTCTACTACATCACCGTGATGAACGAATCCTACCAGCAGCCAGCCATGCCGGCCGGTGTCGAGGACGGCATCATCAAGGGCATGTACCTGCTCGAGGAAGACACCCGCGAAGCCGCGCACCACGTACAGCTGATGGGCTCCGGCACCATCCTGCGCGAAGTCCGCGAAGCGGCGAAGATCCTGCGTGAAGAGTTCAACGTCGGTGCCGACGTGTGGAGCGTCACCAGCTTCAACGAACTGCGTCGCGACGGCCTGGCCGTGGAACGCGCCAACCGCCTGAAGCCTGGCCAGAAGCCACAGCAGACCTACGTCGAGCAGTGCCTGAACGGTCGCAAAGGTCCGGTCATCGCCTCCACCGACTACATGAAGCTGTTCGCCGAGCAGATTCGCCAGTGGGTACCGAGCAAAGAGTTCAAGGTCCTGGGTACCGACGGTTACGGTCGCAGCGACAGCCGCAAGAAGCTGCGTCACTTCTTCGAAGTCGACCGCCACTTCGTGGTGCTGGCTGCCCTGGAAGCCCTGGCTGACCGCGGCGAGATCGAACCCAAGGTTGTGGCTGACGCCATCGTCAAGTTCGGCATCGACCCGGACAAGCGCAACCCACTGGACTGCTGAGGAGTATTTTTAAGTGAGCGAACTCATTCGCGTACCTGACATCGGCAGCGGTGAAGGTGAAATCATCGAGCTGTTCGTCAAGGTCGGTGACCGTATCGAGGCTGACCAGAGCCTGCTGACCCTGGAGTCCGACAAGGCCTCCATGGAGATCCCGGCGCCAAAGGCCGGCGTGATCAAGGAACTGAAGGTCAAGCTGGGCGATCGTCTGAAAGAAGGCGACGAGCTGCTGGTGCTGGAAGCCGAGGGCGCCGCTGCTGCGGCCCCTGAGGCTCCGGCTGCAGCCGCAGCGCCTGCTGCTGCACCGGCTCCGGCCGCTGAAGCCGCCCCTGCTCCTGCTCCGGCCGCAGCCCCGGCTGCCGCCAGCGTGCAGGACATCCACGTGCCGGACATCGGCTCGTCGGGCAAGGCCAAGATCATCGAAGTGCTGGTCAAGGTCGGCGACACCGTCGAAGCCGACCAGTCGCTGATTACCCTGGAGTCCGACAAGGCCTCCATGGAAATCCCGTCGCCGGCTGCCGGCGTGGTCGAAGAAGTACTGTGCAAGCTGGAAGACGAAGTCGGCACTGGCGACCTGATCTTCAAGCTGAAAGTCGCGGGCGCTGCACCGGCTGCCGCTCCGGCACCTGCTGCCGCTGCTGCTCCGGCCAAGGCTGAGGCTGCACCTGCGGCCGCACCTGCCGCTGCCGCCCCGGCTGCTGCCCCTGCTCCGGTCGCTACCGCACCGGCTGCCGGCAGCAATGCCAAGGTTCACGCAGGCCCGGCGGTTCGCCAGCTGGCCCGCGAGTTCGGTGTCGACCTGGGCGCAGTTGCCGCCACTGGCCCGCACGGCCGCATTCTGAAAGAAGACGTGCAGGTTTACGTCAAGGCGATGATGCAGAAGGCGAAGGAAGCACCGGCTGCCGGCGCAACCGGTGGCGCCGGCATCCCGCCGATCCCTGCCGTGGACTTCAGCAAGTTCGGTGAAGTGGAAGAAGTCGCCCTGACCCGCCTGATGCAGGTCGGTGCTGCCAACCTGCACCGCAGCTGGCTGAACGTGCCGCACGTGACCCAGTTCGACTCCGCCGACATCACCGAGCTGGAAGCCTTCCGCGTTGCGCAGAAGGCCGTGGCCGAGAAGGCTGGCGTCAAGCTGACCGTGCTGCCCCTGCTGCTCAAGGCCTGCGCCTTCCTGCTCAAGGAACTGCCGGACTTCAACAGCTCGCTGGCGCCAAGCGGCAAGGCCGTCATCCGCAAGAAGTACGTGCACATCGGCTTCGCCGTGGACACCCCGGACGGCCTGCTGGTCCCTGTGATCAAGAACGTCGACCAGAAGAGCTTGCTGCAACTGGCTGCCGAAGCCGCTGCACTGGCCGAGAAGGCGCGCACCAAGAAGCTGTCGGCCGACGACATGCAAGGTGCCTGCTTCACCATCTCCAGCCTCGGCCACATTGGCGGCACCGGCTTCACGCCGATCGTCAACGCGCCGGAAGTGGCGATCCTGGGCGTCTCCAAGGCGACCATGCAGCCGGTCTGGGATGGCAAGGCCTTCCAGCCGAAGCTGATGCTGCCACTGTCGCTGTCCTACGATCACCGTGTGATCAACGGCGCTGCCGCCGCGCGCTTCACCAAGCGCCTGGGCGACGTGCTGGGCGACATCCGCACCATGCTGCTGTAAGGCGGCACACTGCCCCTCCTTGCGAGGGGCAGCACCCTTTTCGAGCTGCCACGCTCGTACCTCAACCCCGCCAGATGGCGGGGCTTTTTTTGCCTTGAGAATGCTGGGGAGGGCTTTGCCCTCCTTTCGCGACACAAGGCCGCTCCTACAAGGACCGCGATCCCCTGTAGGAGCGGCCTCGCGTCGCGAAAGGGCCGCAAAGCGGCCCCAAAATCTCAAGGCGAATTAAGGATTTCAGCCCAACGGCCGAAAACATGTACATGACAGCCCTCATGGCCGCTTGCCAGCCTCAGGGACATGATGCAACCTTGCCAGATGCGCCGCCGCCCAGGCCGTGTCCCCCTTCAAGCGAGTCTTCGATGAAAAGCCAACCCGATGCCGCCAGCCGTGTGGCGGCCGAGGTCGTCACGCAGCTTCCCGTGCCCTCGCGGCTCGGCATGCTGCGTTTCGAAAGGCTGAACGAAGCCAGCTGGGCGATGCTCTACCTGGACCCGGCCTGCGATCGCCAGTTCGGCCTGCCCGCTTCCGAGCTGTGTGCGCTCATCGATTCGCCCTATGCCAGCCTGATGGAACCCGAGGCACGCTACCGGCTGCACGATGAGATCCAGCTGCAACTGAGCAACCGTGGCTACTACCGCGTGCGCTACACCCTGCATACCCAGGCACGCGCGCTGCGCCTGCTGGAAGCCGGCGAAGCGTTCAAGCAGCACAACCGCCAGCTGCTGCGCGGCTTCCTCACGGTGCTCGACGACGAAGACGACAGCGACGACACCAACGACCTGGAATCGCGCAACAACCGCCTGCAACTGGCCCTGCAGATCAACCAGCGCGCTCAGCAAGAGCAACTTGAGCATCTGGAACGCGTGCGCGCCCAGCAGGACCTGATCCTGCGCCTCGCCCGCCAGCGCTACAGTGCAGAGAACTCGCTGCTCGAAGCCGCCCAGCTGATCACCCGTAGCGCCTGCGAAATCTACAAGGTGGACAGCGCCAGCATCTGGCACCTGGAAGAGCAGCGCCTGGAGCCGATCAGTGCCTGGCTGCGTCACGAACAGGTGCACCGCCTGCCCGAGCCGATCGACGCCAGCCGCTTCCCCGACTACCTGGAAGCCCTGCACGCCAGCCGAGCCATCGACGCGCACAATGCCAACCACGACCCGCGTACCCGTGAGCTGGCCGAAAGCCTGTATGCCGACAACAACGCCATGCTCGACGCCAGCATCCGCGTCGATGGCCAGGTGGTCGGCGTGCTGTGCCTGGAGCAGACCGGCCAGCCGCGCGCCTGGCAATCCGATGAAATCGCCTTTGCCGGTGAGCTGGCCGACCAGTTCGCCCAGGTCATCACCAACCACAACCGGCGCACCGCTGCCAGCGCCCTGCACCTGTTCCAGCGGGCCGTGGAACAGAGCGCCAGCGCGTTCCTGCTGGTCAACCGCGACGGCATCGTGGAGTACGTCAACCCAAGCTTCACGGCCATCACCCAGTACAGCACCGAGGAAGTCCAGGGCCGCCACCTGGCCGAGCTGCCCGCCCTGGAAAACTTAAGCGAGCTGTTGTTCGACTCACCGTCGAGCCTGGCCATGGGCAACAGTTGGCAGGGCGAGTTCAAGAGCCGGCGCAAGAGCCTCGAACCCTACTGGGGCCAGCTGTCGATTTCCAAGGTGTACGGTGACAACCGCGAGCTGACCCACTACATCGGCATCTACGAAGACGTCACCCAGACCAAGCTGGCCCAGCAACGCATCGAGCGCTTGGCCTACACCGACAACCTGACCAACCTCGGCAACCGCCCGGCGTTCATCCGCAAGCTCGACGAGCGCTTCGCCCGTGACAGCGAGAACCCGATCAGCCTGCTGCTGGTGGACATCGACAACTTCAAGCGGATCAACGACAGCCTCGGCCACCAGACCGGCGACAAGCTGCTGATCAGCCTGGCCCGGCGCCTGCGCAACAGCCTCAGCGCCAACGGCGTGCTGGCCCGCTTTGCCAGCAACGAGTTCGCCGTGCTGCTCGACGACACCAGCCTGGAAGACGGCCAGGGTGTTGCCTTGCAGCTGTTGCGCACCCTCGACAAGCCGATGTTCGTCGACAACCAGCTGATCAACGTCACCGCCTCCGTGGGCCTGGCGTGCGCGCCGTTGCACGGCAGCGACCCGACCACCCTGATGAAGAACGCAGGCCTGGCGCTGCACAAGGCCAAGGCCAACGGCAAGCACCAGGTGCAGGTGTTCACCGAAGTGCTGAACGCCGAAGCCAGCTACAAGCTGTTCGTCGAGAACAACCTGCGCCGCGCCCTGACCCAGAACGAGCTGGAGGTGTTCTACCAGCCCAAGCTGTGCCTGCGCAGTGGCCGCCTGCTGGGCCTGGAAGCGCTGCTGCGCTGGAACCACCCCGAGCGCGGCATGATCCGCCCGGACCAGTTCATCAGCGTGGCCGAAGAAACCGGCCTGATCATTCCCATCGGCAAGTGGGTGGTGCGCCAGTCGTGCCGCATGAGCCAGCAGTTGCAGCAAGCCGGCATGGGCTGCCTGCACGTGGCCATCAACCTGTCGCCCAAGCAGTTCTCCGACCCCGACCTGGTGGCCTCGATCGCCTCCATCCTCAAGGAAGAAGGCCTGCCTGCGCACCTGCTGGAGCTGGAGCTGACTGAAGGCCTGCTGCTGGAAGCCTCCGAAGACACCCACCGCCAGCTCGACGAGCTGAAGGCGCTGGGCCTGACCCTGGCCATGGACGACTTCGGCACCGGTTATTCGTCGTTGAGCTACCTGAAGAAGTTTCCGATCGACATCATCAAGATCGACCGCAGCTTCATCAACGAGATCCCCGACAACCAGGACGACATGGAAATCACCTCGGCGGTGGTGGCCATGGCCCACAACCTCAAGCTCAAGGTGGTGGCCGAGGGCATCGAGACGCCCGAGCAGCTGGCGTTCCTGCGTCGGCACCGCTGTGACGTCGGCCAGGGCTACCTGTTCGACCGGCCGATTCCGGGGCGGGAGCTTGAAGAAAAACTCAAGCGCTACCCTCGCGGTCCAATGGCCTGACAGCAGCGCCAAGCTCGGGCACACTAGATCCCATTCGGGCCCTTTCGCGGGCAAGCCCGCTCCTACAGTGACCGCGCAATACCTGTAGGAGCGGGCTTGCCCGCGAAGGCCCCAGCACCCATACAACAGACATACAGAGGAACGGCCATGGTCCTGCGTTCGGAAATCCTGGTGAACAAAAACGTCATGCCCACTGCGGAGCAGGCCTTGCCTGGCCGCGAAACGCCCATGCAGCTGCCCGAATTCCACTACGTGTTCGAGGGCACCCCGCTGCTCGGTCCGTTCTTCGAAGGTGCCATCGACTTCGCGATCTTCGCCCTGGGCTGCTTCTGGGGCGCCGAGCGCCGCTTCTGGCAGCGTGAAGGCGTGGTCAGCACCGTGGTCGGCTACGCCGGCGGCTTCACCCCCAACCCGACCTACGAAGAAGTCTGCTCGGGCCTGACCGGCCACACCGAAGTGGTGCTGGTGGTGTTCGACAAGGACAAGGTCAGCTATCAGGAGCTGCTGACGATGTTCTGGGAACTGCACAACCCCACCCAGGGCATGCGCCAGGGCAACGACGTCGGCACCCAGTACCGTTCGGCCATCTACTGCACCAGCCCGGAACAGCTGGAACAAGCCAAGGCCAGCCGCGACGCCTTCCAGGCCGAGCTGAACAAAGCCGGCTTCGGCGAAATCACCACCGAAATCGACCAGGCACCGACGGTGTACTTCGCCGAGGCCTACCACCAGCAGTACCTGGCCAAGAACCCGAACGGCTACTGCGGCATCGGCGGCACCGGCGTATGCCTGCCACCTAGCCTGCAGGGCAACTGAACCATGAGCACGATGACCCTGTTCCACTCGCCGCTGTCGCCCTTCGTGCGCAAGGTCATGGTGGTGCTGCACGAGACCGGCCAGCTGCAGCGTGTGAGCCTGCAGCCGGTGAACATCAGCCCGGTGAGCGGCGACGAGCAGCTCAACCAGGGCAACCCGATCGGCAAGATCCCGGCCCTGCGCCTGGATGACGGCACCGTGCTGCACGACAGCCGGGTGATCTGCGAGTACCTCGACCTGCAGCACGTCGGCCTGCCACTGCTGCCACGCGAGGGCTCGGCACGCTGGCGGCGCATGACCTTGGCGTCGCAGGCGGATGCGATCATGGATGCGGCGGTGTCGAGCCGCTACGAGAGCTTCCTGCGGCCTGAAGAGAAGCGCTGGGATGGCTGGCTCGAAGCGCAGGGCGAGAAAATTCGCCGCAGCCTGGCGAACCTTGAGCAGGAGCATCTGGCCGAGTTGATCTCGGGCTTCGATCTCGCAGCGATCGGCGTGGCCTGTGCGCTAGGCTATCTGGACTTGCGTCAGCCCGAGTTCGGCTGGCGGGAGCGCCAACCTGGGTTGGCAGCGTGGTACGCCGAGGTGGCCAAGCGGCCGTCGATGGTGGCGACTGCCCCGGTGGCCTGAAGGGCCTGTTCGCTTTTTGTGGGAGCGGCCTTGCGTCGCGAAAGGGCCGCGAAGCGGCCCCGGCAATTTCTGCTGCGAAGCTGAATAGCTGGGGCCGCTTCGCGCCCCTTTCGCGACACAAGGCCGCTCCCACAAAAAAACCAGGCCAGTCTGGTTTCGGGATCAGCAGTCAGGCTTGCCCGCCGTAAACTTCTTGGCCGGGTTAACCGCCGCCTTGAACTCGCGCAGCGCCTTGGAACCAATCAACAGCGGGTAGTTGAAGCTGCTGCGGTCAACCAGGTTGACCTCCACGGTCCGCTTCACATCACCCAGGCACAGCTCAAGGTCCACCACCGGCCGCTTGGAGATCTCCGGCGCATCGCCCTCCTCCTCTTCATCGGCCCTGCCCTTGATCTTGCTGATGCGCGAGACCTTGTGTTCATAGACCTTGCCGTCCGAATCCTTGGTCGCCAGGCGGAAGCGCACCCACTCATCGCCATCGCGGGTGAACAGTTCGATGTCCTTGGCCGACAACGACGCGGTGAAGGCACCGGTGTCCATCTTTGCTTTCAGGGTCTCGCCCAGTTCGGGCAACTGGATGTTCTCGTAGCGGCCATACAGCGTGGGTTCGGCAGCCATGACCGGCAGCGCCAACAGCGATAACAGGGCAAGCAGAGATTTCACAGGCAGGCTTCCTTGAAAAGGGTCAGTGCTTAGACTGCACTGGCAGGATAGGTTCGCTGTCACTAGCCTAACCAACATGTTGTGAAACATTTGTCCCCGTCATCGGGCATTGGACGTTTGGCGTAGGACCCGGCGCTGCTTATCATTGCGCCCTGCTAATTTCCCACAACAAGAGTTTCCTTATGCGTCGCCTGTTTACCGGCATTCTCACAACCACCCTGCTGCTGCTCAACACCGTGGTGATGATTTGCCCGCTGTTGATCTTTGCCCTGCTCAAGCTAGTGCTGCCGGGCCGTGGTCGTGACTACGCCTCTGCGGCGGTGATGTGGGTGGCCGAGGCCTGGTCGGAAATCGACAAGGCCATCTTCGCCCTGTGCATCCCGACCCAATGGGACATTCGCGGCGTCGAGAACCTGCGCAAGGACACCTCGTACCTGGCCGTCAGCAACCACCAGACCTGGGTCGACATCCCGGCGCTGATCGAAAGCCTCAACCGCCGCACGCCGTTCTTCAAGTTCTTCCTCAAGAAAGAGCTGATCTGGGTACCGCTGCTGGGCCTGGCCTGGTGGGGCCTGGACTACCCGTTCATGAAACGCTACAGCAAGGCGTTCCTGGAGAAGCACCCAGAGCTCAAGGGCAAGGATCTCGAGATCACCAAGGCCGCCTGCGAGCTGTTCAAGCGCCAGCCGGTGACCGTGGTCAACTACCTCGAAGGCACCCGTTTCACCGAAGCCAAACACCGCGAGCAGCAATCGCCCTATCGCTACCTGCTCAAGCCCAAGGCCGGCGGCGTGGCGTTCGTGCTGGCGGCACTGGGCGAGCAACTGGACGCATTGCTGGACGTGACCATCGTCTATCCCGGCAACCAGGCGCCAGGGTTCTGGGATTTGCTCAACGGCAGCATTAGTCGGGTGATTATCGACATCAAGGTACGGGAGCTGGACCCGGCGTTGTGGGATGGGGATTACGAGAATGACCCCGCCTTCCGTCAGACCGTGCAGGCCTGGGTGAACCAGCTGTGGCTGGAAAAGGACCAGCGGATCGAGCAGCTGCGCGCTGAAATGAACTGAGTTTAATGCCTGTACTGGCCTCTTCGCGGGTAAACCCGCTCCCACAGGTACTACGTACAGCTCAAGACCTGTGCAATCCCTGTGGGAGCGGGCTTGCCCGCGAAGAGGCCGGCACAGGAATGCGCACAACCCCGATTAAAACCCAAGCTAATAATCAGAATAAGGATTACTTTTTTGTCATCACCCACCTAAGTGGATAAAAATCGACCAAAGCACAACTACAAAAATGCCTGGATCGATCGATGGCCAACCCACCCAGCTCCAACTCCGCCCAACTGCGCCGTGTCCTCGGCCTCCCTGCCCTGGTGTTTTTCGGCCTGGTATACATGGTCCCGCTGACCATCTTCACCACCTATGGCATCGTCACCGAACTCACCGGTGGCCGCACCGCCAGCGCCTACATGGTTACCCTGGTGGCCATGCTGTTCACCGCCGCGTCCTACAGTTTCATGGTCAAGCGCTTCCCGGTCGCCGGGTCCGCGTACTCCTATACCAACATGGCCTTCGGCCCCAATGTCGGCTTCCTCGCTGGCTGGTCGCTGCTGCTCGATTACCTGTTCCTGCCGATGATCAACTACCTGCTGATCGGGTTGTTCCTCAACATCGCCTTCCCGGCCATCCCGGCGTGGTCCATCGCCCTGGCGTCGATCGTGCTGGTGACGCTGCTGAACGTGGTCGGCATTAACTCGGTGGCCAAGACCAGCAACCTGATCGTCGGCGCACAGATCGTATTCATCGTGGTGTTCGTCGCACTGTCGTGCCTATCGCTGGCCGGCCAGCCGCTGGACCTGCTGTCGCCGCTGATGGGCGATGGTTCCAAGCCAGGTTTCGGCGCGATCATGGCTGGCGCGGCGGTGCTGTGCCTGTCGTTTCTCGGTTTCGACGCCGTTTCGACCCTGGCCGAAGAATGCCGCGATGCCCGCCGTGACGTACCGCGGGCGATCATTCTCACGACCCTGTTTGCCGGTGTGCTGTTTACCGTGCTGGCCTATGTCAGCCAGCTGGTCATGCCAGGCACCACCTTCGCCAATGCCGACGCAGCGGCCAACGAGGTGATGTTCAAGGCAGGTGGGCAGTTCCTGGCGAACTTCTTCACTGCCGCGTATGTGGCTGGCAGCCTGGGCTCGGCGCTGGCCTCGCAGGCAGCGGTGTCGCGCATCCTGTTCACCATGGGGCGCGACAACGTGCTGCCGCGGCGCAGTTTCGGTTACCTGTCGCCACGCTTTGGTACGCCGGTATTCGCCATTGCGCTGGTGTCGGCGTTTTCGCTGCTGGCGTTGGTGATCGACCTGGCTACCCTCGCCTCGCTGATCAGCTTCGGTGCGTTGGTAGCGTTCTCGGCGGTGAACCTGGCGGTGGTGAAGACGCACCTGATGGGCGACGGTGCTCAGCGTAACCTCAAGGGGCTGCTGTGCTATGGCCTGGTGCCGCTGGTGGGGTTGGGGCTGACCTTGTGGTTGTGGACCAGCCTGTCGGCGCTGACTTTGGTGATAGGCCTGTGCTGGTTTGCCCTCGGCCTCGCCTATCTGGCAGTGCTGACCGCCGGCTTCCGCCGACCGGTGCGCTTGGTGGACTTCACCGAAGCTGCCTGACCAAACACAGTTCTGCTTTTCTTGTGGGAGCGGCCTTGTGTCGCGAAAGGGCCGCGCAGCGGCCCCGGCAATTTCTGCTGCGAAGCTGAAACCCCGGGGCCGCTTCGCGCCCCTTTCGCGACACAAGGCCGCTCCCACAGGTACAGCGTCAGCCTGCGGAATCTGTGACCCTGACGAACCTCAGACCGACGGCTGAGTCAACGGCGCCGGCGTAGTCCACAAACTCCCCAGATTCTGCAACAACGACCCGGCAATCCCCTGCTGCCCCAGGTACTGCAGGATCAACGGCGCAAACTGCCCGATCATCCCGGTATCCATCCCCAGCGCCTTGAACGCATTGTCCAGGTCGCCACGATTCTCCACGTCATTGCCCAGCGCCTTGCTCAGGGCCGACTGGCTGTCCTTGTTCTCGCCCAGCAACTCTCCCAATCCACTCAGCCCGCCCAGGGCATTGGCGCCTGACAACAGGTCCAAACCCGGGACGGCCTTGGTCAGCTGGCCATAGTCGTCGCTGCTCAGGTTGTTGCGCGCTAGGCCCAGCATGGCACCTGCCCCGCCTACGGCCTGTTCGGGGGTGATGTTCAACTGGCTGCCCAGGGTGTTGAGCAGGTTGGCCTGCGCTTCGGGGGCTTGCACCTGGCCTTGCTGCTGGTTCTGCATGGAGGAGACAGCGTTGGCGGCGTCGCTGAGGTTGAAGGCGAATACCGGGCTTGCAGCCAGGGTCATCAGGGTTGCCAGGGTGAGTGCTTTCATTGGGAGGGACCTCGTAGGCCGGAATGGCCTGGGAAACGAGTTATGAGACTGGTGGTCATTGGAATTGTTCCGAGCCGCCCGTCAACACGGTTTCAACATCAATTACAAAGAATAAACCTCGGCTTTCGCTGGCTGAGCATTGAAGCAGAAGCCATTGACCTATTATTTTTGCCAGTAGACGTTTATACACTCGGCATTAATACTCGATGAGACACGCCGCCCCATCATCTATTGCCATAACCGGAGATAACCCGATGAGTAATCGTGCCGACTCGCTCAACATATTTTACCAAGGTGACAGCGTCACTATTGTCCTGACCGAAGCAACCCATCGCCGAATTTTTCAGTCAGCGGATTTCGCACTTGCAGAACTTCAGGTTGAGCCCTATGCGACATATTTGTTAGGGGAAGATGCTTCGGGCTCTATCTACAGGGTCGTAGGCGACACAAAAACCGAAACGCACACCTACTCTGCGTACGGATTCGATCAGAAACTTCCCTCTGCGCACAGTTTACTCGGGTATAATAGCGAGCCAGCTATCCTTCACTCTGGCAGTTACCTATTGGGATCGTATCGGGCATACTCTTCAGTACTAATGCGTTTCGGTTCGCCTGACGATGCGAGCCCCTTTCGACGTGGCGGCATAAATGCCTACTGTTACGTAGCAGGCGACCCGATAAATTATACTGACCCGACGGGGCACTATTCATTTCAGGGTTTTTTCAAAAGCGCATCAAAAGGTTATAAAAATATATTTGGCAGAAGAGAGTTCAAGAAAACAACCATCCACACCTACTCTCAAAAAGTCCAGACCGCCAACAACATAAACAACGAAATAGCAAATCTCAAAAATCCTTTTATAGCAGAAAATAAACTTAGCAGATCCATTACTAGAGAAAACCAAAACGTACTTAGTCGTACACCTGTAACTTCCGCACCCGCCCCTTTGGCGCCATCAGACCGAAATTACGCTAAAAAGCACCGTATAAAGATAGAAACATTCAATTTTGCTAACTATGAGGCCGCATTAAACAATCAGACTCTATCGACAAAGGCTAATAACATTCTAGCCGCTGCAACAAAAGCTCAGGAAGTCCGGAAAACTGCCTCACCAGCCCCCGTTAAAACTGGGAATCCAATCGATAGTAGAAGGCACTTCTATGAATGGCATCCTAGTTCTAAATTTGACGACCTTCGCAACTGAGAGATGTCAATTGCTCCGCTGTTTCCAGTGAAAGAGGGGCAGATGGCGCTAGTCATGGAATTGCAAGACTCACCGCCTCTCGGCAGGGCGCTAGTACCACAGACTGCCTGACATGCAAAGAGCCTGTCATTCAATGGATCTCGTACTGCCATTCCTAACCCCGTGCAGCAGGACTGAAGTTATCGCCGAGGCATCGCCTGCACTAAGGGTTCGAGCCTCGTGTTGCCCGAGCCGCGATAGGGCTGGGCGTGGCTGTAGAGAAATTTCAGGGAGCTTGAAAGATGACCAGCGACGACACCAAGACCACCGTAGGCAAGCCCTTTTTCTACCAAGGCGAAGGCCACACCCACCCGCTGTTCTGCATTGCCCCAGGCATTCCCTGCCAGAGTGCGCGCGAGCAGGCTTCGGAACTGATGGGGTATGTGCGGGATTTGACCATTGATGGCCTGAAGGAGGACAAGCCGCAGTTGATCTGCGCTTCACATTATCTGAGCGCGCCGGCCAAGGCGCTGATGGATAATACTGAGTTGGGGATGACGGGCTAACCCCTATGTTGGCAGGGCCGGCCTCATCGTCGGCAAGCCGGATCTCGCCGAGTCAGTGGGCACTTCTCACACTGTTATTTCTGCCAGTATCAAAATCCTGGCGGTTGTTCAAAATGGTTTGACTTCCCGTAATAAGTTGAACTGGACATGGCCCCCCACTTGAGCGAAAACCATCCAGAAAGGCATAGCTATTCAGCCTACGGATACAATCCGAAATTGCCATCAGAAAAGACACTTTCTGGTTTCAACGGCGAACACTGGCAACCGGTCACCGCTAGCTACCATCTCGGCAGCGGATATCGGGCCTACAGCCCTGCATTGATACGATTTTGCTCACCTGACAGCTGGAGCCCTTTCGGACAGGGCGGGATTAATGCCTATACGTACTGCAGCGGCGACCCTGTGAATCGGAGTGATCCGAGCGGCCACATGATAAAGGCCGTGACCGTTCGTAATCAGCGATTCAAAATCACCAATAACTCCGCGGTTGCGATAGACCCCAAGCCGGTCATAAGGCACGGAATGGTCAATGGTTCTTCAGGAGCAGGGGCTGTCATCTCAACACGCCCGACCCTCGGAAAAAGTGTAGGCCAATTGGTCAGCCAGTTCGAACAGTCAGCGGATAAGGGCGGACTGCTTACGGCGGACAGAACGCAGCGGGCACCGATATCCAGAGCACAATCGGCACCGCCTCAGCTTGCATCACAGCCCACGAGAGCACCGATTACGCCCGTACAGTCTTCAGGCGAGAGTACCCCAACCTCACGCTCTCCATCGCCAGAGCCCTTAGCCACTGAGCCCTATCACGTCAGAACTGGACTTAGAAGAAGACAACTAGGTTTATCCAATATACCAATTGATAATAGGGATCATTATGAGTTTTATCCAAAGGCACCAAAGCCCAACCCACGGTGATTAAATCAGTCGATGGGTAAAGAAGACTCTCGTCCTGGTTTTTTTCTCGCCAGTCAAGCCGTACCACGTAGTGGGTTGCCAGGCTGACCACTGTGCGCTGTAAGCTCCACAGATCCGCAGAACTGTTATTTCTGCCAGTATCAAAATTCCAAGGGCTGTTGAGAATAGGACTTAGGCAGACCCCATTCATCCAGCACAGCAGGGACCTCAATCATGAGCAGGACACCGACCCGTTCACTTTTCTTTTACCAGGGCAACAAACTCATCACCGTGATGGGCGATGAGATTCGTGCAATTCTGCGCCATGCAGATATGCCACTGGCTGAGCTGAGCATAGGCGGTAGGCCGGGTGGCGGTTTGTTGGCCACTGATGACAAGGGATCGGTGCTTGTCGTTCAAAGCACTGGCGAAGAGCCTTGAATCAAACAACTAACAATAGCCCCTCAATAGAGGGGCTATTGTTACATCACACGATTACGCCGCGCCCCACATCTTGTGCGGGTCAATCACGAATTTCTTCGGCACACCCGCATCGAACTCGCCATACCCTTCCGGTGCCTGATCCAGGTTGATCACCTGCACACCTACCACTTCAGCAATGTTGATGCGGTCCCACATGATCGCCTGCATCAGCTGGCGGTTGTACTTCATGGTCGGGGTCTGACCGGTGTGGAAGCTGTGCGACTTGGCCCAGCCCAGGCCGAAGCGGATGCTCAACGCACCGATCTTGGCGGCGGCGTCGACCGCACCCGGGTCTTCGGTCACGTACAGGCCCGGAATACCGATGTTGCCGGCCACACGGGTGACCTGCATCAGCGAGTTCAGCACGGTGGCCGGAGCTTCATGCTTGGCACCTTCGTGGCCATGGCCACGGGCCTCGAAGCCGACGGCATCGACGGCGCAGTCCACTTCCGGCTCGCCGAGGATATCGACGATCTGCTCGTGCAGCGGGGTGTCCTTGGACAGGTCGACCACTTCGAAGCCCTGGGACTTGGCGTGGGCCAGGCGAGCAGGGTTCAGGTCACCAACGATCACGCAGGCGGCACCGAGTAGGCGCGCCGAGGCAGCGGCGGCCAGGCCGACAGGGCCGGCACCGGCGACGTAGACGGTACTGCCTGGGCCTACGCCGGCAGTGACGGCGCCGTGGTAGCCGGTCGGCAGGATGTCGGAAAGGCAGGTCAGGTCGCGGATCTTCTCCATGGCCTTGTCGCGATCCGGCAGTTTCAGCAGGTTGAAGTCGGCGTACGGCACCAGCACGTACTCGGCCTGGCCGCCGGTCCAGTCACCCATGTCGACGTAGCCGTAGGCACCGCCAGCGCGGGCCGGGTTGACGGTGAGGCAGACACCGGTGTGCATCTCTTTGCACGAGCGGCAGCGGCCGCACGCGACGTTGAACGGGACCGACACCAGATCGCCGATCTTCAGGCGCTCTACATCACGCCCCAGCTCGACGATTTCACCGGTGATTTCATGGCCCAGGACCAGGCCGACCTGGGCAGTGGTGCGGCCGCGGACCATGTGCTGGTCGGAGCCGCAGATGTTGGTGGAAACCACCTTGAGGATCACGCCGTGCTCGATCTTCTTGCCGCGTGGGTCTTGCATTTTCGGGTAGTCGATCTTCTGCACCTCGACCTTGCCCGCGCCGAGATACACCACTCCACGATTGCCAGACATGCTCTTACCTCGCTTGATTTTTATGTTTGCAGCGGTGGTGGAACGCGCCGCCATCCATGGGCGGCATGTGTTACTGGAATGCTGGAATTGTGGGCCTGATACGGCGGTCTGCACTGACTGGAAACGACAGGGAGATGCCTTTTAGCGGCAGGAGAAAAGCTGGGGCCGCTGTGCGGCCCTTTCGCGACACAAGGCCGCTCCTACAGGCGAATGCGATACCTGTAGGAGCGGCCTTGTGTCGCGAAAGGGCTGCAAAGCAGCCCCAAAAATGTTCAGAGAACGACAGTCCGGTTGGCGTTGAGGAACACCCGCCGTTCAATGTGGTAACCCACCGCCCGCGCCAGGGTCAGGCACTCGATGTCACGCCCCTTGGCAATCAAATCTTCCGGGTAATGGCTGTGATCCACCACCTCGACGCCCTGGGCAATGATCGGCCCTTCATCGAGGTCGTTGTTGATGTAGTGCGCCGTGGCACCGACCATCTTCACGCCTTTGTTGTATGCCTGGTGATAAGGCTTGGCACCCTTGAACCCCGGCAACAGCGAGTGGTGAATGTTGATCGCCCAGCCATCCAGGCGCCGGCACAGCTCCGGCGACAGCACCTGCATGTAGCGCGCAAGAATCACCAGCTCGGCACCGGTTTCCTCGATCACCTGCAGCACCTTGCGCTCTTGCCCGGGCTTGTCGTTGGGGTCGAGTGCAAAGTGGTAGTAAGGAATCTTGTGCCAGTGCGCCAGCGGCTCGAGGTCCGGGTGGTTGGACACCACCGCGACCACGTCCATGCCCAGCTGGCCGATGCGCTGGCGGTACAGCAGGTCGTTCAGGCAATGGTCGGCCTTGGACACCATGATCACCACCTTGGGGCGGTGATTGGGCGCGGTCAGTTCGAAGGCCATGCCGAACGCTTCACCGCGCTCGGCGAGGCCGGCCCTGAAGCCGACCTCGTAGAAATCATCCGGCTGGCGGAATTCGACGCGAATGAAAAAGCGCCCCGACTGCCGGTCATCGAAGGAGTGGTGCTCCGTCACGTAGCAGCGCTGCTCGAAGAGGAAACGCGTCACCACGTCGACGGTGCCGAGCATGCTCGGGCAGTCGGCGGTGAGAATCCAGGTATCCGGTGCCCGACTCATGTTCTGCTCCCCCTTATGCCTCGATGCTCAGGCCGTACTCGGCCGAAGCGTCCTGCAGCCACAGCCACCAGTAGTCGGAGAAGCTGCGGCGGATTACCAGCTCCCAGGTGTCTTCGGCGGTGCGGCGGATCACCAGTTGCGACTTGGCGAACACGGTGCCGACAGCCTTGCCCACCGGGAAGTTGTTTGGGTGAACATCATAGCTGGTGGATTTCATCAGCACTTCACGCACGTTCGGGCCGCGCAGTTCCAGCAGGCTCTGCCCGCCGCTGACGTTGACCACCTGAATGTGCTGGCCTTCGAGGGCCGCACGCAGCTTTTGCTCCACCTCCAGTTCCTGGCCGCCCGGGACGATCAGCAACCACTCGTCGGGACCGACCCATTGCAGCGAGGTATCACCACGGGCAACAACGGTCAGGGCCACGGGCAGTTCCAGGCCCAGGGCCTTGTGCACGCCTGCAGCGAACTCGGGGTTGTGGCCATCACCACGCAGGGTCAGGTGACCGAGGAATTTCTTCTCGCGCAGGGTGACGCCTGCGTTCTTGCGGCCTTTGCCAACCAGGCTGGCCAGGTCGGCATGGTGCAGTGGCGACTGGGCCTTGGCCTCGGCGCCGGGGTTTTGCTGGAAGACGTTGATAGCGCTCATTTCTTACCTGCCTTGAATTCTGTAGGTCGCATGCGGTGCTGCGGCTGGTGGTACACCCTGTGGGAGCGGGTTTACCCGCGAATGCGATGGTGGATTCACCGCCCTCTTCGCGGGTAAACCCGCTCCCACAGGAACCTCATTACCAGCCCGGCACCGTGTGCCATCCGGGGGCCTTAGAGGTTCTGCCGCTCACCCTTCGGATCGAAGAACACCGAAGACACGATTTCCGCTTCGATCACGCTGCCGTCAGCCTGTGGCGAGTAGACACGCTCACCCATGCGCTTGAGGCCGCCCTTGACCACACCCATGGCGAACGAATAGCCCAGGGAGTTGTGCGCGTAGCTGGAGGTGACGTGGCCAACCATGTCCATCGGGATCGGCTGCTTCGGGTCGAACACCAGTTGGGCGCCTTCCGGCAGCCACTTGGTCGGGTCGACCGGCTTCAGGCCCACCAGCTGCTTGCGGTTCTCGCGCACGCAGTCTTCGCGGTTCATGCCACGCAGGCCGATCCACGAATACGGCTTGTTGCGGCCCACGCACCAGCTCATGTTGAGGTCGTCCGGGTTCATCGAGCCGTCAGTGTCCTGACCGACGATGATGAAGCCCTTCTCGGCACGCAGTACGTGCATGGTCTCGGTGCCGTACGGAGTCAGGTTGTACTTCTTGCCTGCCTCGATGATCTGTTCCAGCACGCCCATGGCGTAGTTGGCTTGCACGTTGACTTCGTACGACAGCTCACCGGTGAACGAGATACGGAACACACGGGCCGGCACGCCGCCCACGTTGCCTTCCTTCCAGGTCATGAACGGGAAGGCTTCCTTGTCCATGTCGATGTCGGTCAGCTCGCTGAGCAGCTTGCGGCTGTTGGGGCCGGACAGGGTCATGGTGGCCCAGTGGTCGGTGACCGAGGTGAAGTACACCTTCAGCTCTGGCCATTCGGTCTGCAGGTACAGCTCCATCCATTGCAGTACGCGGGCCGCGCCGCCGGTGGTGGTGGTCATGATGAAGTGGTTGTCGCCGACGCAGGCGGTCACGCCGTCGTCGAAGACCATCCCGTCTTCCTTGCACATCAGGCCGTAGCGGGCCTTGCCCACATCGAGCTTGGTCCAGGCGTTGGTGTAGATGCGGTTGAGGAACTCGCGGGCATCCGGGCCCTGGATGTCGATCTTGCCCAGGGTCGAAGCGTCCAGCAGGCCCACGCTGTCGCGCACAGCCTTGCACTCGCGGGCAACGGCGGTGTTGATGTCTTCACCGGCTTTCGGGAAGTACCACGGGCGTTTCCACTGGCCAACGTCTTCGAACTCGGCGCCGTTCTTCACGTGCCAGGCATGCAGGGCAGTGAAGCGCACAGGTTCGAACAGGTGACCACAGTGACGACCGGCTACTGCACCGAACGTTACCGGCGTGTAGTTCGGGCGGAACATGGTGGTGCCCATTTCCGGGATGGTGATGCCGATCGAACGGGCGGCGATGGCCAGGCCGTTGATGTTGCCCAGCTTGCCCTGGTCGGTACCGAAGCCCAGTGCGGTGTAGCGTTTTACGTGCTCGACCGACTCGAAGCCCTCACGGGTAGCCAGTTCGATACCGGCAGCGGTCACGTCGTTCTGCTGGTCGACGAACTGCTTGGGCCCCTTGGTGCCCTTGTCGTGCGGCACCTGGAACAGCGCCACGGTGGCCTCTTCCTTGCGTGCAACGGTTTTTGGCAGGGTGCCAACGGTCGCCTTGAAACCTGCTTCGGTGGCCGCGCGGGCGCCGCCTTCGAAGCCATCGGCAATCACATCGCCCAGGGCGTAGACGCCGTTGATGCCGCCCACGCATTCGCGCTTCTGTGGGGCGTCGCCCGGCACGAAGCCGAGGATATCGTCACGCCACACCGGGCGACCGCCCAGGTGCGAGGCCAGGTGAACGATCGGGCTATAGCCGCCCGAAGTGGCGATCAGGTCGCACTCGAGGGTTTCGCCAGGGCTGGTGACCTTGTGCGCCTGCACATCGATGGCCGCCACGCGGGCGCCGGTAACGTGCTTGCTGCCCTTGGCCTCGATCACGGCGCTGGAGGTGAGGATGCGGATACCCTTGGCACGCGCTTCTTCAACCAGCGAGCCACGCGGGTTGTGGCGAGCGTCGGCGATGGCGACCACTTGCAGGCCAGCATCGTGCCAGTCCAGCGCGGCGCGGTAGGCGTGGTCGTTGTTGGTCGACAGCACCAGCTTGCGGCCCGGGGCCACGCCGTAACGGCGTACATAGGTGGAAACTGCGCCAGCCAGCATGTTGCCCGGCACGTCGTTGTTGCCGTACACCAGCGGACGCTCGTGAGCGCCAGCCGCCAGGACAACGCGCTTGGCGCGCACGCGGTGCACGCGGTGGCGAACCTGGCCGATCGGGGCGCGGTCGCCGAGGTGGTCGGTGAGGCGCTCGTGGATGGTCAGGAAGTTATGGTCGTGGTAGCCGTTGACCGTGGCACGTGGCAGCAGGGTCACTTCCGGCAGGCTTTGCAGCTCCTGGACCACAGCGTTGACCCAGTCGGCGGCAGGTTTGCCGTCGAGGGTTTCGCGGCTGTCAAGCAGGCTGCCGCCGAACTCTTCCTGCTCATCAGCCAGGATCACCCGGGCACCGCTGCGGGCAGCGGCCAGCGCGGCGGCCAGGCCGGCAGGGCCGGCGCCGACGATCAGCACGTCGCAGTGCTGGTTCATGTAGTCGTAGCTGTCCGGGTCGTTCTGCAACGGCGCGCGGCCAAGGCCGGCTGCCTTGCGGATGTACTTCTCGTAAGTCATCCAGAACGATTTCGGGTACATGAAGGTTTTGTAGTAGAAGCCCGGCGGCATCATGCTGCCGCCCACTTTGCCAAGGATGCCCATGACGTCATTGTTGACGTTCGGCCAGCCGTTGGTGCTGGTGGCTACAAGACCTGCGTAAAGCGCCTGCTGGGTGGCCCGCACGTTGGGGATCTGGGTGGCTTCGCTGGAGCCGATCTGCAGGATGGCGTTCGGCTCTTCGGTGCCGGCGGCGATGATGCCGCGTGGGCGCGAGTACTTGAAGCTGCGGCCAACGATGTCGACGCCGTTGGCCAGCAGTGCGGCGGCCAGGCTGTCACCGGCATAACCCTGGTAGGTCTTGCCGTTGAAGGTGAAGTTCAGGACCTTGCTGCGGTCGATACGGCCGCCGCTGGCGAGGCGATAGGTCTGGCTCATACTTTTTCCCCTTGGCCTTTGACGGCGGACGGTGCGATCGCAGCTTTGCCATCAGCAGTCACTTGCGGCTTCTGGCCAATCTTGTAGGTTTCCAGAATCTCGTACGTCACGGTGTTGCGGGTGACGTTGAAGTACTGGCGGCAGCCGGCAACGTGGTCCCACAGTTCGTGGTGAATACCGCGTGGGTTGTCACGGTAGAACATGTAGGTACCCCACTCCTCGTCGGAGCAGGCGGCAGGGTCCAGCGGGCGGGCAATGTGCGCCTGCCCAGAGGCGTGGAACTCTTCTTCGGAGCGCAGCTCGCCACAATGGGGACAGAAAATATGCAACATGACGGTGGCTCCGGTTAGTGGGCGACGGCGGCAGCGCCGTGTTCGTCGATCAGTGCGCCGTTGTAGAAGCGGTCCATGGAGAACGGCGCAGCCAGTGGGTGCATTTCGCCCTTGGCCAGGCTCGCGGCGAAGACGTTGCCCGAACCTGGGGTCGCCTTGAAGCCGCCAGTCCCCCAACCGCAGTTGAAGAACATGTTCTTGACCGGGGTCTTGGTGATGATCGGGCAGGCGTCTGGCGAGGTGTCGACGATGCCGCCCCACTGGCGGTTCATGCGAACGCGCGACAGGTTGGGGAACATCTCGACGATGGCCTGCAGGGTATGCTCGATCACCGGGTACGAACCGCGCTGGCCGTAGCCGACCCAGCCGTCGATACCGGCGCCGATCACCAGGTCGCCCTTGTCGGACTGGCTGATGTAGCCGTGTACGGCGTTGGACATGATCACGCTATCGATGATCGGCTTGATCGGCTCGGAGACCAACGCTTGCAGCGGGTGCGATTCCAGCGGCAGGCGGAAGCCGGCCAGCTTGGCCATGTGCCCGGAGTTACCGGCGGTGACCACGCCGACGCGCTTGGCGCCGATGAAGCCTTTGTTGGTTTCCACACCGATGACCGCGCCGTTTTCCTTGCGGAAGCCGATCACTTCGGTCTGCTGGATCAGGTCCACGCCCAAGGCGTCGGCAGCACGTGCGTAGCCCCAGGCCACGGCGTCGTGACGGGCCACGCCACCACGGCGCTGCACGGTTGCACCGAGGATCGGGTAGCGGGTGTTCTTCGAGCAGTCCAGGTACGGGATTTCGGCCGCGACCTGGGCGGTGTCGAGCAGCTCGCCATCGACGCCATTGAGGCGGTTGGCGCTGACGCGGCGCTCGGAGTCGCGAATGTCCTGCAGGGTGTGGCACAGGTTGTAGACGCCGCGCTGGGAGAACATCACGTTGTAGTTGATGTCCTGCGACAGGCCTTCCCACAGTTTCATGGCGTGCTCGTACAGCTGAGCCGACTCGTCCCACAGGTAGTTGGAACGCACAATGGTGGTGTTACGGGCGGTGTTGCCGCCGCCCAGGTAACCCTTCTCGATCACCGCGACGTTGGTGATGCCGTGTTCCTTGGCCAGGTAGTAGGCCGTGGCCAGGCCATGGCCGCCACCGCCGACGATGACCACGTCGTAGACCTTTTTAGGGGTCGGCGTGCGCCACATGCGCTGCCAGTTCTCGTGGTGGCTGAGGGAGTGTTTGAAAAGGCCGAAGCCCGAGTAGCGTTGCATGGTCGTTTACTCCACTCAGCGGTAAACAGGGAAGTCGGCGCACAGGGCCGCGACGTTCTTCGCCACATCGGCTTCGACGTCGGCGTCACCGAGGTTGTCGAGGATGTCGCAGATCCAGCCGGCCAGGGCCACGCACTGCGCGACCTTGAAGCCGCGGGTGGTGACGGCCGGGGTGCCGATGCGCAGGCCCGAGGTGACGAACGGCGACTGCGGGTCGTTCGGCACGGCGTTCTTGTTGACGGTGATGTGCGCGCGTCCCAGGGCGGCGTCGGCATCTTTGCCGGTCAGGCCCTGACGGATCAGGCTGACCAGGAACAGGTGGTTGTCGGTACCACCGGAAACCACGTCGTAGCCACGGTCGACGAACACCTGGGCCATGGCCTGGGCGTTTTCGATCACTTGCTTCTGGTAGCTCTTGAACTCAGGCTCCAGCGCCTCTTTGAAGCACACGGCCTTGGCGGCGATAACGTGCATCAGCGGGCCGCCCTGGGCACCCGGGAATACGGCAGCGTTGAGCTTCTTCTCGATCTCTTCGTTGGACTTGGCCAGGATCAGGCCGCCCCGTGGACCGCGCAGGGTCTTGTGGGTGGTGGTGGTGACCACATCGGCGAACGGGATCGGGTTCGGGTACAGACCAGCGGCAACCAGGCCGGCGACGTGGGCCATGTCGACGAACAGCAGCGCACCCACCTTGTCGGCGATGGCGCGGAAGCGTGGGAAGTCGAGGGTCTTGGAGTAGGCCGAGAAGCCGGCAACGATCATCTTCGGCTTGTGCTCGACGGCCAGGCGCTCGACTTCGTCGTAGTCGATCAGGCCAGTGTCGGTGTTGATGCCATATTGAACGGCGTTGTACAGCTTGCCCGAGGACGACACCTTGGCGCCGTGGGTCAGGTGGCCGCCGTGGGCCAGGCTCATGCCGAGGATGGTGTCACCGGCCTGCAGCAGGGCCAGGTAGACGGCGCCGTTGGCCGAGGAGCCGGAGTGCGGCTGGACGTTGGCATAGTCGGCGCCGAACAGCTGCTTGGCGCGTTCGATGGCCAGTGCCTCTACCTTGTCGACGTGCTCGCAGCCACCGTAATAGCGCTTGCCCGGGTAGCCTTCGGCGTACTTGTTGGTCAGGCCGCTGCCCTGGGCCTGCATGACGCGCTTGGAGGTGTAGTTTTCCGAAGCGATCAGTTCGATGTGGTCTTCCTGACGCTGTTCTTCGGCATTCATCGCCGCCAGCAGTGCATCGTCATAACCCTGGATCTGGTCTTGCTTGCTGAACATCGTGTATCTCCCGGCAGCGATCGTTTTTTGTCGTAGGGCACTGTGGCCCTTTGTGGCGATGTTATGACTGGCCGGGGCGGGTCAGATGCCTGCGCACGCCTTGCAATGGCGCGTTTACGACATTCGCTTTGTGTTGCTCATGCCGGCCTCTTCGCGGGCACGCCCGCTCCCACAGTGATTGGCGTGCGCAGGCCCCTTGTGGGAGCGGGCGCGCCCGCGAAGAGGCCAGTACAGACGACACAGCAAGAGCTTGTATAGGCAACCGCCGAATCGATGGTTTAGAGTGCTGTTCTGCGTCGTTCACAGGACAGTAGTGTCATGACAGACAAGAGCCAGCAATTCGCCAGCGACAACTATTCCGGTATCTGCCCCGAAGCCTGGGCGGCCATGGAAAAAGCCAACCACGGCCACGACCGCGCCTACGGCGACGACCAGTGGACCGAGCGTGCCTCGGAATACTTCCGCAAGCTGTTCGAAACCGACTGCGAAGTGTTCTTCGCCTTCAACGGCACTGCCGCCAACTCCCTGGCCCTGGCCTCGTTGTGCCAGAGCTACCACAGCGTGATCTGCTCCGAGACCGCCCACGTCGAAACCGACGAATGCGGCGCGCCTGAGTTTTTCTCCAACGGCTCAAAACTGCTGACCGCGCCCAGCGTCAACGGCAAGCTGACGCCTGAGTCGATCCGCGAAGTGGCGCTCAAGCGCCAGGACATCCACTACCCCAAACCACGGGTGGTCACCCTCACCCAGGCGACCGAGGTCGGCACCGTCTATCGCCCCGATGAGCTCAAGGCCATCAGCGCCACCTGCAAGGAGCTGGGCCTGAACCTGCACATGGACGGCGCGCGCTTCACCAATGCCTGCGCATTCCTTGGCTGCAGCCCCGCCGAACTGACCTGGAAGGCCGGTGTCGACGTGCTGTGCTTTGGCGGCACCAAGAACGGCATGGCGGTAGGCGAGGCGATTCTGTTCTTCAACCGCCAGCTGGCCGAAGACTTCGACTACCGCTGCAAGCAGGCCGGGCAGCTGGCGTCGAAGATGCGCTTCCTGTCTGCGCCGTGGGTCGGGTTGCTTGAAGATGGCGCCTGGCTGCGCCATGGCAACCACGCCAACCATTGCGCGCAATTGCTGGCGTCGCTGGTGAGTGATTTGCCGGGGGTTGAGCTGATGTTCCCGGTGGAGGCCAACGGGGTGTTCCTGCAGATGCCGGAGCACGCGATTGAAGCGCTGCGTGGCAGGGGGTGGCGCTTCTATACCTTTATTGGCAGCGGCGGTGCGCGGTTCATGTGCTCGTGGGATACCGAGGAAGAGCGGGTGCGTGAACTGGCGGCGGATATCCGCAGCATCATCGCCGCCTGACAGGACGCATTCGCGGGCACGCCCGCTCCCACAGTGTTACCGCCGCCTTCGAGCGCTGTGCAGTACCTGTGGGACCGGGCAAGCCCGCGAAGAAGCCAACACCGATCTAAAGCTTGAACCCACCCATCTGCCGCGCCAAATCATCGGCCAAGCCACGCAAGGCCTGGCATTCCTCGCGACACCCCTGCACCTCGGCCGCCGTCTCCCGCGCCAAATCGGAAATCCCCTGCACCGTGCGGTTGATCTCCTCGGTCACCGCCGACTGTTCCTCGGTCGCCGTAGCCACCTGGTGGTTCATGTCGCTGATGTGCTCGACCTGATCGGTAATTGCGCTCAACGACGCGCCAGTACGCTGGCTGGACTGCACACCACTGCCAGTCGCCTGCTGCCCCGCCTGCATCGAACTCACGGCGGAACCCGCCCCCTGCTTTAGGCGCTGGATCATCTGCTGCACTTCATCGGTGGACAGCTGAGTACGCCGGGCCAACGTACGCACTTCGTCGGCCACTACCGCAAAGCCACGGCCCATTTCCCCTGCCCTGGCCGCTTCGATGGCAGCATTCAGTGCCAGCAAGTTGGTCTGTTCGGAAATACTGCGGATCACAGCAAGAACCTCGTCGATCGAGGCAACTTCGTCAGCCAGCTGGCCGACCGCATCGGCCGCCTTGCCGATATCGTCCGACATGCCCTCAATACCTCGGATCGAACGCTGCACCACTTCGCGTGCCTGCAACGCCTCTTCCCGCGCCGACTGTGATGCCTGGGCCGCATCGCCGGCATTGCGTGCGATGTCCTGCACGGTCAGGCCCATTTCATGGACGGCCGTGGCAACCATTTCGGTCATTTCCTGCTGCCGCCCGGAACGCACGGCCGTGTTATCCACAACCTGCGTCACTTGCTCCACGGCCCGGAGCAGGCGCTCGCTGGTACGCAGCACCTCGCCGATCAAACCACGCTGGCTGTCGAGGAAGCGGTTGAAACCACGGGCCAGGTCGCCCAGTTCATCCTGGCGGGCATCATCCAGGCGGTGGCTGAGGTCGCCGCCACCACTGCCAATCTGCACCAGCGCGCTGGTAACGCGACGAATCGGCCGCACCAGGCCACGCGCCAGCAGGACTACCAGCAGCAGCGAAATCAACGCAACCGCGCCGCCGATCAGGCTGGTCAACCACACCGCCTGGCGCATCTGGGCGTAGATCTCCGACTCTGGCACCTCGGCCACCAAGGTCCAGTTGAGATCGCGCAGCGGCAACCCCAAGGCTACATAGGTTTCGCCATTGCGACTGAAGCGGCTGCTTTGCAACTTGCCCGCCGGGGTCAACACCGCCTTGGCAGCTTCGGCACCCACCTGCTCGGCAAGCTGGCGCTTGCCGCTGGAGGCGTTGTCCGGATGAACCTGGATCAGGCCATCGTTGCGCACGAGGAAGACTTTGCCGTGCTCGCCGAAGCTGAAGTCGTGGATCAGTTTCGACAGCTCGCTCATGCGCAGGCCCATGCCGGCTACACCCACAAGCTGGCCGGCCTTTTCCACGCGGTAGTCGATGAACAGCGCCAGCTCGCCGGTAGAGCCGTCGATATCGATATTGACCAGGCGCTCGGCCCCGCTGTCGATGTACCCGTAGAACCAGGCGTCCTTGGGATTGGAGCGGCTCAGGGTGCGGTCGAGGCCTTTCTCGTTGTAGTAATGGCCGCTACCGGTGGCGGCGAACATGGTGGTGAACGCGTGGTTGCGTAGCCGCGCGGCTTCCAGGTATTCGATGAAGCGAGGTGCCTCGGCGGGGTCTTCACCCGCCGCCAGCCAGTCGCGCAGCAGGGTATTGCCGGCGATGTCGGCTGCAGCCACCAAGGGCTGGCCAAGCATGCGCTCGATGTCGTTGCGGATGGCTTCGATGCTGGCCGGCAAAGCGGTATCGACCAGGTAACGTTCGGTCAGGCGGTTGAGCGCCACCGTGAAGATGACCACCACCACCAGGATGCTCGCCAGCAGGGCAGCGCCCATGCTCGCAATCAATTGCCACTGGATGCTTTTACGCCAGATACGCATGCCCCTGCTCCCCGCTAATTATTGTTTTGCGAGGAGTGTATACACTTGCGTATTCAGTTAATCCAGTGATCTGGAACAATGGGGCTGCTTCGCAGCCCCAGGGATCTATCAGGACTCAGCAATGGTCCGGACGATAGCGTCCACCGTGGCATCGATCTGCGCCTGGGTACGCTCGAGGGTCTGCTGGTGTTCTTTCTGCAGCTCGACCTGCTTGGAACACAAATTCAGCGCGGCCAGCACCAGCAGCTTGTCGCCGATCAGGGTCGGGTACTGGCGCTTGGTCTCGTTCAGCGCGGTATTGAGCATCCGCACTGCCTGGGCCAAGGTCTCTTCCTGGCCTTCGGGCGCCTTGATCGAATAGTCGATGCCGAGGATCGACACGACATTGATCGGCTGCGCTTGCAGTCTCATGCGCCAACGACGCCTGCGTTGGCGCGGTCAACCAGAGCCTGCAGGCGTGCAGCGGTACTGCCGTTCTTCTCCTCCTGCTCCATCAGCGACAGCTGCAGGGTCTCGTTTTCTTCCTTGGCCTGGGCCAGTTCCTGGCCCAGGGCGGAGTTCTGCTCGGTGAGTTGAGCGTTTTTCTGCATCAGGTCGCTGACCAGTTGCTCGATTTGATTCAGGGAGGCTTCCAGCATGGGGCTATCTCGGGTTGTTGCAAAGGGCGCACACGATAAAGAAAAGTCTGAGCCCCCGCCATTAAATATCGGATTCTTAAGGTTTCTACCCCGCAGATTGACAGGGTATCGCCCTCCTTGTTCCGACTTGAGTCAACCGTCGGTCAGGTAAATAGTTAGCTGGCTCACATTTTCTTCCAGTCAGGCTCAAGACTGCCAAGTCACGACCGATAGACAGGCAGGTCATATTTCGTCGCACGGACCGCGCCTCCATCCCCTGCCTGGACTCTTTCCCATGTCATTACGCAACATGAACATCGCCCCGCGCGCGTTGCTCGGGTTCGCCCTGATCGGCGTGCTCATGCTCGGCCTTGGTATTTTCTCGCTCATCCAGATGGGCAACATCCGACAGGCCGGTGTGGTCATCGAAAATGTCAGCGTGCCCAGCATCAAGACGCTGGACGAGCTGACGGCGCTCAACCTGCGCATGCGCACCCTGTCCTATCGCCTGCTGCTCAACCGCGACCCGGAGACCCAGCGCGATACCTTCAACCTGCTGGACCAGCGCAACGCCCAGATCGACCGCGCCCGCCAGGCCTACCTGCCGTTGATCGGTGCCGCCGACGAACAAGCCGCCTTCGACCAGTACACCCAGCTGCTCAACCAGTACCGCCAGCTCGAATCGCGCATGCGCAGCCTGAGCCAGGCCGACCGCCTGGACGATCTGCGCGACCTGCTCAACCGCGACCTGCTGGCCAACTCCGACCAGATCAACAAGGTCATGGATACCTTGGTGCAGATCAACACCGACCAGACCCGCGCCACCAATCAGACCGCCGCCAGCCAGTACGGCTCTGCCTTCGCTTTGGTGATCGGCCTGCTGATCGCCGCCACCGTACTGACCTTCCTCTGCGCCTTCCTGCTGACCCGCAGCATCGTCAAGCCGATCGAGGAAGCGCTGCAGGCTGCCGAGCAGGTAGCCGATGGTGACCTGACCAAGGTCATCCGCGCCGAGGGCACCGACGAAGCCGCCCGCCTGCAGCGTGCCATGGCCCGCATGCAGGACAAGCTGCGCGACACCTTGCAACTGATTGCCGGCTCCGCCACCCAGCTTGCGTCCGCAGCGGAAGAGCTGAACTGCGTCACCGACGAAAGCGCCCGCGGCCTGCAACAGCAGAACAACGAAATCGAACAGGCGGCTACCGCCGTCACCGAGATGACCAGCGCCGTGGAAGAAGTGGCGCGCAATGCGGTCAGCACGTCGGAGGCTTCAAGCGAAGCCAGCCGCTCTGCCGGCGACGGTCGTGACCTGGTCATAGAAACCGTCGGTGCCATCGAGCGCATGAGCGGTGACGTGCAGGCCACCGCCAAGCTGATCACTCACCTGGCCGAGCAATCGCGCGACATCGGCAAGGTGCTCGACGTGATCCGCGGCCTGGCTGACCAGACCAACCTGCTGGCGCTGAATGCGGCGATCGAAGCAGCACGTGCTGGTGAGGCCGGCCGTGGTTTTGCCGTAGTGGCGGATGAAGTGCGGGCACTGGCCCACCGTACCCAGCAGTCGACCAGCGAGATCGAGCGCATGATCGGCAGCATCCAGGGCGGCACCGAAGAGGCAGTGGAATCGATGCGTACCAGCACCGAGCGCGCCGAGTCGACGCTGAACATCGCCAAGGGAGCGGGCATGGCGCTGGACACCATTGCTGGGGCTGTGGCACAGATCAACGAGCGTAACCTGGTGATCGCCAGTGCGGCGGAGGAGCAGGCTCAGGTGGCGCGGGAGGTGGACCGCAACCTGGTGAACATCAATGATCTGTCGGTGCAGAGCGCTACAGGGGCGCATCAGACCAGCGCGGCGAGTGCCGAGCTGTCGCGCCTGGCAGTGGATTTGAACGGGTTGGTGGCGCGCTTCCGTACCTGACTTCAGAAAGCCGGGGCCGCTTTGCGGCCCTTTCGCGACACAAGGCCGCTCCTACAGGGGGTGCGTTCCCTTGTAGAAGCGGCCTTGTGTCGCGAAAGGGCTGCGAAGCAACCCCTGCAATTCCGAATCAATAATCGATCCGCACATCCCCTTTCGGCACACTGCAGCACGACAGGATGTAGCCCTCGGCTTCGTCCTCTTCGGTAATCCCGCCGTTGTGCTCCATTTCCACCTCGCCACCCAGCTTGAGCACCTTGCACGTCCCGCAAATACCCATGCCGCAGGCTTTCGGGATCATCAGCCCGACCTTCGCCGCCGCCGCATGCACGGTCTCGCCCGGGGCTACGCGGATGCTCTTCTCGCTGCCGATGAACTCCACCAGGTTAAGGTCGGAAACATCCAGCTCCGGCGCATCGGCGGCCTGTTCGGCATGCTCCACCGCATCGGCCTTGGCCTCTGCCGGCGTCGCCCCGAACGATTCCTCGTGGTAGTTCTTCATGTCGAAGCCGACCGCTTCGAGCATGCGCTTGACCGCCGTCATGTAGGGCGTCGGGCCGCAGCAGAACACCGTGCGCTCCATGTAGTCCGGCGCGATCAGCTCCATCAGGCGCTGGTTGAGGTAGCCGCGATAACCCGCCCATGGCTCACCCAGCCCGTGCTTCTCACAGATGATATGCAGGCTGAAGTTGGGGATGCGCGACGCCATCTGCTCCAGCTCGCGGTGGTAGATGATGTCTTTCGGCGAGCGGGCGCTGTGCACGAAGACCATGTCGACGTTGGCGTTGGTGTCGTAGAACCAGCGCGCCATCGACATCACCGGGGTGATGCCCACGCCACCGGACAGGTACAGCACCTTGCCCGCCGGGAAGTCGATGGCGTTGAACAACCCCACCGGCCCGTGCACCGGCAGCTCGGCGCCCTCATGCATGGTGTCGTGCAGGTAGTTGGACACATGCCCGCCCGGCACCCGCTTGACCGTGATCGAGAAGCTGTAAGGCACCGATGGCGAACTGGAGATGGTGTACGAGCGCATCACCGGCTTGCCGTCGATCTCCAGCTCCAGGGTGACGAACTGCCCGGGCTTGAAGAAGAACATGATCGGCTGGTCGGCCATGAAGCAGAAGGTGCGCACGTCCCAGGTCTCCTGGATGACCTTGACGCAGCGCACGATGTGGCGGCCGTTGGCCCAGGTCTGTGTGCTGACCGGATTGAGGAAGGTATCGGACATGTTCATCTCCAGCGGCCGACTATTGGCCTTTTTATGGCTTGGATAATGCGCAGTCTGAAGGCGACGTACATTCCTGCCAGCGACATCGGCGTGCTTATCGCGACCAGCCCCATGCTACAAGGGCTGGCGCGTCGTAATTCAAATCGGCCATGTCGCCCATGGATACGGTTCACGGCGTCTTCGGACGCACACTCCACGGCAAAACAACACGCTGCTTTGTCATGCAGCCCTGCGGCACCACAACAACGATTAGCCACCTTTTGCCGGCCGCGCACGGCCCCGAGGAATACACGATGGACGTCACCGCAACCCTGAGCCTGGGCGATCCACTGGAACCTGCACGCAAGGCAACCGCCGAGATGCTGCAGACCCGCGAGCGCACCTACTCGCTGCCCCAGCCTTTCTACACCGACGAGCGTCTGTTCCAGATCGACATGCAGGAAATCTTCCACAAGGAGTGGCTGATCGCCGGCATGACTTGCGAGATTCCGGCCAAGGGCAACTACATCACCCTGCAGATCGGCAAGAACCCGATCCTGGTGGTGCGTGGCGCCGAAGGCAAGGTGCATGCCTTCCACAACGTCTGCCGCCACCGCGGCTCGCGCCTGTGCGTCAGCGACAAAGGCAAGGTGGCCAAGCTGGTCTGCCACTACCACCAGTGGACCTACGAGCTGGACGGCCGCCTGCTGTTCGCCGGCACCGAAATGGGTGCCGACTTCGACATGAAAGAGTATGGCCTCAAGCCCGTGCACGTGAAGGTCGCTGGTGGCTACATCTTCATCAGCCTGGCGGAAAACCCGCCAGCCATCGACGAGTTCCTGGCCACGCTCGAGCATTACATGGAACCGTACGACATGGAGAACACCAAGGTGGCGGTGCAGACCACCTTGATGGAAAAGGCCAACTGGAAGCTGGTGCTGGAAAACAACCGCGAGTGCTACCACTGCTCCGGGTCGCACCCAGAACTGCTGCAAACCCTGCTGGAGTGGGACGACACCAACGACCCCCGCGCCGACCAGGCCTTCAAGGACCACGTGGCCGCCTCTGCCGCCGCCTGGGAAGCCGAAAAGATCCCGTACCTGCACAAGAGCCACGGCCTGCGTAACCGCATCGTGCGCATGCCGCTGCTCAAGGGCACCGTGTCGATGACCATGGACGGCAAGCAGGCCTGCCAGAAACTGATGGGCCGCATCAAGAACCCGGACCTCGGCTCGATGCGCATCCTGCATCTGCCGCACTCGTGGAACCACTGCATGGGCGACCACATCATCGTGTTCACCGTGTGGCCGATCAGCGCGCAGGAGACCATGGTCACGACCAAGTGGCTGGTGCACAAGGATGCCGTGGAAGGCGTGGACTACGACCCTGAGCGCATGCGCAAGGTGTGGGATGCCACCAACGACCAGGACCGTCGCCTGGCGGAAGAGAACCAGCGTGGGATCAACTCCACGGCGTACCAGCCAGGGCCGTATTCGAAGACTTACGAGTTTGGTGTGGTCAATTTCATCGACTGGTACAGCCAGCGGGTGTTGGAGAACCTGGGGGCGGAGCCAGCGCCGTATTTGAAGGAAGTGCTGGCGCAGTAAGCAATACCGGAGCTTAAAGCGAAACTGTGTAGGGTGCAGGGCGGGTAGACCTTATCCGCCTTGCAGCCCCCTCAAAACCCCTGCCTACTGCGGACAGCATCTCGTCCACCATCGTCAGATCCAATAGCGTTTCCCAGGCCACCGACGGAATTTCACCTGGATTGCCGCGCAAGTAAACGAACACTTCGTGCGCTGCAGCAAAACTCCCTGTCGAACCACCGCTCAGGTTGGTGACCGTATTACCTGCAGCAAACACATCCGTAAGCGTTTGCAGGTTTGGGCTCACCCCGTATGCCGCAGCCGTTACCTGCCCGGCTACGCCGAAAGCGCCCGTCATGGCGAACTGCTGATTTGAAACCCTTGCCAGATGGGACAATTCCTCATGAGAAGAGGGACTGGTGGTCGTTTCGATGCCGGTCGAGAGGGCACTCATGCTGGCCTGCGTAGCTGACCTGCGACCCACTATATTCTTCATCGTACGCACTGTTGCGCCGAACAACGTGGCGCTACTGGAAACCACGCCAACAGCTCTGAGCAAAACACTCAACCAGAAAGCGCCGCTTGGATCATGTCGATTTACCGGGTCAGCGCCACAATAAACGTACGCATTGATGCCTCCCTTGGAGAACGGGCTTAGCGAGTCAGGCGTCATGAAGCGCATCAAGGTTGGGCTGTAGAAACGTCGACCCTTTCCCAGCGGATAACTACCCGTCAACAAGTCGCGATACTGGCCACAGAAGGCCAGCCCTGGTGCAGGGGGAGCCCTTAGGGCACCAAAGGGCGAATAGGCACGTGGACCAAAAGACGTTCCACCCAGAACAGACTGTTGCCAATCAACCATAAACAAGAATGTCGCCATGACTTATCCACAAACGGAAAGACCTATGGATACGTTAACTGCAGCTTGAAAGCTTGAGTACTAGCAAAAATATCAGGCAAGCTTCTGATCATAATTTGATCAATCCTGCCAATGCAGCGTAGTTATTGAGCTACAGCGGACTTCTTACACCTTGTCCACAGAGACACCAACAGAGTTTGTGAGCAAATGAGCTACTATGGAAATCGTGCTGTGGATAAGCGACTCAACTCCCTGATTATTCGAGCTCCAAGAGCCTATTAATCAATTTGAGTACTTATTGATCAATTTGTCCGAGCCCTTTGTCTACGGGGCTTACAACCAATGCCAAACAGATTATCCACAGACCGGCTAACAGCGATTGTGGGCAAATTCAGTCCCTGACGCCACACGCCTTATTCAACTCACTCAAAAGAAGCTGATCATTTTTCGTCCATATCGCCGTAGGCCAAGCTAGCTAGGGCCTGCAGCTATGCACCAACACTTTATCCACACCTTGGCAAACAGATTCCGTGGGCAAAATCGCAAGGCACCTGGCATTTTTACCAGTATCGCCAGTTTGCCCTTTGTGCTTCAGTAGTGGCCACTACTTTGGCATTATTCAGGAGTGACTTATGCACAGGCGCCTGAGCGGGACCGTGAGATGGTTCGATGAAGGCCGCGGGATGGGGGTAATCAGCACCGAGAGACAAGGGTGGGATTACCTGGTTTTGCGCTGTGCAGCAAGGGATGGGGAACTGACGACGGGGGCGCGGGTGTCGTTTCAGCCAGTGACGGAAGGATTGGCGAACTGGGCATTCAACGTATCACCACTCTTTGTAGGAGCGGCCTTGTGTCGCGAAAGGGCTGCGAAGCAGCCCCAGGATATCAGCGCGGTTGCACATATTGCCGGGGCTGCTTTGCAGCCCATTCGCGACACAAGGCCGCTCCTACAAGAAAGCGCAGCCAGGCTCAGCGCAGTACGCCCTCCTCCACCAACAGCTTGAGGATGGCTTCGGCGCCTTCCTGTGGAGAAACATCCTTCAACACCTTGCCGCCGCCTCCGCTGGCCTTGGCCGTTGCGGCCTTCATCCGGTCGGCACCGCTCTTGGCCTTGATCACCTTGAGCCGCTTGGGCCGTGGCCGCGCCGGCTGCAGTTCGCCTTCAGCCAGCAATTGGTCCTCGACGATTGCCACATTGCGCGCCGCCAGCACACCTCGACGGGCTGGGCCGAAAGCGCTCTGGCGCGGCTTGGGCGCGGCGTTATCCACAGTCGCCAACAACGGCAGACGCACCTTCAGCCGACGCCGTTGGCCGCGTGGCAGCGCTTGCAGCACCAGGGCAGTACCGTTGTCGATCGACTCCACTTCGGCCAGCCCCACCACCAGCGGCCAACCGAGTTTCTCGGCGAGCAGGAACGGCAGCATCCCCGACCCTTCACCCGTCTCGGCCTGGCTGCCGGTCAGCACCAGCTGGGCGCCAGCATCGCGCAGATAATCACCCAGCACGCCCAGCACATCGGCGCCGGCCGGTTGTTCCAGCACATCGAGATGGTCCAGGCCCATGCCCAGGTAGCCGCGCAGTGCCTCTTCCCTGGGGTCGCCGGCATGCACCACCTGCAAGTTATCCCCAGCCAGTTGCAAACCCAGTTCCACGGCGCGGGCATCCTGCTCGGCGCGGCGGGCGCGGCCGGAGCTGGGGTGGGCACCGATGGAAACCAGGCTGATCACTTTCGTACTCATGCTCGTGCCCTTATGCCGCGTCGCGCTGGCCGCCGCTGCGGAAGTTGTCCACAGCCTCGATCAACGCCTGGAGGATTGCCGAACTGTCGCCAATCACTGACAGGTCGGCCCGTTTGATCATGTCGCAGCCCGGGTCCATGTTGATCGCCACCACCTTGTCGCAGGCGCCGATGCCTTGCAGGTGCTGGATCGCGCCGGAGATACCCACAGCCACGTAGACCCGTGCGGTCACCCAGGTGCCGGTAGCACCCACCTGGCGGTTGCGCGGCATGAAGCCGTCGTCCACCGCCACCCGCGAGGCGCCTTCGGTGGCGCCGAGGGCCGCAGTGGCCTTGTGGTACAGGTCCCAGTCCTTGACGCCGTTGCCGCCCGAAACGATGAACTCGGCCTCGGCCATGGCGATGGTCGCAGGATCCACAGCCACCGAGCCTAGATCCTCGATACGCGACAGGCTGCGCGCCACGTTTGTGGGCAACTCGACCGGCAGCGCTTCGTGACGGGTTTCGCTGACCGGCTCGGCACACTCCGCCGCGCCCAGGATCAGGCGGGGCACGGTGCGTTGCAGGTCTTGCAGGCCGGCACCGGCACGGCCGATGCACTGGCCGTCCTTGACCTGCCACACCCGCGTTGCCGGGCGCTCGCCCAATGCCGCGCCGAAACGCCGGCCCAGTTCGCCGCCACCGGTGCGGCTGTCTGGCAGCAGCCAGTGGCGCGGGGTGAACTGGTTATCCACAGCACGCAGGCCCTGCACCAGCTGCTCCGGTGCATAACCTTCGAATTCTTCGCCTTCGAGCACCAGCAGGCGGTCGACACCGGCTGTGGAAAAGTTGCTTTCCTTATGTTCGCCAAACACCACCGCAAGCACTGCGCCGTCGCTGCCAGCCAAACTATGGGCCAGGCCCAGAAGGTCGCGGTCGTGGCTGCTCAGCCGGCCGCCGACCATGTCTGGCACGACGGCGATGTAGAACGCCGGTGCCGGTACCTGATGCAGCGGCAGCTGCACCTCGGCGGCCGCCGTACGCCGCCCACCGACGCCCGTGCCCTGCTGGGCACCGGTTCGGTCGATACGCTTGATACCGGCCGGACCCACGAAACCTGCCGCGATGGCATGGGGGTTCTTGCGGATGATGCCGTTTGGCCCCATCCAGCTCGTCTGTTGCGTCTGCATCGCCGCATGCAGCGGATGCAGACGGTTACGGGCGATCCACTCGGCGCGAGGGTCGCGGCGGATGATGTCGCTCATCAATGCACCTCCGCAGGTTCACGTTTGACCGTTGGCGACTTTGGGGCCGCGGGAGTTTCCTCTTCGATCAGCACATCGGCTACCAGCTCGGCGAGGTCCTTGATCTGTGGGCGCGGTTCGACCACGCCTTCGAGCATTGCGGTGCACTGTGGGCACCCCACGGCCACAAGCTCCGCCTGGGTCTCGCGGATATCGTCCATGCGCATGTCCGGGATCCGCTGCTTGCCCGGGATGTCGGTGATCGGCGCACCACCGCCACCGCCACAGCAGCGGGAACGGAAGCCCGAACGCTCCATCTCGCGCACTTCGATCCCAAGCGCCTTGAGCACTTCACGCGGGGCTTCGTACTCGCCGTTGTAACGGCCCAGGTAGCACGGGTCGTGGTAGGTGACGCTGCCGCCCTTGTGCTGGCCGAGGTTGAGCTTCTTGGCCGCGATCAGTTCGGCGATGTAGGTGCTGTGGTGCTGCACCGCGTATTCGCCGCCCAACGCGCCGTACTCGTTCTTCAGCACATGGAAGCTGTGAGGGTCGCAGGTGACGATGCGCTTGAACTTGTACTTGGCCAGGGTCTGGATATTGCGTTTGGCCAGTTGCTGGAAGGTTGCCTCATCGCCCAGCCGGCGTGCCACATCACCGCTGTCGCGCTCTTCCAGGCCAAGCACGGCGAAGTCCACGCCTGAAGCCTTGAGCACCTTGACGAACGAACGCAGGGTGCGCTGGTTGCGCATGTCGAAGGCACCGTCGCCGACCCAGAACAGCACTTCGGTGGTTTTCACCTCCGACAGCAGTTGCAGGTTGAGGTCGGCCGCCCAGTTCATCCGCCCGCCCGGGGCGAAGCCACCAGGATTGTCGGTGGCGATGAGGTTTTCCAGCACCTCGGCACCCTTGTTCGGGGTCGCGCCCTTTTCCAGGGTGAGGTGGCGGCGCATGTCGACAATGGCATCGACGTGCTCGATCATCATCGGGCATTCCTCGACGCAGGCGCGGCAGGTGGTGCATGACCACAGCGTCTCGGCGTCGACCAGGCCGTTGACGATCGGCTGGTGCGGGTTGCCGCTGTGCTCGCCGATCGGCTTGCCCGGGTACGGGCTGCCGGCAAAGTTGGCATCGCTGCCACCGGCCAGGCCGATGACCATGTCCTGGATGAGTTTTTTCGGGTTCAGTGGCTGGCCGGCGGCGAATGCCGGGCACATGGCTTCACATTTGCCGCACTGCACGCAGGCATCGAAGCCGAGCAGCTGGTTCCAGGTGAAGTCCACCGGTTTTTCCACGCCCAAGGGTGAGTTTGGGTCTTCCAGGTCCAGCGGCTTCAGGCCGGTGGAGCGGCCGCCGCCGAAGCGTTCGGCGCGGCGGTGCCACGCCAGGTGCAGGGCACCGGCGAAGGCGTGCTTCATCGGGCCGCCCCAGGTCATGCCGAAGAACAGCTCCGACACGCCCCACAGTACGCCCAGGCCAAGGATGCCGACCATCACCCAGCCGCCGGTATTGGCCGGCAGGATGCCGGCGACGGGCAAGGTGGCGATGAAGAAGCTGGCCGCGAACACCAGCAGGCTTTTCGGCAAGCGCATCCACGGGCCCTTGGACAGGCGCGAAGGCGGGTTCAGGCGACGTTTGAAGACGAAGATGGCGCCCGTGAACATGATGACCGTGGCCACCAGCAACGCGTAGCCGAGGATCTTGCTCTGCAGGCCGAAGCCGTGTACCAGGATCGCCAGCGCGGCCGACAGCACGAAGCCGCCAGCGGTGGCCACGTGGGTTTTGGACATGTACTTGTCGCGCTCGACCACGTGGTGCAGATCGACCAGATAGCGCCGCGGCATGGCCAGCAGGCCGCCGATCAGGTTGACCTGGCTCGGCCGGCCACGCCGCCACATACGCACCCGGCGCAGGGCGCCGAGCACGGCCAGGCCCAGGGCCGCGAACAGCAGGATGGGTAGAAGGGTGTTCAACATGGGAGGCTCCCACAACAGCTGGATTCTTGCGCCACCTCAGGGGCGGCGCGGACCCCTGTAGGAGCGGCCTTGTGTCGCGAAAGGGTCGCGGAGCGGCCCCAGCATTCTCAGCGCTGATGAATAGCTGGGGCCGCTTCGCAGCCCTTTCGCGACACAAGGCCGCTCCTACAGGGGGGCCAGTCCCGCCTCTAGAGAGGCGGTGCGATCAGAAGTCCTTGCACAGGCGCAAGGCGTCGTAGATCGCCGCATGCACGTTGCGCTGGGCCACGCAGTCGCCGATGCGATACAACAGGTAACCCTCGCCCGGCTGGCTGAGGATCGGCTGTGGCTTGATGGCGAACAGCGCCTCCACGTCGATCTGGCCCTTGTTGCGCGAACCTTCCTTCAGCGCGTAATACAGCTGCTCGTCCGGACGCACGCCGTTTTCCACCACCACCTGATCGACCACGCGTTCTTCCTTGGCGCCGGTGTATTCGTTCTCGAGTACGGCCACCAGCTTGTCACCCTCGCGGTAGACCTTTTCCAGCATCATGTCGCCGGTCATGATCACTTCTTTGGGATACATGCTGCGGTAGTAGGTCGGGAAGGTGGTACCGCCCATGGCCACGCCCGGCTTGATGTCGTCGGTGACGATCTCGACCTGGCTGCCCTTGTCGGCGATGAAGTCGGCCACCGACATGCCAGTGAATTCGCAGATGGTGTCGTACACCAGCACGTTCTTGCCCGGCGCGACCTTGCCGTCGAGCACGTCCCAGCTGCTGACCACCAGCCCTTCAGCGGCGCCCCAGTGCTCGTTCTGCTCGAGGAACGAATGGCCACCTACCGCCAGCACGATCACGTCCGGGCGCAGGTCCTGAATGGTCGCCACGTCAGCGGCGGTACCCAGGCGCAGGTCGACCTTCAGGCGCGCCAGCTCCAGCTGGTACCAACGGGTGATACCGGCAATCTGGTCACGCTGGGGTGCCTTGGCAGCAATGGTGATCTGCCCGCCGATCTGGTCTTTCTTCTCGAACAGGGTCACATCATGGCCGCGTTCGGCAGCCACGCGGGCCGCTTCCATGCCGGCGGGGCCTGCACCAACCACCACCACCTTGCGCTTGACCCCGGTGGTCTTCTCGATGATGTGCGGCACGCCCAGGTATTCACGGGAGGTCGCGGCGTTCTGGATGCACAGCACATCCAGGCCCTGGTACTGGCGGTCGATGCAGTAGTTGGCACCGACGCACTGCTTGATCTGGTCGATCTGGCCCATCTTGATCTTGGCGATCAGGTGCGGGTCGGCCATGTGCGCACGGGTCATGCCGACCATGTCCACGTAACCGCCTTCCAGAATACGCGTGGCCTGGTTCGGGTCCTTGATGTTCTGCGCATGCAGCACCGGGACCTTGACCACTTCCTTGATGCCGGCCGCCAGGTGCAGGAACGGCTCCGGCGGGTAGCTCATGTTGGGGATGACGTTGGCCAGGGTGTTGTGGGTGTCGCAGCCCGAGCCGACGACGCCGATGAAGTCGAGCATGCCGGTGGCGTCGTAGTAGGCGGCGATCTGCTTCATGTCCTCATGGCTGAGGCCATCGGGGTGGAACTCGTCGCCGCAGATCCGCATGCCCACGCAGAAGTCGTCGCCGACTTCGGCACGCACGGCCTTGAGCACTTCCATGCCGAACTTCATGCGGCCTTCGAAGGTGCCGCCCCATTCGTCGGTACGCTTGTTGACCCGCGGGCTCCAGAACTGGTCGATCATGTGCTGATGCACGGCCGACAGTTCCACGCCGTCCAGGCCACCCTCTTTGGCACGCCGCGCAGCCTGCGCGTAGTTGCCGATCACCCGCCAGATCTCTTCCACCTCGATGGTCTTGCAGGTGGCGCGGTGCACGGGTTCACGGATGCCCGACGGCGACATCAGGGTCGGCCAGTTGAAGCCGTCCCAGCGCGAGCGGCGGCCCATGTGGGTAATCTGGATCATGATCTTGGCGCCATGCTTGTGCATGGCGTCAGCGAGGTTCTGGAAGTGCGGAATGATGCGGTCGGTCGACAGGTTGACCGAGGCCCACCACTCCTGCGGGCTGTCGATGGCGACCACCGACGAGCCGCCGCAGATCGCCAGGCCGATGCCGCCCTTGGCCTTCTCTTCGTAGTACTTCACATAGCGGTCGGTGGTCATCCCGCCGTCGGTGGCATACACCTCGGCGTGCGCGGTGCTGAGCACACGGTTGCGGATGGTCAGTTTGCCGATCTGGATCGGCTGGAACATTGCTTCGAAGGCCATGACGCTATCTCCGGCTTACAACGGCTTTGTAACGAACAGGCCATCTTCGTGGCCTTCTTCCGACCCGCCGTAGACCTGTTCGGCCACGGTGCGGATCTTGCTGCCGCGGGCAGCGAGAATCTGGTCCATGGCACCGGCGAACCAGCCGGTGAACATGTAGTCGACCTTGCGGCCGCATTTGCCATAGACGTACACGAATGCAGAGTGCTTGAGCTTGACGCTGCAGGTGCCTTTATCCAGGTCGATGTCCTGGATCTCGAACAGGCCCCAGCCACGCTGGCTCAGGCGCTTCATGTAGTGCTCGAACACCGCCACACCTTCCAGGCCATGGCATTCGGCTTCCTTTTCGCACCAGTGCCAGGCGGACTTGTAGCCGGCCTTGTAGAGGATCTCGGCGTAGGCGTCGGCGCCCAGCACTTCCTCGATGCCAATGTGGTTGTTGACGAAGAAATGACGTGGCACATACAGCATCGGCAGGGCGTCGCTGGTCCAGACACCGGTTTCGCTGTCGACTTCGATTGGCAATTGCGGGGCGATCTTGGCCATGGAAACTCAACTCCATAAAAATTTTGTTTGATCAAAAGCCGATCTGGCTTTTGCTTTTATAAACAGCCGCAGTGAGTGCTGTTGGGGCCGTAGCGAGCGCGTCGAGCGCAAGGAAGGGCCGAAGCGAAAAGCGAGACAGTGCCGAGGCACGGCGAGCTTTTCGTGAGGGCCTGACGCAGCGATCGGCGTGCGCAGTAGGCCCCAGCAGTGCTCACTCGCCCCAGACGTCCTTGAGGACATTCACCCAGTTCTCGCCCATGATCTTGCGTACCACGCGCTCGGAATGGCCGCGCTTGAGCAGGGTCTCGGTGAGGTTGGGGAATTCACCGACCGTGCGGATGCCCAGCGGGTTGATGATCTTGCCGAAGTTGGTCAGGCGACGGGCGTAGCCCTTGTCGTGGGTCAGGTACTCGAAGAAGTCCTGGCCGTGGCCCTGGGTGAAGTCGGTACCGATACCGATGGCGTCTTCACCGACGATGTTCATGGTGTACTCGATGGCTTCGGCGTAGTCGTCGATGGTCGAGTCGATGCCTTTGGCCAGGAACGGGGCGAACATGGTCACGCCGACGAAGCCGCCGTGGTCGGCGATGAACTTGAGCTCCGCGTCCGACTTGTTGCGCGGGTGTTCCTTCAGGCCAGAAGGCAGGCAGTGGGAGTAGCAGACCGGCTTCTTCGATTCGAGGATGACTTCCTCACTGGTCTTGGAGCCGACGTGGGACAGGTCGCACATGATGCCGACGCGGTTCATTTCGGCGACGATCTCGCGGCCGAAACCCGACAGGCCGCCGTCACGCTCGTAGCAGCCGGTGCCGACCAGGTTCTGGGTGTTGTAGCACATCTGCACGATGCCCACGCCCAGCTGCTTGAACACATCGACGTAGGCGATCTGGTCTTCGAACGCATGGGCGTTCTGGAAGCCGAAGAGGATGCCGGTCTTGCCCAGCTCCTTGGCCTTGCGGATGTCGGCGGTGGTACGCACCGGCATCACCAGGTCGCCGTTGTCGCGGATCAGCTTCTGGCTGGCGGCGATCTGGTCGACGGTCGCCTTGAAGCCTTCCCAGACCGACACCGTGCAATTGGCCGCAGTCAGCCCGCCTTTGCGCATGTCCTCGAACAGCTCGCGGTTCCATTTGGCAATGATCAGGCCGTCGATGACGATGCTGTCGGCGTGAAGTTCGGCTGGGCTCATCAGGCTGTCCCCTTTTGTTGATTTGGGCCGCGCCGAATCTTCTGCCGGCGCTTTGGGGCCAGCATATGCCTGTGCCCAAAGGCGCCCCGATGCAAAAACGACAGGGGGTTTGCCGAAAGCGTCAATGCGCGACATCGCGGCCTCTGGCACGGGGTCTGGCGATGAGAGACAGTCTCGATAGCGACATTTCCCGCCGTTTCATGAACATTTCGTCAGAGAGCTATCGTCTTCTCTGCGGCTGAGCGAGAATCCAGCCGATGGGTCAGCCGTGTTGAGGAGAAAACGGATGAAATCAATGGCATGGCTGGTACTGCTGGCTGTGGTGTCGGGCGCACAGGCCGGCGAAGAAGAAAGCACGCCGTGCGACAACGTCGAGAGCGACCAGCAGACCTTCGCCTGCGCTGCGTTCAACAAGCAGACCGCCGAGCGCGAGCTCAAATCGGCATACGATGACCTGATCCAGCGCATTCGCGACCAGTATGCCGATGAAGGCGACAAGGCCACGGCCTTGGCCGGGCGCATGGAGGCCGCCGAGAAGCTGTGGACGCAGCTGCGCGATGCCGACTGCAAGGTCGAGACCTATGCCGAGAAGCCCGGCAGCAAGGCGTTCCAGGCAGCCTGGGATACTTGCGTGGCGCAGCGCAGTGATGACCGATCGGAATATCTGCAGTCCATCGGCCAGCAGTAAACCTGCACCGTGGCGCCATTCTTTGTAGGAGCGGCCTTGTGTCGCGAAAGGGGTGCGAAGCGCCCCCAGGATTTTTGCTCAGGCAGATATTGATGGGGCCGCTTGGCGGCCCTTTCGCGACACAAGGCCGCTCCTACAAAAGCCCGTCATACAGCTCTGGCCAACCGGTCCTCCCGCGGACACCGCTCGAACCGCACCCGGTAGCAGCGGGTAAAGTATGAAGCCGACTCGAACCCGCACGCCACCGCCACCTCCAGCACGCTCATGTCGGTCTGGCGCAACAACTGCCGCGCCTTGTCCAGCCGCAAGCGCAGATAGAAGCCACTGGGCGTGTCGTCCAGATGCAAACGGAACAGCCGCTCCAGCTGCCGCCGCGTCACCTGCACCGCATCGGCCAGCACTTGGGTATTGAGCGGCTGCTCGATATTGCGCTCCATCTCGCCGATCACCTTCACCAGCTTCTTGTTGCTGATGCTGTAACGGCTGGCGATCTGCATGCGCTGGTGATCCTGGCGCGGCCGAATGCGCCCGAGCACGAACTGCTCGGACACCTGCACCGCCAGTTCGCTGCCATGGGCCTGGGCAATCAGGTCGAGCATCAGATCGATCGAAGCGGTACCGCCCGCGCAGGTGATGCGCCGCCGGTCGATCTCGAACAGCTCCTGGGTCACCTGCGAACGCGGGTAGCGTTCCTTGAACGCGTCCAGCGCCTCCCAGTGCAAGGTCGCCCGATAGCCATCGAGCAATCCGGCCTCGGCCAGCACCATGGGACCTGTGTCGATGCCACCGAGGATCACCCCTTGGTGATCGAGCCGGCGCAAAGCCTGCTGCAGCGGCGGGCCATAGCAGGCCAGCGGATCGAAGCCGGCAACGATCAGCAGGATCCCGCCCGGCTCGCCCTCCCCCAGCGCACCATCGGCGTTCACCGACATGCCATTGCTCGCCAGCACCGCCCCGCCGTCCAGGCTCAGCACCCGCCAGCGGTATGACGGCCCCTTGAAACGGTTTGCCACACGAAGGGGCTCCAGGGCGCTGATGAACCCCATGGCCGAGAACCCCGGCAGCAGCAGGAAGTGGATCAGTTGCGGCATTGCGTGCTCCACGGCAAAGGTAGTCGCCTCCGTGCAAATCTTGGTCGCCAGGGTGCGATTTTCCACCCTGGCGCCAGCGTAGCTTATTCACACGGTCCGCAGAGGCCGCCCTCAATAACAATATGCACTGCCGATGGAGAGCCACCATGCACAGCTTGATCCGCCGCAGCCTGTTGACCCTTGCCCTGAGCAGCATCGCTTCCACCCCGCTTTTCGCCGCCGAGCCCGCAGCCTGCAAGAACGTGCGCCTGGGCGTGGTGAACTGGACCGACGTCATCGCCACCAGCGCCATGGCCCAGGTGCTGCTCGATGGCCTGGGTTACCAGACCAAGCAGACCAGTGCTTCGCAGCAGATCATCTTCGCCGGTATCCGCGACAAGCGCCTGGACATGTTCCTGGGTTACTGGAACCCGATCATGACCCAGACCATCACCCCATTCGTCGACGCCAGCCAGGTCAAGGTCCTCGAAAAACCCAGCCTGGAAGATGCCCGCGCCACCCTCGCCGTGCCGAAGTATCTGTATGACAAAGGCCTGAAGACCTTCGCCGACATTCACAAATTCGAGAAGGAGCTGGGCGGCAAGATCTACGGCATCGAGCCGGGCTCCGGTGCCAACACCCAGATCAAGGCCATGATCACCAAGAACCAGTTCGACCTGGGCAAGTTCCAGCTCGTCGAGTCCAGCGAGGCTGGCATGCTCGCCGCCGTCGACCGCGCCGTGCGGCGCAAGGAAGCGGTGGTGTTCTTCGGCTGGGCGCCGCACCCGATGAACGTGAACATCGACATGGCCTACCTGGGCGACAGCCAGGATGCCCTGGGCCCGGACGAAGGCCGCGCCACGGTGTGGACGGTGACCGCGCCGGACTACGCCGAACGCTGCCCCAACGCCCACCGCCTGCTGGCCAACCTGAAGTTCAGCGCCGAAGACGAGAGCCGCATGATGCAGCCGCTGCTCGACCACAAGGATGCGCTGGCGTCGGCCCGCCAGTGGCTCAAGGACCACCCCGAGGACAAGGCCCGCTGGCTTGAAGGTGTGACCACCTTCGATGGCAAGCCTGCCGCCGACAACCTCAAGCTCACCGCCAACTGACAGGGCCCTTTCGCGGGCACGCCCGCTCCCACAGGTTACGCACATGTCAGGGGCACAACGGCCCCTGTGGGAGCGGGCATGCCCGCGAAAAGGCCAACACCGACACCACAAGGAACCGCCATGAACCACGACGTCATCATCACCTGCGCCCTCACTGGCGCTGGCGACACGGTCGCCAAAAGCCACCTGGTCCCGGTCACCCCGAAACAGATCGCCGAAGCCGCCGTGGAAGCCGCCAAGGCCGGCGCCACCGTGGTCCACTGCCATGTCCGCGACCCGCAGACCGGTCGCTTCAGCCGCGACGTGAACCTCTACCGCGAGGTCATGGAGCGCATCCGCGAGGCCGACGTGGACGTCATCGTCAACCTCACTGCCGGCATGGGCGGCGACCTGGAAATCGGCCCGGGCGAATCGCCGATGGAATTCGGCCCCGGCACCGACCTGATCGGCCCGCTGGAACGCCTGGCCCATGTCGAAGCGCTGCTGCCGGAAATCTGCACGCTCGACTGCGGCACCCTCAACTTCGGCGACGGCAACGCCATCTACGTCTCCACCCCCGCGCAACTGCGCGCCGGTGCCAAGCGCATTACTGAACTGGGTGTGAAAGCCGAGCTGGAAATCTTCGACACCGGCCACCTGTGGTTCGCCAAACAGATGATGAAAGAAGGCCTGCTCGAAGACCCGCTGTTCCAGCTGTGCCTGGGCATCCCATGGGGCGCGCCGGCCGACACCACCACCATGAAAGCGATGGTCGACAACCTGCCGGCCAACGTCACCTGGGCCGGTTTCGGCATCGGCCGCATGCAGATGCCGATGGCAGCGCAAGCCGTGCTGCTCGGCGGCAACGTGCGGGTCGGCCTGGAAGACAACCTGTACCTGGACAAAGGCGTGCTGGCCAGCAACGGCCAGCTGGTGGAACGCGCCGCAGAAATCATCACCCGCATGGGTGGCCGCGTGCTCAGCCCGGCCGAAGGCCGGGAAAAAATGAACCTCAAGCGCCGCTGATTCGCCTCAGGAGACCGATATGCCCTTCATCACCGAGATCAAGACCTTCGCCGCCCTGGGTAGCGGCGTGATCGGCAGCGGCTGGGTCGCCCGCGCCCTGGCCCACGGCCTGGACGTGATCGCCTGGGACCCGGCGCCCGGTGCCGAGCAGGCCCTGCGCAAGCGCATCGCCAATGCCTGGCCTGCCCTTGAGAAACAAGGCCTGGCATCCGGTGCCGCACAGGACCGGCTGAAGTTCGTAACCACCATCGAGGAATGTGTGCGCGACGCCGACTTCATCCAGGAAAGCGCGCCAGAGCGCCTGGACCTCAAGCTCGACCTGCATGCGAAGATCAGCGCCGCCGCCAAGCCCGATGCAATCATCGGGTCCAGCACCTCGGGCCTTTTGCCGAGCGAATTCTACGAGTCATCCACCCACCCCGAGCGCTGCGTGGTCGGCCACCCGTTCAACCCCGTGTACCTGCTGCCCCTGGTCGAGATCGTCGGGGGTAGCCGCACCGCGCCTGAAGCCGTCGAAGCGGCCAAGACCGTCTACACCGCCCTCGGCATGCGCCCGCTGCACGTGCGCAAGGAAGTCCCTGGTTTCATTGCCGACCGCCTGCTCGAAGCGCTGTGGCGCGAGGCCCTGCACCTGGTCAACGACGGCGTGGCGACAACCGGGGAAATCGACGACGCGATCCGCTTCGGCGCCGGCCTGCGCTGGTCGTTCATGGGCACCTTCCTCACCTACACCCTGGCCGGTGGTGATGCTGGCATGCGCCACTTCATGTCGCAGTTCGGCCCGGCGCTGAAACTGCCCTGGACCTACCTGCCAGCCCCAGAGCTGACTGACAAGCTGATCGACGATGTGGTGGACGGCACCTCCGATCAGCTGGGCGAGCACAGCATCGCCGCACTGGAGCGCTATCGCGATGACACGCTGCTGGCTGTGCTGGAAGCCGTAAAAACCAGCAAGGCCAAGCACGGCATGGCTTTCGGCGATTGAGGAGCCCACGATGCCCGCACTGATCACCTACCGCACCCCAGTCCAGGAGGACTGGGTCGACTACAACGGGCATCTGCGTGATGCCTTCTACCTGCTGATCTTCAGCTACGCCACCGATGCGCTGATGGAGCGCATCGGCCTGGACGCCGACAGCCGTGGGCAGAGTGGCAACTCGCTGTTCACTCTGGAAGCGCACGTCAATTACCTGCATGAGGTGAAACTGGGTACCGAGGTGTGGGTGCAGACACAGATCATCGGCTTCGATCACAAGCGCCTGCACGTGTATCACAGCCTGCATCGGGCCGGGTTCGACAAGGTGCTGGCTGCCAGCGAGCAGATGTTGCTGCATGTGGACCTGGCCGGCCCGAAGTCGGCGCCTTTCAGTGAACGGAGTACGGCACTGTTACATAGCCTGGTAGATGACCAGCGCGACCTGCCGACAGCGGAATTCGTCGGCCGAGTCCTGCAACTACCGCGCTGAAAGCGCAAAAAAATAACCCCGGAAAGCCGTGAGCGTCCGGGGCCAAGAGCGAGCAACATCCACTGTGCATGAGTGAGGGTGACCAAACCCTCGGGAACCGTGAATGGCTGCAGTGTGCTGGGTTCCCGGCACCCGCAATTAGCCGGGAGCGACCTGTTCTTAGCCAAACCAGCCATGGCGACATTCTGCCCTTGCGAGCTTGTCGCTGCGGACACAGAATCGGTCGTAAATCACAGCAGCACTCTCTTCGCGATAAAAGGGACAACAGCCATGATGCATGCGGATTTGATTGACCAGGACGACCTGGCAGGCCACCTGCGCGCGCGCGGGTTCGATATTCCCGCCGGGGCAAGCGCCGAGCAGGCCTGCGAGGCGGTAGTGCGTGGGCTGACCGAGCCCAATGCGCGGGCGCTCAAGGGCATGGTCGAGCAGATGTATACCGGCAGTGCGACGATTTTGCCGGCGGTGCGCCAGGCCATCGACAAGCAGCTGTTGCCGGCGCTGGCCCAGTTCAGCCGTCGCGCCTGATTTCTCCTGTTCCGGCCCTTTCGCGGGTGAACCCGCTCCCACAGGTGCATCACAGATTCAAGCCTTGTGCTGACCTGTGGGAGCGGGTTTACCCGCGAAGAGGCCGGCACTGGCTTACGCAGGCTCGGCCAGTCTCTTTAGTTCAAAGGTCCGGTCAAACAACCTGTTCAGCCCTTCCTGGTGAGTGACGCCAACTACCGTACACCCCGGTAACTCCTGCTTGAGCATTTCCAGCAACGACCGTGCACTCTCCCTATCCAGCTGGCTGGTAGCCTCATCCAGGTACAAGGTATCTGGCCGATACACCAGCGCCCGCGCCAAGCTCAGCCGCTGCTGCTCACCCCCGGAAAACACCCGCTCCCACTCCTGCTCGTCATCCAGCCGGCCACCAAGTCCGACCTTGCCAAGCGCTTCCAGCAACAGCCGATCATCTTCCACCTCCACCTGTGGGTAGGCCAGCAAGCCACGCAAACTCATGCGCGGCAGGTAAGGCTTCTGCGGCAGCAGCAGGCTGCGCCCCGGCGGCAACTGCCACTCGCCCAGGCAATACGGCCAAAGCCCCTGCAAGGTACGCAGCAAGGTCGACTTGCCCAAGCCGCTGCGCCCGCCAAGGCGCACCCATTCACCTTGCCCCACACGCAGGTCGAGTGCTTCCACCAGCACCGCGCCGTCGGGTTTGCACAGTGTGAGGCCCCGGGTGCACAAGCATGACCCCTGGGGCGCTTCGAGCACCTGCCGGCGACTGGCGGCAATGGCCTGCTCGAACTGCTCAAGCCGCTGAAGCGCCGCGCTCCAGCGCACCAGCTTGTGGTAGAGCTTGATGAACCAGCTGAGCGAGCCATGAACGGCATTGAAGGCGCTGCGAATCTGCATCAACCCACCCAGGGTAATGGCCTTGGCCATGAACGCAGGCAGCGCGGCGAACACCGGGATGATCAGGCTCAGGCGCTCGTAGGAGACGGTGAACAGGCTGAGATTTCGCTCGCGCCCCATCAGGTGCCGCCAGTTGTCGGCGATGGCCCGAAAGCGTTGCGCCAGATGCTCACGCTCGACGGCCTCGCCCCGGTACAGCGCGATCTGTTCGGCATGGTCGCGCTTGCGCAGCAGGCTGGCGCGAAAGTCCGCCTCACGGTGTTCGCGCTCATAGTTCAACGCATGCAGCGGCCTGCCGATCAGGTGGGTCAGCAGGCTGCCGATCAGGGTGTAGGCCAGCACGATCCACACCAGATAACCCTGCACCGTGAAGGTCTCGCCAAACAGGCTGAAGGTCTGCACACCCGACAGGTTCCACAGGATCAGCATGAACGCGCCGACCTGAGCCAGGTTGATGACCAACGACGCCACCAGTTCGATGCTCAGGCCGACCATCAGGTCGATGTCCTGGGCGATGCGCTGGTCCGGGTTGTCCGGTTCGCCGGTCAGCCCCAGGCGGTAAAACGTCTGGTCCGCCAGCCAGGCGTCGGTCAGGCGCCCGGTCATCGCCTGACGCCAGCGCAGCTCCAGGCCTTTGCGGATGTAGTCCATGGCCACGACGATCAGCACATAGCTGCCCAGGTACAGCGCGTACTCGCCGACCAGGCCGTACAACCCCGTCGTGTCGAACGCTGCCAAGGTGTCGTAGAAGGTCTTGCTCCAGCTGTTGATCAACACGTTGATCTGCACCACCAGCAAACCCAGGCCGATCACTGCCGCCAGCATCAGCCAGGCCGGCCACTGCTGGCGGCTGGCCCAGAACGGGCGGCTGAGCCGGTAGAAGGTGCGTAAGGTCTTCACAAGGCCTGCTCCAGTGCTGCTGCCGAAGGTAGCAGGCGCAGCTGCACCTGGTTGGCCCGTGGGAACAGCTGCTTCGCTTGCTGTTGCAGCGCTGGCAGGTTCAACGCATCAGGCAGTTGCGCCTGGGTCTGTAAATAGCGCGGGTCGTGCCAGCGGCGATCACTCAGGATCAGGCGCTTGAACTGGGTTTGCGGGTCGTCGCGGCGTTTGCTTTCCTGGCGCTGGAACTCGGCGCGCTCACTGCGCAACCATTGGGCATCCGGTTGCAGGCCGGCCAACGTCTGCTGGGCCATGGCCCACAGCTCGTCGACCCGCGCCGGGTCACAGGTGAAGCTCAGGCTGCTTTCGATGCGCTGGGTGTCGGCATTCAGTTCGCTGTCGAACCGCAGGCGATACACACCGCCAGCCTCGCCCCGCAGTTGTGCTTTCAGCCGCTGGTTGGCCAGGTCGCGCAGCACCGCGACCCGCGCCGCGGCTTCCGGGCTCCAGGCCTGGGGCTGGTAGCTGCTGGCTTGCACAACGGCGCGCGGCTCCAGTGCAATCGCCAGGTCAGCGCGACGTTGGCCAGGCTGCTGCAGGGCCTGTTGACTGGCCAGCGGTGCCGTGCGCGGAACGGTCGCGAGCAGTTCACCGACCATTTTTTCAAGCGCCTCGGGCGTTGCATCCGCCATCAGGTAGTAGGTCACAGGCGCACCGGCCAGCCGCTTCCAGTCGGCATTCAATTGTTCGGCAGTCAGTCGTTCGAGGGCGCCGATATCCGGCGACTGCCAATGGTCGACACCGTACTTGAGCACACGCTGCCGGCTCTCCTGCTGCCCGCGCACGTCATCCGGGCGGCTGCGCAGGCGTTGCAGCAATGCATCGCGCGTGGTGCTGAACAGTTCCGGGTCGATACTGGCCAGCTGGCTCACCCGGTAGCTCTGCATCAGCGCCAGCAACTGCTCCGGAGCAGCGCCAAGGTTGAGCTGCAGGCGCTGGGGCTGATGGTCGAAACCGAGCGTTGCGCGCTGCTCTTGGCGCCAGGTTGCCAGGGCCTGCTGATCCATCCCAGGCAGGCCGCTGTGCATGGCCAGCTGCGCGGCCATTTGCAGGCGCCAGGCCGGGGTGCCTGCAAGGTGATAGCCAGCGGAAGATTCGGCCTGCAGCAGCCACTTGCCTTCCGGGCCATTGCGCTTGAGCCAGACCAGCCGATCGCCGTTGGCCAGGCGCCAGTGTTCTACCTGTTGCTCCGCGAAGCGCTTGCGCTCGACGATAGCGGCCGCTGGCGGCGCAGCAGGCATTTTCAACGGGTGTTTGGGGGCCTTTGGCGCTGCTGTCAGCGCGGGGCCAGGCAGTGCGGTTGCGGCCAGCTTCGCCTGCAGTGCCTCGACCTGTACCACGCTCGGCAGGGCGACCGTGGAGGAGCCCGCCGCACTCACCTGCAATACCCGGTCAGGGCTTGCGAGCCAGTGCCGCAAGCGGCCATTGAGGTCATCCAGCGAGATGTCGCCCAACACTTCCAGATAGCGCGCAGCGGTAGCGTGCCGCTCGGTGACGGCATTGCCCTGCACGGCGGCATTGTTGAGTTGTTCCACCCATTGCTCGAAGGTACGCGGCGCCTGCCTCGCCAAGGTCTTGTCACCCAGCGCACGGATATGTTCGCGCTCACGTTGCAGGTCCGTTTCGTTGAAAGCGTGCTGGCGCAGCCGCTCGATCTCGGTCAGCAACTGCTCCAGCGCCTGGTTGTGGGCCTGGCCTTCGACCCCTGCAGCGATGCCGAGTACGGTGGAGTGTGCGCCGATCAGTGTTTTCTGCACGATCAGGCTACGGACACCCGGTTGCAGCGGTTGGCGGCGCAGGGTGTCGAGCATCGCGGCCAGGGTCATGCGGTCGATCAGCCGCTCCCGCAGGGCGGCGCGGGTGGTGCCGCGGCTGCCTGGCTCGTGGGAACGCAGCAGCATCGCCACCTGGTTGCTGCCCGATTGCGGGTCCTGCACGCGGAATATCTTCAGTTTGTCGTCCAGCGGCAGCTCACGCTGCTCACGGCTGGACAGTGCGCAGGCCTTGGCCGAACCGAAGGCCTGTTCGATCTGCGCCTGCATCACTTGCGGGTCGAAGTCGCCCACCGCCGACAGCACCATGTTGTTGGGCAGGTACCAGCGGCTCTGGAAGGCCTGGAGGCTGGCCAGGCTGGCCGAGCGGATCGCTGCCTCGTTGCCGATGGTGCGGTGCTCGGGGTAACGCGAGCCGGTGCGCTGGGACGCGGTGCGCTGCTCGTTCATGCGCTGAGCCACGCCGAGGCCGCCACGCCACTCCTCGATCACGATCGGCCGCTCGCGCTCCAGGTCCTGGGCGTTGTAGTCGCGGGCGAAGGCCAGATCGGCCAGCGCCTGCAATGCCTGCGGGGCCTGGCGCACGCCAGCGGGCGGGCCGATCAGGTATTGGGTGCGCTCGTAGTTGGTCACCGCGTTGAAATGGCGGCCCTGCACCCAACCCAGGTCGGTCATGCGCTGGCGCAGGTTCTGTTCGCCGCCGGCGCGGCTGTGGAAGTTCAGGTGTTCGACCAGGTGGGCCACGCCGACCTGGTCGTCGGCCTCGTCCACCGAGCCGGCCTTGACCGTCAGGCGCAGGTCCAGGCGACCCGGTTGCGACGTTTCCCGTACCAGTCGATAGGCCAGGCCGTTGGCCAATTGGCCATGCACCACCTGGGTATCCCAGGGCAGCGGCGCGTCGGGTTCTATCACTGTGGCGCAGGCGCCGAGCAGCAGCGGGCCAAGCAGGCCCGCGATGAGCTTGTTCATCAGGTTATCCACGGTGTTGTTATGGGGTCAGAAGCGGTAGCCGACTTCCAGCCAGTACTGGCGGCCGACTTCGTAGCTCACCAGGCTCACCGACTCGCGACTGGTGATCTTGTTGACCTTGTCGGTGACGTTGGTGATATCGACGTTGACGAAGAACGCCTGGTCCTTGCCGGTGGGGATGTCCCAGGCCAGCTTCATGTCCCAGGTCGGGGCCGCCGGCGTGGCGACGGTCTCGTAGCGGCTGAGCACCTCGCCGTCGACCTCGATGTCCTCATCCAGGTTGACGACCTGGTCGTACGCACCGCGATAGCGCAGGAAGTTGCTGATCGACAGGTTCCACTGGGGGATGTCGGTGATGGTGGTCAGCCGCGCGGTCCAGGGCCGGTTGTAATCGCTGCCCGGCAGTTCGTTGTAGGGGATGCGCTTGCCGTCGAGCACCACGTCGTTGCCGGCCAGCTCGTCACCATCCAGGCCGGCCTCGTAGGTGGAGCCGTAACCACTTTTGGTCCGCGACCAGTCCAGGGCCAGCTGCACGCTGGTGCTGGTGCCCCGGAAACGCAGCGGCTGCATCGGCGTGACGGTCAGGCTGATATTCTCGGTCTCGCTGGTGCCGGCGTTGAGGTAGGCGTAGTAGTCCTTGCTGTAGCCTTCGGGAATGTCCTTGGCATCCAGGTTGTAGTAGGGTCGGGTGCGGTAGATCTGGCCCTTGCCCTTGCGGTTGACGTACTTGAGCTGGAACTCGGTATCGAACCAGCGCTGGTTGAGCCCCAGCATCAATTCATCGTCATAGGGGATGTCCATGCTGGAGAACTTGCTCATGTTCTTGTTCTGGCTGGACAGTACCCAATCGCTGGTCTGGGTGGCGCGGGTGTAGCGCGAGGTGAACTGCTGGCGGCCGTCGGCCAGGCGATACTTGAACAGGTTGCGGCCGTAATAGCGGTTGGCACCGAATACCAGGACCGTGCTGCGGTCGCCGAAGAAGTCGTAATCGCCGGCAAAGCGTGGCGCCAGGCTTTTCTTCTCCATGTAGTCGTCGCCCTCGTAGCGCAGGCCGGGGCGCAGGGTGAGGTTGCCGTAGCCGATCTCGTCCTGCACGAACAGCGCGTACTTCTTCTGCGTCATGTCGATCTTGCCAGCGCCGTAGACCATCATCGCCGAGCCCCACTGGCGATTGTCACCGTTGAGCAACTGGCCATTCGAGCACCAGGGGTCGCCGCCGCTGCACACGCCGTTGTCACGCTTCAAGGTGGTGATCGACAGGGCGTCGTCCTCACGTTCCCAGCTTGCCCGCTGGTAGCCCAGTTCCAGGCCGGTGGTCAGGCTGTGCGCAGCCGCGCCGAGGCTGAAGGTCTGCCAATCGGCCTTGAGCTTGTAGTCGATGCTGCGCTGGGTCTGGTACAGGCTGCCGAACCCGCCCTCGGCACTGCGCGCGTTGCTGTCGTCAGGGTTGCCCCAGTCCTTGGTGTCGGACCAGTACCACTTGATTTCCTGGTCACGGTCGGAGTCGCGCGAGGCGTACAGGTTGCTCACCGCCAGCTGCTGCGTCCAGCGGGCGGTGTCGCCTTCGTAGATGGCCTTGAACGAGCCCTGCCAGCCACCGTTGATGTTGGTGTAGCCCGAGTCGCGGTAGTCCTCGCGGTAATAGGTGTTTTCCTGCGGGGCGTAAACGATCGAGGTGTCCAGGGTCAGGCGATCATTGACGTTCCAGTAGGTCTTGAGCAGAAAGTTGTCCAGTGCCCGGGTCTGCTCCTGTTCGTTGTCGTTGTCAGGGCTGTTGTAGCCGTTGGCATAGGTGCGCAGCGGCAGGTACGAGCGCTTCTGCGAGAAGTTGAACAAGGCACCGAAATCGTCGGTGAAGTGCCCTTCGAGTGTGCCGCGCAAAGTGGTCTTGGTGAACTCGGGCTGGTTCTTCTCGTTCGACGAGGTGTCGAAGGTTTCCTTGTTTTCGCGGGTGATGTGGTAGCTGGTCCACTCCGAGCGGGTCATGGCGTAGGACAGCTTGCCATGCAGGTCATGGCTGGGGCGTCGGGTGATCGCATCGACCACGCCTCCATTGAAGCCACCGTACTCGACCGGCACGTTGCTGTCGTAGACCTTGATCTCTTCGAGCAGGTCAGCGTCCAGGGCGATGCCGTGCGAGCGGCTGGGCGCCGAGTCGAACTGGCGGGTTTCGTTGTAGCCGTGGGCGCCGGGGTCGAGGTCGTTGTTGATCGAGATGCCATCGATCATGAAGTTGTTCTGGTAGAACTTGGCGCCGTTGATGCTGATGTCGGCAGGGTCGATTTCACCTGGCGTGTTGGAGCTCTTCTGCTCGGTGCTGAACTGCACGTTGGGGTGCATCTGCAGCAGGGTGGTGATATCGCCATTGGCACCGGGGAAGGCCTGGATCGCCTTGCGGTCGATGACCTTGGCGCCCATGTAGCTGTTTTCTTCGGTGTCGCCGAGGATCACCGTGTTGTGCAGCTCGACGGCACCATTGTCGGCGTGCAGCAGGCGAAACATCAGGGTGCTGTATTCATAGTCCCAGGTGATGCCGGTGCCCAGCAACAGCTGGGCCAGTGCAGCCTCGCTGCTCAGATGGCCGCTGACGGCGGTGGACTGCTGGCCTTCGAGCAGGTCCGGGTCGACCGACACCTGCAGGCCGCTCTGCTGGCCGAAGGTGATCAGGGCGATGGCCAGCCTTTGTGCCGGAATGTCGAACGTGTGGACCTGGGCCAGCTCCGAGCGTGGCGGGTTCACCTGTTCAGCCAGCGCAGGCAGCGTCGCCACGGCACTGAACATGCCGAGCACGCCGGCCCCTGCCACTTTTTTCAGGCGCAACGACCAACCCCGCGCACTACACGGCTTCCGGCTTGTTGTTTGAGTCATCCCACATCCCCGCCCCGGACCATCGCCGGGCAGCAAAATTGAATACGAATCGCTATCAGTTGTTGCGCGCGGGGAAGAAGACGGGGGAGCTCGGGGAATTTTCAGAAAATTGTGAAATTATTTTGCAGGGGGGGGGTTGCTGGGGCTGCTTTGCAGCCCTTTCGCGACACGACGCCGCTGCTACAAGAGACCGCGTTGCCTGTGTAGGAGCGGCCTTGTGTCGCGAAAGGGCCGCACAGCGGCCCCGGCAATCTCAAAGCGTACCGAGTACAGCCAGAGGCAGTGAAATCGTTCGTCGATACACGCAGCGTTTATAGCCACAGACGGCATCATTACGGCTTGGCACTCCGAGGAGGGGATACCCAGCGGACTTGATCCAACTGGAGGATCTGCAGCTCGTAGAGAGCAGATGGTGAGCCAAGCTGCCAACCAATTGGCAAGAGGGCAAGCGCAGCTAATCCAGCTTCTACTAACCGCTATAGCCGCATACCTGTTGCGCGGCCCCATCAACTCCGGCATTTCCAGCAGTATGGAAAGCGTTGCATCCAGGAGCATCAATTTCAAAGCTGAAGTCACAAACAGAGCATTAGCCTCTTGGCTAGGTAGAAATCAGGGTGCAATATTGGCACACCCGGGGCTGCAGCCGCCTTCAGGGCAAACAATCACCAGAGCCAAGCCATCAAACGAACTAGAAACGCCAAAATGGGACAACGTTCGATTTAGAGCTGATGGTGATTTCGGAAACCTTCCAGCACTCAGACAGCTGTACGTTCGTGAAGTGTTCGATCTCCAGCAGCGCGTAAACGCAATGAGAGCCTCAAGCACGAGCCTAGAGGAAATTGCGAAGTTCGCCTACTCTTCCCGAACAACAATAAAGCTTAAATATAGAGAATTCACGCCGCCGGACATTCTAAAAACAATTGACGAACGCAACATAGGTAAATACGGCGATAAACTCGGACCTACATTTGAATGGCTTGTTGAAAAAGGCAAGTCTTATGAGCAAATCATTGAGAGCGCAACCCGCTCTGGCGGTAGAGACCTATTTTAATGAACAGCCTTAAGCTAGATGCCCTCAACATAGAGACCATGTACTCTGGGGGATCCTGCCTGAATTTAACCTCTAGCATAAACTGGGAGGACTTTCCGGCCTATGCGAAATCAGTAATTGACCTACTTAATGGTAGTATCGAGAAAAAAACCGACTCTATTGACATAAGAGTGTGGGAGGTAACCCTTGAGCAAGAAAAATTCTATCTTACTTATGATGACTTCCCGGTAATGGTTTCCCTGGAGTCTTTGACTCCGAAAGGAGATGCGCTATTAGCTGAGTTCAAGATCAAAATAGCAACATCGGATAGCTAAACAATCCATGTGCTAAATGATCTGCTTGAGAGCCCTCTCTGTACCGAGGCTCTCTACCAACCCATTTGGCAGCACTGTCCCGGTATTTTCAAAATTTCCCTATCAGCAGCAACCAAGGCCCATAACTACGCACCTCACCCCCATGGGGCCGAACCACCGCCCGCAGGGCCGCTTCGGGCTTATGCAGGTCATACACGCCAGTCACACGCTTGTTGCCCAACGCCTCATCGCGCAACACCACCTGGCCCGGCAGGTACTGCGCCAGCTCCTGCACCAGCTCGGCCACGCGCTGGTCATCGGCGATCAACTGCCCCTGGCGCCAGGCGGCTGCCTGCGAAGGCACGAACGTCTTCACCTGGACGATGCCATCGACATAGCGCAGCCGCTCGCCGGCCGTCAGGGCATTGGAGAGCACATGCCCATCGGCCGCATCCTCGACCCGCACCGAACCATGCTGCACATCCACCCCCGCCCTGCCCGGGCGCAGCGCGACATTGAAGGCGGTACCGGTCACCGTCACCTTGATCGCCTCGGCGCGTACATGGAACGGCTTGGACTTGTCAGGCTTGACCTCGAAGAACGCCTGGCCCGTCAGCAGCTTCACGTCGCGATGATCGCCGGAATAATCCACGACGATGGCGGTGTCGCTGTCCATCTGCACCACACTGCCGTCAGCCAGGGTGATATCCCGGGTCTCCCCCTGGGCGGTGCGGTAGTCGGCCTGCAGGCGCAGGCTCAGAGATGGCGCGACAGCGACCAGCAGGCAGGCCGCCACTGCAGCGCCCAGCCACCAGCGACGCCGCCGCGCAGGCAGTTGCACCACCGGCGCCTTGGGCCATTGCTCAATGGTGGTCGGCGCCAATTGCCCAGTCAGCTGCCAGACCTGCTCGGCCTTGCGGTAGGCCTCGGCGTTGGCGGCATCACCCGCGCACCACTGCTCGAACGCGCTGCGCAATTGCGCGTCGTCGGGGGCCTGCTGCAGGCGCAGGAACCAGTCCAGGGCCTGCTCGCGGCGGCTGGCGGTGAGGTCTGCTGACGTCATGTCGGGCAAGGCTCCGGGTGCTCGGAAGGTACGAAGGCCGCGAAGGGTCGCACAGAGTCGACCCGTTGGGCAAAAGACGCGGCAGCCTGGCGTTTTTTCACAGGTCATCCTCCAGCCGCGCCATGCAGTGGCTCAAAGCGTCGCGTACCAGTTGATGCACCAGGCTGACCGAGACGTTCAGGTGGCTGGCCACCTCCTGCAGGGTATGGCCGCCCAGGCGGTGCATCTCGAAGGCAACACGTGTGCGCAGGGGCAGCTCTTCGAGTGCCCGGCTGATGGCGCTGAGTTCGTTCTGCTGGGTAACGGCCTGTTCGGGCGAGGCGCTGGTGGAAGGCAGCTCGGCGAGGATCTCGTCTCCGCCGGGCTGGGCCTTTTCGGTGGCGCTGCGGCGGGTCTGATCGAGGGCCAGATTGCGCACGATGCGGTAGAGGTAACTGGCCGGGTGGCGGATGTCGGCATCGTCCTGCTGGCGGCTGAAACGCAGCCAGGCTTCCTGCACCACATCCTCGGCACGCGCACGGCAGCCGACGATCGGTGCGGCATAGTCGAGCAATGCCGCCCGATGGGCGAGGTAGAGCTGGAGTTTGTCGTCCGCCACGGGGTGGTATGCCAGAGTGCTTCGGGGGCGGCGATGTTACCTGTAGTCGAGAATCATTATCAACAGGTGGATTTGTGTTGCCTACTCTGGCCTCTTCGCGGGCAAGCCCGCTCCCACAGGGACCGCACAAATCTCGAGGATTGCGCCCTACCTGTGGGAGCGGGCTTGCCCGCGAAGCAGGCGGCGCGGTGTCAGAGCCTTACGCTGGCAAAGGTCGACTCGTTGCGCGCCTGGCTCAATGCCCCCAGCGGCCCGCCGTGCGGTGACAAGGCCATGGCCTGTGGAATCGGCATCATCGCCACCTGCTGCGCGGTGTTGGAACCCACGCGCTCGTCACGCGGCGGAATGCCGAAGTACTCGCGGTAGCACTTGGAGAAGTGCGGGGTCGAGACAAAACCGCACACCGAAGCCACTTCGATGATCGACATCGGCGTCTGCTTCAGCAACTGCCGCGCACGGATCAGGCGCAGCTTCAGGTAATAGCGCGACGGCGAGCAGTGCAGGTATTTCTGGAACAACCGCTCGAGCTGGCGACGCGATACCGACACATACACGGCCAGTTCGTCGAGGTCGATCGGCTCTTCGAGGTTGGCCTCCATCAACGCGACGATCTCCTGCAGCTTCGGCTGATTGGTGCCGAGCATGTGCTTGAGCGGCACGCGCTGATGGTCCTGTTCGTTGCGGATACGCTCGTAGACGAACATCTCGGAAATCGCCGCCGACAGCTCGCGGCCGTGATCGCGGCTGATCAGGTGCAGCATCATGTCCAATGGCGCGGTGCCACCGGAACTGGTGAAGCGGTTGCGGTCGAGGGTGAACAGGCGGGTACTCATGTTGACCCGTGGGAAGGCCTCCTGCATGGCTGCCAGGCATTCCCAGTGCACGCTGCAATCGAAGCCGTCGAGCAGGCCGGCGCAGGCCAGCGCCCAGCTGCCGGTGCACACCGCGCCAAGGCGGCGCGACTGGCGGGCCTGGGCCTGCAGCCAGGTGACATGCTCACGGGTGACAGTGCGCTGGATACCGACGCCGCCGCAGACGATCACGGTATCGATTGGCGGTGCACTGTGCATGGCCGCATCGGGGGTGATCTGCAGGCCGTCGCTGGCCCACACCTGGCCGCCATCGACGGTCAGCGTGTGCCAGCGGTACAGCTCGCGGCCGGACAGCTGGTTGGCCATGCGCAGCGGCTCGACGGCCGATGCCAGGGAAATCAGGGTGAAATTGTCCAATAGAAGAAACCCGATGGACTGGGGTGCTGTGCGGTTCTGGGTTGGGGTCCCGGAGGTGTACGACGTCATCGCGATTTCTCCTCACACAAATGCAGGGTGTGCCTCAGGCGGGCACTGATTTCTTGTTATGGCCCCGGTTTCGTGTGCAGGGGCTTGTTGCCAATCACGACGCAAAGGCCGTGCCTGAAATTGAACGGCCATTCGAAAAAACCTGAAAACGACGCCTTCATTCGGCAAATCAGGCACTTCGATCGGATTGGTCAGTCTCCTGGAACCGCCGTACTAGCGCCTTTCGGGTAACGGCTGAGCAATTTGGTGACATGCGCAGTGTAGGTTGCCCAGAAACGACACTCTTGAGTGTCACCGACAATGCCCATGCTGATTACGACACCCGACGATTGGTAGGGCCCCTACGCACCAAGGAAGAGCATTCAAGCGCAATGCGGTCATTGTGGGAGCGGCCTTGTGTCGCGAAAGGGCCGCAACGCGGCCCCAGGATTCATGCTGTGGATGCACAAATCGCCGGGGCCGCGTTGCGGCCCTTTCGCGACACAAGGCCGCTCCCACAGAGATCTAGATCAGGCAGGGATTATCAGCATTCGATGGCGCTGACCGCCAGGCCACCGCGCGAAGTCTCTTTGTATTTGTCGTGCATGTCGGCCCCGGTGTCGCGCATGGTGCGGATCACCTGGTCGAGGGAGATGAAGTGCTCGCCATCGCCGCGCAGGGCCATCTGCACGGCATTGATCGCCTTCACCGCGGCAATCGCGTTGCGCTCGATGCACGGCACCTGCACCAGGCCGCCGACCGGGTCGCAGGTGAGGCCAAGGTTGTGTTCAAGGGCGATTTCGGCAGCGTTCTCCACCTGCGGCGGCGTTGCCCCCAGCACTTCGGCAAGGCCGGCCGCAGCCATGGCGCAGGCCGAGCCGACCTCCCCCTGGCAACCGACTTCGGCGCCGGAGATCGACGCGTTCTTCTTGCACAGAATGCCCACAGCCGCCGCAGCCAGGAAATAGTCGACCACGCTGGACTCGGTCACCGCATCGCTGAAACGCATGTAGTAGTGCAGGACCGCCGGGATGATGCCCGCCGCGCCGTTGGTGGGCGCGGTGACCATGCGCCCGCCTGCGGCGTTCTCTTCATTGACCGCCAGGGCGAACAGGTTGACCCACTCCATGGCGCTCATGGTCGAGCCGATCACGTTGGGCTTGCCGATCTCCTGCAGGCTGCGGTGCAGCTTGGCGGCGCGGCGACGCACATTGAGCCCGCCGGGCAGCGTGCCTTCGTACTTGAGGCCGTTGTTGACGCACTCCTGCATGGCTTCCCAGAGCTTGTACAGCCCGGCGCGGATTTCTTCCTCGCTGCGCCAGACCTTCTCGTTGGCCATCATCAATTGCGACACGCTGAGGTCGTTTTGCTTGCACAGGCGCAGCAGTTCGGCGGCGCTGTTGAAGTCGTACGGCAGCACCGTCTGGTCGGCATCCAGCACGCCGCTGGCGGCCTGGGCCGCATCGACCACGAAGCCGCCACCCACCGAGTAGTAGGTATCGCGGTGCAGCTCACCCTGGGCGCCTTCGGCGATCAGGGTCATGGCATTGGGATGGTACGGCAGGTTCTCGTCCAGCAGCAGCATGTCGCGGGCCCAGACGAACTCGATGGGTAGGCGGTTATCCAGTTTCAGGGTGTTGGTTTCACGCAGGTCGGCGATACGCGGGACGATCTGGGTCGGGTCGATGGCGTCCGGCCATTCGCCCATCAGGCCCATGATGGTGGCGTTGTCGGTGCCATGGCCGATACCGGTGGCCGACAGCGAGCCATACAGGCGCACTTCGATCCGTTGCACCTGCTCAAGCTCACCGCGCTCACGCAGGCCCTGGACGAACAGCGCGCCAGCACGCATGGGGCCGACGGTGTGGGAGCTGGAGGGCCCGACACCGATCTTGAACAGGTCAAACACGCTGATGGCCATTGTCGAATCACCTCTTGCTGGGCTTGTCTCTGCGCGCCATGCGCAGGGCGGGGCAACTGCTAGGCTGAAGCTGCGAGCCGCCACGAATGCAAGCATCATCGGGCTTTTGCCTACCCCCTCGCCGTCTGCAACCGACGTACTTTTGTCCAACAGCGCCGCAGCCTTTTCGGCCACCTGCGCGCCGCTTTCGAGCGGCCTGGTGACGCAAAAATGCGGCTACAGGCGAGGAAAACCCCATAAACGACATCGCCCGTACTGGAAGCGACCCGTTCCGTACTGGATACGACCCCACCAGTAGGCGATTGCCCGGCGCTGGAGGATTATCAAAAGCGACTCGTAAAGCACGGCCACGCAACCTGCCCTCTGCAGGCCTGGTCGACCGGACCCTGAGAAAGCCCGGCGACCCATGCGAACCCGAAGACAAAATCACAGGAGTCCATCCATGAAAGGTTCACCCTCGCTGTTGCTGGTCGCGATGCTGTCGGCACCGCTGCTGGCCCAGGCCGCCGAACCCGAGCAGTGCCAGACGGTACGCTTCTCCGATGTCGGCTGGACCGACATCACCGTCACCACGGCGACCACCAGCGTTGTGCTCGAAGCACTGGGTTACAAGACCCACACCACCATGATCTCGGTACCGGTGACCTACAAGTCGCTGGCCACCGGCAAGGACCTGGACGTGTTTCTCGGCAACTGGATGCCGACCATGGAGAACGACATCAAGCAGTACCGCGATGCCGGCACGGTAGAAACCGTGCGCGCCAACCTAGAAAACGCCAAGTACACCCTGGCCGTACCCCAGGCGCTGTATGACAAGGGGCTGAAGGATTTCAGCGACATCCCCAAGTTCAAGAAGGAACTGGACGGCAAGATCTACGGCATCGAGCCCGGCAACGATGGCAACCGCACCATCCAGAGCATGATCGACAAGAACGCCTTCGGCCTGAAGGACGCCGGTTTCAAGATCGTGCAGTCGAGCGAGGCCGGCATGCTGTCGCAGGTCGAGCGCGCGCAGAAGCGTGGCGAGGCCGTGGTGTTCCTGGGCTGGGAACCGCACCCGATGAACACCCGTTTCAAGATGCAGTACCTCACCGGTGGGGACGAGTTCTTCGGCCCCGATTTCGGCAAGGCTACCGTGCTGACCAACACCCGCAAGGGCTATGCACAGGAATGCAGCAACGTCGGCAAGCTGTTGAACAACCTGTCGTTCGAGCTCAAGGATGAAAGCACCATGATGGGCTATGTCCTGGACGACAAGATGAAGCCCGAAGCGGCCGCCAAAAAGTGGCTCAAGGACAACCCCGGCAAGCTGGACACCTGGCTGGCGGGCGTCACCACCGTGGATGGCAAACCCGGCCTTGAGGCGGCCAAAGCCAAACTCGCTCAATAACGCAGTACGTCGTAGCGCTACCTCGGGGCGGGACCGTGCCCGCCCCGGACTGATTTCAATCTTTGCAGGTGGAAGCTCGCTATCATGCTTATCGATCAGAAAATACCCCTGGGGCAGTACATCGCGTCGTTCGTCGAATGGCTGACCCAGAACGGCGCGAATTACTTCGACGCCATCGCACAAGGCCTGGAGTTCATGATCCATGGCGTCACCAGCGCCCTGACCTGGTTCAACCCGTTCGTCCTCATCGCTCTGTTCGCCGCCCTCGCGCACCTGATTCAGCGCAAGTGGGCGCTGACCGTATTCGTCGCCCTGTCCTTCCTGCTGATCCTCAACCTGGGTTACTGGCAGGAAACCATGGAGACCCTGGCCCAGGTGACCTTCGCCACCGTGGTCTGCGTGGCCATCGGCGTGCCGCTGGGCATCATCGCCGCGCACAAGCCGCTGTTCTACACCGCCATGCGCCCGGTACTCGACCTGATGCAGACGGTGCCGACCTTCGTCTACCTGATCCCGACGCTGACCCTGTTCGGCCTGGGCGTGGTGCCGGGGCTGATCTCGACGGTGGTGTTCGCCATCGCCGCCCCCATCCGCCTTACCTACCTGGGCATCTGCGACGTGCCGCAGGAGCTGATGGACGCCGGCAAGGCCTTTGGCTGCTCGCGCCGCCAACTGCTCACCCGTATCGAACTGCCGCACGCGATGCCGAGCATCGCCGCCGGTGTCACCCAGTGCATCATGCTGTCGCTGTCGATGGTGGTGATCGCCGCCCTGGTGGGCGCCGATGGCCTGGGCAAACCCGTGGTCAACGCACTGAACACCGCCGATATCTCCCTGGGCTTCGAAGCGGGCCTGGCGATCGTGCTGCTGGCGATCATGCTCGACCGTATCTGCAAGCAACCGGAACTGCCGGTAAGGGGTGAGGCATGAGCATCATTCGATTCGAAGACGTCGACGTCATCTTCTCCAACAAGCCGCGCGAAGCACTGGCGCTGCTGGACAAGGGCCAGACCCGCGAGCAGATCCTCAAGCAGACCGGCCTGGTGGTCGGTGTGGAAAAGGCCAACTTGGATATCAACAAAGGCGAGATCTGCGTGCTGATGGGCCTGTCCGGCTCGGGCAAGTCAAGCCTGCTGCGCTGCATCAACGGCCTCAACACCGTGAGCCGCGGAAAGCTGTTCGTCGAGCACGAAGGCAAGCACATCGACATTGCCCACTGCACCCCGGCCGAACTGAAGATGATGCGCACCAAGCGCATTGCCATGGTGTTCCAGAAGTTCGCCCTGATGCCGTGGCTGACGGTGCGCGAGAACATCAGCTTCGGCCTCGAGATGCAGGGCCGCCCGGAAAAGGAACGGCGCAAGCTGGTCGACGAGAAGCTTGAACTGGTTGGCCTGACTCAATGGCGCAACAAGAAACCGGACGAACTCTCCGGTGGCATGCAGCAGCGCGTTGGCCTGGCCCGGGCGCTGGCGATGGATGCCGACATCCTGCTGATGGACGAACCCTTCTCGGCCCTCGACCCGCTGATCCGCCAGGGCCTGCAAGACGAGCTGCTGGGCCTGCAGGCCAAGTTGGCGAAGACCATCGTGTTCGTCAGCCACGACCTCGACGAGGCGCTGAAGCTGGGCAGCCGCATCGCCATCATGAAGGACGGGCGGATCATCCAGTACAGCAAGCCGGAAGAGATCGTGCTGAACCCGGCCGACGAGTACGTGCGTACCTTCGTCGCCCATACCAACCCGCTGAACGTGTTGTGTGGGCGCAGCCTGATGCGCAGCCTGGACAACTGCAAACGAGTGAATGGTTCGGTGTGCCTGGACCCGGGTGGCGATTCGTGGCTGGACCTGGGCGAAGGGAATTCGATCAAGCGTGCGCGCCAGGGGCAGAACGGGCTGGAGATGCAGAACTGGGCGCCGGGGCAGTCTGTGGAAGGGCTTGGGCGCAGGCCGACGCTGGTGCATGCGGATATCGGCATGCGTGAGGCACTGCAGATTCGTTACCAGACGGGCAACAAGCTGGTGCTGCAGGAGAATGACAAGATGGTGGGGATTCTTGGGGATACCGAGCTTTATCACGCCTTGCTCGGCAAGAACCACGGCTGATGCAATTGGGGCCGCTTTGCGGCCCTTTCGCGACACAAGGCCGCTCCCACAAGTACAGCGCAGAGCCTGAGGCTTGCGCAGTATCTGTGGGAGCGGCCTTGTGTCGCGAAAGGAGGGCAAAGCCCTCCCAGCATGCTGTCAGCGAACGACGATCCCGCGCGAAGCCATGTAGGCCTTGGCCTCCGGCACCGTGTACTCGCCAAAGTGGAAGATGCTGGCCGCCAGCACCGCGCTGGCATGCCCTTCCAGAATCCCGTCAGCCAAGTGCTGCAAGTTACCCACACCCCCCGACGCAATCACCGGAATCCCCAACGCATCGCTGATGGCACGGGTGACGCCCAGATCGAAGCCGTTCTTCATGCCGTCCTGGTCCATGCTGGTGAGCAGGATCTCGCCAGCCCCCAGGCCTTCCATCTTCTTCGCCCATTCAACGGCATCAAGCCCGGTCGGCTTGCGCCCGCCGTGGGTGAAGATCTCCCAGCGCGGCGCCTCACCTGGCGCGGATACCTTCTTGGCGTCGATGGCGACGACGATGCACTGCGAACCGAAACGGTCCGCCGCCTCGCCAACGAACTCCGGGTTGAACACTGCGGCAGTGTTGATCGAAACCTTGTCGGCACCGGCGTTGAGCAGGTTGCGGATGTCCTGCACGGTGCGCACGCCACCGCCCACGGTCAGCGGGATGAACACCTGGCTGGCCATGCGCTCGACGGTATGCAGGGTGGTGTCGCGGCCGTCGACGCTGGCCGTGATGTCGAGGAAGGTGATTTCGTCGGCACCCTGCTCGTTGTAGCGACGGGCGATTTCCACCGGGTCGCCGGCATCACGGATGTTCTCGAACTTGACGCCCTTGACCACTCGGCCGTTGTCCACGTCCAGGCAAGGGATGATGCGCTTGGCCAGTGCCATGGTTCAGTCCTCAGCCTTGATAGTTGTCGCAGAAGGCCTGGGCCTCGGCGACATCGAGGGTGCCTTCGTAGATGGCACGGCCGGTGATGGCGCCGATGATGCCGGGGGCCTTGGCATCCAGCAGGGCCTTGATGTCGCCCAGGTTGTGGATGCCGCCCGAGGCGATCACCGGGATCGAGGTGGCTTCGGCCAGGGCCTTGGTGAACGGCACGTTGCAGCCCTGCATCATGCCGTCCTTGGCGATGTCGGTGTAGACGATCGCCGAGACGCCATCGGCCTCGAAACGCTTGGCCAGGTCGATGACCTGCACCGAGCTCACCTCGGCCCAACCGTCGGTGGCGACAAAGCCGTCCTTGGCGTCCAGGCCGACGATGACCTTGCCCGGGAACGCCTTGCACGCTTCGGCGACGAACTCCGGCTGCTTGACCGCCTTGGTGCCAATGATCACGTAGCTGACGCCGGCCTTGACGTAGTGCTCGATGGTTTCCAGCGAACGGATGCCGCCGCCGATCTGGATCGGCAGGTTCGGGTAGCGCTTGGCGATGGCGGTGACCACCTCACCGTTGACCGGCTGGCCTTCGAAGGCACCGTTGAGGTCGACCAGGTGCAGGCGGCGGCAGCCACCCTCGACCCACTTGGCGGCCATGCTCACCGGGTCGTCGGAAAATACCGTGGAGTCTTCCATGCGGCCCTGGCGCAGGCGCACGCAGGCACCGTCCTTCAGATCGATAGCGGGGATAATCAGCATCTTGGGAACCTGTCTGTTCTTGGGGTTTCAGGGCTTTTCGAGGGCCCACAGATCGCTCTCGATGCTCTCGAACCGCTCCTTGAGGTGCAGCTGAACATCGGCAATCGCCCTGTTGTAGTAATGGGGTGCAATTTCTTTGCTGAACAGCTCGAGGACCTCGGCCACCTCGAACGACCCGAGCTGCAGCTCGAAACGGTCTTCGAGAAAGCGCTTGAGCGTGTCGAGCGCCTGGCGTTCCTCTTCGGGGGCCAGAGTCATGACCGGTGCCTTGGTCTTCGAACGGCTCATTTACCAGCGCCCGTCCCAGGCGACGAAGTTCTGCAGCAGCTGCAGGCCATGGGTATGGCTCTTCTCCGGGTGGAACTGCACGGCAAAGCGCGAGCCATCGGCCAGCGCGGCGGCGAAGTCGACGCCGTAGTGGCCACGGCCGACCACCTGGCCTGGCTTACCGGCATTGATGTAGTAGCTGTGCACGAAATAGAAGCGCGCACGGTCAGAAATGTCGTGCCACAGCGGGTGGTCGATGGTCTGGCTGACTTCGTTCCAGCCCATGTGCGGCACCTTCAGGTGCTCGCCGTCTTCTTTCAGGTCTTTGCCGAAGAAGCGCACCTGGCCAGGGAACAGGCCGATGCAGTCGACACCGTCGTTCTCTTCGCTGTGCTCGAGCAGTGCCTGCATGCCGACGCAGATGCCGAGGAACGGGCGGTCCTGGCTCACTTCACGCACCAGGCTGTCGAAGCCCAGGCGGCGGATTTCGGCCATGCAGTCGCGGATCGCGCCCACGCCCGGGAACACCACGCGGTCAGCCTCGCGGATCACCGCGGCGTCGCTGGTGACCAGCACCTTGCCGGCGCCGACGTGCTCGAGCGCCTTGGCCACCGAGTGCAGGTTGCCCATGCCATAGTCGATTACGGCTACCGTCTGCATTTACAGGCACCCTTTGGTCGACGGCATCTGCCCGGCCATGCGCTCGTCGAGGGTCACGGCCATGCGCAGCGCGCGGCCGAACGCCTTGAACACGGTTTCGATCTGGTGGTGGGTGTTGTGGCCACGCAGGTTGTCGATGTGCAGGGTCACCAGGGCGTGGTTGACGAAGCCCTGGAAGAACTCCTGGAACAGGTCGACATCGAAGCCACCCACACTGGCGCGGGTGTAGGGCACATGCATCTGCAGGCCTGGGCGGCCGGAGAAGTCGATGACCACGCGCGACAGCGCTTCGTCGAGCGGCACGTAGGCATGGCCGTAGCGGAAGATGCCTTTCTTGTCGCCGATGGCCTGGGCGAATGCCATGCCCAGGGTGATACCGACGTCTTCGACGGTATGGTGATCGTCGATATGCAGGTCACCCTTGCACTCGATATCCAGATCGATCAGCCCATGGCGGGCGATCTGGTCCAGCATGTGTTCAAGGAAAGGCACACCGATATCGAATCGGGCCTTGCCGCTGCCATCGAGGTTGATCGAGCACTTGACCTGGGTTTCCAGGGTGTTGCGCTCGACGGAAGCCTTACGTTCGACCATCACCAGCTCCGCAAAATCATAGGGCGAAAAGGGCTCCATTATAGGCCCAGAACGCGCCGGCTTGAAACGCGGATGACATATGGCATGGCAAGGAATTGCGGGGGCGGACAGGTCTACAGGTCTATACAACTGGGGAATTGGGCTGCTTTGCAGCCCATCGCGACACAAGGCCGCTCCTACAGGAATCGCGCAAACCTTGCGATTACGCGTTCCCTGTAGGAGCGGCCTTGCGTCGCGAAAGGGGCGCAAAGCGCCCCCTGGCAGCTACCTCAATGGAACAGCACTGCCGTCTTCTGCAAGGTAATCCACACACCCCAAGCCAGCGGAATCACCACCACAGCCCAGGCCAGCAGCACCAGCGGCAGGCTCCCCGGCGCGGCATGCCACTCCAGCGAACGCGCACCATCGGCACCTTTGTCATGGCTCAGTGCCCGCTCGGCAGCCAGTTCGGCATCGCTCATGAAGTACTTGTCGGCCACCGGGCGGATCAGCAGGTTGCAGACGAAGCCCAGCACCAGCAGGCCGGCGAGGATGTACAAGGTCATGTCATAAGCCGCCGCACGCTCTACACCCGCCGCCAACTGGTACTCGCGCAGGTAGGTGATCAGCACCGGGCCCAGCACGCCGGCTGCGGCCCAGGCGGTCAGCAGGCGACCGTGAATGGCACCGACCATCTGCGTGCCGAACAGGTCGGCCAGGTAGGCCGGCACGGTGGAGAAGCCACCGCCGTACATCGACAGGATGATGCAGAACGCCGCCACGAACAGCGCCACATTGCCCAGGTGGCCCATGTTCGGCACCAGGCTGTAGAGGCCGACGCCCAAGGCAAAGAAGGCGAAGTAGGTGTTCTTGCGGCCGATGTAGTCGGAGAACGACGCCCAGAAGAAGCGCCCACCGATGTTGAACAGGCTCAGCAGGCCGGTGAAACCGGCGGCAATGGCGGCAATCTGTGCCAATTGCGCGGGGTTCAGTTCGCTGAAGGTCAGCTCGTTGCCCAGCAGCTTGCCGGCGAACACTTCCTGCAGCAGCGGCGAGGCCATGCCGAGGATACCGATACCCGCCGAGACGTTCAGGCACAGCACCAGCCATACCAGGATGAACTGCGGGGTCTTCCAGGCAACGCTGACATGCACGTGGCGGTCGGTGACCATGCCGTTGCCGGCTTTCTTCGCCGGAGCAGTCCAGCCTTCTGGCTTCCAGCCGGTAGGCGGCACGCGGTAAGCCAGGGCGCCAGCGGTCATGAACACGAAGTAGATCGCGGCCATGGCGACGAAGCTCTGCCATACACCCACCTCATGCTCGTTGCCAAAGTGGCCCATCAGCGCCGTGGCCAGCGGTGCGCCGACCATGGCGCCACCACCGAAGCCCATGATCGCCATGCCGGTGGCCATGCCGCGCTTGTCCGGGAACCACTTGATCAGGGTCGAGACCGGCGAAATGTAGCCCAGGCCCAGGCCGATGCCGCCGATGACGCCGGAACCCAGCCACATCAGCCACAGCTGATGGGTCTTCACACCGATCGCCGAGATCAGCATGCCGCCACACCAGCACAGTGCCGATACCAGGCCGGCCTTGCGCGGGCCGGCGTGTTCCAGCCAGCCGCCCAGCACGGCTGCCGAGCAACCGAGGAAGACGAAGAACAGGGTGTAGATCCAGCTCAGCATCGAGATCGGCCAGTCGCATTCGGCGCTGAACATACGGGCGATGAAGCCCATGTCCGCCGAACAGGCAACCGGCGCGGTGATGCCGATGGCTTGGGACAGTGGCAGCCAGAATACCGAGAAGCCGTAGGCCATGCCGATGCACAGGTGGATGGCCAGGGCAGCTGGCGGGACCAGCCAGCGGTTGAAGCCCGGACGGGCGATGATGCGCTCCTTCGACAGGAAGCCCGGCGCGCCGGCCAGCCCCCCGGCCGTGATGGTACTGCTCATGGATTCGATCCTTTTGTAGGTAGACAGTGCTGGCGGATGGGTCCCGGGCTCTTGTGTCTGCACGCATGGCAACTGGCCTTGTCCATGGGTAAGGGCCGCGACAATGGGTCGCGGCCGCTCCGCAAAGCGGCACAAGGGTACCAGTTCGAAGATGACATGGAAGCAATCTGATATCGTTATTTTTCGCTTGGCTGAATCGGTATTTCTGCAGAATCCAGCAGCGAAGGAACTGACAAAACCACCGCTGTCGAATCCCGCAATCATCGGAAATACCCTGCATCGCTAGTCGAATACGCAGGGCCCACCCCTGCGGCGCTATACTCAGCCGTTCGGAATTCACATCACGGACTACAAGGACTCGCCCATGAAAGCGTTCGGCAAAATCCTGGGACTGGGGCTTCTCGGGTTGCTGCTGATCATTGTGGCGCTGGGCTTCGCCCTGACCCACCTCTTCGATCCCAACGACTACAAAGACGAGATCCGCCAACTGGCGCGCGACAAGGCCCACGTCGAGCTGACCCTCAACGGCGACATCGGCTGGAGCCTGTTCCCCTGGCTGGGCCTGGAGCTGCACGAAGCCAGCATCGCCACTTTGGCCAAACCAAAGGAACCATTCGCCGACCTGCAGATGCTCGGCCTATCGGTACGCGTACTGCCATTGCTGCGCCGCGAAGTGCAGATGAGCGATGTACGCGTCGAAGGCCTCAACCTGACGCTTGCGCGTGACGAAAACGGCCACGGCAACTGGGAAGACATCGGCAAGCCGCTGCCGGCTGCAACCGGCGGCAGCGCCAATGCGCCCGCCCAGGCACCTGCCGAACAACCCGCAAAACCTGCTGAAAGCAGCAGTGAGCGCGCGGTGAAGCTCGATATCGACAGCCTGACCGTGAACAACGCCCGGGTTTACTACACCGATGCCAAAAGCGGCCAGAGCTACAGTGCAGAGAGCATCCAGCTGAGCACCGGCCCGGTCCACGAAGGCACCAACATCGCCCTCAAGGCCAGCGCCTTCCTCAGCGCCAGCCAACCGGCGATCAAGGCCCGCACCGAGCTGGCCGGCGAGCTGCGTTTCGATCGCAAGCTCAAGCGCTACAACTTCGAAGACCTGCGCCTGACCGGCGAAACCTCGGGCGAACCCACCGCTGGCAAGACCGTCACCTTCGGTGCCCAGGGCCAGCTGCTGGTCGACATGGGCGCCAACGTTGCCTCGTGGAACGGCCTGAAGGTCTCGGCCAACCAGCTGCGCGCCCTCGGCGAGCTGAACGTGCGTGACCTGGACAAGACCCCGCAGCTCAGCGGCGGCCTGTCCATCGCCCAGTTCAACCTGCGCACGTTCCTCGACGGCATCGGCCACCCGCTGCCGGCCACCAACGATGCAGCCGCATTCGGCAAACTGGAGCTGGTGACCCGCCTGCAGGGCTCGCCGACCAGTCTGACCCTGGCCGACCTGGCCGTGAAACTGGACGACAGCACCTTCACCGGCCGCGTGGCCATCGAAGACTTCGCCAAGCAGGCCCTGCGGCTGCAGCTCAAAGGCGACAAATTCGATGCTGATCGCTACATGCCGGCCAAGAGCGAAGAAGCCAAGGGCGCCACTGCCGCACGCCAGGCCGAGGTCCAGCAACAGGAGGCCACTGCAGTGGCCAGCCCGGCCAGCTCGCCACTGCCAAACGCCCCGACCCAGCAGGCCTGGAGCGACGACAAGCTGCTACCGGTCGACCGCCTGCGTGTGCTCGACCTGCAGGCCGACCTGGCCTTCGGCTCGCTGACCCTGGACAAACTGCCGATCAGCGACGCACAGCTGCAGGCCACCGGCCAAGGCGGCCTGCTGACCTTGCAGGCCCTGCGTGGCGGCCTCTACAACGGCACCTTCGAGGCCAAGGGCAACGTCGATGTGCGCCCTGCCGTGCCGCAGGTCGGTATCAACACCAAGATCACCCGGGTACCGGTCGAGCACTTCATCAAGGTCGAAGGCAAGGAGCAGACGCCCCCGGTCAAGGGCCTGCTGACCCTGACCAGTGATCTGACCGCCACCGGTAACAGCCAGAAGGCACTGGTCGACACCCTCAATGGCAGCGCAAACTTCACCATCAACGACGGCGTGCTGGTCAACGCCAACCTGGAACAGCAACTCTGCCAGGCCATTGCCACCCTGAACCGCAAGACCCTGAGCGGCGAGCCACGCGGCAAGGACACCCCATTCGAAGAACTGCGCGGCAGCCTTGTGATTCGCAATGGCGTGGCCAGCAATCCGGACCTCAAGGCACGCATCCCGGGCCTGACCGTCAACGGCCATGGCGACCTCGACCTGCGCGTACTGGGCATGGACTACAACGTCGGCGTGATTGTCGAGGGTGACCAGCGCGCGATGCCCGACCCGGCCTGCCAGGTGGGCGAGCGCTTCGTCGGCGTGGAATTGCCGTTGCGCTGCCGTGGCCCGCTGGAGCTCGGCGCCAAGGCCTGCCGCCTGGACCAGGATGGCCTGGGCAAGGTCGCGGCCAAGCTGGCCGGCAACCGCCTGCAAGACAAGATCGATGAAAAACTCGGAGACAAAGTGAGCCCAGAATTGAAAGACGCGCTCAAGGGGCTGTTCAAGCGATGACCCCCACGCAGTTCTCCAGCGCCGTGCTGGATTGGTACGACCAGCACGGTCGCCACGATCTGCCCTGGCAGCAGGGCATCAACCCCTACCGCGTGTGGGTGTCGGAAATCATGCTGCAGCAGACCCAGGTCAGCACCGTGCTCAACTACTTCGACCGCTTCATGCAGGCCCTGCCGACCGTGCAGGCCCTGGCTGAAGCGCCGGAGGACGAAGTGCTGCACCTGTGGACGGGCCTGGGCTACTACACCCGCGCCCGCAACCTGCAGAAGGCGGCGAAGATCGTCGTCGAGCAGCATGGCGGCGAATTCCCGCGCAGCGTCGAGCAGCTCACCGAACTGCCCGGCATCGGCCGCTCCACAGCCGGCGCCATCGCCAGCATCAGCATGGGCATCCGCGCACCGATTCTCGATGGCAACGTCAAGCGCGTGCTGGCCCGCTACACCGCCCAGGCCGGCTACCCCGGCGAGCCCAAGGTGGCCAACCAGCTGTGGGCCACGGCCGAGCGCTTCACCCCGCGGCAGCGTGCCAACCACTACACCCAGGCGATGATGGACATGGGCGCAACGCTGTGTACGCGCAGCAAGCCCAGCTGCCTGATCTGCCCGTTGCAGCGTGGCTGCGAGGCGCACCTGCACGGCGAAGAAACCCGCTACCCCGAGCCCAAGCCACGCAAGGCGCTGCCCCAACGGCGCACGCTGATGCCGTTGCTGGCCAACCACGAAGGCGCCATCCTGCTTTACCGCCGCCCATCCAGTGGCTTGTGGGGCGGCCTGTGGAGCCTGCCGGAGCTGGACGATATCGCCCAGCTCGACGACCTCGCCTACCAGCACGGCCTGCGCCTGGCAGACAGCCGCGCGCTTGACGGCCTGACCCACACCTTCAGCCACTTCCAGCTGGCGATCGAGCCCTGGCTGGTGCACGTCGCCCCGGTCGGCCAGCACGTGGCCGAGGCCGACTGGCTCTGGTATAACCTCGCCACCCCGCCGCGCCTGGGCCTCGCCGCCCCGGTCAAGAAGCTGCTCAAACGCGCGGCCGACGAACTTATTGCAGGAGAAGCCCGATGACCCGCACCGTGATGTGCCGCAAGTACAAAGAAGAACTGCCAGGCCTTGAGCGCGCGCCCTACCCCGGCCCCAAGGGCCAGGACATCTTCGAGCACGTCTCGCAGAAAGCCTGGGCTGACTGGCAGAAACACCAGACCCTGCTGATCAACGAGAAGCGCCTGAACATGATGAATGCCGAAGACCGCAAGTTCATCCAGGCCGAGATGGACAAGTTTTTCGCCGGCGAGGAATACGCCCAGGCGGAAGGCTACGTTCCGCCCTCCGAATGACCCCACGGATCGTAAGCGACGGAATTAATTTAAAATTTTTTCAAAAAGTCGTTGACGGGCCGCCAGAAAATCTATTTAATTCACCTCGTCGCCCAGATAGCTCAGTCGGTAGAGCAGAGGATTGAAAATCCTCGTGTCGGCGGTTCGACTCCGTCTCTGGGCACCACCTTCAAGCTTCTGGTGGTTGCAAAGTTACCCGAAGCGACAACAAGAAACCCGCCTAGTGCGGGTTTTTTGTTGTCTGCGGTTTTTGCTTTTGGGATCAGCAGCAACTGTAATTACCACCCCATCCCTCAAGCCCTATCCCGCAGTTCGCGTAGACACCACCTCGGCATGTAGCCTCAGGCCGAGTGCCGCCATCACTTTCATGATGGTCGCCAGGCTAGGGTTACCCTCCGCCGACAAGGCCTTGTATAGCCCTTCGCGAGTCAAGCCCGTATCACGCGCCAGTTGCGCCATGCCACGAGCACGCGCGATATCGCCCAAGGCAGCAGCAAGCAGCACCGGATCGTTTTCTTCAAAGCAGGCCTCAAGGTACAGAGCCATGTCTTCCTCTGTCTTGAGGTGGTCTGCGGCATCCCACTTGGTCAGTTTGGTATCAGTCATGGCGGCCTCCTAAAGCTCGCGTGCCAGCTTGAGGGCTGATCTGATGTCCTTGGCCTGCGTTGACTTGTCGCCACCCGCCAGAAGGATGATCACCTCGTAGCCTCGCTGAACGAAATACACCCGATAGCCCGGACCGTAATCGATCCGCAACTCGGACACTCCTTCACCTACCGACTTACAGTCTCCAATCACTCCAAGCTCGACCCGCCGCAAGCGCACATTGATACGAGCTTGTGCACGAGCATCCCGCAACGCGGCGAACCACCTTCTGTAGCTGTCGGTTTGTAATAGTGTGTGCATGGGAAAAATGTAAACCGTAGTTCACACTACAGCAATCTGGACGTGTTTCAAACTATTTGAATGTACAGCGCCACATCCTCCGCCCACCGGCATTGATCAGCATCAACGACTTCTCCCACACCCAAACTCACAATCAGAAATGGACATTCGACCCCACCTCGCAAGGACCTCCATGAGCGAAGAAACCACCCTCCTGCTCACCGCCCCCGAAGAATCCTCTACTCGCGTCCCGGCCACTCCACGCACGCGCCGCCCTCGCCAGCGCAAACCCGAGCCCACCATCACCCAGATCAGCCAGGCCCCGACCGCGCTTGAAGTGGCCAGCGCACCGAAGGGCAGCAACGAGGACAGCACCTCGGCACGCCTGCCGGCCAGCTACCCTTACCGCACCCGCCTGCGCCGCCAGGATTACGAGAAGGCCAAGCATGCGCTGCAGATCGAGCTGCTGAAGGTACAAAGCTGGGTCAAGGAAACCGGCCAGCGTGTGGTGATCCTGTTCGAGGGGCGTGACGCAGCGGGCAAAGGTGGCACCATCAAGCGCTTCATGGAGCACCTCAACCCGCGAGGTGCGCGTATCGTCGCGCTGGAGAAGCCTTCCGAGCAGGAGAAGGGGCAATGGTACTTCCAGCGCTATATCCAGCACCTGCCCACGGCGGGTGAAATGGTCTTCTTCGACCGCTCCTGGTACAACCGCGCCGGGGTCGAGAAAGTGATGGAGTTCTGCTCGCCGCTGCAGTACCTGGAGTTCATGCGCCAGGCACCGGACCTGGAGCGGATGCTGTGCAACAGCGGCATCCTGTTGTTCAAGTACTGGTTCTCGGTAAACCGCGAAGAGCAGCTGCGCCGCTTCATCTCGCGCCGGGACGACCCGCTCAAGCACTGGAAGCTGTCGCCCATCGATATCAAGTCGCTGGACAAGTGGGCGGACTACACCACGGCCAAAGAAGCGATGTTCTTCCATACCGATACCGCTGATGCGCCATGGACGGTGATCAAGTCGGACGACAAGAAGCGTGCGCGGATCAACTGCATCCGGCACTTCCTGCATTCGCTGGATTACCCAGACAAGGACCACAGCGTGGCCCATGCCCCGGATGAGCAGCTGGTGGGGCGTGCTTCACGGGGGTTCGAAGAGGACGAACCGGCGCCGCTCGCCAGTTGAATCGCCCGGGCTGCTGCGCTTCAATACGCGCAATTTCCGAATACCCCAAGGATTCACCCCATGGCCACCCCAACCAAGCAACAGAAACGCGCCAAGCGCGCCGCCAGCAAAGCCAAGCAGAACCGCATGGTGCGCAGCGGCCAGGCGGTCAAGGCCAGTGCCGGTGACAGCGCCAGCATCGAGCAGGTGTTCAACAAGGCCATGGAGACCGACAGCTACAAAGAGCTGTTCGACAAGATGAAAGCCGCCCAGGAAAGCGGCCTGGTGGCGATGATCTCGGTGTTCCTGGTCGACCCGCTGCTGGCTCTGGTACTCAAGGGCCACAAGGAAGAGCACGCCACCGACTACATCGTGCTGGTGTTCAACGCCTACCGCACCTGGCTCGACGGCGCCGACGAAGACACCACCATGGCCTGGCTGGAGAGCGATGAATTCCAGGAAGCCTATATCGCCGCTTCCGAGCTGGTGGCCAAGCAGCAGCAACAGCAGAAGCAATTTGGCTGATCGAACTGCTTGACCTGCACTGGCCCTTTCGCGGGTGAACCCGCGAAGAGGCCCGCCCAGGCAATAAAAAAGGCCGCATCCTGCACTGGACGCGGCCTTTCTTCATTTCAAGCAGCGCGGATCAGTTGTCCAACGCCACCCGCGCGTTAGCCTCACGCTTGCGGTGCACCAGCAAGCCAGCCGCCACCACGCCAATGCTCAGCAGCGCAGTCGCGATGATCTCGGCACGGTGGTCCTCACGCAGCGCCATCACCACCAGCACAGCCACGATGAAGGCAATGGTCGCCCAGGTCAGACCAGGGAACAGCCACATCTTGAAGGCAATCTTCTCGCCACGCGCTTCACGCTGGCTGCGCATGCGCAGCTGCGAAACGGCAATCACCAGGTACACCAGCAGCGCGATGGCGCCGGAGCTGGCCAGCAGGAACTCGAACACCTGGGCTGGGGCCACGTAGTTGGCGAACACGCAGAGGAACGCGGCAGCGGTCGACAGCAGCACGGCTACATGCGGGGTAGCCGCCTTGGTGGTGCGCTGGGCGATGGCCGGGGCGTCGCCACGCTTGCTCAGCGAGAACAGCATGCGCGAGGACGTGTACAGCGCCGAGTTAAGGCAGCTGGTCACGGCGACCAGTACGACGATATCGACGATCAGCTTGGCGTTCGGCACACCGATGCGGCTCAGTACAGTCTGGTAGGAACCCACTTCGGCCAGCGCCGGGTCGTTCCACGGCACCAGGGCCACGACCAGGAAGATCGACACCAGGTAGAACAGGCAGATACGCCAGATCACCGAGTTGGTGGCGCGGCTGATCTGCTTGCCCGGGTCTTTCGATTCGGCGGCCGCGATGGTGACGATTTCGGTACCCATGAACGAGAACATGGTGGTCAGCATGGCCGCCAGCACTGCGCCCAGGCCGTTTGGCATGAAGCCCTGGGTATCGAACAGGTGCGAAGCACCGCTAACCTGGCTGCTTGGTACAAAGCCGAACATGGCGATGCAGCCGACAACGATGAAGCCGATGATCGCCAGCACCTTGAGCAGGGCGAACCAAAACTCGAACTCACCGTAGTTCTTCACGCTGCACAGGTTGGTCAGGGTCAACGCCAGCGTAATAAGGAGGGAGAAGGCCCACAGGTCCACGGACGGGAACCAGGCGTGGAGGATGGCCGCAGCGGCGTTGGCTTCCAGCGGAATGACCAGCACCCAGAACCACCAATACAGCCAGCCAATGGTAAAGCCGGCCCAGCGGCCAATGGCGCGGTCGGCATAAGTGGAAAACGAACCCGTATCCGGCGAGGCGATCGCCATTTCACCGAGCATGCGCATCACCAGCACTACCAAAGTACCAGCGGCGGCGTAGGCCAGCAGCACGGCCGGGCCGGCAGCTGCGATGGCATGGCCGGAACCTACGAACAGACCAGCGCCGATAACGCCAGCAATGGACAGCATGGTGACATGCCGTTGTTTGAGCCCCTGAGCGAGGTCATTGGAATTGTTACCGCTCATTAAAACTACCTTTGTAAGGAGTGGACCACTCCGACTGCGGGAACAGAGCGCACCTGGGGTTGACCTAGGCGTCGCTGCAATCGGCGGTTTCCTACTGGCAATTAGCGAGCCATATGCTGGATGCATTCGTCAGATTGATGCCCCGACCTTCTAACGGCGCGGGCTGCAGGGCATTCGGCCAACCCTTGACCGAAAGGTCGCCAAATCCCCATGCCAGGTCCGGATTACGGAAATACTCACTTACAAACGCACCAAAGGTGCTCCCAGGTAACACCTTTGCACCAGCGCAAAACACAAAAGTGCAACCCGAAGGTACAACCCTCCTCATCCAATTCAACAGCCCACAGTGGCACCCGCCGAAGCGAGGCAGACCCGCGAATGGTCTAAAACAGCTTCCCAGTGCCGGCCAAAACTGGCACCATCGCGCCTTTTTTCATCAAGGCTATGGCGCTGGGCGAGAGCCTTTGCGGACATCTGCGCGACGTTGCACTGCACCGATGCGACAAACTGCCCCAGCAATGCCTTGAGCCCCCTGCGACCCTGTTGGCCGCCATATTGCCGCTATGCTAGCGTGGCGCACGCCAGGAAGGCCGCCAACAGCTGGGAACGCACCCGATCACATGAGGACCGCACATGGCCCAGGCCACGCCCGCGCTGGAAATCCGCAATCTGCACAAACGCTACGGCGAGCAGGAAATTCTCAAGGGCATTTCGCTGACCGCGCGCGACGGTGACGTGATCTCCATCCTGGGGTCGTCCGGCTCCGGCAAGTCCACCCTGCTGCGCTGCATCAACCTGCTGGAGAACCCCCACCAGGGCGAAATCCTCGTTGCCGGCGAAGCCCTCAAGCTCAAGGCCGCCAAGAACGGCGACCTGATCGCCGCCGACAACCGCCAGATCAACCGCCTGCGCAGCGAGATCGGCTTCGTCTTCCAGAACTTCAACCTGTGGCCGCACATGTCGATCCTCGACAACATCATCGAGGCACCACGCCGCGTGCTCGGCCAGAGCAAGGCCGAAGCCATCGAGGCCGCCGAAGCGCTGCTGAACAAGGTCGGTATCCACGACAAGCGCCACAGCTACCCCGCCCAGCTTTCCGGTGGCCAGCAACAGCGTGCCGCCATCGCCCGCACCCTGGCCATGAAGCCCAAGGTCATCCTGTTCGACGAGCCGACCTCGGCGCTCGATCCGGAAATGGTCCAGGAAGTGCTTAACGTTATCCGCGCACTGGCCGAAGAAGGCCGTACCATGCTGCTGGTGACGCACGAGATGAACTTTGCCCGCCAGGTGTCCAGTGAAGTGGTCTTCCTGCACCAGGGCCTGGTCGAAGAGCAAGGATCGCCGCAGCAGGTCTTCGAAAACCCGACCTCGGCGCGTTGCAAGCAATTCATGTCCAGCCACCGCTAACGGAGCAATACATGCAGACTTACAAGAAGTTTCTCCTGGCAGCCGCTGCCACCCTGGTGATGTCGGCCAATGCCATGGCTGCAGAAAAACTGCGCATGGGTATCGAGGCGGCCTACCCGCCGTTCAACAACAAGGATGCCAGCGGTAATGTGGTCGGCTTCGACAAAGACATCGGCGATGCCCTGTGCGCGAAGATGAAAGTCGAGTGCTCGGTCGTCACCTCCGACTGGGACGGCATCATCCCGGCCCTGAACGCCAAGAAGTTCGACTTCCTGGTGTCGTCGCTGTCGATCACCGACGAGCGCAAGCAGGCGGTCGACTTCACCGAGCCGTACTACTCCAACAAGCTGCAGTTCATCGCGCCGAAGAACGTCGACTTCAAGACCGACAAGGCTTCGCTCGAGGGTAAGACCATCGGCACCCAGCGTGCCACGCTGGCAGGCACTTACCTTGAAGACAACTTCCCGGATGTCAACGTCAAGCTCTACGACACCCAGGAAAACGCCTACCTCGACCTGCTTTCCGGCCGCATCGACGGCATCCTCGCCGACAAGTACGTGCAGTACGAATGGCTGAAGAGCAAGGACGGCATGAACTACGAGTTCAAGGGCGAGCCAGTGATGGACAGCGACAAGATCGGCATTGCCGTGCGCAAGGGTGACACCAAGCTGCGCGACGACCTGAACAAAGCCCTGGCAGAAATCAAGGCTGATGGCACGTACAAGAAGATCAACGACAAGTACTTCCCATTCAGCATCGAATGATCCGCCCTGACCTGCGCGCCCCTGCGGCGCGCAAGTCCCTAGAATGACCTGCCCATGAATATCGACCTGCACGGATTCGGTCCGGCCATGATGGCCGGCACCCTGATGACCGTAAAACTGGCGCTTTGCGCCCTGCTGCTGGGGCTGGTCCTGGGCCTGCTCGGCGCCCTGGCCAAGACTTCCTCGATCAAGCCGCTGCAATGGCTTGGCGGCTTCTATTCGACCCTGGTGCGCGGCGTGCCCGAACTGCTCTGGGTTCTGCTCATCTACTTCGGCACCGTCGGCCTGGTGAACAGCCTCGGCGAAGCCCTGAACCTGCCTGGCCTCGAATTGAGCGCCTTTGCTGCCGGCGTGATCGCCCTGGGCCTGTGTTTCGGCGCCTATGCCACCGAAGTGTTCCGCGGCGCGATCCTGGCGATCCCCAAGGGCCACCGCGAGGCCGGCCTGGCCCTGGGCCTGTCCAAGGGCCGCATCCTGTCGCGCATCATCCTGCCGCAGATGTGGCGCATCGCCCTGCCGGGCCTGGGCAACCTGTTCATGATCCTGATGAAGGACACCGCGCTGGTGTCGGTGATCGGCCTCGAAGAAATCATGCGCCATGCGCAGATCGGCGTGACCGTGACCAAGGAGCCGTTCACCTTCTACATGGTCGCCGCCTGCATCTACCTGAGCCTGACCGTGATCGCCATGACCGGCATGCACTTCATGGAAAAACGCGCCGCTCGCGGCTTTGCGAGGGCTGAGCAATGAACTGGGAAGTCATCATCAAATGGCTGCCGCGCCTGGCCCAGGGCGCGACCCTGACCCTGGAGCTGGTGGCAATTGCCGTGGTCGCCGGGTTGATCCTGGCCATCCCGCTGGGCATCGCCCGCTCCTCGCGCCACTGGTACGTGCGCGCCGTGCCGTTCAGCTACATCTTCTTCTTCCGTGGTACGCCATTGCTGGTGCAGCTGTTTTTGGTCTACTACGGCTTGGCGCAGTTCGATGCGGTGCGCTCGAGCAGCCTGTGGCCGTACCTGCGCGATCCGTTCTGGTGCACGGTGCTGACCATGACCCTGCACACCGCCGCCTACATCGCCGAGATCCTGCGCGGTGCACTGCAGTCCATCCCCAAGGGCGAGATCGAAGCGGCGCGGGCGCTGGGCATGTCGCGCGGCAAGGCGCTGTTCTACATCATGCTGCCGCGCGCCGCGCGCATCGGCCTGCCGGCCTACAGCAACGAAGTGATCCTGATGCTCAAGGCCAGTGCCCTGGCCAGTACCGTGACCCTGCTGGAGCTGACCGGCATGGCGCGTACCATCATCGCCCGGACCTACTTGCCGGTGGAGATCTTCTTCGCGGCCGGGGTGTTCTACCTGGTGATCTCGTTCGTGCTGGTGCAAGGCTTCAAGCTGCTGGAACGCTGGTTGCGCGTAGACGCCTGCCAGGGCCGCTGACCCTACTGGCCATTCGCGGGTAAACCCGCTCCCACAGGAACTCCACTGCCTCCGGGCCTGTGCCGAACCCTGTGGGAGCGGGTTCACCCGCGAAGAGGCCCTGGAAAACCACACACCCCTCAAACCACGCCCATGCCCTCGTACCTCCACAGCCCCCATTTGCACGACCGCTTCCAGGCCCTCGATCAGTTTCTGACCGAGCACCAACCGCTGTGGAAACCCCGGCCCTTCACCGCCCTGCGCCTGGACTGGGAAGCCGAGTACCCCGAACTCGCCGCCCACCTGCGCCAATGCTCACTGGCCGATGCCGAAGCGGACATCGATTCGCATGGCCTGCCCGCCCCGTTCCCGCAACTGGCCGCACAAGCCGAACAGCTATCAGCCGTAGGCGAGCTCCCCGACACCGGCCTGCCCACCGCCGGCCACCGCCTCGATGTCGCCGTGCCCGGCCGCAAATGGCAGCAGATCGAAGCCTTCAGCCGCCGTCTGGGCTTTCGCGAACACACCCGCCACTGGCTCGACTGGTGCTCCGGCAAAGGCCACCTCGGCCGTCGCCTGCTGCAACCCGGCCAGCAGCTGACCTGCCTGGAGTACAACCCTGAGCTGGTCGCCGCCGGCCAGGCCCTGAGCGATCACCATCACCTGCCCGCGACCCACGTCCACCAGGACGTCATGACCGCCAGCATCACCCAGCACCTGAACCACGAGAAAAGCGTGGTCGCCCTGCACGCCTGCGGCGAACTGCACGTGCACCTGTTGCGCCAGGCCAGCCAGCAAGGCTGCCGCCACCTGGCGGTGGCCCCTTGCTGCTATAACCGCATCCCCGGCGAGCACTACCAGCCGTTATCCACAGCCGCGCATGAGTCGTCACTACAGCTGAGCATGATCGACCTGGGCCTGCCGCTGAACGAAGCCGTCACCGCCAGCGCCCGTGTTCGCCACCAGCGCGATTGCTCCATGGCCCGCCGCCTGGGCTTCGACCTGCTGCAACGCGAACAGCGCCAGTGCGATGAATACCTGTCCACCCCTTCCCTGCCAATCGCCTGGCTGGACAAGCCGTTCGAACAGTACTGTCGCGAGCTGGCCGATCTGCGCAACGTCGCGCTCAGTGGCAGCCCGGACTGGGCCGCGCTGGAGGCCGCCGGCTGGCAGCGCCTGGCCGAGGTACGCAACCTCGAGCGCCTGCGCAACCTGTTCCGTCGCCCACTGGAATTGTGGCTGGTGCTCGATCGCGCCCTGTTCCTCGAGGAACAAGGCTACGACGTTCGCCTGGGCATTTTCTGCGATTACCCACTCACGCCACGCAACCTGCTGCTGCTCGCCGAACGTGGACGTTAGCGACATCACAACCTGTGGATAACTCTGTGAACAAGCTTTTGATGACTGGATGAAGCCAAGCGCTATTTCAAGCGTTTGGCTTATTCCTGCACATGCCTCAAGCCCAGTAAAAACAGGTGTTTGCGCAAAGACCGGCGGTATGGAGAAGCGGCATGCCTTTCGCGCAAGGCGGCAATGCCTCTTGTGCATAAGCTCTCGTTATGCATGCTGCGAAAGGCCATTTCCCAACCTTGCGACTGCTTTTTTGTAGGAGCGGCCTTGCGTCGCGAAAGGGCCGCAAAGCGGCCCCAGGATGTAAGCCGTGATACAGCTAGTGAACCTGCAGATCAATGCACCTTGTTCCTGGCAATCTCGACATCGTTCATCAACGCCTTCGCCAGCGCCAATAGATAGTCCGCAGCGCCCAGCAGCTTGTGGTCATCCTCCATATCCCCCAGATTGGCAACCCAGGAACGTTATCCCTGGGCCACCTCCCCGCCGACAGGGAAGGTTCGACTTGTTGCGTAGGATAATTCCCAAATACCTCAATCCTGAAGCATTTAGTCTCAAGTTCAGAAATCCCTCACAAAATCACCACGATCCCTGTGGGAGCGGGTTCACCCGCGAAGAGGCCGACGGTGTATCATCCGCCTTCCAAATCATCGAAAAACCACGTCGCACGCTGTCCGTCAGCCTTGCGACCCTCTGGCGTTGCGCCAGAATCGACAATGGACGAACGGACTACACCATCGTGACCCAAGCCAAACGCCTTGCCCTGCTGGCCTTCACCCTGACCCTGGGCGCCTGCGCCAACAGCCCTGCCCCGCACCCCGCAAGCCACCTGGACTGGAACACCCCCGGCATGCAACTGGGCGGCGACAACGGCCTGCCCCTGCGCGTGGAAAGCCCGTGCCGCAAGCGTGGCTGCGACAACGACAAGCTGTTTTTCAACCCCGGCAAGACCGAGCCGAACGTCAATACCATCCACCGCGGTTGGTAAGAAAATATCCTTTTGGGCCGGTGACTTAGGCTATTTGCAAGCTTTCGCAAGGAAGTGGTTTACACGCGCCAACCGATCGTTATAATGACGCCCCATTGCCGGTATAGCTCAGATGGTAGAGCAACTGACTTGTAATCAGTAGGTCCCGGGTTCGATTCCTGGTGCCGGCACCATTCAAGGTTCCATAGAAAGCTTTCAAAATCTCTGGAACCCCCGAAAAACCCGCCTTCTGGCGGGTTTTTTCGTTTTGGCGTTCCGTCGGATTCCGAGGGTAGCCAGCGCTAATAAGGGTAGTTTAAGGATAGAGGTCCGTTTCGATATCGGAGACTACCCTTATGGCTCGCACCACTGCCCCGCTTACAGACACCGCCTGTCGCACGGCGAAGCCCAGAGAGCGCGAGTACAAGCTCTTCGACGGCGACGGTCTTTACCTGCTTGTGCAACCCAACGGCCGCAAAGGCTGGCGGCTCAGGTACGTGAAACCCGATGGCCGCGAAGGCCTGACCGCCCTCGGCAGCTATCCGGTGGTCGGGCTAGGCGACGCACGCCGCAAGCGCTTCGAGATCAAGCAGCAGCTCGCCAACGGCATAGACCCCATCCAGTACAAGCAACAAACCAAGACCCAGGCCGTGATCAACGGCCGCACCTTCGAAAGCGTTGCGCTCGACTGGCATGCGAGCATGGCGCCCAAGTGGGCGCCCGGCCACGCCAAAACAGTGCTCAGCCGTTTGAAGACACACGTCTTCCCTATTCTCGGTGCCAGGGCAATCGTTGAGCTCGACATTCACGACCTTATGCAGCCACTGGAGGCCGTGACGAAGCGCGGCACCATCGACGTGGCGCTCAGGATCAAGAACTACCTGCAAAGCATCATGCGCGAAGCCAAACGGCTGCGACTTATCACGGCGAACCCGGCTTACGACCTCGATGGCTCGATCAAAACGCCACGGGTTACACATCGACCCGCACTACCCTTATCACGGTTGCCTGAGCTACAGGCGCGTATCGACGGCTACAAAGGTCGCCCACTCACGCGGCTCACGGTGATGCTATCGCTACACGTGTTCGTACGCTCCAGTGAACTGCGCTTCGCCCGCTGGAACGAGTTCGACCTCAAGCGCGGAATCTGGGAAATCCCCGACACCCGGGCGGCGCTGGACGGCGTACCGTTTTCCACAAGGGGTACAAAGATGGCCGGGGACATTCACGTTGTACCCTTATCACCACAGGCAGTGGCCTTGCTTGAGCAGATCCACGCGATCACCGGCAAGTTCGAGCTGGTGTTCGCGGGAGATGCCAAACCGTGGAATCCGATGTCCGAGAACACGGTGAATGCCGCGCTCAGGACGATGGGCTACGACACCAAGGTGGATATCTGCGGCCACGGTTTCCGAGCCATGGCGTGCAGTGCGCTGGTCGAGTCCGGGCTGTGGTCGGAGACGGCTATCGAAAGACAGATGAGCCACAAGGAACGCAACAACGTTCGGGCCGCTTATACCCACAAGGCCGAGTTCCTCGAAGAGCGCCGGATGATAATGACCTGGTGGAGCCGGTTTCTGGATGCAAACCGCGAGGACCATGTGACGCCGCATGAGTTTGCCAAGCAGGCGGGCGAGAACGTCACGCGCCTGCGCAGTGCCAAGAGGACCGAGTAACCCGCCGCACCACAACCTCAAACTGGCTGTGAAGTTACCCACAGCACCGCATGAAGCTCCTCCGCGCAGGTCCTTTCAAACGGGGCTGCAAAGCCGCCCCGTTTGAAAGGACCATACCTAAGAAAAAAATCCCAGGCACAGCGTACGTCTGTGGAAAACCACTGATGTCCACCGGAGGATAGTTTTATCCACAGGCGCTAAATCCCTGAAATCGCTTTGCTTGACGAACATTGTCCACAGGCGTAGACCGGGAGTTGCAAGCGCTGTCGATGACAGCACCCCAGGTGACCCGAACCTTAAAGGTCACGCCGCTCTGGCGGTGGTTCTCCCCAAGGGCGATTCGCATCCGGCAGCTCGCCCGGTCACTACCCATGTGATGGATGCTCTTACACACATAGCGCTCGTGCGCCAGATACACCGTACCTCGCTGCCCTGCAGCAACCTATCCGCTTGGCCGAAATATTGCGCCAACCTGTGCCCGTCTCTTTCTTCTGGAAAGAGACGGGCACTTCTACCACTGCTGCAGCCCCGATCGCACAAGGCTTTGCGGCATTCCCCCTCGTGACAATCGGCGTGACAAACGCCGATGTCACCAGCAACAGCCATGCAGATGATGGTGCCGCAGACCAAGGAATGGACTGCACCTGACTGACAGTCAGGCACGCCCCGGTCATCGCATTGCTGCTTGCACCTGGCTCAGGATCTCGTGGCACTGGTCTCGTCAGCCAATGCAGCCTCCACCCGCCCACCGTTAACGGTGCTCAGGAGGCCAGATCATGAGATGCCCTTGCTCCTGGACGTAAGGAGCCGCCAGTCCCGCGTAGAGGACATTCCCCACAGGTCGCAGGGGCCTTGATCCCTGATAACACTCAACATTCTTGGCGGGATGACGTGGGCGAGGATCGGAGAACGGCAGATGAGGTGACCGACATGGCATTGGTGGGTAGACGCGATGGCCGCAATTTCGGCTACGGCAGGCAATTGAGCTACGCAGGACCGCAGGCACTGAAAGACATGTTCGGCGGCGGTCATTACGGCACGGTCAAAGCGCACTGTGATCGTTGGCGGGCGTTCGTGAAGTGGTGCCGCTCCGAACAGGGGCCCGGTATCAATGATGCGCGGCAGATTGATCGAAAAGTGTTGGCCGACTATGCGGCGTATCTGCGCGACGTGGTTGGGCGCGGTGCCCTCGCAGTCAGCACCGCACAAAACCGGCTCTCCAGCGTTAACAGAACTATGGCGGCGCTTCGCGGTGATCAGTGCGTGAAATTGCCAAGTCCAAGCAAAGCGTTGGGTATGCAGCGCACTGGGGTTCGCCAGTCGGTGCCGCAGGGCCAAGACCGCGAACAGGTGAAGCAGATCTTCGATGCGCTTTGCGGTCGTGGCCAGAGACGGGCCGCCGCGATCGCCCTGTTGGCAAGAGCCACCGGTATGCGCTTGCGTGAGGCCATCTTGGCTGACCTGCCACGGTTAAGCCGTGAGGCTAGCAATCTAGGTAGGATTAACATTCAGGATGGCACCAAAGGCGGCCGCGCCAGCGCCTCGGCGCCCCGTTGGATTGCAGTGGATGACCATGTTCGAAGTGCACTTGAGTTTGCACGGCAGGTGTCGCCTGCGGGTAGCCGCAACTTGATCGCGCAGAATGAATGCTACCTTGATTTCCATCGACGAATCGTTCGCCCTGCGCGAGACATCCTGCAAACACACCACCTCAAAGGCTTCCACGAGCTAAGAGCTGCCTTTGCGTGTGAACGCTATGAGCAACTCACTGAGCATCCTGCCCCGATTAACGGTGGATACTGCTACCTAATCGACCGACGCCTAGATCAGGATGCTCGGGTACAAATCAGTTATGAACTGGGGCATAACCGTGTCGTCGTAGTGGCCTCGTACATTGGTGGTCGAGCATGAGCACGGGATTCGACATGGATCTTTTCCTAGCGGGCGTCCTAACCGGATCGTATACCACGCGCCAACGCCATCTGCATCAGGCGAAGGCCATTCAAACAGCAATAGCTGAGCGCTGGCACCGAGATAATCCTTGGACATGGCAAAGAAAACATGTGGTATGGTTTCTGCGTACGAAAATACAACATCGAGCCGCTTACACGCGCTACTACTATAAGCTGACTGCTGAGCTCATTACTTTACGATTGAGTAAAAAATGGAGATATGATTAGTGAAAGAAACAACACGAGCTAGAGTTGCCGCAGTTGTCGGAGCTGCCGCCAATAAGAAAAAAATTAGCTCTATCTACGATTACTCGGCTTCATGCCATAGGAATATTTCAGCTAACATCGCCCATGGAAAAGTTGAAGGATACGACTACACAACATCTACCTTTTTTTCCGGAAATAGTAACAACTCGTTGGACTTTTATGACTACGGAAATTCAAAACACGTAAACCTGAAAATTAATGGAGAAAAATTTGATGGCTATGACTACGACACGCAAAAGCATTTTTGTGGAACCGTAAGTGGTAAAAGCATTTCCCTTTACGATTACGACACTGGAAAATATTATAACTACAGCATTTAGACGCCAACAATCAATCAAAATCTTACCAAGTAGATATGCTCTCACAATCAGTAAGCATTGCCTGACTCGACCTGACATCCCCAGGTAGTATCAGGCACTACTTTTCATTTGGAAGCTTAATCTAAGCTTCTAACATTTTCATTCCCAAACCAAACCTTCGCCTTCTCAATAACGGCATCAGATGGTGAATGATAAAATAAAGCTAAATTTGACTTTGCACGAGTACAGCATACATACAGAATCTTTCGCGTTCGGCTCACCACACTCTCTTTATCCGCACGATCAGTGAAGAGATAGTCAAAATTATAGGAATTCCACCGACCATTATTGAGAACAACTAGAACATCAGGAAACTCCCGGCCTTTGGTTTTATGCTGAGTAGAGAACGGCGTAAACCCTTCAAGATATTCAAATAGCTTTTGAAATTGTGCAAATGGGAGCGCGGCCACTTGGTTGTAAATATAGCGTTTTGACTCAACAAATGATTGAAGACGATCATCAACTCTAACAAGCCCCCCTGCATTTGCCTCATCGATAACTTGCTGTACCGTCTTGCCATCGACTTGAGATAAACTTACAACCTTCTCCTTCAGTCTAACTTTATCATTTTTCGACGTAACGGCATGCTCAGTTATCCGGAGAAATTCGTTAAAGTTCCCCTCCAAATACAATTGGACATTTTTTTGTATTTTAAACAAATGCTTTATAAGGTCATCCCTGTTACCACCACCCCGTCCCAACTCACCTCTATCAGACTTTTGATCATCTATTAGTTGGTCTTTATCCACATATAGAGAAGCCAGCTCACTATATTGATATCCCAGCGCTGCATCATATACGGCTTGATGCTCCGCAATATATGCCGCCATGCCATCTGTGGGCTCAATGTCTTTTAGGGCTTTACCAACTTTCCCACACTTCAACTCGAGCAGGACTTCTCCAAATGTTTTTCCATCAGAGACGAAATCAGAATCACTCTTCTTAATATAATTTTTTACTCTACGGACATACTCTAAAATCTTGTCACCATCATAAATCCTCATCAACTCACTAAAGCCTGCTTTTGCAGCGATTAGGTTATGAGTAAGATTCAGCTCTTTCGCGCCCGATGGCTCAGAAAAATTCCAGCCAAGAAATTTCTTTACGATATTAACATCATCATTCGAAGAGTATATAAACTGTATACACCCGCTCTTTACATTTCCATCTTCGGCCATGTTAGGAGCATTCAAATCTTTAGAGGGCACTTGGTGAAGTCCATCATTCCGAAGCTTGTTTGCCAAATCGATTACATTTTTTGGATTCCTCCTATTTTCTTCCTTCTTTATTTCCCTTACCTGCCCAACCCCCTCCCCTTTGTATGAATCTAAATCACCTATTCCCTCGTCATAAATTGCTTGCATTGCATCACCGAAAAACCCAACAACATTCGGATCGCCAACTCTAGCCAACTGAGTGAGAAGTATATCCACAACCTCAGCCTGAGTGTCTTGATACTCATCTACCAGAACATATGGATAGCAATCTTTCAGAATTCGACATAGTTTGTCATATCGTTTAAACATCTCATTAGCAAGCACAATAACTTCATCATGAGAAATAACCCCCTCCCTAAATTTTACGTACTCTTTATACCTAACCTCTCCCTCAATCTCAGCTAACTTTGTCGATTCACCATTAGCATCCAAAACTTTAAAAGCCGATATTTCATCATCATTGATCAGCGCTAACAGAACTTCTTTTAGCTCAACCTGAAAGTGCTTGATCACTCCCCAAAGAAAGTCATGAATCGTAGAAACGTGTAGATTTGGATGACTAGCTCTACCCTCAATCTCCCGCACCGCCGCGTTGGTGTAGGTTATACACGCTACACGCGCTAAAGGCTTGAGGGTAACCAAATTCGTTATGACCTCTACCAATGAATATGTTTTTCCACTTCCAGCACCACCACTCAGTAAAAAACTCTTGCCCTCACTGATAGTATCTAGAATCTTTCTCGTTTCTTCACTAACCCCCACTAAGCTCTTCATTTGCGCAACCATTCCAAACCCTCCTGGATATAGTGAGGTGTTTTCCAATTGGAAAAGTCAGATTTCTTGTCAGGTATACTATTAAGCAAAATCTCAATCGCTAACGAAGGCTTTTTGCCAACTGCTTTCTCTGCAAATTCGAATGCATCGCACTCGCCTTTTACATACTTATTGAACCACTTAGGCGTTAGAGAGGGGAACTTCTCATGGTCAGTTCCAAGCAGTGCCTTGTTAATAGAAAAAAATGCATCCTCGAAGCTTCTTCCATGATAGCCGTCATCTTTAGTTTGATATGCTAGGAAAACACAGCCATCGACATCTACCTTCCACTCGTTTCCGACTTTAGACAAAGCCTTACCTTCAACACCAAGTGAAGTAAAGTAGCCCAAGTCCTCTCTAACCTTACCGTGATAAAATATTAACGATCCATTCGCTGTATGGTCTGCCGCAGGGTCATCTGGACGACATTTTATAGTCTCTATTTTTTGAGTACCTTTTTTATACAGCTGTGGAGTAATCCCATCCTTTTCAAAAAGCAGCTCTTTAATACCACTATCTATATCGGTCAAAATCAAAGCTTTAATGCCAATAAAATGAATAAATTTTTCAAAAATTTGAGCATGCGCCCCTACCTCAACAATTGAGATGTTCTGAGAAAGTAGCGGTATGGCACCAGCATCAGGAACTTCTTGATCAAATTTCCGCATCATTGCTGGCAAAAGAATTTTCTCAGTATCGCCCTCAACCAGTATTGCTTTATCGGCAAAAAATAGCTCAGCGCGATTTAACGTAAGATACTGCTTAAGGAACTTATAGTAGAGTTCAGCCTGGGCATTATCATCTGCATTATCAGACGAATACTCCGATTTGAGAGCTTTGAGATTTTTTGCATCCACACTGTTAGCAAGAGGCGACTTTCTTAAATACTTAATATCATCAAAATCACACTCCGCCACTATATGAGAAGAATGAGTGCTTATAATCGTTTGAAGATGGATCTCTACCCCATCCTCTCTCAGCCTACTTTCTTTTAATAAAGATTTAATATTTTTTATAAAAGTATATTGCATTTGAGGGTGCGTATGCGCTTCCGGCTCCTCAATAAAAAGCAAATTAATAGCGGCAGGATTTTCTTTGCTAGGCCGCCTAAAAGAACTCATCAACATTTCTATTTCAAAAATCATGCTGATTAAGTTCATATAGCCAAGACCATTAAAATGTTCTGGCAGATCATGCGTATCATGGGTATACATCACAGTCGTATTTCCATCCAGCAACTCTCGGTGCTGCAAGGTGGACGCAATTTTTATATGCGTCTCCGACAATCTAGACCCTCCAAATTTTGCTACTTTACTCAACAACCCAGAAAACATATCCTGATAGATTTCGCTTAGCTCTATATCCGTTGATCGCAATTGTTTCTTAAAACCCTCAACAGCCTCCTGCTGCTCTTGGTTCTCAGATGTCTTTTTGTATATAATTGCAGTTTGAGATGAGAGTGTTTTATCGTTATCTTTATTCGTAACACTCCGCTTCGCACCGATAGATCTGAATGAGACAACGTCAGCCAGGCTGATATTTTCCTTAGTTAAGTCTGTGAACACTTTCGGATCACTATAGGAAAAGCTTTTTTTCCGGACTTGGTCAAAGTAAATATGCTGATTTTCTTTAAGAAACAAACTAGGGTCATTGTCATATTTGTCTTTTACAGCACTATAATCATTCCGCATCGACGTCAACTGGGAGTAACTAATCAGATACTCAAAGCCAAGCACAATATGATTGTCATCAGGATCCAAGCTCATTATTAACTGGCTTACCGCTGACAAATTATCGACATCATCGTACTCAATATACAACTTTAACGTTATACCTAAGGGTAAATAAGTACTTTCCGAACCTATCGGATCGCCCCCTCCCACCAATTTAATTAAGGCTGCTTTTAGGTCAACATTAAAGTCGTCAAAAACTATTTTATGCCTCTCAGAAGAGTTTATAAATTTCTCTAAGGCAGATAGCAGCGAAGTTTTCCCGCTATTGTTTTTACCCAGCACCAGAGAAAGATTGCTCTCAAGATCAAGAGAAAAGCTCTTCAACAAACGAAAATTGCTGACTTCGATCCTTACTACTTTCATGACCCAATCCTTGAATTAGAGTAATACTAGACCGCATTTAAATATCAGGCGCACCTAACTCCTGGCATAAAATAACCAGTAATCGATCAACAAAAATTATATCTATCGGCGTGTATCGTGCTGATATTAATTGGCTTAATCGCTTAAGCGGATCCTCTGCATCCATGCAAACCAAACCTCCTGCTGCCCAGGGTCGTATGACCCATGGTACTGGCCACTTGCCAGACAGTAGCTAAAGCTTGGCGCAGCCGGCAAGTAGCTTCAACATGTGCAGCAGGTATCACACACTGTAAATACGGAGACTGTCGTGGATGTCAGGATAGATTTAGAGATAGAATCTTTTCAATAATCACTAAAATACTAATAAAAACATGTAGTTATATAAAGATTCGACTCCTGGTGCCGCACCATACGCAATACTCAAAAGGCTCACCGAAAGGTGGGCCTTTTTACTTTCAGTGTCAGAAAGCCCGCGAGTCAGTTCAGTCCCTGAGCGGCCTTGTGTCGCGAAAGGGCTGCGCAGCAGCCCCGGCAATCATTGGGCAGACGCTGAGATCTGGGGCCGCTTTGCGGCCCTTTCGCGACGCAAGGCCGCTCCTACAAGGGAGCGCGTAATTGCTGAAACTAGCGCTGCTCGCGGAAGTGCCGGCGTTCCTGGTGTTCGGACTGCTTGCCGGGGTTAAAGGCGGCCACGGGGCGGTGGTAACCCATCACGCGGGTCCACACCTCGCAACGCTGGCGTTTTTCTTCAGGCAGTGGCTGCTGTGCATTCATGTACTAGCTCCTTTGACAAAGCTTCATCACAACGCGGGCAGAACTCATGCTCCCCCGCCAGGTATCCGTGCACCGGGCAGATCGAAAAGGTCGGTGTCACGGTCAGGTAAGGCAGCCGGAAACGGCTCAGTGCTGTACGCACCAGCTGCTTGCAGGCCTGGCTCGAACTGATGCGTTCGGCCATGTACAGGTGCAGCACCGTCCCGCCGGTGTACTTGCACTGCATGGCATCCTGCAGCTCCAGCGCTTCGAACGGGTCGTCAGTGAAGGCCACCGGCAGCTGCGAGGAGTTGGTGTAGTACGGCGCCTCGGGCGTGCCGGCCTGGAGAATGCCCGGATAGCGTTTACGGTCCTCACGGGCAAAGCGGTAGGTGATGCCTTCGGCAGGGGTGGCTTCCAGGTTGTAGAGGTGGCCGCTGCGCTCCTGAAAGTCCACCAGGCGCTGGCGCACATGGTCGAGCAGTGCCAGGGCGAAGGCGCGTCCGGCCTCGGTGTGCAGCCCGTCGCGGTCACCGGTGTAGTTACGCAGCATCTCGTGCAGGCCGTTCACGCCGATGGTGGAGAAGTGGTTGCGCAAGGTGCCGAGGTAACGCCGGGTATAGGGGAACAGGCCGTTGTCCATGTAACGCTGGATCACTTCACGCTTTCGCTCGAGGCTTTCGAAAGCCAGTTCCAGCAGGGCGTCGAGGCGTGCGTACAAACCTGCCGAATCGCCGGGATACAGGTAACCCAGGCGGGCGCAGTTGAGCGTTACCACACCCAATGATCCGGTCTGCTCGGCCGAGCCGAACAGACCGTTGCCACGCTTGAGCAGTTCACGCACATCCAGTTGCAGGCGGCAGCACATCGAGCGCACCTGGTTGGGCTGCATGTCGGAATTGAGGAAATTCTGGAAGTACGGCAGCCCGTAGCGGGCGGTCATTTCGAACAGGCGCCCGGACCTGTACTGCCCGGCCAAGGCCCTGGCCTGCGGCAATGGCGCGGAGCGCACGATGCACCCGGCGGAGCTGTTTGGGGAGGATTGGGACAGCTTCGACAGAAGACAGGGGTTCGCCGACGATGGGCTGCGCCGCGCGACGAGTGGCGAAGATTGAAAATCAGCAGGTTGGCATAATGGCATCGCCAGCACTTTATTCAATCCGCCGTTGTGAGCCCTCTGCAATGAATGCCGAACTACGTTACTCGATCATCCTGGAGCACAACGCTGAAGTGCTACTTGCCAATGCCTCCATGGCGCAGGTCGAGGCATTCTGGGATGCCAACGACTCCCGCTATTTTGGTTTGCACATGGAAGACCCGTGCGGGCCGCATGTGCGCGTCATGGTCACCGATGAAATGCCAGAGGACGAATAGGCTGCACTGTCGCTCAGTGAGCAGTTCCCGCAAGGGCGCCGCCATACCTGTGGGAGCGGCTTTAGCCGCGAAGCAGGCGACGCGGTGGATGGCACCGGCTTTGCCGGTGTTCGCGGCTAAAGCCGCTCCCACAGAGTCCTCGTTAAATCAGATAACTGTGATCTGATCAGAACGCGGTGCTGACCGTCAGCGACATGCTGCGCGGGTCGCCATAGATCGCCCCCGCATAGAACCCATACTGGGTGTAGTAGTGCTTGTCGAACAGGTTGTCGACGTTGAAGCTCACTGCCGTGTCATCGGTCAGCTGGTACTTGGCCATGGCATTCCAGATCGCATACCCGGACCAGTTCACATCGGTCGCCCCACCGCTCACGCCATCCACAGGCTGCCCCGCCGGGCTTGAGATCGCTCGGATATTGGTCTGTGCCTTCACCCCTGCGCCAATGGTCAGGCGGTCCAGCGGGCCAGGCAGGCGATAGGTGGTCGAGGCCTTGAACAGGTGCGACGGGTCGCTGCGCCCATCGCTGTCCACGCGGCGGAAGTGCAGGTAGGTATAGCCGGCGTAGACGTTCCAGTTCGGCGTCAGCGCACCGGCGATTTCCAAGTCGATACCGTCGGTTTCCTGGCCGGTTCCGGCCTTGTAGGCATCGCCGCCGGTTGGCGTGGTCAGGCCGTCGTCAAGCACGGCCTTGTTCTGCTGCTTGGTGCGGAAATACGCCGCCGAGGCGTTCAGGCGCCCGTCCAGCCACTCGCCCTTGATGCCGGTCTCGTAGCTCTGGCCCCGAATCGGCTCGACCTTGGTGCCGCTTTCCGTCTCGGCCGTCTGCGGGTTGAAGATATCGGTGTAGCTGGCGTACAGCGAGTAGTTGTCGTCGAGGTCGTATACCGCGCCCAGGTACGGGGTGACGATGCCGTTGTTCTGCTGGTTGCTGCGCACGCCCGCCACACTGTTGGTGGTTGCCGAGTAATCGGTGGTGCGCACGCCGACGATCACCGACAACGGGTCGGTGATGCTCAGCCGGGTGGCTGCGTACATGCCTTGCAAGCGGGTGGTGGTCTTGCTGTGGCGGCCAGTGCGCGAGGCGATCATGTCGTAGTCGCTGTCCACGCCGTTGTGCCAGTCGGTGAGCGGAAAACCATTGTTGGCGCGGAACTGGCAACCCACCGATGGCGCGCTGACGCGGTCGTCGCTGGCCATGGTGCAGCTGTACTCCGGCGACCAGGCCACGGTCCGGCTGTCGTTGTAGCCGACCATCGCCTGGTGGGTGCGACCGAACAGCTGGAACGGGCCGGACAGGTCGATCTGCGCGGACTGCTGGGTGGTGTCGCTGGCGCTGTGCAGGCCGTTGAGTACCGCGCCGCTGCCATCCTGGTCCCAGTAGCCGCCGTAGCTGCCACGGCCAGCCGAGTTGACCTTGGCCAGGCCACGGTGGTTGAGCACTTCGGCCGTGCTCTGGGCAGCCTTCAGGTCGAGGGTCCAGTCGTTTTCGAAACGGTGCTCCAGCGAGCCAAAAGCGGTGCGGGTGGTGTACTCGCCGAAGCTCCAGCTCGGCACCACGTTGGTACTGCGTGGCAAGTCGGTCTTGCTGCCGTCCTTGTACCAGATGGGGATGTTGGCGCCCCAGCCGCCGCCGACCACCTTGTTGTATTCGTACTGATAACCGGCGCCCAAGGTGGTCGCGTCGTCGATGTCGAACTCGAAATTGGCCAAAGCAGCACGTGAGCGTTCGGACTGGTTGTCGCGGAACGAGTTGGCGTCGCCCTGGGTCATCACGAAACGCGAACGCAGGCGGCCGTCTTCGGAGAGCGGCAAGTTGAGATCGGCGCCCAGGCGGCGCTTGTCCCAGCTACCGTAAGTGGCATAGGCGCTGCCGCCAAAGGCTCTGGTCGGTGCCTTGCGGATCAGGTTGACGGTGGCCGACGGGTCGCCGGTACCACCGAGCAAGCCGTTGGCGCCACGGACGATGTCGATGCGCTCGTACAAGTCCATGTTCAGTGCATTACCGCCGCCACTGAAGTCGGAACCGCCCTGGAACTGCAAACCATCGACCTTCCAGTTGCTGATCGAGTAGCCCCGGGCGCGGAAGTCGGTGCGCCCGCCCACCTCGGACTTGGTGGCGCTCACACCTGGCGTGGTGTCCAGCGCCTGCTCGATGGAGTGCACATCGCGGTCGTCCATCTGCTGGCGGGTGATGGTGGTGACCGACTGCGGCGTCTGCCTTGGGGTCAGCTCCAGGCCGGTGGAGCTGCGGGTGCTTTCCACCGTGTAGCCGAGCTGCCCGGTTTCATCTGCGGACACAAGCGCACTGTCCTCGATCTGCGTGGCATCCAGCTCCAGGGGCTGGCTTTCGGCAGCCAAGGCGTTGCCACTGATGGCGACGGCAACGAAGAAGGCAAGCGGGTGCAGGCGGCTGCCGCACCGGACAACAGAAGTGAAGTCGTTCATGGCGCTCTTGTGATTCATTTGGGAAGGCTTCGTATTTGCAGTTGATTTTTTGTTACGATTCTAGGGATCCGCCCTTTGGGCTCCATACCCGGCTTGTACGGGGATGTAATCGAACGTAACTGGCGCTGCCGAACCCTCCCAGACAGGTGTTTTCCCGATGAGCACGACCTTGCTTGTCGTCGATGATGACGACGAGATCCGCGACCTTCTCTGTGATTACCTTACCGATGCCGGCTATACCGTGCTGGCAGCCGCTGACGGTGATGGCATGCGCGAGCAACTGGCGGCGAGCAAGGTCGACCTGGTGGTGCTGGACTTGATGCTGCCTGGTGAAGATGGCTTGAGCCTGTGCCGCCAGTTGCAAGCGACGCCGGGCCTGGCAGTGATCATGTTGTCGGCCAAGGGCAGCACGCTGGATCGCATCATCGGCCTGGAAGTGGGTGCTGACGATTACCTGGCCAAGCCCTTCGAACCGCGCGAGCTGATCGCCCGTATCAAAGCGGTGCTGCGCCGCCCGCAACGCCTGGACACCCCTGCCCAGGAGCCGGCTGCCGAAGCCCAGCGCTTCGCCGGTTTCAGCCTTGACCACGTCAAGCGCCTGCTGACCCGCCCCGACGGCGCAACCCTGACCCTGCCACGCTCCGATTACCGGGTGCTGCGTGAAGTGCTGGAAGCCAACAACCGTGTGGTGTCGCGTGATCAGCTGACACGCAGCGCATTTGGCCGCGATCACCACCCGGACGACCGCTCGGTGGACATGTGCATCAGCCGCCTGCGCCAGCAACTGCGCCATGCGCCGGCCAGCGATATCCAGATCCTGACCATCCGCAACGAAGGCTACCTGCTGAGCATCGCCCGTACCGAGGCCGACAGCTGAAATGCGCTGGCTCCGTCACCTGTGGCCGCGCACGCTGTTTGGCCAGCTGCTGCTGATCATGGTCAGCGGTACGCTGGTGATCCAGTTGATGTCGAGCAGCATCTGGTTCGATGTGCGTTTCGCCCAGGTGCTCGAGGCACCGGTCCGGCTCATGGCTGCACGCAGCGCCCCGCTGATTGCCCAGGCCAACTGCCACACGCAGGGCATGCAGGTGCCCGCGCACTATCAGCTGCGTTGCACCGAAAGCGAACCTGCGCAAGAGGAAGATCAGCGGCGCGGGCGCCGACGTATCGAGCTGTTGCTGCAACAGGCACTGAACTACGAACTGGGCCACACCCGGCAGGTGCGCCTGCTGAAGGTGCAACTGACCGATGAGCTGGGCCAGCCGATCGTCTGGCGCAGCCTGTTCGGCCTGCGCACCGCCCAGGCACATATCCAGTTCGCCGTGCCGTTGCCCGATGGCCATTGGCTGAGCATTGACGGCGAGGAACTGCAGGGCTGGAGCGGCGAGTCGGCGTGGGTGCTGATCAGCGACTACCTGCTGCGGGTGTATGCGCTGCGCATCGTCGCCGTGCTGCTGGTCTGCCTGATTGCAGTACGCCTGTGCCTGCGCCCATTGCGGCGCCTGGCCGACGCGGCGCGCGGGCTGGGCAGCAACCTCGAGCAACCCGCGCTGGCCCTGGACGGCCCGGAGGAAGTGCGCCAGGCCGCGCTGGCCTTCAACGCCATGCAGCAACGCCTGATCGCCATGGTCAATGACAAGGCTTGTTTCCTGGCTGCCGTGTCCCACGACCTGCGCACCCCGCTGACGCGCATGCGCCTGCGCCTGGAGCGGCTGCCGGACGACGAGCAGCGCGAACGCCTGCGGCACAACATCACCCAGATGGATAACATGATCGGCCAGGTGCTGGACTACCTGCGTGCCGGCGAACAGCAGAACCTTCAGGACGTCGACCTCGACCGCCTGGTGGCGCGGCTGTGCGCCGACCTGGCCAGCAGCGCGGAACCCTTGCCGGTGCATGGCAAGGGCGGCAGCCTGCGGGTCGATGCACTGTTGCTGCAACGCTGCCTGCAGAACCTGGTGGTGAATGCACTGCGTTATGCCAGGCAAGTATCGGTGACCCTGGAAACCGCCATTACCGGCGTGTACATCCACATCGACGACCGGGGCCCGGGCATTGCGCCTGGCCTGCTGGCCACCATCACCGACCCGTTCGTACGTGGCGAGGGGTCGCGCAACCAGGCCTCCGGGGGCTATGGCCTGGGGCTGAGCATCGCCCAACGCATCGCCAGCAGCCATGGCGGCGAGTTGCTGCTGCATAATCGCGAAGGCGGCGGTTTGCGCGTCAGTGTATTGCTGCCCGGATGATCGGGCCCCACGCCTTCAGGTAATAGTCTTTTACCAAAACCCCTGGTTTTCCGAACCGGCGGTTTGCCTATCCTAGGCCGCGTCATCCAGCCTGCGATGGACCCATGAAAGATTCGCTCCCCAGCCGTTATGCCTGCCTGGCCCTGTGCCTGTCGTTCACCTTCGCCAGTATCCCGTTCCTTGCCCAGCACAGTTGGCTCTGGCCGCTGACGATGGTCACCGCCCTGCTCAGCCTGGTCGGGCTCAACGACCTGCGCCAGAGCCATCACGCGGTACGGCGCAACTACCCGATCCTGGGCAACATCCGCTACCTGATCGAAACCATCCGCCCCGAGATCCGCCAGTACCTGATCGAAGGTGATGACGACAAGTTGCCGTTCTCCCGTTCGCAGCGCTCGCTGGTGTACGCCCGCGCCAAGAACGAGAGCGCCGAAAAAGCTTTCGGCACGCTCAACGATGCCTACAAGCCAGGCTTCGAATTCATCAGCCATTCGATGCTGCCGGTCGCCACACCCGACGCGGCTTCGTTCCGCATTGCCATTGGCGGGCCGCAATGCCGCCTGCCCTACTGCGCGTCGATCTTCAACATCTCGGCCATGAGCTTCGGCGCGCTCAGCGCCAATGCAATCGCCGCGCTCAACCAGGGCGCACGCCTGGGCCGTTTCGCCCATGACACCGGCGAGGGCAGCATCAGCCCTTACCACCGCGAGCATGGCGGCGACCTGATCTGGGAGATCGGCAGCGGCTACTTCGGTTGCCGTACCGAACACGGGCGCTTCGACGCACAACGCTTCGCCGAACAGGCGCGCAGCCCGCAGGTGAAGATGATCGAAATCAAGCTCAGCCAGGGTGCCAAACCGGGCCACGGCGGCATCCTGCCGGCCCACAAGGTCAGCCCGGAAATCGCCGCAACCCGTGGCGTGCGCGTGGGCGAGGACTGCATTTCGCCCGCCGCGCACAGCGCCTTCCGCACGCCGGTGGAGCTGTTGCACTTCGTGGCCAGCCTGCGCGAACTGTCGGGCGGCAAGCCGGTGGGGTTCAAGTTCTGCCTGGGCCACCCCTGGGAGTTCATGGGCATCGCCAAAGCCATGCTGGTCACCGGCATCACACCGGACTTCATCGTCGTCGACGGAAAGGAAGGAGGCACCGGCGCGGCACCTCGGGAGTTCAGCGACAACATGGGCGTGCCGATGCGCGAAGGCCTGATGTTCGTGCACAACACACTGGTTGGCCTGAACCTGCGCTCGAGCATCCGCATCGGCGCCGCAGGCAAGATCGTCAGCGCCTTCGATATCGCCAGCGTGCTGGCCATCGGCGCCGACTGGGTCAACTCGGCACGTGGCTTCATGTTCGCCATCGGCTGCATCCAGTCGCAGAGCTGCCACACCAACAAGTGCCCGACCGGCGTCGCCACGCAGGACTCACTGCGCCAGCGTGCGCTGGTGGTGCCGGACAAGGCCGAGCGGGTGGCCAGCTTCCATCGCAACACGCTGCATGCCCTGGCCGAAATGCTCGCTGCTGCAGGCCTGGAGCACCCGTCGCAGCTCAAGCCCAAGCACCTGGCGCGGCGTATCAGCACCAGCGAGATCAGCCTGTTTTCCGACCTGCACCAATTCCTCAAGCCTGGCGAACTGCTCAGTGGCTCGATCGAAAGCGAGTTCTATGCACGGATGTGGCGGATGGCGCGCAGTGACAGCTTTGCACCGGAGACGGGGGAGGTACCGATCGCGCCGGCGACGGCCAGCGTGCGCCGCAAAGAAACAGCCCCGGCATAGGCCGTATGCTGTTCACTCAAGCAATTGGGGCCGCTCTGCGGCCCATCGCAGGCAAGCCAGCTCCTACAGGTACAGCGCAAATTTCAAGATTCGCGCGATCCTGTGGGAGCTGGCTTGCCTGCGATGGGCTGCGAAGCAGCCCCAAACAGTGTGACATCGCACTTAAGTGAACAGCATTACGGCATAGGCCGGGGGCTGCTCAAGACGCTCGGTCAGGATCAGAAGATGCTGATCGGGTACTCGACGAATACGCGGACTTCGTTGCCGTCGTCGTTGTAGCCGTTCTGCTGTACCGCGTTGTTGGTACGCAGCCAGGAACCACGCAGCTTGACCGACAGGTCCTTGGCCGGGCCGTCCTGAACGACGTAGCGCAGCTGGTTGAAGATTTCGCGCTCTTTACCTTCACCGAAGCCGTGGGTGTTGATGTTGTCACCCGCCACGTAGGCAATCTTGTAGGTCAGGCCCGGCATACCGAAGGCGCCGAAGTCCAGGCCATAGGCCAGCTGCCAGGAGCGCTCGTCCTCGGCATTGAAGTCGGACCAGTAGGAGTTGGCCAGGTAGATGGTCGAACCACCGTCACCCACGCCACCGCGGTCCTGATACCAGCCGTAGTTGTAGCCGGTGCTGCCGGTGCTGCGCTGGTGCGCCAGGGTCACCGAGTGCGGGCCGAAGGCGTAGGTGGCCGCCAGACTCCAGATGGTGTTTTCGTCACCGGTCAGCTCGGCTTTCTGGACGTACTTGCTGTTGATGTCCGACTTGTAGCCGTTGAAGTCCAGGGTCAGGGACTGGTCTGCCGCGATCGGGAAGACATAGTTCAGGCCCAGGTAGTGCTTCTTCATCACGTCTTCGATGTTCGACGTGTAGGCGGAGGCGGTGAAGTTATCGGTGAACTTGTAGCTGCCACCGAACACATCGATCGTCTTCAAGTGGCCGCTGTCGCGACCCTCGGCGCTCTTGCGCGCTTCCTCGGTGAAGTGACCGGCATTCAGCTCCAGGCCTTCGATCTCCTTGGAGGTGATGAAGGTACCGGTGTAGCTTTCGGGCAGCAGGCGGCTGTCGTCGTACTGCAGCACCGGCAGCTCGGGCATCATGTCACCGTACTTGAGCACGGTGTTGGAGACGCGGAACTTGATGGCAGCGCCACCGCGGGCCAGGTTGTGCGGCGAGTTCTTCGGGTCGCTGTCGCTGGCCTTGAAGAAGTCGATACCGGCAGCGCCGTTGCGGCCTTTGCCGCCGTCCAGGCGCAGTGCATACAGGCCGAAGGCGTCAACGCCCACGCCTACGGTGCCTTGGGTGAAACCGGAAGAGAATTTGCCGATGAACGCCTGGCCCCATTCGCTCTGGTCGCTCTTGTCGTGCTTCTTGTCACGCTTGATGTAAGCGTTGCGCAGAAGGACGCTGGCGTGGCTGTCCTCGACGAAGCCCTTGCTTTCGGCCTGTTCGTTGGCCTGTGCCTGGGTCGCGGCGATCATCGCCAGGGCGAGCAGGCTGATCCTGGTTTTCAACATCTTGTTTTCCTTATTTCTAAATCAAAAACGCTTTGCACGATTACGCCAGGAACCAACGCCCCTTCGTAGGTTCGACGCTATGCGGATCCGAACTGAAAAGCCCGCCGACATTGGCGTGGCGGGCCTGAACAGCAGCCTGGCCAAAGCATGGCCAGCAAGCGTTGGCCGAATCCTAGCCGTGTGAGGTTACAAATGTCAAAAAATCGTGAAATTCAGGTTGATATAACCAATTACACCGCTCTGGCTGGTGCATTTCCATATCGGCTCATGCAATCGGCAGGCATTTTATCTTCTGTAGGATTTTTCAGTTCCAATGCTTGAAAAAGAAGCATTTACAAACTGATACATATGTAAAGACAAGCCTTTACAAATACCCAAGCGACAGTAAATAACAAGCATTACCATTCGCGCCTGTTTTCATTTCCCACTGCCCGGATGTACTGATGCTTGCCCCTTATCGCCTGTCCTCCGTCAGCCTTGGCCTGTCGCTGCTATTCAGCGCCAGCCTGGCCAGCGCCTCCAGCACCACGCTTCCCGAACTCTCGGTAACTGCCGAAAGCGAGCGTGAACAAGACAACCCACGGGTAAAGGAGGTCAGCACAGCCACCCGCACCTCGACACCGGTGCGCTATGTGCCGCAAGCCATCGACACGGTGAAGACCGCCAACGTGATGGACTACGGCAACAACACGCTGGGCAAGGCCCTGGAGGGCATTCCAAACGTCAGCAGCGGTGCCGATACCCGCTTCGACAGCATCCGTATTCGTGGCTTCGAGGCGAGCAACGACTTCTACCTGGACGGCATTCGCGACGACAGCCAGTACATTCGCGACCTCCACAACATCGAACGGGTGGAGGTGCTCAAGGGGCCGGCAGCCGTGCTTTATGGCCGTGGCAGCCAGGGTGGCATCGTCAACCGGGTGAGCAAGGCGCCAGAGCAGGGTCGGCGCTCGTCGATCGAAGCCCAGGGTGGCAGTGAAGACCTGCGCAGCCTGTACGCCGACCTCAGCGCCGACCCCAGCGACAATATCAGCCTGCGCCTGAACATGGGCAACCAGGACAACAACAGCTTCCGCGATGGCATCGACGGTAGCCGGCAACTGTTCGCCCCCTCGATGAGCTGGCAGCTTTCACCCGACCTCAACTGGCTGGTGCAGTACGAGTACAGCCGCTACAACCGCACGCCAGACCGTGGCATTCCCGGTGTCGACGGGCGCCCGGCGGATGTCGGCCGCAGCACCACCTATGGCGACACCCAACGCGACTACATCGACGACCGTGCGCAATCGTTGCGTTCTCGCCTGAACTACCAGCTCAACGAGACCTGGCAATTGCGCCACACCCTCGGCCTGTTCAAGCTCGACAGCGAGTTCGACAACACCTACCTGACCGGCTACAACCCCGCCAACCAGACGGTGACCCGCCAACGCTGGCAGCAAGACCTGACCACCCGCAACCTGTTCAACAACCTGGAAGCCGAAGGTGATTTCACCACCCTTGGCCTGGAGCACACGCTGTTGATCGGGCTGGAATTCGGCAATCAGCGCCGTGACCCGACGCTGTACACCGCCGCACCGGTGTCGGCCGGGGGCAGCCCGGTACCCAGCCTGAACGTCTACAACCCTGACCGCAGCCTGCAGCACAATGGCCGCATGGTGGTGTCGAGCGACAACCACACCGTGGTCGACAGCCGTGGCCTCTACCTGCAGGACCAGATCCGCCTGAATGACCAGTGGCAATTGCTGGCCGGGGTACGTTTCGACCAGTTCGAGGTAGAGACCACCAACAAGGTCCGCAATTTGTCCGAGAAACAGGACAGCACCACCACCAGCCCGCGCCTGGGCGTGGTCTACACCCCTTGGCGCGACCACTCTTTCTATGCGTCGTGGAGCAAGACATTCTCGCCCGTGGGCGGCGGTTTGATCGGCATTACTCCAGGCGCGCCGGGCAACAGCAACGACACCAGCCCCGAGCTGACCCGGCAGAAAGAGATCGGGGTGAAGAGCGACTGGCTGGACGAACGCCTCAGCACCACCCTGGCCATTTATGTACTGGAACTCTACAACCGCCGTACTCGCGACCCGAACAATCCGGAAATCACCCTGCTCAGTGGCCTTCAGCGCTCGCGCGGCATCGAGCTCACTGCCACAGGCAATATCGTCGGCAACTGGTACGTGCGTGGCGGCATCGGTTTGCAGGATGCCACCATCGTCAAGGACAACAATGGCCTGGAAGGCAACCGCATCAACGATGTGGCCAAACGCAACGCCAGCCTGTTCGTGACCTGGAAACCAGAACTTGGCTGGTATGCCGAAACCGGGCTGACGCTGGTGGGCGAACGCTATGCCGACAACCAGAACACCACGGTGCTGCCAGGCTATGGCCGCTGGGATGCGCTGGCGGGTTTCCGTACCCATGACTGGGATGTGCGGGCAGCGCTGAGCAACATCACCGACAAGACCTACTACAGCTCGGCCACCAGCGCCGCGCAGATCCAGTTCGGCGACCCGCGCAGTCTGGTGGTAACCGGTACCTACAGCTTCTGACTTTGGCGGCCTGTACCGCCCTCTTCGCGGCTAAAGCCGCTCCCACAGGGACACCCCAAGCCTCGGGCCTTACACAGTCCCTGTGGGAGCGGGTTTACCCGCGAAGAGGCCAGCACAGGCTACCCACAAACGAAAACGCCACCGCAATAGCGGTGGCGTTTTTCATGGGGCGGGATCCTGCCCTGCTCAGTGCCAGATCCCCAGCAGCGCATCCAGCTCAGCATCGCTGATCAGCCCTTGAGGATAGCGGCCGTCAAGCAGACGTCGTGGGTCGGTCGTCCTGACCCGTTTGCCTCCATGGTGTTTCAACCACTGCGTCAGAACCCTGAGCGATTGGTGATTCACTGCCGATGGGCGCAAAGCCGTCTCACTTGCTGCGTTCATGTCTACACGTACTCCCTGGGCCCGTGAGCGGCTAATCTACGTCTTGATTGTTACAGAACGGTGTGCCCGGCCTGCCTGGGTAACTCCCTGAAAAACAATACAAAACATATGCCATACCGCCTACCGGACACCGTCTGGGCAAAAAAAAACCCGTCATCCGACGGGCTTCTTCGTGTGGCCTGTGTCAGCGCTTGACCGGTGCCGGCTGCTGCTGGGTCAGGCAATGGATGTTGCCACCGCCGAGCAGCAGCTCACGGCCTGGGATCATCACCACTTCGTGGCCCGGGAAGACCTTGGCCAGAATCGCTCTGGCCTGGGCATCTGCCGGGTCATTGAAGCTCGGTGCAATGATGCCGCCGTTGACGATCAGGAAGTTCACGTACGAACCGGCCAGGCGCACCGACGGGTCGCGCTCCTGGCTACCGGCCACCTGATCGACGCCGGCGCACTCTTCTTCAGTGGCGAACAGCGGGCCAGGGATCGGCATCTTGTGCACCACGAACTCGCGGCCTTTGGCATCCCGGGTGTTTTTCAACACCTCGTAGGCGGCGTGGCAACGGGCGTAGTTGGGGTCGTTGGAATCATCGGTCCAGGCCAGTAACACTTCGCCTGGGCTTACGTAACAGCAGAAGTTGTCGACATGGCCATCGGTTTCGTCGTTGTACAGGCCATCGGGCAACCAGACGATGGTTTCCACCGCCAGCTGCTCGCGCAGGATGTCTTCGATCTGCTCGCGGTTCAGGTGCGGGTTGCGGTTGCGGTTGAGCAGGCACTCTTCGGTGGTGATCAGGGTGCCTTCGCCATCGACGTGGATCGAACCACCTTCAAGCACGAAGCCTTCGGTGTGGTAGCGCTGGCAGCGCTCCATCTCCAGCACCTTGGCCGCCAGTTCTTCATCGCGGTTCCAGGGCGCATACAGACCGCCGTCGAAACCACCCCAGGCGTTGAAGCCCCAGTCGACGCCGCGCACTTCGCCGTGGTCGTTGATCACGAAAGTCGGGCCGGTGTCACGCACCCAGGCGTCATCGTTACTGATTTCCACCACACGAATGTTCGGCAGGTCGAGCTGGCGCCGGGCATTTTCATACTGGCCGGCGGAAACGGCCACCGTTACCGGTTCGAAGCGGGCGATTGCCTTGGCCAGCGTGACATGGGCCGCCTGTGCTGGTTTGCCGCCCAGGCGCCAGTTGTCCGAGCGCTCTGGCCAGACCATCCAGACCTGGCTTTGCGGGGCCCATTCGGCGGGCATGTGGAAACCGTCGGCGCGGGGGGTAGAGTTGAGGGTTTTCATGGGTAACCTCTGCAAAGGCACTGGGCCGATGGTCGATGGATAGCAAGTGAATGTGACATTTCCGACGGTGCGTCATGTCCGCCGCGACTGGCTAATTTATAACCGATACATATCGACTTTAAAAGCCTTACCAACTACTAATAGCGTACAAATTTCGTATTTTTGCGGATATTAATCGATAAACGGCAAGCCTGGATCTCTGGACACTCTACGTTCGATATAATCGCTTGGCGCAGGCTGCATCGGCATGCCAAAAAGCCTCAAGATGAAACCTGTTTCATCTTTGTACTGGGGAAGCCGGGCTTGTGGCCGATAACCCTGTGCGAAGATGAAATCGACAGGTGGGCGCGTGCTGGCTCACCGACAGCCGATCTAGGCTCAGTTTGCCAAGACGGCGGACTTAGCGCGGACCTTTCAAGGTCGGACCCTCAGCACACTGACCGAAGAATTTCCATGAACATCATAGCGACCGAGATACCCGACGTAGTCATCATCGAACCGAAGGTCTTCGGCGACAGCCGTGGCTTCTTCTTCGAAAGCTTCAATGCCCGCGAATTCAAGAAGCAGACCGGCTTCGACGGCCACTTTGTCCAGGACAACCATTCGCGCTCCCAGCGCGGCGTGCTGCGCGGCCTGCATTACCAGATCGACAACCCCCAGGGGAAACTGGTGCGCGTGGTGCAGGGCGAAGTACTGGACGTCGCTGTGGACATACGCCGCAGTTCGCCGTTCTTCGGCCGCTGGGTAGCCCGGCGGCTCACCGCCACCGACCACCTGCAGTTCTGGATACCGCCCGGGTTCGCCCATGGCTTCCTGGTGCTGAGCGAAACGGCCGACTTCCTGTATAAGACCACCGACTACTACAACCCCGCCGCCGAGCGCTCGATCCGCTGGGACGACCCTGATCTGGCCATCGACTGGGGCGTGCAGAACCCGACCTTGTCGGCCAAGGACCAGGCTGCCGTGCTGTTGAAAGACGCGGACCTGTTCCCATGAAAATTCTCGTCTGTGGCCACAATGGCCAGGTCGCTCAGGCCCTGCAGGCGCAATTGAGCGGGCTGGGCGAAATCCACGTGCTTGGCCGCGAGCGACTGAACATGGCCCGGCCCGAAGCACTGCGCGATCCGCTGCGGCGCCTGGCCCCGCAATTGATCATCAATGCCGCCGCCCACACTGCGGTGGACCAGGCTGAAAGCGAACCGGACCTGGCCTTCGCGATCAACGCTGAAGGCCCGCGCGTGCTGGCCGAAGAAGCCGTGCACCTGGGCGCGCCGCTGATCCATTACTCGACCGACTATGTGTTCGATGGCGAAAAGACCCTGCCCTACACCGAGCTCGACCCCCCCAACCCGCTGGGTGTCTACGGCCGCAGCAAACTGGCCGGGGAGCAAGCCATTGCTGCGGTGGATGGCGAGCACCTGATCCTGCGCACCAGCTGGGTCTATTCGCTTTACGGGCGCAACTTTCTGCTGACCATGCAGCGCCTGCTGCAGGAAAAACCGCAGCTGCGCGTGGTCGACGACCAGATAGGCGCCCCCACCTGGGCCACGACCATCGCTGTCGCCACCCGGGCGCTGATCGAGCGCTGGCAAGCCGGGCAGCGCGGCGCCTGGGGCACCTATCACCTGGCCGCCCAGGGCGAAACGTCCTGGTTCGGCTTCGCCCAGGCCATTGGCGAACAGCTCAAGGCGCGAGGTCTGCCCTGCGCCGAGCTATTGGCGATCCCTTCCAGCGAGTATCCGACCCCGGCGCGCCGCCCGGCCAACTCACGCCTGGACTGCGCACGCCTGGCCCGCGAGTGGGGCGTGCATATGCCGCACTGGCAGCAAGCGCTGATCGACTGCCTCAAGTAGCGCATAATTGCGCCAGACCCATCTGGCGCTCTTACGCGATGATTGCAAAACCCACACCCCCTCGCCGTCCCCGCTGGCGCAGCCTGGCCCTGCTGGCCCTGTGTCTGGCTCCCGTGCTGTGGCCACTGCACCATCTGGCCGAGCGCTACTATCAGGACGAACTGGCCTCGCAGAACCGCCAGACCCTCGACCTGTACGTCGCCAACCTGCTCGGCACCCTGCACCGCTACGAAACCCTGCCGCAGATCCTCGGCGACCTGCCGGCGCTGCGCGGCGTGCTGGCCGACCCGTTGCGCCTCGAGGCGGTCACCAACGCCAACCGCCTGCTCAAGCACATCGTCCAACAGACCGGGGCCGAGGTGATGTACCTGATGGACGTCAGCGGCAACACCCTGGCCGCCTCCAACTGGGACAAGCAGGACAGCTTCGTCGGCCGCAATTTCTCCTTCCGCCCGTACTTCAACGAGGCCATGGCCGGCCACCTGGGGCGCTTCTTCGGGCAGGGCACCACCTCGGCCAAACGCGGCTATTTCTTCGCTGCCGCCGTGCACGACAGGGAGCGTATCGTTGGCGTGCTGGTGGTCAAGGTCGACCTGGACCACACCGAAACCCTCTGGGGCCGCACCCCGGAACAATTGCTGCTGACCGACCACAACGGCGTGGTGATCCTCACCTCGCGCCCCGATTGGCGTTTTCGCGCCACCCGTGCGCTGACCGAAGCCGAGCGCCAGGCGATCATCGCCATCCAGCCCTACCCGACCCAGGCCCCGCAACCCCTCATGCTCAACCAGGACGCCTGGCTCACCCAGACCCGCGACATCAAGGAAACCGGCTGGCAGGTGAGCATCCTCGCCCCGCGCCTGCTGGTCGATCGCTCGGTGCAGACGGTCATGGCCATCGGCGCCGGGGCGCTGCTGGTGTTGATGCTGTTCGCCGGCCTGTTGATGCAGCGGCGCCGCCACTACATCGACCGCATCGACTTCGAGGCCCGTGGCCGGCAGGAGCTGGAAACACGCGTGGTCGAGCGTACCGCCGCCCTCGAAGGCCTCAACACCCGGCTGAAAAGTGCCGTGCTGGAGCGCGAAAATGCCCAGCAGGAGCTGGTGCGCGCCCAGGACGAGCTGGTCCAGGCCGGCAAGCTGTCGGTGCTCGGCACCATGTCGGCAAGCATCAGCCACGAGCTCAACCAGCCCTTGGCGGCAATCCGCAGCTACGCGGAAAACGCCGAAATCCTCCTCGACCACCAACGCACCGAGGACGCCCGCGGCAACCTCAAGCTGATTGGTGAACTGACCGGACGCATGGCTTCGATCATCGCCCACCTGCGCGCCTTCGCCCGCCGCGACCGCCACGCCCCGGAAAGCGTGGCCCTGCAACCGGCGCTGGATGACGCCCTGGCTCTGCTGGCCAAGCGCCGCCGGGCGATGGCAGTGGAGCTGATCCGCGACCTGCCCGAGGCCACCCTGTGGGTGCAGGCCGGCGAAACCCGCCTGCGCCAGGTACTTGGCAACCTGCTGGCCAACGCCCTTGACGCCCTGACCGAAAAGGCCAACCCGCGGCGCCTGTGGCTGAGTGCCGAACAGCGCGATGACTGCGTCTACCTGTACATTCGCGACAACGGCCCGGGCTTCAGCCGCCAGGCCATGGAGCACGCCAAGGAGCCGTTCTTCACCACCAAGACCCGCACCCAGGGCCTGGGCTTGGGCCTGGCGATCTGCGAAAGCCTGATGCGCGCTCTGGGCGGTGAGCTGCTGCTGGCCAACCACCCGGAAGGTGGCGCCCTGCTCACCCTGCAACTGCGCGTGGCCGCACCCGGCGCCACCTTACCCACCTCGGAGGATCCCTCGGCATGACGACCGAGCCTTACATCGACAGCCAGGCCCAGGTGATTCTGGTCGATGACGACCCGCACCTGCGCCAGGCCTTGAGCCAGACCCTCGACCTGGCAGGGCTGAAGGTGGTCGCCCTGGCTGACGCACAAGGCCTGGCCGAGCGCATCGAGCCCGACTGGCCGGGCGTGGTGGTCAGCGACATCCGCATGCCCGGCATCGACGGCCTGCAGCTGCTGGAGCAATTGCACGGCCGCGACAGTGAACTGCCGGTGCTGCTGATCACCGGCCACGGCGATGTGCCCCTGGCCGTGCAGGCCATGCGTGCCGGTGCTTACGACTTCCTGGAAAAGCCCTTCGCCAGCGACGCCCTGCTCGACAGCGTGCGCCGTGCTCTGGCCTTGCGCCGCCTGGTGCTGGACAACCGCAGCCTGCGCCTGGCCCTGAGCGACCGCCAGCAGCTGACCACCCGCCTGGTCGGCCAGTCGCCGTCGATGCAGCGCCTGCGTGAACAGATCGGCGCCTTGGCGGGCACCCGTGCCGACGTGTTGATACTGGGGGAAACCGGTGCCGGCAAAGAAGTGGTCGCCCGCGCCCTGCACGACCTGTCCAGCCGCCGCGCAGGCCCGTTCGTGGCCATCAATGCTGGCGCGCTGGCCGAGTCGGTAGTCGAAAGCGAACTGTTCGGCCACGAACCAGGCGCCTTCACCGGCGCGCAGAAGCGCCGCATCGGCAAGTTCGAGTTCGCCAACGGCGGCACGCTGTTCCTCGACGAGATCGAGAGCATGAGCCTGGACGTGCAGGTGAAGCTGCTGCGCCTGTTGCAGGAGCGGGTAGTCGAGCGGCTCGGTGGCAACCAGCTCATCCCGCTGGATATCCGTATCATCGCGGCCACCAAGGAAGACCTGCGTACTTCTGCCGACCAGGGCCGCTTCCGCGCCGACCTCTACTACCGCCTGAACGTCGCGCCGCTGCGCATCCCCCCTTTGCGCGAACGCGGCGATGACATCCTGGTGCTGTTCCAGCACTTCGCCGATGCCGCCAGCCAGCGCCATGCCCTGCCATCTCACAACCTGCAACCGGCCCAGCGGGCCATGCTGCTGCGCCATGACTGGCCGGGCAACGTGCGCGAACTGCAGAACGCCGCCGAACGCTTTGCCCTGGGCCTGGAGCTGGCCCTGGATAGCCAGGCGCCGGCGGCTGCCGCCCCAGCGACGCCGATCCTGCTGGGCAACCTCAGCGAACAGGTCGAGCAGTTCGAGCGCTCGCTGATCGCCGCCGAACTGGCCCAGCCTCACAGCTCCATGCGCAGCCTCGCCGAAGCCCTCGGCATCCCGCGCAAGACCCTGCACGACAAGCTGCGCAAGCACGGCCTGCATTTCGAAGGCGGTAGCAGCGCCAGCGACGACCACGAGGAAAATCGCCCATGAGTTCCGATAGCCAATACCTGCAGTCCGTACTGCACGGTGACATTCCACTCACACGTGAAATGGGCCTGGAAGTCATCGACTGGCAAGCCCAGGCCCTGCGGCTGCAACTGCCGCTGGCGGCCAACGTCAACCACAAGAGCACCATGTTCGGCGGCAGCCTGTACTGCGCCGCGGTGCTGGTAGGTTGGGGCTGGCTGCACCTGCGCCTGCGCGAACTGGGCATCGATGACGGGCATATTGTCATCCAGGAGGGCCAGATCAGTTATCCGCTGCCGGTGACCGGTGCAGCGGTGGCGCGCTGCGCGGCACCGGACGAAAAGACCTGGGAGCGGTTCCTGACGATGTACCAGCGCCGTGGCCGGGCCCGGCTGACGCTGGCGACCACCGTCAGCAATGCCGGCAGTGACGAGCCCGCCGTCACCTTCAGCGGGCAGTACGTCCTGCACCGCTGACAAGGCTGGCGCGATCCCTGTGGGAGCGGCCTTGCGTCGCGAAAGGGGCGCGCAGCTGCCCCCAAGATCTCAGCTCAAAGCATAAATTGCCGGGGCTGCTGCGCAGCCCTTTCGCGACACAAGGCCGCTCCCACAAGGACAGTGAGCGGCCAAAGGTCAGATCAGGCTCAGGAATGCCTGGCGCCAGGCAGCCTTGGCCGGCAACGCCAGGAAGAACGGATTGAGCAGCGACTCACGCGCCGGGTAGCGGAACGGTTGGCCATCCACTTCGATCACCTCGCCACCGGCCCCCTCCAGCACACCCTGAGCCGCCGCCGTGTCCCACTGCGAAGTCGGCGCCAGGCGCGGGTAGCAGTCGGCGCTGCCTTCGGCAAGCAGGCAGAATTTCAGCGAGCTGCCGATGTTCGCCAGCTCCAGTTCACCCACGGCGGCACTCAGGCCAGCCAGCAGCGCTTCCTGCTCGGGGCTGGAATGACGACGGCTGGCCACTACGGTGAAGCGGCCATCGGCAGGCGGCGCGTTGCGTACTTGAACAGTAAGCGCTTCGGCAGCGCCATCAGAGCGCCAGGCGCCAAAGCCACGGCCACCGAAATAACAGCGCCCGTTAGTCGGCATCGACACAACACCAAACACCACTTCGCCGTTCTCGATAAGCGCGATGTTGACGGTGAATTCCTCACTGCCCGCGATGAACTCCTTGGTACCGTCGAGCGGATCGACCAGCCACCAGCGGCTCCAGCCCTGGCGCTCGGCCAGAGGGATATTGCAGTCCTCTTCGGACAGCACCGGGATCTGTGGCGCCAGCGCCAACAAGCCATCGGCAATGATCCGATGCGCAGCCAGGTCTGCGGCCGTCACCGGCGAATCGTCGGCTTTGTTGATCACCGCCACGTCGACGCGCCAGAACGGCAGGATGGCCTCGCCGGCCAGCTGGGCGAGCTTGACCACTTCGTGCATCAATTGCTGGTCGTTCATGCTTCGAACAGCCCCCGCTGGATCAACAGGTCACGGGCCAGGTACAACGCCGCCAACGCCCGCCCCTCGGTGAACTGCGGGTGCATGGCCAGGGCCGAGAGCTCGCGCAGGTTGACCATGTCGACCCGCATCGGCTCCGGTTCGTCGCCCTCCAGGCGCTCCTCGTAGAGGTCGCTGGCCAGCACCACCTGGATCTTCTGGCTCATGTAGCCAGGCGACAGCGACAACTCCGTCAGGTGCTCCAGCTGGCGGGCGCCAAAACCGGCTTCTTCCTTGAGCTCGCGCTCGGCCGCTGCCAGCACGTCCTCACCCGGCTCGATCAGGCCTTTGGGCAACGACAATTCGTATTCGTCGGTACCGCCGCAGTATTCCTCCACCAGTACTGCGTGCTCGGCATCGAGCATGGCCACGATCATCACCGCGCCGTAGCCATTGCCACGGCCAACCAGGCGCTCATAGGTACGCTCGTTGCCATTGCTGAAGCGCAGCTGTACGGCCTCGACCCGAAACAGGCGGCTGCTGGCGACGATTTCGCGACTGAGGACGGTGGGTTTCTGGCGCATGGGGCGGCTCCTTGGCGTGAACGGGTTACTATACCGTGGCTAGCCGACTGATCGAGAGTTTCCCATGCCTGTTCTTCCCTGGTCCGCCATCGATACCGTCCTGCTGGACATGGACGGCACCCTGCTCGACCTGCACTACGACAACCGCTTCTGGCTCGACCATCTGCCCCAGCGCTATGCCGAGCTGCACGGGGTCAGCCGGGCCATGGCGGAAATGGAACTGCAGCCACTGTTCGAGCGCAATGCCGGCACACTCAACTGGTACTGCCTGGACTTCTGGAGCCGCGAGCTGAAACTGCCGATTCGCGAGCTCAAGCGCGAAATCGCCGACCTGATTGCCCTGCGACCGGATGCCGACACCTTCCTCGCCGCCATCCGCAAGGCGGGCAAGCGCGTGGTGATGATCACCAATGCCCACCGCGATTCACTGTCGCTGAAGCTTGAGCGGGTGGAGCTGGCGCCGTATTTCGAGCGGCTGATCAGTTCGCACGATTACGGCTACCCGAAGGAAAACCCGCAGTTCTGGGATGCCTTGCAGGCGGACATCGGTTTTGATCCGCAGCGCAGCCTGTTCATCGACGACACCCTGGCCATCCTGCGCAGTGCGCGGCGCTTTGGCGTGGGGCACCTGCTGGCGGTACGCCAGCCGGACAGCAAGGCGCAGCCGCGCGATACCGAGGAATTCGCGGCGGTCGAGGACTACAGGGAACTATTGGCTGGCCTTTAGGGCCCTTTCGCGGGTAAACCCGCTCCCACAGGTACCGCTCCGCATTTGAATGTGATGCCTAACCTGTGGGAGCGGGTTTACCCGCGAAGAGGCCGGAACGAGCGGTAAAGATCAGTCAGGAATGCGCAGCACCTGCCCCGGATAGATCTTGTCCGGATGCTTGAGCATCGGCTTGTTGGCCTCGAAAATCTTGTTGTAATCGGCCTTGCCATACGCGACCACCGCAATCGCTGACAGCGTGTCGCCCTTTTTCACGGTGACGAACCTTGCCGCCGCCACGACCGGCCCGGTCACGGTGATCTGGTCATCGACGCTGGCCACCCCTTCGATGTTGCCGGCGGCAAGAATGATCTTCTCTTTCTCCTCCTGGCTGGCCACCTCGCCCTTGAGAATGACCTTGTCACCCTCTACAGTGGCGGAGATGTTCGGGTTGCCCAGGCCGACACTTTCCACGTGTTTTTTCAGCTGCTCCTCGGCATTGGCATTGCCGGGAGTCAGCAGGTCGATCAACTTCTCGCCGGCTTCCTTCACGAAACTGAACAGGCTCATGACGTGCTCCTTGTTGACGTTAACCTCGGAGCAAGGAGTCTAGGCCAGGATTGCCCACCCCGCCCTTCTGCGACCAATCGACGCGGTCTATCAAGGCATAGACCCTAGCGATTAGACGCGCCCGGCCCACCGGCCTAGTCTGGTGCTATCAGACAGCCGCTAGTAAAGCCCCCCGATGCGAAGCAAACCTCCGGTCTGCGCGGCCACCGTGCCTCTGGCCCTTCCCGCCGCCAGCAATACCTACGACTACGTCCAGCTCAGTGACGGCGAACACGCCTGCACGCCGCTGGCCGAAGAAGTGGCCCTGGCCATTGCCTACAACGGCCTGAACCAGGCGGTAATGCTGGTCAGCCCCACCGATCTGGAAGACTTCGCGGTCGGTTTCAGCGTCGGCAGCGGCATCGTCGAAGGCACAGCGGAAATCTACGACCTGAAGCTTTCCGGCAGCGGCTCGGCGATGTACGCCGACCTGGAAATTTCCAGCCGTGCGTTCTGGAACCTGAAGAACCAGCGCCGTCAGCTGGCCGGCACCAGCGGTTGCGGTCTGTGCGGGGTTGAAGCCCTGGAGCAGGCGCTGCCGGAGCTAAGCGCATTGCCTGGCGCACCGCTGCCCCCGGCGCAATGGCTGGCGGACATGCGCGAGCGAATCGATGCATTCACGCCGTTGGGCCAGCATTGCGGCGCCGTGCACGCCGCGCTGTTCATGGACGCCCAGGGCGAATTGCTGATGGGCCGTGAAGACATCGGCCGGCACAACGCCCTCGACAAGCTGATCGGCGCCTTGCTGCGCCAAGGCGTCAGCACCGCAGGCGGCCTGGCCATCGTCACCAGCCGCTGCAGCCTGGAACTGATCCAGAAAGTGCTGCGCGCCGGCATCCAGACCCTGGTCAGCCTCTCGGCACCCACCGGTCTTGCCCTGCAATGGGCGCGCAAGCACAACCTCAACCTCATTCATCTGCCCAAACACAGTGCACCGCGGGTCTACAGCCCAGCGGCGGAGTCGTAACAGCCGTGACCTCGTACCAGCAACTCCCGGACAACGCCCCAGCCTCCAGCCCTCGCTACCAGCCCTACCACGGCCCCGCCGGTGGTTGGGGCGCGCTGCGCAGCGTGGCCAAGGCCTGGGTCGGCAGCGATAACGCGCTGAAGAACATCCGCGCCCTGCTCAAGACCAACCAGAACGGTGGTTTCGACTGCCCCGGCTGCGCCTGGGGCGACTCGCCCGAGAGCGGCATGGTCAAGTTCTGCGAGAACGGCGCCAAAGCGGTCAACTGGGAGGCCACCAAACGTCGCGTCGATGCGGCGTTCTTCGCTCGCTACAGCGTCAGCGCACTGCTGCAGCAGAGCGATTACTGGCTTGAGTACCAGGGCCGCCTGACCGAGCCAATGGTCTATGACCCACAGAGTGACCGTTACCAGCCCATCACCTGGGATGCCGCCTACGCCCTGATCGCACGTGAGCTGAACAAGCTGGTCACGCCAGACCAGGCGGAGTTCTACACCTCCGGCCGCGCCAGCAACGAAGCAGCTTACCTGTATCAGCTGTTCGTGCGCGCCTTCGGCACCAACAACTTCCCCGACTGCTCGAACATGTGCCACGAAGCCAGCGGCGTGGCCCTTGGCCAGAGCGTCGGTGTCGGCAAGGGCACCGTCACCTATGACGACTTCGAGCACGCCGATGCGATCTTCGTCCTGGGCCAGAACCCCGGCACCAACCACCCGCGCATGCTCGACCCGCTGCGCGACGCGGTAAAACGCGGCGCCCAGGTGGTGTGCGTCAACCCGCTCAAGGAGCGTGGTCTCGAGCGCTTCCAGCACCCGCAAAACCCGCTGGAGATGCTGACCAACAGCGACCGGCCGACCAACACCGCGTTCTTCCGCCCGGCACTGGGCGGCGACATGGCGTTGCTGCGCGGCATGGCCAAGTTCGTTCTGCAATGGGAGCGCGAAGCGCAGGCCAAAGGCGAGCCGGCGGTGTTCGACCACGTGTTCATCGCCGAGCACGGCCATGGCGTGGAGGCATACCTGGCAGCGGTAGACGCCACCTCCTGGGAGCACATCCTCGAGCAATCCGGCCTGTCGCTGGCCGATGTCGAACTGGCGGCACGCATGTACTGCCGCGGCAAGCGGGTGATCATGTGCTGGGCGATGGGCATCACCCAGCACCGCCACTCGGTGCCGACCATCCAGGAAATCGTCAACCTGCAGATGCTGCGCGGCAACATTGGCGTGCCGGGCGCCGGCCTGTGCCCGGTGCGTGGCCACAGCAATGTGCAGGGCGACCGCACCATGGGCATCAACGAGCGCCCACCGGCGGCCCTGCTCGATGCCATCGAAAAGCGCTTCGACTTCAGGGTGCCACGGCATAACGGCCACAACACCGTCGAGGCGATCCACGCCATGCTCGACGGCCGTGCGAAAGTCTTCATCGGCCTGGGCGGCAACTTCGCACAGGCCACCCCGGACACCGAACGTACCGCACAGGCGCTGCGTAACTGCGAACTGACCGTGCACATCAGCACCAAGCTCAACCGCAGCCACCTGATCCACGGCAAGCAGGCGTTGATATTGCCATGCCTGGGACGCACCGACATCGACCTGCAGGCTGACGGGCCGCAGGCAGTCACCGTGGAGGACTCGTTCAGCATGGTCCACGCCTCCAATGGCCAGCTAAAGCCACTGTCGACTCACATGCGCTCGGAGCCTGCCGTGGTCGCCGGTATCGCAGCCGCCACCCTGGGCAAACACCCGGTGGACTGGCACTGGCTGGTGGCCGATTACGCGCGTATCCGCGACCTGATCGGCGACACCATTGCCGGTTTTGCCGACTTCAACCAGCGCCTGGCCCACCCGGGCGGTTTCTACCTGGGCAACAGCGCTGGCAGCCGTCAGTGGAAGACCACCACCGGCCGCGCCAACTTCAAAGCCAACCTGCTGCCCGACACCCTGATCGACGAGCGTGTGCGCGCCAGCGGCCAGTTGCCGGACCTGATCATGCAGTCGATGCGCTCCCACGATCAGTACAACACCACCATTTATGGCCTGGATGACCGCTACCGCGGCGTGCGCGGCCAGCGCGAGGTACTGTTCGCCAACGAGGCCGACATCATCCGCCTGGGCTTCCAGCCTGGCCAGAAGGTCGACATCGTCTCGTTGTGGGGCGATGAGCATGTGCGCCGTGTGCATGGCTTCACATTGCTGGCGTTCGACATCCCTGCCGGGCAGGCGGCGGCGTACTATCCGGAAGTGAACCCGCTGATTCCGCTGGAAAGCATTGGCGACGGCAGCCATACGCCGACATCCAAGTTCGTTGCGATCAAGTTGGAACGGGCCAGGGACGACGGCCGAATCCTGTAAGCGAGCATGCCCCGGCAGAAACGAAAAAGCCCTGTTCCGCGAGGTCCAGGGCTTTGTCATAAATACCTCTGACAAGCGAAAAACAATAAAGTTTCACTGCAAATACAGTAACTTAGAGAATTGTGTACAACTCGTGTTACTCGTCGGATTTCCGTTGCCAGCCGCCCTCCGTAGCCTCAAATTCGCCTCGTCTTCCCTATGAGGCTCTCTTGATGAAGAAGTACTCCTCGATTCTGTTGTTGTCTTTCAGCTTGCTCAGCGGCGTTGCCATGGCAGGCGGCAATACCGAGGCTGGCATTGGCGGCGCATTGGGTGGGGTACTCGGCTCCGTCGTGGGCAACTCCATCGGTGGTAGCACCGGCGGCGCCATCGGTGCCGGTCTGGGCGGTGCGGCCGGCGGTGCGCTGGGTGCCGACAAGCGCCAGCGTGGCGAGGCCGCCATCGGTGGCGCACTGGGCGCGGCGGGCGGTAACGTGGTCGGTCGCTCGGTGGGCGGCACCACGGGTAGCTACATTGGTGCGGCCGCAGGTGGCGGTGCCGGTGGCGCGCTGGGTAACTACATGGGCAACAAGGCCGATGAAGACGAGCGCCATGACGACCGTCGCTACCGTCGCGACTACGACGACCGTCGTCACTATGACCGTGGCCGCCACTATGGCCACCGCAAGCACCGTCACTGGCGTCACTGATACCTCAGGCCAAGCCTGCGGGTAACAAGAGCCCTGCCCTCACCGGCAGGGCTTTTTCATGCCTGCGGTTCGAGCTGCAGGCCAGTCAGGATTACCTGCAAGGCCTCGGGCAGCTGCACCGGCCTGCCACTGGCACGCTCGATGAATACCTGCACCACCGTGCCTGCCGCACACGCATCGATCTCTCCCGGGCGGTAAAGCGCCAGGCGGTACTGCACCGTACTGCCCGCCAGCCGTGTCACCCCCAGCCCCACCTCCAGTACATCCGGGAAGCCCGGCAAGGCGAAGAAGTCAGCCGCCGAACTCACCACGAAAGCCGCCAGCTCCCCATCGCGCAGGTCCACATTCGCTTGTTCGACGAGGAAGGCCTGGATGGCGGTTTCGAAGAAGCCATGCACGGTAGCACCGGCGATGTGCCCGTTGGCGTCATTGTCCTGCGGGCGTGTGAGGATCGGGTGGAAGTGGAAGAAGGCCGTGCGGTTGGGGGATTCAGTCATGAGTTATCCACAGTTGGTTACATCAAAGAGAAATTTCCCACAACAAGTGAGGAAGGCCTATAGTCGCAATCAACTATAGATTGCATAGCATGGTGCCCCCTAATGAAACCGAGAATCACACCAGTGCCTACTCATCAGTTGGACCATGCAAACCTTAGCCGAATGGCAGAATCAGGCCGAATCAAAGCAACGCATATTGTAGGGCAGCCCGGCGGCTGGTCTGTTCAGATTGATGTCAACCATCAGGAGCATGTGCTCATTGCTCAACGCAGTGGCAATGTCAGGTTGTTCAAGAAATTCGAAACGCTGGTGACCTACCTGCTCGACCTTGGTATTGAGCACTTTCAGGTCGATGCGTCCACGTTCGATCCGAGCCAGCTGAGCACCTATCAACGTCCTGATCGCGCTCTGGCACTCAAACGAGCCCATGAGGCGGCAGCCTATGAAGAGTGGTTTGCCACACAGGTTGAAGCAAGCCTCAAAGATGCATCCCCAGTCATCGAAGACGAAGACGCGGAACAACAGTTCGCCGCCTACCGCACCAAACTCAAAGCCAAGATTCGCTAATGCGTCTGGTTTGGCGAAGAATGGCGCTGAAGGACCGTTTTCGCATCATGGAGCACATTTCGCAGGACAACCCTGCCGCAGCTATTTTGCTGGACGAGACATTTCGGGAGAAAGCGCGGCGTGCGGCCCAAACGCCAGCACTCTACAAGATGGGCAGGTATCCGGGCACGAGAGAAATTGTCGTGAAGCCAAATTACGTGATGATTTACCGGAGGGTGGACAGTTGCGTAGAAATCGTTCGCATCCTTCATGCACGACAGCAGTGGCCATGACTCAGATGCAAAAAAGCCGCCTCAAAGGGCGGCTTTCTCGTTACGACCGGGGTCAGCTTACAGCTTTGGACCAGCAGCCTTGATGGCGTCGGAAACTTCGAACTTCTTGAAGTTTTCGATGAACAGCTTGGCCAGGCCTTGGGCGGCCTCGTCGTAGGCAGCCTTGTCAGCCCAGGTGGCGCGTGGGTTGAGCAGCTCGGTATCAACGCCCGGAACGGCCTTCGGCACGTCCAGATTGATGATATCCAGGTGCTCGGTTTCGGCGCCGACCAGAGCACCGCTCTGGATGGCAGCGATCACGCCACGGGTGGTCGGGATGCTGAAACGCTTGCCAACACCGTAGCCACCGCCGGTCCAGCCGGTGTTGACCAGGTAGACCTTGGAGCCGAAGGCGTTGATGCGCTTGATCAGCAGTTCGGCGTACTCGCCAGCCGGGCGTGGGAAGAACGGTGCGCCGAAGCAGGTGGAGAAGGTCGACTTGATGCCGCCGCCCGAACCCATTTCGGTGGAACCGACCAGCGCGGTGTAGCCGGACAGGAAGTGGTAGGCCGCCTGCTCGTTGTTCAGGATCGAAACTGGAGGCAGAACACCGGTCAGGTCGCAGGTCAGGAAGATGACTGCGTTAGGCTCGCCACCCAGGTTGGCTTCGGCGCGCTTGGCGACGTGCTCCAGCGGGTAGGCGGCGCGGCTGTTCTGGGTCAGGCTGACATCGGCGTAGTCGGCGTGCTTGTTGGCATCGAGAACGACGTTTTCCAGCACGGCACCATGCTTGATGGCTTTCCAGATGACCGGTTCGTTCTTTTCGGAAAGGTCGATGCACTTGGCGTAGCAGCCGCCTTCCATGTTGAAGACAACACCTTCGCCCCAACCGTGCTCGTCGTCACCGATCAGGTAACGGCTTTCGTCAGCCGACAGGGTGGTCTTGCCGGTGCCGGACAGGCCGAAGAACAGGGTTACGTCGCCTTCTTCGCCGATGTTGGCAGCGCAGTGCATCGGCAGCACGTCGGCGGCCGGCAGCAGGAAGTTCTGCACCGAGAACATGGCTTTCTTCATTTCGCCGGCGTAACGCATGCCAGCGATCAGCACCTTCTTCTGGGCGAAGTTGATGATCACGCAACCATCGGAGTTGGTGCCGTCACGCTCAGGCTCGCAGACGAAGTTGGCAACGTTGAGGATCTGCCACTGGTCGCGACCGGCCGGGTTGAACTGGCCTTGCTCCGGGTTGATGAACAGGCAACGACCGAACAGGTTCTGCCAGGCAGTCTGGGTGGTCATCTTCACCGGCAGGTAGTGCTCGGCAGCAGCCCCTACGTGAACGTAGGAAACGAAGTGATCCTGGGCGTTGTTGAACGCCTCGACGCGAGCCCACAGGGCATCGAACTTGTCGGCCGGGAACTTGCGGTTGATCGGGCCCCAGGCGATGGCGTCCTGGGTGGAAGGTTCTTCGACGATGAAACGGTCAGCCGGCGAACGGCCAGTACGGTGGCCAGTTTCGACTACCAGTGCGCCAGTATCGGCCAGCACGCCTTCACCGCGTTGCAGCGCTTCTTCAACCAGCTTATCGACGCTCAGGTCGGTGTACACGGTGTTGTTGGCTTGCGTCATGAGATACCCCATCCGGCCCGAGGCCGAGTGCTCCAAACGTTTTGTAGTTGTCTCGAAAAAACTACTACAGCGAAAAAAGTGGCCGGATTATGCCAGAAACGCCCAAAAAAAGTAGGCCCCTCCTGTCAGAACTGCGCTTTTGCGCAATTCGACAGGAGATTCACCTGAAATTAAACGTTTCAGTGGCGAGTTTCTGAGGCCGCTTCCGTGCCGCCACCGGCAAACAGTTGCGCCACATCACTGGCATCGAAGAAATAGCGCTGGTTGCAGAACTGGCAATCGATCTCCACCGTACCACCGCACTCCTCGACCAGCGCCTTGGCATCGTGCTCGCCCAAACTGACCAGAGCATTGCCGGAACGTTCGCGCGAGCAGCTGCATTTGAAGCGCAGTGGCTGGATGTCGAACAGGCGCACCGCGTCTTCGTGGTAAAGGCGGTGCAGCAGGGTCTCGTTGTCTTCCGACCACTCTTCGGGCTTGAGCGTCCTGGCCAGGGCAATCACATGCTGCCAGCTGTCCTCGCGCTCTTCATCATCCGGCTGGCGATCACGCGGCAGCTGCTGCAGCAGCAGGCCACGGGCCTTGCCGCCTTCGGCGTTGAGCCAGAAGCGGGTGTTGAGCTGCTGCGACTGCACGAAGTAGTTGGTGAAGCACTCCGACAGGTTGGCGCCGTCCAGGTCGACAGTGCCCTGATAGCGCTGGCCTTTGACCGGATCGATGGTGAGGGTCAAGTGACCGCCTGGCATCAACTGCTCGAGAGTGGCATCGGCCGGGATCTGATCCGCTTCGTAGCGGGCCATGCCGCGGATGTCACGCTCGCCCGAGCATTCGACCATCAGCAACGGGATCGGGCCTTCGGAGCGCGCCTGCAGAATCAGCAGGCCGTCGAACTTCAGTGCGCCCACCAGCAGGGCGGTGGCAGCCATCAGTTCGCCCAGCAGCGCCTGCACCGGCTGCGGGTACTCGTGACGCGCCAGCACCGCGGCGTAGCTGTCATCGAGAGACACCCACTCGCCGCGTACATCGCGCTCGTCGAAGATGAAACGTTGGGTGAAATCGGTATCAGGCAAGTCGCTCATAGGTTTTGGCTATCTGAAAATGATGACAAAATGGTTACACGGGATGTCGAACTACTGCGAGATCCCGTGGTAGAGCACTCACAAAGCGCTCTTGTTCCTGTTTGCAATAGAGGTATTTTATGGACAATCGACCACTGTTCCAAGCAAGGTGGTCTTGGGGGCCATTGGCAGCGTGTACGCTGCTACCCATCGCTCTACTGTGTTTCTGGTTATGGCCTATTGGCCAGATCCTGTGCCTGACTTTCGACGAGTGGCTATTCCATAGCCTTAATGCGCCCTTGGCCGACAACACGACCTGGCGCTACATCTGGACCGTCGGCAGCCTGCGCCCTTTCGACATTGTCGTTGGCCTGATCCTTCTGGCCGTGCTGATCCGAGGCAACGGGGTGTTCAAGGCCAGCCAGGTTCGCGAAGCCTTTTTTGGCTTTCTGGTCACGCTGATCCTATTAGTGGTGGTTCGCGCACTGTTTTCCAAGTGGGTGGACGCAATGGGCTGGCAACATGACAGCCCATCCATGGTGTTCGACAACGTCGTGCACCTCAGTGACTACTACCCGAAACTGGAAAAGGCCTGGGAATTGAAGGACCGATCCAGCAACAGTTTCCCTGGCGATCATGCCTCGGTACTGCTGATCTGGGCATTGTTCATGAGCCTGTTCAGCCGCCGGCTGGTGCAGCACCTGGTGATCTGGGGCCTGGCGTTTCTGTTCATGATGCCGCGGCTGGTGGCCGGGGCGCATTGGGGGCAGGACGATTACATCGGTGGCCTGCTGATGGCAGTGCTGGCGTTGGGCTGGAGTTGCCACACGCCTTTGGCGGCCAAGGGCAGTGCCTTGCTGCTGCGCTGGACGGCGCCGTTGTTCGCGATCGCGGCCAAGTTACCGTTGGTCGGACGACTCGCGGTGATGCGCTAGATCCCAGGGGCTGCTTTGCAGCCCTTTCGCGACACAAGGCCGCTCCTACAGTAGAGCGCGATCGCTTGTAGGAGCGGCCTTGTGTCGCGAAAGGGCCGCACAGCGGCCCCGGCTAATCGAAGCTGCCATGCAGCTGGTGAATCTGCCGCCGCTGCTTCTTGTTCGGCCGGCCATCGGTAGTCACCCCCATCGCCCCCGCCTTGCGCATCTCGGCCGCCTGCTCGCGGCGGCGCAGGCTATCTTCAGTCTCTTCGTACAGCGTCTGCGCCTCAGGCGCCCCGCGCCGCACCACCGATAGCGCCCTGACCACGACCGTGCGCTCGTCGAACCCGGTGCGCAGCACAAACTCGTCACCTACCCGCGGCTCTTTGCCCGGCTTGCAACGCTCGCCCCGGCAATGCACCTTGCCGCTCTCGATCGCCGCCTTGGCCAGCGCACGGGTCTTGTAGAAGCGCGCCGCCCACAGCCATTTATCCAGGCGAACCTTGTCGTCGTCCTCGGCTTTTTGTGCCATCTCGTTACCTCGAATTCTGTCTTTCATCGAACTGTACTACCGTAACTGACGGATGCAAAAAGTCCCCGCCGTGCTTACAGTTCACCACCTTATCCCCAGGGTGTGCTTTGTGAAGAAATTTGACCATCTGACAGTGATCGGCTTGCGCGAGTGGGTGGCTCTGCCCGACCTCGGCGTGGCGGGGCTGCGCGCCAAGATCGACACCGGCGCCAGCACCTCCAGCCTGCATGCCACCGAAGTCGAGCCGTTCGAACGTGACGGCCAGCCCTGGGTACGCTTCACCGCTCACCTGGGCTCGGTGGTGCAGCTGCGCCACCGCCGCTGTGAGGCGCCGCTGGTGACCATGAAGACCATCAAGAGCTCCAACGGCCATGCGCAGACTCGCTATGTGATCCGCACTTCGCTCGCCCTGGGCGACGCCGTGTGGGAAGTCGAGTTCACCCTGGCCTGCCGCAAAAACATGCGCTACCGCCTGCTTCTGGGCTCCAAGGCGCTCATTCACGGCCAGCTGGTGGTCAACCCCGGCCTGAAATACGTACAAGACAAACCGGCCTATCCGGCCACCCTCTCCCCTGTCACAGGTGCTGCATGAAGATCGCTGTGCTGTCGCGCAATCCGCGTCTGTATTCCACCCGCCGTCTGGTCGAAGCCGGTACCCAGCGGGGCCATGAAATGGTGGTGATCGACACCTTGCGGGCCTACATGAACATCGCCAGCCACAAGCCGCAGATCCACTACCGCGGCAAGCCGCTGGAAGGCTTCGATGCGGTGATCCCGCGCATCGGTGCCTCGGTCACCTTCTACGGCTGCGCGGTGCTGCGCCAATTCGAGATGATGGGCGTGTACCCGCTCAACGAATCAGTGGCGATCGCCCGCTCGCGTGACAAGCTGCGGTCACTGCAATTGCTGTCTCGTCGCGGCATCGGCCTGCCGATCACCGGTTTCGCCCACTCACCGGACGACATCCCCGACCTGATCCAGATGGTCAACGGCGCGCCGCTGGTGATCAAGGTACTCGAAGGCACTCAAGGTATCGGTGTGGTGCTGTGCGAAACCACTCAAGCGGCCGAGTCAGTTATCGAAGCCTTCATGGGCCTCAAGCAGAACATCATGGTTCAGGAGTACATCAAGGAAGCCGGCGGTGCCGACATTCGCTGCTTCGTGGTGGGGGACAAGGTGATCGCTTCGATGAAGCGTCAGGCAAAACCAGGCGAATTCCGCTCCAACCTGCATCGCGGTGGTGTCGCCAGCTTGATCAAGATCACACCCGAAGAGCGCATAACCGCCATTCGTGCGGCCAAGGTAATGGGCCTGAGTGTGGCAGGCGTGGATATCCTGCGCTCCAACCATGGGCCGCTGGTGATGGAGGTGAACTCGTCGCCGGGCCTGGAGGGCATCGAGGTGACAACCGGCAAGAATGTCGCCGGGATGATCATCGAGCACCTGGAGAAGAATGGCGGGCCGAACCAGACCCGGACCAAAGGTAAAGGCTGATTCAAGCCCGCACCGGCCTCTTCGCGGCTAAAGCCGCTCCCACAGGGATCGCGCAGAATTCAGAGCCTGTGCAGTACCTGTGGGAGCGGCTTCAGCCGCGAAGAAGCAGACAAATGTTCAGACAGCATTACGCGGTAGCAAAAGCCCCAGCGGCAGCCTTACCCGTGCCTCGATCCCGCCACCGGAGCGGTTGCGCAGCTCCACATTGCCGCCATGCTGGGCGGCAATCCGCTTGACGATGGCCAACCCCAACCCGGTCCCCTTGCCGCCTCGGGCGCGATCCCCGCGAATGAACGGATTGAAAATGGTTTCCAGCTCCGACTCATCGATCCCGGTACCCCGGTCCAGCACGCTGAGCACCACATACGGCGCGCTCTCGTCACCGGACACATAAGCCGCCACCTCGACACCTTTGCCTGCATGATGCAAGGCATTACCGATCAAGTTACCGAGCATGCGCTTGAGCGAAACCCGCCGCAGCGGGAATGGCGGAATCGGCTCCAGGCAAAGGCGTACGCGTTCTTGCGGCTGGTTGTAGGGCGCCACCACCTCGCGCACCAGGTCGGCCAGGTCGACTTCCTCGACCGGCTCGTCCCGCCCATCGCGAATGAATGCGAGGAACTGGTCAAGAATCGCGTCCATGTCCTCGATATCGCGGACCATGTCGTCACTCAGCTCGCTGTCGCTGTTCAGCAACGACAACGACAGGCGCAGTCGCGTGAGCGGCGTACGCAGGTCATGGGAAACCCCCGCCAGCATCAGCTCCCGCTCACGACCGGCCTGTTCGACATCTTCGGCCATCTGGTTGAAGGCGCGGTAAACCTCGGTCATCTCGCTGGGTGTGTCGCTGATCGGCAAGCGCACACTACGCCCCTGGCCCACCTGCCGGGCAGCGAACACCAGGCGCTTCAAAGGTTGGTTGAGCTGACGCACGAAAATCCACGCCGAGGCGGTCGACAACAGGCCGATGGCCAGGAACCAGCCCAGCACGTTCCAGATCTTCTGCCCACGCAGCGGGTGCGGGTACAACGGTACCTTCAGCCAGCCCGGGCCCAGGCTCGGCGCGTTCACCCACAGCGCTGGCGGCGCATGGATGCGCAGGCGCACCTCGGTGTCTTCACCCAGCTCGGCCTGCATCTGCCGCTGATAGATCTCGCTGTAAGGCCAGTGCTGCTCGCCCTCCGGCACGCCGGAACCGGTGACACGGATCAGCCCTGCGGCTTCGGCGATGCTGTCGCGATTCTCTTCATCCGCCGCCCAGTAGGCACGCAGGGTCAGCGCCACGCCGTGGCTGTACTGCCGATCGACCAGTACGTCCTCGTTCATCAGCAGGTAGACCAGCGTCAACGCCTTGGAGAAAAGAACGACGATCAGCACCAGCCACAACGTGCGGGCGAAGAAACTTTGCGGAAACCAGAGCGGTGTTTTCATCGACGACGAAACATCACTTGCCGGCGTTGCCGTCTGGCACGAACACGTAGCCTACGCCCCACACCGTCTGGATGTAGCGTGGCTTGGACGGGTCGGGCTCGATCATGCGGCGCAGGCGCGAAATCTGTACGTCGATGGAGCGCTCCAGGGCATCCCACTCGCGGCCACGGGCCAGGTTCATCAGCTTGTCGCGGGTCAGCGGTTCGCGGGCGTGCATCACCAGTGCCTTGAGCACGGCGAATTCGCCGGTGGTGAGCATGTGCACTTCGTCGCCACGCTTGAGTTCGCGGGTTGCCAGCGACAGTTCGTAGTCACCGAAAGTGACCGACTCGTCCTCGCTACCCGGGGCACCTGGCACACTTGGCGACTGGCGACGCAGCACGGCCTTGACCCGCGCCATCAGTTCATCGGGGTTGAACGGCTTGCCCAGGTAGTCGTCGGCACCCAGCTCCAGGCCCTTGATGCGGCTGAGCTCGTCACCCTTGGCGGTGAGCATGATGATCGGGATCTGGTTGTTCGACTGGCGCAGGCGCTTGCAGGCGGAGAGGCCGTCCTCGCCCGGCAGCATCAGGTCGAGCACCACCAGGTTGAACACCTCGCGCGACAGCAGGCGGTCCATCTGTTCGGTATTGGGAACCGCGCGGGCGCGGTAGCCCTTGCTGGTGAAGAAACGTTCCAGCAGGCTGCTGAGCCCCGGATCGTCGTCGACGATGAGAATCTTGTCACCTTCAGCGGTGTTTGGCGTGCCGGTCATGAATAACTCCTCTGATATCGCCGCGCATTATGGCGTAGCCATTGCTGCACGTTGCGTGAGCATTGTTAGCAGATTTTTCCCCGGGCGCCAGTTCCGACTGGCCGGGCGCCATCACCGCAAGGCGTTTGCGATGGGTATAATGCGCGGCTTTCATCCAGCGCCACAGGGCCCAAGGCCCACCGGCGACCCCCGTATTCACAAATGTCAGGTGGTTTACATGGACAGCATCAACAGCCGTATCGCCGAGGAACTGGGCGTACGCCCCCAGCAGGTCGAGGCGGCCGTGGGCCTGTTGGACGAAGGCTCGACCGTGCCCTTCATCGCCCGTTACCGCAAGGAAGTGACCGGTAGCCTCGACGACACCCAGCTGCGCCACCTGGAAGAGCGCCTGCGCTACCTGCGCGAACTCGACGAGCGCCGCGCCAGCATCCTGGCCAGCATCGAGGAACAGGGCAAGCTGACCCCGGAACTGGCCCGCGAGATCAAGCTGGCCGACACCAAGACCCGCCTCGAAGACCTCTACCTGCCGTACAAGCAGAAGCGCCGCACCAAGGGCCAGATCGCCCTGGAAGCCGGCCTCGGCGAGCTGGCCGACGGCCTGTTCAACGACCCGGACCTGGCCCCGGAAAGTGAAGCTGCGCGCTTCGTCGATGCCGAGAAAGGCGTGGCCGACGTCAAGGCTGCGCTGGAGGGTGCCAAGTACATCCTCATGGAGCGCTTCGCCGAAGACGCTGCCCTGCTCGACAAGCTGCGCAATTACCTCAAGCAGGAATCGGTGCTCAGCGCCCGCGTAGTGGCCGGCAAGGAAGAAGAAGGCGCCAAGTTCCGCGACTACTTCGCCCATGACGAACTGCTGCGCACCGCCCCGTCGCACCGAGCCCTGGCGATCTTCCGCGGGCGCAACGAAGGCGTGCTGAGCGCCTCGCTCAAGGTCGGCGAAGAGCTGCCCGGCACCCTGCACCCGTGCGAGCTGATGATCGGTAACCACGTCGGCATCGAAAACCGCAGCCGCCCGGCCGACAAGTGGCTGGGCGAGGTGGTGCGCTGGACCTGGAAGGTCAAGCTCTACACCCACCTGGAAACCGACCTGTTCGGCGAGCTGCGCGACAATGCCGAGGCCGAGGCGATCAACGTCTTCGCCCACAACCTGCACGACCTGCTGCTGGCCGCCCCGGCCGGCCCGCGCGCCACCCTGGGCTTCGACCCGGGCCTGCGCACCGGCTGCAAGATCGCCGTGGTCGACGCCACTGGCAAGCTGTTGGATCACACCACGGTCTACCCGCACGCCCCGAAAAACGACTGGGACCGCACCATTTCCATCATGGCCGCCTTGTGCGCCAAGCACTCGGTGGAGCTGATCGCCATCGGCAACGGTACCGCCAGCCGCGAGAGCGACAAGCTGGTGGCCGAGCTGGTGAAGAAGTACCCGGCACTGAAGATCACCAAGATCATGGTGTCCGAGGCCGGCGCTTCGGTGTACTCGGCGTCGGAACTGGCCGCCCGTGAGTTCCCGGACCTCGACGTATCGATCCGTGGCGCCGTGTCGATCGCCCGCCGCCTGCAGGACCCGCTGGCCGAGCTGGTGAAGATCGACCCGAAATCCATCGGCGTCGGCCAGTACCAGCACGACGTTTCGCAAATCAAGCTGGCTCGCGGCCTGGACGCCGTGGTCGAGGACTGCGTGAACGCCGTGGGCGTTGACGTCAACACCGCGTCGGTGGCGCTGCTGACCCGCATTTCCGGCCTCAACGCCACCCTGGCCCAGAACATCGTCGCTCACCGCGATGCCAACGGCCCGTTCGCGACCCGCGCAGCCCTGAAAAAGGTCAGCCGCCTGGGCGAGAAAACCTTCGAACAGGCCGCCGGCTTCCTGCGCGTGATGAACGGTGACAACCCGCTCGACGCCTCCGCCGTGCACCCTGAGGCCTACCCGCTGGTGCAGCGCATCGCCGCCGGCACCGAGCGTGACATCCGCTCGCTGATCGGTGACAGCGGCTTCCTCAAGCGCCTGGACCCGAAGAAGTTCACCGACGAGACCTTCGGCCTGCCGACCGTCACCGACATCCTCCAGGAACTGGACAAGCCCGGCCGCGACCCGCGCCCCGAGTTCAAGACCGCTACCTTCCAGGACGGCGTCGAGGACCTCAAGGACCTGGAGCCAGGCATGATCCTCGAGGGCGTGGTGACCAACGTCACCAACTTCGGTGCCTTCGTCGATATCGGCGTGCACCAGGACGGCCTGGTGCACATCTCGGCACTGTCGGAGAAGTTCATCAAGGACCCGCGCGAAGCGGTCAAGGCCGGCGACGTGGTCAAGGTCAAGGTCATGGAAGTGGACATCCCGCGCAAGCGCGTCGGCCTGTCCATGCGCATGAGCGACACCCCGGGCGAAAAGGTAGAAGGCAACCGCAGCGGCAACCGTGGCAATGGCGGCAACCGCCAGCAGCAGGTGCCACGCCCGCGTGAAACCGCTACTGCAGCCCCGGCCAACAACGCCATGGCTGCCCTGTTCGCCAACGCCAAGCAGCTGAAGAAGAAGTGATGGACATCCCCAAGGACTTGGTCCAAAGCGCCTACAGCCAGCTTCTCGGCTGCCGCGTGCAACGCCTGGACACCGGCGTTGCCGAGGTGGCCCTGGCGCTCGAGCCGCACCTGCGCAACCGCGGCCAGAAGCTGCACGGCGGGGCGATCTTCAGCCTGGTCGACATTGCCATGGGCCTGGCCTGCTCGGCCAGCCACGGCTTCGACCAGCAGAGCGTGACCATCGAATGCAAGATCAACTACCTGCGCGCCGTCAGCGACGGTGAGGTGCTGTGCACCGCTCGTGTGCTGCATGCCGGGCGCCGCACCCTGGTGGTCGACGCCGATGTAGTTCAAGGCGACAAACTGGTGGCGAAAGCGCAAGGAACCTTCGCGGTTCTCTAGCTCACCAAGGGGTATCTGCGGTATTTTTCGGCAGTGCGCTGGCACTGCCGGAACCGCGTAAACCAGGCGACAACGCCAGTTCCTTTTTTCCTACCCTTGTAGACCGTCATCTCTACCCCCATATTGGGGCGACTGACGCGTGAAGGAATACATCTTGAGCGACCTCCTCAACCGCCGCCTGAGCCTGCTCGGCGCCAATCTTCCCCTGCTCAAGCAGTGCCTGCACGGCATTGAGCGCGAATGCCTGCGCGTGACCGACGAAGGTCGCTTGGCCCAGACCCCGCACCCTGAAGCCTTGGGGTCGGCGCTGACCAACGAGCAGATCACCACTGATTATTCCGAGTCGCTGCTGGAGTTCATCACCCCAGCACTGGCCGACCCGGCCCAGGTGCTCGAAAGCCTCGAACAGACCCACCGCTTCGTCTACAGCAAGCTTGGCGACGAATACCTGTGGAGCCCGTCGATGCCTTGCACGCTGCCGGCCGAGGAGGACATCCCGATCGCCGAGTACGGCACCTCGAACATCGGCAAGCTCAAGCACGTGTATCGCAAGGGCCTGGCTCTGCGTTACGGCCGCACCATGCAGTGCATCGCCGGTATCCATTACAACTTCTCGCTGCCAGAGGCGCTATGGCCGCTGCTGCGCGATGCCGAAGGCGGCAAGGAAAGCGACCGCGACTACCAGTCGTCGGCGTACATCGCGCTGATCCGCAACTTCCGCCGCTATAGCTGGCTGCTGATGTACCTGTTCGGCGCCTCGCCGGCGCTGGACAAGGGCTTCCTGCGTGGCCGGCCACACCAGCTCGAAGAGCTGGATGCCGAAACCCTGTACCTGCCATACGCCACCAGCCTGCGCATGAGCGACCTGGGCTACCAGAGCAACGCCCAGGCCGGCCTCACGCCCTGCTACAACAACCTTGCCAGCTACACCGACAGCCTGCGCAAGGCGGTGGGCACGCCCTACCCGCCCTATGTCGAGGTCGGTACGCATGTGGATGGCGAATGGGTGCAACTGAACACCAACATCCTGCAGATCGAGAACGAGTATTACTCGAACATCCGCCCCAAGCGCGTCACCTACACCGGCGAGCGGCCGATTCAGGCCCTGACTTCGCGCGGCGTGCAATACGTCGAAGTGCGCTGCCTGGACATCAACCCGTTCCTGCCGGTGGGCATCGACCTGACCGAGGCGCGCTTCCTCGATGCGTTCCTGCTGTTCTGTGCGCTCGAACAGAGCCCGCAACTGGACAACGGCGAATGCAGCCAGTGCACCAGCAACTTCCTCACCGTGGTCAAGGAAGGCCGCCGTCCGGGCCTGGAACTGCACCGTGACGGCCAGCCAGTAGCGCTGAAGGCCTGGGCGACCGAACTGGTCGAACGCATCGGTCAGCTAGCCGGGCTGCTCGACCGCGCGCAGGGCGGTGATGACCATGCCAAGGCCCTTGACGCGCAACAGGCCAAGATCGACGACCCTGAGCTGACACCATCGGCCCAGGTGCTGGCACGCATGACCGAGCACGACGAAAGCTTTATCCAGTTCTCCCTGCGCCAAAGCCGCCTGCACGCCGAGACCTTCCGTGAGCAACCGCTGTCGGCCGAAGCGCAGCAGGCCTTCGAAACCCTGGCCCGCGAGTCGCTTGCCAAGCAGTCCGAACTGGAACAGGAAGAAGTCGGTGACTTCGACCTGTTCGTCGGCGCCTACCAGGCCAGCATCCTGGCGATCAGCAACTGATGAACCGCACCGCCACCCCGCGCAAACCGCGCGCCAGCAGCCAGGCCAGGATCGAAACGATCCTGGTCGCCGCACGTGAGTTGTTGGCCGACCAGGGGGTGGCGGGGCTGTCGATCTACAGCGTGGCGGAGCGCGCGCAGATCCCGCCTTCGTCGGTGTATCACTTCTTCGCCAGCGTTCCGGCCTTGCTGGAAGCGCTGACCGCCGACGTACACCGGGCATTTCGCGAGGCATTGAGCGCGCCGATCGACAGCAGTGCATTCGCCACGTGGCATGAACTGTCGCGGTTGATCGAGCAGCGCATGCTCGACATCTACAACGAGGATGCGGCGGCGCGGCAACTGATTCTGGCCCAGCATGGTCTGAGCGAAGTGGTCCAGGCCGACAGGCTGCACGACATGGAGCTGGGCAATCTGATGCATAGCCTGTTCAGTCGTCACTTCCAGCTGCCGGTAATGCCGAGCGATGTAGACGTCTTTGCCCTGGCCATGGAGCTGAGCGATCGTGTTTACGCACGTTCCATGCAGCTGTTCGAACAAATCACGCCGCGCCTGGCGGAAGAAGGCATGCGTGTGTTCGAAGCCTATCTGGCGCTCTATCTACCGCCCTTCCTGCCAAAGCGCATCGGTGCCTGAGCAGAAACATCTACCACCTGGCGGAACACAACGATCGTTTCAATGAGGTTTCAGCGTACGCGCACCCTCATGGAAACTTTTGTTCATGCCCACCTCGACAATACCCCGTACCGCCACCCTGGAAACCCTCGACCTGGCCGGCCTTGTCAGCTACGACGGTCAGCTACCCGGCGTGGGTAACCTGCTCGTGGCCGCTCGGAAAACCTTGAGCCCTGCCGCCAGCCAGCTGCGAAGCCTGCTGGACCAGGCTCCAAGGTTGCAACAAACCTTGCGCGGCGCATTGCAGACATACCTGCAGGGCTCGCCTGACACGTGCGGCCTGCGCCATGCCGGTCGCCAAGTGACCATGCTGACCTTCGCTACCCGCCTGCTGGCTAGCCCGGTATTCGCCAATCCCTTTGCCAATTGGTCTACGTGGGGTTTCGACGAGCACACAGCGCAGTCCCAAATGACCGTTGCGCAGTGGGTCAGCTTTCTCAGCCCCATCGTGAACGCAGCGAAGCTGCGTGCCCCACTCGACTACTGGGAAGGGCGAATGCCGGGGACAGTGCTTTCAAGGAGCACTCACGCGCAGAACCTGCTTGGCCAGCATTTCACCAGCAGCCTCGATATCGCATACGGCCAGGGCATGCTGAGCATCGACAGCTGGCTGCAAGGCCGGCAACCCTCACCGCGCCATGCACGATTGGAATGGAGACAGGCAACGGGCGGCAACCTGATCAGCACCGCTGCCCTGTTGATCGCCCCTCCATCCGGGCAGGCACAGTGGTTGATCTACATTCCGGGCACGCAGAACAGTGTCCAGCAATTGGCCAACCAGGAGAGCCTGCGCGACTGGGTTTTCCAGAATCGATCCAGGTTCTGGTCGGACCCAAGCTCACCCCTGACACCTGGCACCCGCGATGACGTTCTTGTCACTGACGTCCAAGGCGATGGCTTTCGCGTGTTCATTGAACAGATCTCGCGCCAATATCTGGCCATCACCGACCACTACCTGACCGAAGCCAGCCTGCAGGGTGAGACCGACCCCTTCGACTGGACCGCTTTGCACGCCTGGGAAAACGAGCGCAGTGCGATGGTTGCGCAAGCTGTGGCCCCCGCTGTCGAAGCAGCCATCGATGAAGTGATCGCCAAAGACACTGCGCTGCCAGCAGAGGAGGTGCACTTTGCCTGCCTGGAACAACACTTGCCCACGGGTTGGCGTCAGCAGCTTGTCGAACACCAGGAAACACTTCTGGAGCAGTATCTGGAAGGTGCCGAGGCGCTCACTTCGGACAAGGTATCCCTGTTGCGTGAGGGCCAGTTGTCGCTGGACCAGCTGCAGAGCTCCCATGACAGCTACTTATTGGCGATACCCGAGCCGGCGATAGGCACCGACCTGCAAGCGCTCGTCAGCGAAGAAACCCGTGTAGAACATATTGCCGATGGGCTATGCCAGGCCCTTCTGAAAGAAGCCCGCCTGCAAAATACCTTGGGCGATCTGTCCGCCCCCCATCTGAGCTGGGTCGAAATGCTCGTCGACAGGCCTGAGCCCAGCCTGCAGCGTCCCGTACAGGTCAGCTCGCTGGCGCTGGCCATCGCGGACCAGAAGTGGCAGCTGCGGGGCTACATGATCATTCGCGCCGTTCCCATGGATGACGATGACACAGAGGAACTGTCGGTGCTGCTGTACAAGCCTGGCGTGCGAGGCGGGTTAATGGTCTTCGATAACGAGCCTGCCCTCGCCAGGCGTCTTCTGGCGACGCTTCACGGAGCATGGCCCGACGCCCTGCTTGAATCGGCTGAGCCGTCCGGTGCCATGCAAATCCTCGAGTCGCTTTCAGGCTCACCATCGGTGACGTTCACCCACACACCCATTTCAGAGCATTTCATGCGCCACTGCGTGCAATCCATCGTTGCCGCTTTACCGGCCGACTGCAATCGGGAGCACGTCCGGCAGCGGCTGTGCATAAGCGACAACCGCGCCAGGACCATGGCCCTGGCACGCTGGGCGGAAAAGAACCGCAGCAGTCACACCCAAGGGCAGTTGCAGTCGTTGCGCCACCTTGAAGCAAGCCAACTCACCGCACTGGCCAACCAGATAGTTACTCTTCAAGAAGCGCTGCACGCCTCGGCCGGGCTACTCAGCCTGAATCTGCCATCGCGCATGCACTTCGCGCAGGCAACGTTGCACGAGCATCTACGCCGCGAACTCGGCCGACAGACGATACCGCACATTTCCCTCGACATTGCCGACAGCGTCACCTTGGAGCGTGAAGTGACAGGCCAGACGGCGATCGGAGGAGCCGGATCACGGGAAGTGCCCGTATTCAGCAATACGCGCAGCATAGTGACATTGGAAGGCTTCATGCTTTGGGCGCTGGACGACGAGCGACGCCACCGCTTGAACAATGCCATCGTCAGGTTCGAACCGGCAGCAGACTCTGCCCTTCAAAGCAGGCTGACGCCTGCCTACCTGGCCAACCTGACTGAGCAGCTGGACATCGCCGGCAGCTACGAAACGCGCATCACCCAAACCTATCTGGGCGAGGCGCACGAGTCGCCGTGGCACGTGCAATGGCGCCGTGAAACCCTGCGCGCACCTTATGAAATTCGCCTGCGCCTGCTGATGCTGAGCAGACCGACCAGCCTTGAAGTGGACGGCCAGCAACTACTGGAAAAATTCTGTAGCGAACAGATCGATGATGTGTCCGCCAAAACGATCAAGTATCAGTCGGTGGCGCTCCAGCCAGGTACGGCGGTCGATGGCTCGAGCGACAGCGTAGGGCTGTCGGCCATTTATTTGATCCAGGGCTCTACCGGTCCCGTACTGCTGTATCTACCCGATACGCCCGATGGCAGCTTCATCAGCCAGCACACCAGCAGCGAAGCAGCCTGCCAGGCGCTGCAGGACATGGCACTGGACCGAAAGATGGCCCGCTATCTGGCAGAACGGTCTCAATCCGGAGACCCCGACCAGCACGAACGCTACATCAACACCGCATTACAGAAAAACTTCCAGGCCTTCATCGTGCCAGGTGTGACCTACGCAGAATCCTTGCCCACACATGAATACCGCCTGGAAATGGGCGCGCACATACGCAGCCACCGCGCCACCTCACGCAGCCAGGCTGACCTGACTCTCGCAGCGTCAGAAGTCGCCAATCGCCATGTGCTCCTGGGGCTGCGAATAGCACTGGGTATATTGCCTGGCGTTGGCACTGCCTTGGCGCTGTACGATGGCTGGTATGCCGCGAACGCCGCCGTCAGGGCATTTGAGCATGGCAACCTGGAAGAGGGCCTTCTGCACGTGGTCAGCCTGCTGCAGTCATTGACCGATGCCATGCTCACCCTCGCGCCGCTGGCAGCCACCGCCGGCAATCCTGCGGCTGCGGCACGCCTGCTGACTCAACAACGACAGCGTCTTGACCCGCTTCGACCGTTACCCGCCATCGGCAAGCCGCGCCCCAGCCCATTCGCCGGTTACGAGGCAGAGCTGCCAACAGGCCCCATGGTGCCCTCGGCCTTGCCGCAAGGGGCTGGTGTGTTCGAACACGCGGCAACCAGGCAGCACTTCATAACCAGGAACGGCGCTTGGTACGCAGTCGAGTGGGACCCCGCGTACCTCAGCTGGCGGCTCAAACCACAAGGGCTTCGCGCCTACCGTCAACCGGTGCGGTTGGATGAAAGCGGCACGTGGGACACCCCTGGCAGGCTGAGCGGGCTGCTGGTCGACAATGGCCTGCACGGCGGCGGTGGTGTACTCACCACGCTCTACAACCACGGCGTCGCCTATTGGCGTCAAGCCTTTCGTCGACAGCCCCCGCAGTTGACCGGCATTGACCTCGCCCATGACATAAACAACGAGCTGGTACGCAGCAGAGCGCGTTTAGCCACAAAGCAAGCGGACTACCGCACGGCAAAACAAGGCGTCGCCGAAGGCGCTCCTCCAAGCGAGTCGCAACGTGCGGCAATTGCCACGGCTCGCAGGCAACTGAGCGATGAACTCAGGCAGGATATCGAGTTCAACGCGCGCAGCATCAAACGGCTCAGTGAGCAGCGTGCAACGCTGACCAGGGCGGATTACCGCAGTTTCACGGTACTGTGCGAGGCAAACATCAGCGAGATGAGCGTGCTCGACATGCGCCTGGCAGCAGATCGCCTCAAGCTGGCCACGGTGCAAGTAGAGCGTGCGCTCGCCGCCTTCAGAGCCCTGCCCAGCGCTTCAGCGCCTACAGTATTGGTGAAACGCCTGACCCGGGACCTGTTGAAGGCGAACCAGGAAACAATCGAAACATTGCTGGTGATCGAGCGACTGGCCCTGCGTCATCAGGTCAGGCGCCGCCACCTGCAAGACGACGCGTTGACCGACTACTTGAAGTCGGTAGACCAGACTGGGCTTACACTGGATGTAGAGAATACGCGACTGGTACGGGCAGTGTTCCTTTCGAACACGTTGATGAGCGAAAGCGCCGTGGAGCATCCCCGGGTGGAAGCTTTCATCGAGCACTTCCACGAACAAGGTGTTGCATTTCGCAATACCCTCTACAGTCACATCAAATTACCCGGAGCCGGACTTTCCCCTGATAAGACGCGCGATTTCCTGACCAGCGTGCGGACCCGCTACGCCCGCTATCTGAGCCATGTCACAGCTTGGCAGGACAACTTCCAGGAATTGCTGTCGCCCAGTGAAACGCGTGCGTTCCGTCAGCTGATGCGCCAGCTCATGAATGACATCGACGCTCAGCTCATCAATCCCCCCACCAAGCCGCAAAGCCCGAACGCCGGGTCCGGGCGCGGCCCCAGCCGCCCGCGCTTGTTCGAAACCGTCGAGGGGCCGCTCATCGGCGAAGCCATCCTGGAGGAGGAGCCGCCGCGCATGCACATCAGTCAGCCCCACTCCCCCCGCACGCTTAGTGTCTATACCCAGGACGAAGCAGGGCAATGGCAGCTATCTGCACCCGAACGCGCGGCGCCCAGGCAGGCCCTGTCGGCCCTTGTGGACGCTGCCAATGCCCGATTGAACGACATCGCCCGGCAGCAAGCCAGATTACGCAGCTATCAGAGCGCCGATACAATCCCCCTGGACCTGGAAGACATCGCCCAGGGGCATGCCCAGCAGCTGCGCTTCATTGCCGAAAGCATCCGTCGCAAAGCAGGGGCCTCGATCACCCCCGAGCACGCCGCACGTTTGCAGGACCTGGAAACCGCCGCCGAACAGATGGATACCCTTGGCCGCCAGCTACGGATTGCCCAGACCAAAGACACCGGCAAGCCAACCGTCGGCTACCTGGAGTACCTGCTTGAGCAGCACGAAGTGGAAGTGGTCTGGTCACGCACGTTGAGGCCGAAACTGGGCAAAAATGGAAAGCCAATCGAGTACCTGGAAGAATATCGCATCGATGATCTAACTACCCGACAACCCCTGTGGTACGCCCATTTCCATTTCCGGCGCAAACCGGCTCAGGGTTTCACAAGGCTGGAGGCAGGCCACCTGAAATTGGCCAGTGAACGCGACCTGGGCGCGGGGGCTTGGCGTGGGAGCATGAGCGAAACCCAAGCCAGCCGACTGTTCGGCAGCCTGCGACCGGCCAACTGAGGGCGCATCATCCCCGGGGCGGCATGGCCGCCCAGGGGCGAGTGATTACAACTTGGCGATGGACACTTCCGTCGATTTCACGAAGGCAATCACTTCGCTGCCCACCTGCAATTCCAGCTCTTTCACAGAGCGGGTGGTAATCACCGAAGTAACGATGCCCGAGGCAGTCTGCACGTCGATTTCCGACAGCACCGGGCCTTCGAGGATTTCTTTGACGGTGCCTTTGAACTGGTTACGGACGTTGATGGCTTTGATGGTCATGGCTTGATTCCTTCTCTTTGGCTTCAGTCTGGTAAGTAAGTGGTTCAGTGCGCCCAACGCAATTGCGTGGGCAATGGGGCTACAGGATCCGGCTCGGGCGGGATGCCCGGTACCGAAAGAACACGGTTGAGCACTTCGCTTTCCAGCGCGGCCAGGCGGTGCGAACCACGCGCTCTGGGCCGAGCCAGGTCGACAGTGAGGTCCAGGCCGACTTCGCCGTCCTCGATCAGGATCACCCGATCAGCAACGGCCACCGCTTCGTTGACGTCGTGGGTGACCAGCAGGACGGTGAAGCCGTGCTGGCGCCACAGACGTTCGATCAGTTGCTGCATCTCGATGCGGGTCAGCGCATCCAGCGCGCCCAGCGGCTCATCCAGCAGCAGCAGGCGTGGTTGGTGGATCAGCGCGCGGGCCAGCGCCACACGCTGCTTCTGGCCGCCGGACAGGGCCGCCGGCCATTCATTGGCACGATCGGCCAGGCCGACCGCCTCCAGGGCATCCAGCGCACGTTGGCGCCAGTTGCCACGCAGGCCGAGGCCAACGTTGTCGATCACCTTCTTCCAGGGCAGCAGGCGCGCATCCTGGAACATCAGGCGAGTCTCCTCGCGGGCCGCGCTCAGCGGCGCGGCACCGCCCAGCAACTCGCCAGAGGTCGGCTGGTCCAGCCCGGCCAACAGGCGCAGCAAGGTGCTCTTGCCGCACCCGCTGCGCCCGACGATGGCGACGAACTGGCCTGCAGGAATATGCAGGTCGATACCTTTCAACACCTCCCGCTGACCGAAGGCCTTGCGCAGGCCGTTGGCGGCCAGCGGGATGCCACGCAGCAGGCGTGGCGGCTGTTCCTTGAGCACGGTCATGCGCCCTCCTTCTTCGCTACCTGGTAGGCCGGGTGCCAGCGCAGCCATATGCGTTCCAGGCCGCGGGCGGCGAGGTCGGCGAGCTTGCCGAGCACGGCGTACAGGACGATGGCCAGCACCACCACGTCGGTCTGCAGGAACTCACGGGCGTTCATGGCCAGGTAACCGATGCCGGCGTTGGCCGAAATGGTCTCGGCCACGATCAGCGTCAACCACATGAAACCCAGGGCGAAGCGCACCCCGACCAGGATCGACGGCAGGGCGCCGGGCAGGATCACCTGGCGGAACAGGCCGAAGCCGGACAGGCCATAGCTGCGGGCCATCTCCACCAGTGCCGGGTCGACATTGCGGATGCCGTGGTAGGTGTTCAGGTAGATCGGGAACAGCGTGCCCAGCGCGACCAGGAAGATCTTTGCCGACTCGTCGATACCGAACCACAGGATCACCAGCGGAATCAGCGCCAGGTGCGGCACGTTGCGAATCATCTGCACCGAGCTGTCGAGCAGGCGTTCACCCCAGTTCGACAGGCCGGTGATGAAGCCCAGCGCCAGGCCGATGCTGCCGCCGATCACGAAGCCCAGCCCGGCCCGCCAGCCGCTGATGGCCAGGTGGGTCCAGATCTCACCGCTGCGTACCAGCTCGACGCCGGCGCTGACCACCGCACTTGGCGCAGGGAGTATGCGGGTCGACAGCCAGCCAGCGCTGACCGCCAGTTGCCAGGCTGCAAGCAGCAGCACTGGCAGGGCCCACGGCGCCAGGCGCTGGCTCAGGGTGGTGGAGGTTGCACGATTCATGGCCCGGCCCTCAGCTCTGCGCGACGGACTTGGGCAGAATGTCGTTGGCGACCATTTCGCCGAACGGGCTCACGTAGCCGCCGCTTTTGGCCTGCTCCGGGCGTTGCACATCCAGATGCGGGAACAGCAATTCGGCGACGCGGTACGACTCTTCCAGGTGCGGGTAACCGGAGAAGATGAAGGTGTCGATGCCCAGCGCGGCGTACTCCTTGACCCGTGCCGCCACGGTCGGGCCGTCGCCGACCAGCGCGGTACCGGCACCGCCACGCACCAGGCCGACGCCGGCCCACAGGTTGGGGCTGACTTCCAGCTTGTCGCGGCTGCCGTTGTGCAGGGCAGCCATGCGTTGTTGGCCGACCGAGTCGAAGCGTGCCAGCGAGGCCTGGGCACGGGCGATGGTGTCGTCGTCCAGGTGGGAGATCAGCTTGTCGGCGGCGGCCCAGGCTTCTTCGTTGGTTTCGCGCACAATCACATGCAGGCGAATGCCAAAGCGCACTTCGCGGCCCTGGGCTGCAGCCTTCTCACGCACCTGGGCGATCTTCTCGGCAACCGCGCTCGGCGGTTCGCCCCAGGTCAGGTACAGCTCGACCTGCTCGGCGGCGAGGTCCTGGGCCGCCTCCGACGAGCCACCGAAGTACAGCGGCGGGCGCGGCTGCTGGATCGGCGGGTAGAGCAGCTTGGCGCCCTTCACCTGGATGTGCTTGCCGTCGTAGTCGACGTTTTCGCCTTCAAGCACCTTGCGCCAGATGCGGGTGAACTCGACCGAGGCTTCGTAGCGTTCCTGGTGGTTCAGGTGCAGGCCGTCACCGGCCAGCTCGTCCGGGTCGCCCCCGGTCACCAGGTTGAACAGTGCACGGCCGTTGGACAGGCGATCGAGGGTCGCCGCCTGGCGTGCGGCCACAGTCGGCGAAATGATGCCTGGGCGCAGCGCCACCAGGAACTTCAGGCGCTGGGTCACCGGAATCAGCGACGCCGCCACCAGCCAGGAGTCTTCGCAGGAGCGCCCGGTGGGGATCAGCACGCCGCCGAAACCAAGGCGGTCGGCAGCCTGGGCGATCTGTTGCAGGTAACCGTGATCGACCGCGCGGGCGCCGTCGGAAGTGCCCAGGTACTTGCCGTCACCGTGGGTCGGGAGGAACCAGAAAATGTTAAGGCTCATTGGAGTTGTCTCCTCAGGGTGGCTTGGCAATCAGGGCGCAGTGGCGACCTTGGCCGGGGGTGTCCAGATCACGTCCTTGATGCTCAGCGGGTTGGGTATCAGCTTGAGCGCCTGGAAGGTGTCGGCGATCTTCTGTTGAGCGGCCACCACTTCTGCAGTGAGCGGCTGGGCGCCGAAGCCTTGCCGCTTCACCGATGTCAGGGTGATATCGGCGGGCAGGCCGAGCAGTGGCGCGACCTGGTCGGTAACTTGCTGCGGGTTGGTCTGTGACCACTGGCCCACGGCGCGCACCTCGTCGATCAGGGTGCTGATCACCGCAGGGTGCTGAGTGGCATAGTTGCGGGTAGCCAGGTAGAACTGGTGGTTGTCGACCAGGTCCTTGCCATCACGCAGAGTACGGGCCTGCAGCTGTTGCTCGGCAGCGGCCTGGTACGGGTCCCAGATCACCCAGGCATCGACGCTGCCACGCTCGAAGGCGGCGCGGGCATCGGCCGGTGGCAGGTAGACGGGCTGGATGTCGCTGTACTTGAGGCCGGCGTCTTGCAGGGCGCGGACCAGCAGGTAGTGAACGTTGGAGCCTTTGTTGAGGGCGACTTTCTTGCCTTTGAGCTCTTTCACCGACTGGATCGGCGAACCCTTCGGCACGAGGATGGCTTCGCTGTGCGGCGCGGGCGGCTCGTAGGCCACGTAGAGCAGATCGGCACCAGCGGCCTGGGCGAACACCGGCGGCGTCTCACCGGTGACGCCGAAGTCGATCGATCCGACGTTCAGCCCTTCGAGCAGCTGTGGGCCGCCGGGGAACTCGGTCCACTGCACTTGCACACCTTGCTCGGCCAGGCGCTTCTCCAGCGTGCCCTTGGCCTTGAGCAACACCAGGGTGCCGTATTTCTGATAACCGATGCGCAGGCTCTCGGCCTGGGCTTGGGTGATGGCGCCGAAGGACACAGCCGCCGCAAACAGGGCGACCAGACCACGACGCAAGAAGACTGTGCGCATGGCGCTCTCCTGTGCGATTGGGGTACGGGTTGCACCTGCTTGCCTCGTTGACGGGCGAGTAAGGTGGTGAAGCTTGTGTGCTGTTGAGGTGACATTACCAGTCTGTGTATATATCTAGAAATCATATTTTTTCATTTGTTTATTCCATTTTTATCTTTTTATAAGAAGGCCCTTTCGCGGGCACGCCCGCTCCCACAGACTGCGCAGTACCTGTGGGAGCGGGCGTGCCCGCGAAGAAGCCAACACTTTCTCACAGGCATAAAAAAGGGCCGTCGAAACGGCCCGAATATCCCTGCTATGGCTAAGAGCAATGCAACGAGGAATTCATCAACGATTGGGTTGCGGGGTCAGCCGCAGATAAGGTTTCACCGCCCGATAACCTTTCGGGAAGCGCTGCTTGATTTCGTCTTCGTCCTTCAGCGAAGGCACGATCACCACCTCGTCGCCGTCCTGCCAGTTGCCTGGGGTGGCGACCTTGTGGTTGTCGGTAAGCTGCAGCGAGTCGATCACCCGCAGGATCTCATTGAAGTTGCGCCCGGTACTGGCGGGATAGGTGATGGTCAGGCGCACCTTCTTGTTCGGGTCGATGACGAACAGCGAGCGCACGGTGAGGGTGTCGCTGGCATTGGGGTGAATCAGGTCGTACAGGTCGGAGACCTTGCGGTCGGCGTCGGCGATGATCGGGAAATTGACCACGGTGTTCTGGGTCTCGTTGATGTCCTCGTTCCATTTGTGGTGCGAATCGACCGGGTCGACCGACAGGGCGATGGCCTTCACGCAGCGCTTGGCGAAGTCTTCCTTGAGCTTGGCGGTCAGGCCCAGTTCGGTGGTGCACACCGGGGTGAAGTCCGCCGGGTGGGAGAACAGCACACCCCAACTGTTGCCCAGCCATTCGTGGAAGCGGATCTTGCCTTCACTGGATTCCTGCTCGAAGTCGGGGGCGATGTCGCCGAGTTTGAGGCTCATGGGGTGCGGCTCCTGTGCTGTGTTCTGGCGTGTGGGTTCAATGTGCCTGCATTCGCTGAGAAACAAAAAGAATAAATAATGATTTATTTATAACTTTAAAGAGTACGAAATTTTGGCCACAAAAAAGCCTCGCACTAGGCGAGGCTCTGGATCAGCTACGGCTTACAGGAAGTTGTAAGTGTAGTTGAAGATCAGACGGGTCTGATCCTGGTCAGCCAGCGAGCTGGTGCCAGTACCACGGTAAACGCCATGACGCAGGCTGGCGCCCAGGCCCTTGAAGGTGCCTTCCTGGATCACGTAGTCGACGCGAGCGTCGCGCTCCCATTCGCTGAAGTGGCCGTCGCCGTTGGCGTTCTTGCCATCTTCACCTTTGAGGTAGGCGACCGAGGCCTTCAGGCCCGGTACGCCCAGACGCGCGAAGTCATACGAGTACTGACCGAAGGTGGTGTTTTCACCGGCCTTGGCAAACTGGTTGATCATGCTGTCGGTGAACAGGTAGAAGCTCGAACCACCGGCGCCTTCATTGCGGCCGTTGCCGTCAACTACGTTGCCCTGGTTCAGCCAGACGAAGCCACCGTCGTCGTTCACGCGCTGATGACCGAGCATCAGCGAGTGGCCACCCAGGGTGTAGGTGAACATTGCGGACCAGGTCTTGTTGTCGACCTCGCCGATATTCTTGGCATAGCCACCGTTGTTGCTGAAGTTGTAGCCGCCGCCGTCACCGTTCTTGCCGTCGCTGCTGCTGTCGAAGTAGCGCAGGTCAGTTTTGAACGATTGGTCGTCAGCAATCTTGAAGACGTGGGTAGCACCCAGGAAGTGCTGCTTGTAGAAGTCTTCCAGGTTCGAGTAGTAGTACTGCAGGGTCAGGTCTGGAGTGAGCTTGTAATCCAGGCCGCCGTAGCGGAACTTGTTGCTGTCCTGGGTAGCGCCCGCAATGGACAGACCAGTACGGTTGCTCGACGCACGACCCATGGCGTGGGTCAGTTGACCGGCGTTGATGGTCAGATTGTCGATCTCTTTCGACTGGATGGTACCGCCTTCGAAAGTCTGTGGCAGCAGACGACCATCGTTGGCTACCAGGATCGGCAGGTTAGGTGCCAGGGCGCTACCGAAGTGAACCTCGGTCTTGGAGAAGCGAGCCTTGGCGTTGGCGCCGAAGCGCGCCCACTGGCTTTCAGCCGAACCGTCGCTGTCGCTAGGGAAGAAGCTGCTGTTGTCCGGGTGCTTGCCGCGACCGCCATCCAGATGAATACCCCACAGGGCCTGGGCATCGACACCAAAGCCGACGGTACCTTCAGTGAAACCGGAGATGTAGTCGAGCTTGAAGCCCTGACCCGACTCACGGTTGTCGGAGCCGCCGTCACGGTTGTCGTTGTTGAAGTACATGGTGCGCGAGCTCAGCGCCAGTTTGCTGTCTTCGACGAAACCGGCAGCGCCTGCTGTTTGGGCGAAAACCCCCAGGGCCACGGCCACGGCCAGGCTGGACTTGTACATGTTTTGCTCCTCTACGTTCTAATTCTTGTCGATCTCTGGCGGCAGGATCTGTTGCCCTGCTCAACCGTGGATGGGCGATTAGCCCCAAAGCGTGACCATTAAGTCAATCGTTTCTAAACGTTTCTCGACTTTGGTCTAAGACGCCCCCTGCGCTACAGGATAATGACAATCCTATAAATCCAAAATGACCGTTTTGTGAATTTGTAAGATTTTTAAGGAATATCATACAAACCTTTACTACGAAAAGTTGTATCGACTTCGACAATCATACCTTTAGGTTATTTGCAAACGTTTGCCGACCAGCCACCTGTCATTCACTCTCGCGAAGGGAAAAAAGAGTAGCAGGGCATCCCTGAGGCGCCAGGGCCCTTTTCCGGCAATGGCCAGCGTTAAAGCGTTTGGCTCCTAAGCTAATGCTAAAAAGTTATTTATTTTCGATTTCTTAGATCATCTAGTCTTCTCGCCATCCAAGTCATCCTTTGCCTGACGAGAGGTTCACCATGATCCCGCATGCTCCGCTGCGCCTGTTCGCCGCCCTGACCCTCGCCAGCGCAAGCTGGTTGGCCCAGGCCGCCGACCTGACCGTCGCCTACCAGACCACAGTCGACCCGGCCAAGGTGGCCCAGGTCGATGGCAACTATGAAAAAGCCAGCAAGGCCAGCATCGACTGGCGCAAGTTCGACAACGGCGCAGACGTGATCACCGCCGTGGCCAGCGGCGACGTGCAGATCGGCTACCTGGGTTCCAGCCCGCTTGCGGCCGCAGCTACCCGCAAGCTGCCGGTCGAGACCTTCCTCATCGCCACCCAGATCGGTGCCGGCGAAGCCCTGGTCGCCCGCGACAGCATCAAGACCCCACAGGACCTGGTCGGCAAGAAAGTCGCCGTACCGTTCGTTTCCACCGGCCACTACAGCCTGCTGGCCGCGCTGAAAAGCTGGAATATCGACCCGTCCAAGGTGCAGATCCTCAACCTCGCGCCACCGGCGATCATCGCCGCCTGGAAACGCGGCGACATCGACGCCACCTACGTCTGGGACCCGGCCCTGGGCGTGGCCAAGGAAAACGGCAAGGTACTGATCACCTCCGGCGAGCTGGCCGAAAAAGGCGCACCGACCTTCGATGCCTGGATCGTGCGCAAGGACTTCGCCGCCAAGCACCCGGAAGTGGTCAAGGCGTTCGCCAAGGTCACCCTCGACGCCTATGCCGACTACCGCAAGGACCCTCAAGCCTGGCTGGCCAACCCGGACAACGTGGCCAAGCTGGCCAAGCTCTCCGGCGCCAAACCGGCTGATATTCCGGTGTTGCTGCAGGGCAACGTCTACCCGCTGGCCGCTGACCAGGCCAAGGAGCTGGGCGCGCCAACGACCCAGGCACTGACCGACACGGCCACCTTCCTCAAGCAGCAAGGCAAGGTCGAAGCGGTGCTGCCGGATTACTCGCCATACGTCAGCGCCCAGTACATCCCCAACTAAGACTGCAACCGCACGGAGCCTGCCATGGCCTTGCTCGAACTGGAGCGCATCAGCGCACAGTACCCCGGCGCCACCGCCCCGGTGCTGGCCGACATCAACCTGAGCCTGGGGCCACGCCAGCTGCTGGTGGCCCTGGGGCCGTCCGGCAGCGGCAAGACCTCGCTGCTCAACCTGATCGCCGGCTTCGTCGCCCCCAGCAGCGGGCGCATCACCCTCGACGGTGTACCGGTAGAGGGCCCGGGCGCCGAGCGTGGCGTGGTATTTCAGGACGACGCCCTGTTGCCGTGGCAGAACGTGCTGGGCAACGTCGCCTTCGGCCTGGAACTGGCCGGAGTGCCACGCGCCCTGCGTGAAACCAAGGCCCGCGAGATGCTGGCCCTGGTCGACCTCGACGGCTTTGCCGAGCGGCGTATCTGGCAACTGTCCGGCGGCCAGAAGCAGCGCGTAGGCCTGGCCCGGGCGCTGGCCGCCGACCCACGGGTGCTGTTGATGGACGAACCGTTCGGCGCCCTCGACGCCTTCACCCGCGAGCAGATGCAGGAACTGCTGCTGCAAGTCTGGCAGCGCACCGCCAAGCCGGTGTTCCTTATCACCCACGACATCGAGGAAGCGGTGTTCCTCGCCAGCGATCTGGTACTGCTGGCGCCCAACCCAGGCCGCGTGGTCGAGCGCCTGCAGCTGGACTTCGGCCAGCGCCATGCGGCTGGAGAGCCGGCCCGGGCGATCAAGTCCGACCCACGCTTCATCGAAACCCGCGAACATGTACTGGCCCGCGTGTTCGCCCAACGCCAAAGCCTGCAGGAGCGCGCATGAACAGCCTGGACCTGCCGGTCGCCGGCAAACGTGCCCCCCACACCCGGCCTGCCCCTCAGGCGCGCCGCCCATTGTCTACCCGCTGGATCAGCGCACTGACCCTGGCCAGCCTGCTGCTCGCCTGGTGGCTGGTAACGGCTGCCGGTTGGGTCGAGCCGCTGTTCCTGCCCTCGCCCGGCGACATCCTGACCAAGGCCTGGAGCTTGCTCACCCAGGGTTACATGGACGCCAGCCTGTGGCAGCACCTGGGCGCCAGCCTGGGCCGCATCGGCCTGGCGCTGGGCGCTGCGGCCCTGACCGCCATCCCCGTCGGCATCGCTATCGGCTACAACCGCGTGGCCCGCGGCATCCTCGACCCGCTGATCGAGTTGTACCGGCCGATCCCGCCGCTGGCTTACCTGCCGCTGATCGTCATCTGGTGCGGCATTGGCGAGCTGTCCAAGGTGCTGCTGATCTACCTGGCGATCTTCGCCCCGATCGCCATCGCCACGGCCACCGGCGTGCGCACTGTCGACCCGGCCAAACTGCGCGCGGCGCAGTCGCTGGGGGCGACCCGGGCGCAACTGGTTCGTCACGTGATCCTGCCCAGTGCCCTGCCCGACATCCTGACCGGTGTCCGCATCGGCCTCGGGGTCGGCTGGTCGACCCTGGTCGCCGCCGAACTGATCGCAGCAACCAGCGGCCTGGGCTTCATGGTGCAGTCGGCCGCACAGTTCCTGGTCACCGACGTGGTGGTGCTGGGCATCCTGCTGATCGCCCTGATCGCCTTCGCTCTGGAAATGGGCCTGCGCGCCCTGCAACGCAAGCTCGTGCCCTGGCACGGGCAAAACCACTGAATGCCTGTTGACCACGCCAGCAGCCTGGCGCCTGATTGAAGAGACCGACATGAGCCTGACCATCACCCCCCTCAGCCCGGCGCTGGGCGCGCAGATCAGCGGCGTGGACATCAGCCGCGACATCACCGCCGAACAGCGCGATGCCATTGAGCAGGCGCTGCTCCAGCACCAGGTGCTGTTCTTCCGTGAGCAACCGATCACCCCGGAGCAACAGACGCGATTCGCCGCCCGTTTCGGCGACCTGCACATTCACCCGATCTACCCCAACGTGCCAGAGACGCCGCAGGTGCTGATCCTCGACACGGCAGTCACCGATGTGCGCGACAACGCCGTGTGGCACACCGACGTGACCTTCCTGCCGACCCCGGCGCTGGGTGCAGTGCTCAGCGCCAAGCAGTTGCCAGCCTATGGCGGCGACACCCTGTGGGCCAGCGGCATCGCGGCGTTCGAAGCCTTGTCGGCGCCGCTGTGCGAGATGCTCGATGGCCTGACCGCGACCCATGACTTCACCAAGTCGTTCCCGCTGGAGCGCTTTGGCACCACGGCCGAAGACCTGGCGCGCTGGGAAGCGACCCGGCGCAACAACCCGCCGCTGTCGCACCCGGTGGTGCGCACGCATCCGGTGAGCGGGCGCAAGGCGTTGTTCGTCAACGAAGGGTTCACCACGCGTATCAATGAGCTGAGCGAGCTGGAGAGCGAGGCGCTGCTCAAGCTGCTGTTCGCCCATGCGACGCGGCCGGAGTTCACCATTCGCTGGCGCTGGCAGGAGAACGACGTGGCGTTCTGGGACAACCGCGTGACCCAGCATTTTGCGGTGGATGATTACCGGCCCAATCGGCGGGTAATGCACCGGGCGACCATCCTTGGGGATACCCCCTTCTGACAGGCCCCTGGGAGGCCTTCGGCCTCCTTTCGCGACACAAGGCCGCTCCTACAGGGGTACGCGATCTCCTGCAGGAGCGGCCTTGCCGGGGCGCCGGACCGGTCGGAAAGGGCCGCAAAGCGGCCCCGACGATCTAGCGGACCAGATGCAGGAACTGCATGTGCCGCTCGTACTGGTCGAGGATGTCGTTGATGATCTGCTCCTTGCTGTAGCCCACCAGGTCATAGTTCTGGCTACCTTCGCTCAGGTGCACCTCGGCTCGGTAGTAACGGCGGTTCTTCAACTCCTGCGTGCCCAGCCCACCCAGTGCGAACGATGGCGTGAAGTAGCCACGCATCTGCACCTGGTAGATGAACGGCTGCTCCTCGCCATGGCCAACTTTCAAACTGACGTTGTCATGGCTCGGGTCGTCCTGGGTCACCAGCACCAGGCCCTTCTGCTCGAACACCTCGCGCACATCGGCAATGGCCGGGCGCACCACGTCGTCCATGAAGCGGTACACCTCATCGCGCGACGGGAAGTGCACGGCCTGGCTCAGGCGTTGACGCCAGCCACCGCGACCACGGCGTGACTGGGCGAAGGGCGCCAGCGAATGCATCTGCGCGATCTGCCGCTGGCTCTCCAGGTAAAAGGCCTTGTGCAGCCCCCACATCATGCACAGCAGAATCAGCGAGAACGGCAACGAGGTCAGCACCACCGCCGACTTCAACGAGTCGATGCTCCCGGCGAACAACAGCCCGCTGGTGATCAGGGCCGTCATCACACCCCAGAAGATACGCAGCCAGTTCGGCCCATCCTCGTCGGCATCGCCGCCCTTGGCGGACAAGGTCGACAGCACCACGGTGCCGGAGTCGGCCGAAGTGACGAAGAACACGAAGCTGATGAACACCGTCACGGCGATCACCGTCTTGCTCCACGGGTAAGTTTCCAGCAGCAGGTACAGGCTCATCGACGGGTTGTCCAACGCCGACTGGCCGAGCGCGGTCATGCCGTGGTTGATCACCTGGTCCAGCGCGCTGTTGCCGAAGATCGACATCCACGCCAGGGTGAAGCCCAGCGGTATCAGCAATACGCCGAAGACGAATTCGCGGATGGTGCGGCCACGGGAAATACGTGCGATGAACAGCCCCACGAACGGCGACCAGGCAATCCACCAGGCCCAGTAGAACACGGTCCAGCCACCCAGCCAGTCACGTTGCTCGCCGTAGGCGTACACGTCGAAGCTCTTGCTCGGCAAGGCGCCGAGGTAATCGCCGAGGTTCTGGATCAAGGTGTTGAACAGGTGCTGGGTGGGCCCGGCGAACAGCACGAACAGCAGCAGCGCGCAGGCCAGAAACAGGTTGATGTCGCTCATCACCCGTACGCCCTTCTCTACACCCGCCACGGCTACGGCCACCGCCGCGCCCATCATCAGCGCGATGAGGATCACCTGCACCCACTGGCTATGGCTGATACCGAACAGGTAGTCGAGGCCGGCGTTCAGGTGCAGCACGCCAAAGCCCATGTCGGCGCCCAGGCCGAAAACTGTGGCGATGATGCCAAAGCCGTCCACTGCATAGCCGATCGGGCCGTTGATACGCTTGCCGATCAGCGGGTACAGCGCCGAACGCAAGGCCAGCGGCAGGTTGTGCCGGTAGGCGAAATAAGCCAGGGCCATGCCGACGAAGGCGAACACGCCCCAGCCATGCAGGCCCCAGTGCAGGAACAGGATCTGCATCGCCTGGCGCCCGGCTTCGGCTGTGCCCCCTTCGCCCTGGGGCGGGGTGAGCATATGGGTCAGCGGTTCGGACACGCAGAAGAAGAACAGCGTGATGCTGATACCGGCGGCGAACAGCATGCCGGCCCATGACAGGTAACTGAACTCGGGTTCGTCGTGGTCGGCGCCAAGTTTGATCTTGCCGTAGCCAGACAAGGCGGTGACCACCACGAACACCAGGTACAAGGTCATGGCCAGCATGTAGTACCAGCCGACCGTGTTGGCCGCCCAGTTCTGCGCAGCCAGCAACCACTCGCCGGCAGCTTGCGGGAAGGCGATGACCACCAGGCCGAAGAGCAGAATGAAACTTGCCGCGAAGTAGAACACTGGAGGGTTCATGCGGATCTTGCCAGTGGCAAGGGATGGGGACGGTGCACTCATGAAACAGGCACCTCGTCGATCGACGTGAGGCTCGGGATGAACGGGTTCAGCAAAGGAATCCTCCTGTTGAACACCGGCAGCGGACCAGCGTTTTTCATTGAACAAGCGTTCAAGTTAAACATGGATCCGCTTTCAAAGCGAACCAGGCCGCCGACTGGCGCCCCTTGTGAATCAGTTTTTGTCCTGGCAATCCAGCTGCAGATTGGCCTGGGTGATGTTGCTTTCGGCCGGCACGCTGCGGGTCAGCCAGACATTGCCACCAATGGTCGAACCCTTACCGATGGTAATCCGCCCCAGGATGGTCGCCCCGGCATAGATCACCACGTCGTCCTCGACAATCGGGTGGCGTGCCAGGCCCTTGTGCAACGTCCCCGATTCATCGCTAGGGAAGCGCTTGGCGCCCAGGGTAACCGCCTGGTAGATACGCACCCGCTCACCGATGATCGCGGTCTCGCCAATCACCACGCCAGTGCCGTGGTCGATGAAGAAGCTCTGGCCGATCTGCGCGCCTGGATGAATATCGATACCGGTGGCCGAATGCGCCAGTTCCGAGCTGATCCGCGCCAGCAGTGGCAGGCCCGCCTTATAAAGATGGTGAGCCAGACGGTGGTGGATGATCGCCAGGATCCCTGGGTAGCACAGAAGCACCTCATCTACGCTGCGCGCAGCCGGGTCGCCGTGATAGGCCGCCAGCACATCGGTGTCGAGCAATACTCGCAGGCCCGGCAAGGCCGCTGCAAAGTCCTGGATCAGGCGCAGGGCCTGGGCATCGATGCCCTGCAGCTCCGTATTGCTCTGGCGTGCGGCATAACGCAGCTCCAGCCGCGCCTGCACGAGCAGTGCCGTCAGCGCCGCGTCGAGGGTATGGCCGACGTAGAAGTCCTCACTCTCTTCACGCAGGTCGACCGGACCCAGGCGCATCGGGAACAGCGCCCCGCACAGCTGCTCGAGAATCTGCCGCACGGCCTCGCGCGAAGGCAGCTCGCGCCCGCCCTGCTCGCCACTGCTGCGGCCATTGCGGCTGCGCCATTGCTCGCGGGCAGCGCGCAGGCCACTGACGATGCCATGCAGTTGCCAGTGCCCAGATGAAGGTTGTTCGCTCACGGTGTTCTCCTGCCGAAGGTGGCCGATCTGTCGTTATGCAAACCACTTTACGGCAAATACGTCCCTTGGAAAAAACAACGCTTTATTCCATCCTGCGCTAAGTCCGGCATAAGCCGCGATGACGGCGACAGCATCCTGGCCTAACCTCAAAAGCAGCCAATGGCTGGCCAGGTTCAAGAACGAGAATAAGAAAATAAGTTTTTATTATTTCCTGGCCTATCAAGCCAACTCTATAGTCGCCACCCACTACTTCCACAACAAGCGCGGGGCCTGACATGTCGAAATTCGCCAAACCGCTTCTCAACGCCAGCCTGGCCATCCTGCTCGGTACCGGGCTGTTCAGCCAGGCATTCGCTGGCGAGCAGCTGAAGACCATCCAGGAAAAAGGCGTGATCAACGTCGGCCTCGAAGGGACTTATCCACCGTTCAGCTTCGTCGACGAAAGCGGCAAGCTGGCCGGCTTCGAAGTCGAGCTGTCCGAGTTGCTGGCCAAAGAGCTGGGGGTCAAGGCCAAGATCCAGCCGACCAAGTGGGATGGCATCCTCGCTGCGCTGGAGTCCAAGCGCCTGGACGTGGTAGTCAACCAGGTGACCATCTCCGAAGAGCGCAAGAAGAAGTACGACTTCTCCGAGCCCTACACCATCTCCGGCATCCAGGCGCTGATCCTGAAGAAGAAGGCCGAGCAGCTGAACATCAAGGGCGCGCAGGACCTGGCTGGCAAGAAGGTCGGCGTAGGCCTGGGCACCAACTACGAACAATGGGTGAAGCAGGACGTGCCGAAGGCTGACGTGCGCACCTATGAAGACGACCCGAGCAAATTCGCCGACCTGCGCAACGGCCGCATCGACGCCATCCTGATCGACCGCCTGGCTGCACTGGAGTACGCCCAGAAGGCCAAGGACACCGAGCTGGCAGGCGATGCCTTCTCGCGCCTGGAAAGCGGCGTGGCCCTGCGCAAGGGCGAGCCAGAGTTGCTGACAGCGATCAACAAGGCCATCGAAAAACTCAAGGCCGACGGCACGCTGGCCAAGCTGTCCGAGAAATACTTCGGTGCCGATGTCACCAAATGATCGCTGAAAGCCTGCAACTCGTTGCCGACTCCACGCCCTTCCTGTTGAAGGGCGCGGGTTATACGGTGCTGCTCAGCGTGGGCGGCATGTTCTTCGGCCTGCTGCTGGGGTTTGCTCTGGCGCTGATGCGGCTGTCGAAGATACTGCCGCTGAACTGGCTGGCCCGGGTCTACGTCTCGTTCTTCCGTGGCACGCCGCTGCTGGTGCAGCTGTTCGTGATCTACTTCGGCATGCCGCAGATCGGCATCGAGCTCGACCCGATCCCGGCCTCGCTGATCGGCCTGTCACTGAACATGGCGGCCTATGTCTGTGAAATCCTGCGTGCGGCGATCTCTTCGATCGACCGTGGCCAGTGGGAGGCTGCGGCCAGCATCGGCATGACCCGCACCCAGGCCATGCGCCGGGCGATCCTGCCCCAGGCACTGCGCACCGCGTTGCCGCCGCTGGGCAACAGCTTCATCTCGCTGGTCAAGGACACCGCGCTGGCAGCGACCATCCAGGTACCCGAGCTGTTCCGCCAGGCGCAGCTGATCACCGCGCGTACCTTTGAAGTGTTCACCATGTACCTGGCCGTCGCGGTGATCTACTGGATCCTCTGCAGCATCCTCGCGCACTTCCAGAACCGCATGGAAGCGCGGGTCAACCAGCACGACCAGGAGCAATGAGATGATTGTCGTCAAAGGCCTGACCAAGCAGTTCAAGGGCCAGACCGTGCTCAACGGTATCGACATGACCGTGCAGCCCGGTGAAGTGGTGGCCATCATCGGCCCCAGTGGCTCGGGCAAGACCACCTTCCTGCGTTGCCTCAACCTGCTGGAAACCCCGGATGCCGGGCAGATCCAGATCGGCGCCATCAGCATCGATGCCAACCGCCCGCTCGGCGGCCAGCAGGGTGCGATCCGCCGCCTGCGCCAGCAGGCTGGCTTCGTGTTCCAGAGCTTCAACCTGTTCCCCCACCGCACGGCCCTGGAAAACGTCATTGAGGGCCCGGTAATCGTCAAGAAAACACCTCGTGATCAAGCCATCGAACTCGGCCGGCGCCTGCTGGCCAAAGTCGGCCTGGCGGGCAAGGAAGACGCCTACCCACGGCGCCTGTCCGGCGGCCAGCAGCAACGTGTGGCGATTGCCCGCGCGCTGGCCATGGAACCTGAAGTGATCCTGTTCGACGAACCCACCTCGGCACTCGACCCGGAGCTGGTCGGCGAGGTGCTGGCGACCATCCGCGGCCTGGCCGAGGAAAAGCGCACCATGATCATCGTCACCCACGAAATGAGCTTTGCCCGTGATGTGGCGAACCGGGTGATCTTCTTCGACAAGGGCGTGATCGTGGAACAGGGCGAGGCCAAGGCGCTGTTTGCCAACCCGAAGGAAGAGCGTACCCGGCAGTTCCTGCGCAAGTTCCTCGGGACTGCTGCCTTGTAGGAGCGGCCTTGTGTCGCGAAAGGGGCGCGAAGCGGCCCCCGGATCGGCGCAGCATTCAGAATTGCCGGGGCTGCTACGCAGCCCTTTCGCGACACAAGGCCGCTCCTACAGCGAACGAGCCAGCCTCGGGGTCGTTGATTTGCTTCTTCTATGTATATTCCAAAAAGGTAGTTCATTAACTTTTAATAAGCCATTAGGGTATATACACCGGACCACCGGACCAGCAAATGTCTGTCGCCATCAGCTGAAGCGACGCATCCACTTTGTGAGGTTCGGTTCTGATGACCACCCAGCCAAATACCCCATTCCACAGCGACCTCGACAACTCGCCCCTGCTGCTGCCGGCCAAGGTTTTGCGCAACGACGCCGAAGCCCTGCAAGCCGCCCGGGAGCTGGCCGCAAGCGCCCGTGAGCAGGCCGCCCGCCGTGACCAGCAACGCAAGCTGCCTTGGGCAGAAATCGAACAGTTCACCCGCAGCGGCCTGGGCAGCATCACTGTGCCCAAGGCCTATGGCGGCCCGGACGTCTCGTTTGAAACCGTCGCCGAGGTGTTCCGCCTGATCAGTGCCGCCGACCCAGCGCTGGGGCAGATCCCGCAGAACCAGTTCGGCATGCTGCAACTGCTGCGCCTGACCGCTACCGAGGCCCAGCAGGCGCTGATCTTCCGTAGCGTGCTGGACGGCTGGCGCATCGGCAATGCCGGTCCCGAGCGCGGCACCAAGGACACTCTGACGCTCAAGGCCAGGATCACCCGCAGCGGTGACGGCTATCGCATCAGCGGTGAGAAGTTCTATTCCACCGGCGCGCTGTTCGCCCACTGGGTCGCAGTCAAGGCGCTGGACGACGAAGGCCATCAGCGCCTGGCCTTCGTCCGCCGCGCCAGCCCGGGGCTGCGCATCGTCGACGACTGGTCCGGCTTCGGTCAGCGCACCACCGCCAGCGGTACCGTGCTGCTCGACCAGGTGCCGGTCGACGCCGACCTGGTTATCGACAACTGGCGCCAGCGCGACATCCCCAATATCCAGGGCGCGGCCTCGCAGCTGATCCAGGCGGCCATCGATGCTGGCATCGCCGAGGCAGCCATTGAAGACACCATCGCGTTCGTCCGCGAAAAGTCCCGGCCCTGGATCGAAGCCAAGGTCGAGCGTGCCAGCGATGACCCCTACGTGATTGCCGACATCGGCCGCCTGAAACTTGAGCTGCATGCCGCCGAGGCGCTGCTGCGCAAGGCCGCGCGGGTCCTTGACGAGGTCAATGCAGGAGCGATTGATGCCGCCGCCGCAGCGCGGGCGTCGATTGCCGTGGCCGAGGCCAAGGTGTTGACCACCGAAATCTCACTGCAGGCCAGCGAGAAGCTGTTCGAGCTGGCAGGCAGCCGCGCGAGCCTGGCCGAGTTCAACCTCGACCGGCACTGGCGCAATGCCCGGGTGCACACCCTGCACGACCCGGTGCGCTGGAAGTACCACGCGGTTGGCGCTTATCACCTCAACGGCACGCTGCCTGCCCGGCATTCCTGGATCTGAATTTGAGGGCCCTGGGGGCTGCTGCGCAGCCCTTGTGGGAGCGGCCTTGCGTCGCGAAAGGGCCGCAACGCGGCCCCATGGCCCCGGAGAACACCATGACAACATCCGTTATCACCAGCGACAGCCAAGCCCTGGCTGTCGCCGAACACATCGCCCAGCAACTCAAACGCGACAGCGCCCTGCGCGACCGCGAACGCCGCCTGCCCCACGCCGAACTGGAGCTGTTCACCCGCTCAGGCCTGTGGGCCATCAGCGTCCCCAAAGCCTTCGGCGGCGCTGGTGTGTCCAACGTCACCCTGGCCCAGGTCATCGCCCGCATCGCCCAGGCCGATGCCTCCCTCGGCCAGATCCCACAGAACCACTACTACGCCCTCGAAGTGCTGCGGGTAAACGGCAGCCCCGAGCAGCAGCAGCGCCTTTACGCCGAAGTGCTGGCCGGCCGCCGCTTCGGTAATGCCTTGGCCGAGCTGGGCACGAAAACCGCCCACGACCGCACCACCCGCCTGATCCGCGACGGCGCCGGCTACCGCATCAACGGCCGCAAGTTCTACGCCACCGGCGCGCTCTACGCCCAGCGTATCCCGACCTCGGTGATCGACGAGCAAGGCCGCCAGCAGCTGGCCTTCGTCCCCGCCGACAGCCAGGGCCTGCAGGTGATCGACGACTGGAGCGGCTTCGGCCAGCGCACTACCGGCAGCGGCTCGGTGGCATTCGACAACGTCTGGGTCAGTGCCGATGACGTGGTGCCGTTTCAGAGCGCTTTCGAGCGCCCGACCCCGGTCGGCCCGCTAGCGCAGATCCTTCATGCCGCCATCGACACCGGCATCGCCCGCGCCGCCCTTGATGACGCCCTGCACTTCGTGCGTACGCGCAGCCGGCCCTGGGTCGACTCCGGCCAGGACAAGGCCAGCGACGACCCGCTGACACTGAAAAGCTTCGGCCAGCTGGTGATCCGCCTGCATGCCGCTGAAGCGTTGCTCGAACGCGCTGGCGAGTTCCTGGACCGTGCCCAGGCCGACAGCCAGGCCGATACCGTGGCGGCCGCCTCCATCGCCGTTGCCGAAGCGCGGGCGATCAGCACGGAAGTCTCCCTCGCCGCCGGCACCACGCTGTTCGAACTGGCCGGCAGCCAGGCCACCCTGGCCGAGCACAACCTCGACCGCCACTGGCGCAACGCCCGCGTGCACACCCTGCACGACCCGGTGCGCTGGAAGTACCACGCCATTGGCAACTACTACCTGAACAACGAAAACCCACCACGCCGGGGTACTATCTGATGGCCAAGCAGATCCTGCTAAACGCCTTCAACATGAACTGCATCGGGCACATCAACCATGGCCTGTGGACCCACCCACGGGACACCTCGACCCAGTACAAGTCGCTAGAGTACTGGACCGACCTGGCGCGCCTGTTGGAGCGCGGGCTGTTCGACGGGCTGTTCATCGCCGACATCGTCGGCACCTACGACATCTACGGCAATTCCGTCGACGTGACCCTCAAAGAGTCGATCCAGCTGCCAGTCAACGACCCGCTGCTGCTTGTGTCGGCCATGGCCGCCGTCACCCGCCACCTGGGTTTTGGCCTGACCGCCAACCTGACCTACGAAGCGCCGTACCTGTTCGCCCGGCGCCTCTCCACCCTCGACCACCTGAGCAACGGCCGGGTCGGCTGGAACATCGTCACCGGTTACCTCGACAGCGCCGCCCGCGCCATGGGCCTGGAGCAACAGCCCGAGCACGACCGCCGCTACGACCAGGCCGACGAGTACCTGCAGGTGCTGTACAAGCTGCTGGAAGGCAGCTGGGCCGATGACGCCGTGGTCAATGATCGCGAGCGCCGGGTTTATGCCGAACCGGGCAAGGTGCGCAAGGTGCGCCACCAGGGCGAGTTCTACAAGGTCGAGGGCTACCACCTGTGCGAGCCCTCGCCACAACGTACGCCGGTGCTGTTCCAGGCTGGCAGCTCGCCACGCGGCCTGGCGTTTGCTGGCAACCATGCCGAGTGCGTGTTCATCAGTGGCCAGGACAAGGCCGCCACCCGTGCCCAGGTCGATAAGGTACGTGCTGCCGCCCAGGCTGCTGGCCGTGATCCGCAGGCCGTGAAGGTGTTCATGGGCATCACGGTCATCGTTGCGCCCACCGGGCAGCAGGCTCAGGCCAAGCATGCCGAGTACCTGCAGCATGCCAGTGCGGAAGCCGGCGTGGCGCACTTCGCCGCCTCTACCGGTATCGACTTCGCCGCCTACGGGCTGGACGACCCCATCGGCGCCAGCAAGGGCAACGCCATCCAGTCGGCCACCCGCCAGCTGCAGGAAAACGCCTGGACCCGCCGCCGCCTGCTGGAGCAGCACACGCTGGGTGGGCGCTATGTAACCGTGGTCGGCGCTCCCGATGAGGTTGCCGAACAGCTGATCGCCTGGATCGACGAGACCGGCCTGGACGGCTTCAACCTGACCCGCACCGTCACCCCGGAAAGCTACGAGGACTTCATTGATCTCGTGGTCCCGCAACTGCAGCAACGTGGCCGCTACAAGACCGCCTACGCCGACGGCACCCTGCGCGAGAAGCTGTTCGCCAGCGACCACCCGCACCTGCCCGCCGGTCACCCAGGTTCGACCTACCGCAACATCTCTACCCCTGCCCCGACTGGAGCCCTGCACCATGCTTGAAAAACTGTTCCGGCCCGTCGCGGCCATTGCCATCACTCTAGGCCTGTCCACCAGCGCTCTCGCGGCCGAACCGCTGAAGATCGGCACCACTGCGGCCTTCGCCATCCCCCTGGAAGCGGCGGTGGAAGAAGCCCACAAGCAAGGCCTGGAAGTGAAGCTGATCGAGTTCAGCGACTGGATCGCGCCGAATGTCAGCCTCAACAGCGGCGACATCGACGTGAACTACTTCCAGCACATCCCCTTCCTTGAAAACGCCAAGGCTGCGGCCGGCTTCAACCTTGTGCCCTATGCCCCGGGCATCATCAACAACGTCGGCCTTTATTCGAAAAAATATAAAAGCTTCGCCGAGCTTCCCGAAGGCGCCAGCGTGGCCATCGCCAACGACCCGATCAACAGTGGCCGCGGTCTGCAGCTGCTGGCCAAGGCAGGTCTGATCACCCTCAAGCCGGGCGTCGGCTACAAGGCCACCGAAGATGACATCGTCGCCAACCCGAAGCAGCTGAAGATCCTCCAGGTCGAAGCCGTGCAACTGGTGCGCGCCTATGACGACGCCGATCTGGTGCAGGGCTACCCGGCCTACATCCGTCTGGCCAACGGCTTCGATGCCACGTCGGCGCTGCTGTTCGATGGCCTGGAAAACAAGGAATACGTGATCCAGTTCGTCATCCGCCCGCAAAGCAAGGATGACCCGCGCCTGGCCAGGTTCGTCGATATCTACCAGCACTCGCCTGCCGTGCGCAGCGCGCTGAACAAGGCCCATGGCAGCCTGTACCAGGCCGGTTGGGAAGGCTGACATGAGCCAGGCCAATGCGCTCAGGGCGCCCACCGCACAACCATCGCCGCCAACGGCCCGGGAGCAGGCCCTGCGCCCGGAGGTCAACGAAGCCCATGTCCGTTTCATCGGGCTTGGCAAGACCTACCCTGGCCAGCAGCAACCCGCGCTGCACGGCATCGACCTGAACATCCGCCGTGGCGAGATCTTCGGCATCATCGGTCGCAGCGGCGCTGGCAAGTCATCACTGCTGCGTACCATCAACCGCCTCGAACAGCCGAGCCAGGGCCGCGTGCTGATCGACCAGGTGGACATCGCGCCGTTCGACGAAGACCGGCTGGTGGCGCTGCGCCGGCGCATCGGCATGATCTTCCAGCACTTCAACCTGATGTCGGCCAAGACCGTGTGGCAAAACGTCGAGCTGCCACTGAAGGTGGCAGGCGTGGCCAAGCCCGAACGCCAGCGCAAGGTGCGTGCGCTGCTGGAGCTGGTTGGCCTGCAGGAAAAGCATCACGTCTACCCCGCGCAGCTGTCCGGCGGCCAGAAGCAACGGGTCGGCATCGCCCGGGCACTGGTGCATGACCCCGAGATTCTGCTGTGCGACGAAGCCACCTCGGCGCTGGACCCCGAGACCACGGCGTCGATCCTCGAACTGCTGCGCGACATCAACCGGCGCCTGGGCCTGACCGTGGTGCTGATCACCCACGAAATGGCCGTGATCCGCGACATCTGCCACCGCGTGGTGGTGCTGGAACGTGGCGCGGTCGTCGAACAGGGTGAAGTCTGGCGTGTGTTCGGCAGCCCACGCCATGAGGTTACCCGCACCCTGCTCGCGCCATTGCAGACCCAGCTGCCTGCGGCGTTGCAGGCAAGCCTGCGGGCCAGCCCGGTGGGCCGTGACAGCGCGGTGGTGCTGAAACTCAGCCTGCTCGGCGAGCCGGCGTTGTCCGACCTGTTCGCCGAACTGGGCGGGCGCGTGCGCCTGCTGCAGGGGGGCGTGGAGACCATCGGCGAGCATGCGCTCGGGCAACTGATCCTGTCGATTCAGGGCTCGCCGCACGACACGCATCAATTGCTCGAACGCGCCCGCCGCTGGGCCGAAGACGTGGAGGTACTGGGCCATGTGGTTTGATCGCTTGCTCGAAGGCCTGCTCGACACCCTGCTGATGGTGGGCGTGTCCTCGTTGGTCGCGCTGCTGGTGGGGGTACCGATGGCGGTGCTGCTGGTCACCAGCGACAAGGGTGGCATCTTCGAGGCACCGCTGCTGAATCGGGTGCTGGGTGCCTTCGTCAACCTGTTCCGCTCGATCCCGTTCCTGATCCTGATGGTCGCACTGATCCCCTTCACGCGGCTGGTGGTGGGCACCACCTACGGTGTGTGGGCCGCCGTGGTGCCACTGACCATCGCCGCGACACCGTTCTTTGCGCGGATTGCCGAGGTGAGCCTGCGCGAAGTGGACCATGGCCTGGTGGAAGCGGCGCAGGCCATGGGGTGCCGGCGTTGGCACATCGTCTGGCATGTACTGTTGCCAGAGGCGCTGCCGGGGATCGTGGGTGGGTTCACCATTACCCTGGTGACGCTGATCAATTCCTCGGCGATGGCCGGGGCGATTGGCGCGGGTGGGCTGGGGGATATTGCCTATCGGTATGGGTATCAGCGCTTCGACAGCCAGATCATGTTGACCGTGATTGCCATGCTGGTGGCGTTGGTGGCGCTGATCCAGGTCGGTGGGGACCGGTTGGCGAAAGGCTTGAACAAACGGTGAAGGCATGGGGCCGCTTTGCGGCCCTTTCGCGACACAAGGCCGCTCCTACAGAAGACCGCGATCCCTGTAGGAGCGGCCTTGTGTCGCGAAAGGGCTGCAAAGCAGCCCCGGCTGTCTCAGCCCCAGCGCAGATCCGCAGCCGGCACCGGCCGCCCGAACCAGTACCCCTGCCCCAGCTGGCACTGCTGCTCCAGCAGGAACCGCGCCTGCTCTGCCTGTTCGATACCCTCGGCATGCACCTGCATGCCCATGCTCCGCGCCAGGGCAATGATCACTCGCACAATCGCGATGTCATCATCATCCATCGGCAAGCCGGCCACGAAGCCCTGGTCGATCTTCAGTTTCTGCACCGGCAAGCGCTTGAGCCGTAGCAGCGACGAGTATCCCGTGCCGAAATCATCAATGGCCAGGTTCAAACCCAGTTCACGCAGACGATGCAGCTGCTCCAGCGCCACCTCCGGGTCTTCCATCACCGCGCTCTCGGTCACCTCCAGCTCCAGCAGTGCCGGGTCCAGGCCGGTCTGGTGCAGCACATCGGCCACCTGCCGATACAACTCATGCTGGCCGAACAGGCGGCTGGAGATATTGACGGCAACGAACTCCAGGGTGTGTCCGTCTTCTTGCCAGCGGACCATCTGCCGGCAAGCCTCGCTCAGCACCCAGGCATCGATCTCGGCAATCAGCCCGGTGCGCTCGGCGATGGGGATGAACTCGCCGGGTGGCACCAGCCCGCGCTCAGGGTGCTGCCAGCGGACCAGCGCCTCGACCCCGACCATCTTCACCGTCATCAGGTCATGCACCGGCTGGAAGAACACCCGCAGCTCATCTTTGGCCAGTGCCCGACGCAGCTCGCTCGCGGTTTCCACCCGGTGCTGGGCGTGAGCGGTCAGCTCTTCGGTGTACAGCGCATAGCAGGCACGGCCATTGCCCTTGGCCTTGAACAGCGCCGAATCGGCATTGCGCAACAGTTGCTCGGCGCTCAGGGCGTCGTTGGGGAACAGGCTGATGCCCACACTGGCACTGATGAACAGGCGGTGCCCATCGAATTCGAAGGGCTCACGCATACGCTCGATAATGCCCTGCGCCAGCTTGCCCGCCCGGCCAACCTGCTGGCAGTTCTCGGCCAGCACGCCGAATTCGTCACCGCCCAGGCGCGCCAGCGTCACATGGCTGCCCACAGTCTCACGCAAACGTTCGCCCACCAGTTTGAGCAACTGGTCGCCAATGGTATGGCCAAGGCCGTCGTTGATGCTCTGAAAGTGATCGAGGTCGAGCAACAGCAAGGCGCAACCGCGCTTGCTGGCCTGCGCCGCAACCAGCGCCTGTTCGGCGCGGTCGTTGAACAGCAGGCGGTTGGGCAAGCCGGTGAGCGGGTCGTGATGGGCCAGGTAAGCCAGTTCCTGCTCGGTATGCTTGATCGCACTGATGTCGCTGAACACCGCCACATAATGGCTCAGCTCACCGCTGTCGTCGCGGATGGCACAGATGGTCTGCCACTGCGGGTAGATTTCACCGCTTTTACGACGGTTCCAGATCTCTCCGCTCCATTCCCCCTTGTCGGCCAGGGCCGCATAGATCTGCTGGTAGAACGACACGCCGTGGCGGCCTGACTTGAACTTGCTGGGGCGCTGGCCCAGCACTTCCTCCTGCTGGTAGCCGGTGATGCGCATGAAAGCGCGGTTGACGTGCACGATCAGGCCCTGGCGATCAGTCACCAACACGCCCTCCAGGGTGCTGTCGAACACCGCTGCAGCCATGCGCAGGCGTTCGCGGTCCTCACTGCGCAGACGGGCGCCGATGCCGATGAAGTTCAGCAGACGGGCGCGGGACACGAAAATCAGCAAGGCACTGACCAGCACCCACACCACCACGTTGATCTGGCGGCCCACGGTCAATGCCAGGGGGTCGTCAGACATACTGCGCAGGACCACCTCGGCCAGCACCAGCCAGAGGAACGAGAGCACCACATACAGCGCGGCCATGCGCAAGGCGTCGCGAACGGAAGCAGTCATGTCGGGGGGGAAAACCCATGAAAAAAGATGGGGGATTATAAAGGCATGAAACATGCCGTGACTTCCTATCTGAAAGGGTGACTGGTTTTATTTCCCCGCCAAGGGATAATCACACCCTTCTCCCTGCATTCCCGAGGGCTTCTACACCTATGTGGTACAACGGTCTGCTCGACTTGTCGGCCTGGCAACTGGTTGGCGTCACCCTGCTGATGACCCACGTGACTATTGTCAGCGTCACTATCTACCTGCACCGCTACTCCGCCCATCGCGCCCTGGAGCTCAATGGCGCGCTCAAGCACTTCTTCCGCTTCTGGCTGTGGCTGACCACGGCACAGAACACCCGCGAATGGACGGCCGTGCACCGCAAGCACCACGCCAAGTGCGAAACCCCGGATGACCCGCACAGCCCTGTGTACAAGGGCCTGGGCACGGTACTGCGCAAAGGTGCCGAGCTCTACCGCGAAGAGGCACGCAACCCCGAAACCCTGCGCATCTATGGCAAGAACTGCCCTGATGACTGGATCGAGCGCAACCTCTACTCGCGCTACAAGCTCGGCGGCATCGTGCTGATGGCGGTCATCGACCTGCTGCTGTTCGGCACCATCGGCATCACCATCTGGGCGGTGCAGATGATGTGGATTCCGTTCTGGGCCGCCGGCGTGGTCAACGGCCTGGGCCACGCGGTGGGCTACCGCAATTTCGAATGCCGCGACGCCGCCACCAACCTGGTACCTTGGGGCATCGTCATCGGTGGCGAAGAGCTGCACAACAACCACCACACCTATCCCAACTCGGCCAAACTCTCGGTCAAACGCTGGGAGTTCGACATGGGCTGGGCCTGGATTCGCCTGTTCTGCGTGCTGCGCCTGGCCAAGGTGCAACGGGTGGCGCCCATCGCTCACCGCGTCGAGGGCAAGGCCAACCTGGACATGGACACCGCCATGGCCATCCTCAACAACCGTTTCCAGATCATGGCCCAGTACCGCAAGCTGGTGATCGGCCCGCTGGTCAAGCAAGAGCTGGCCAAGGTGGATGCCTCGGTACGCCACCGCTTCCACCGCGCCAAACGCCTGCTGTCGCGTGAAACCAGCCTGCTGGAAGATCGCCACCACGTGCGCATCGAAAGCATGCTCGCCCACAGCCAGGCGCTGAAGACCATTTACGAGAAGCGCCTGGCCCTGCAGCAGATCTGGGCCCGCACCAGCGCCAACGGCTACGATATGCTGGCGGCCATGAAGGACTGGATACACGAGGCCGAGGCCAGCGGTATCCACGCCCTGCGCGACTTTGCAGCACAACTGAAAACCTATTCCCTGCGCCCCACCGGCACCTGACGGCCGCTGATCGGCACGTCCTGCAATGGGGCGTGCCTGCAGGAACTTCCCCCCTGAAAATCCACTCAAAGACGGCACATCGCCCGCGTGGCGGGCCGGTTCGTGGCCGCGCGCCTCACCGTCGAGAACTGCTCCGTGCTCATGGCCAAAAACCCGCCTCCGTCGCTGTCAGGCACCCCGCCTCCCGAAGCTGCACAAACCTTGCTGGCCCTGCTCCACGCCCAGGGCGAAGTTGCCCGCCTGAGTGAGCGTGAGCAGCTGTACAGTTCGCTGCTCGACAGCGTCAACGCCGTGCTCTGGGCCTTCGACTGGGAAACCCGCCAGGTGCTCTACGTAAGCCCTGCGTACGAACGCATCTTCGGCCGCCCGGCCAGCCTGGTGCTGGCCGACTACAACGAATGGCGCGACAGCATTTACCCCGACGATCTGGAATTCGCCGAACGCAGCCTGGCCCAGGTGCTGCTCAAGGGCTCGGTGGAAGACCGCGAATACCGCATCCTCAACGCCAGCGGCCAGGTGCGTTGGCTCAGCGACAAGTGCTATATCAACCAGCAAAGCGAAGGCGACCGGGTGATCATCGTCGGCATCGCCGAAGACATCACCGAAAAGAAGCAACTGGAAGGCGAACTGCAGCGCCTGGCCACCACCGACGTGCTGACCCAGAGCAGCAATCGCCGGCACTTCTTCGAGTGTGCCCAGCAGGCCTTCGACAGTGCCCGTGAAGACGGCACGCCATTGGCCTTCCTGCTGCTGGACATCGACGACTTCAAGCGTATCAACGACAGCTACGGGCACCCGGAGGGCGACCAGGTGCTGCAGCGCATTGCCGATAGCGGCAAGGCCGTGCTGCGCCGTGGCGACCTGTTCGGGCGAATTGGCGGGGAGGAGTTCGCAGCGGTCTTCCCAGGGTGCAATGCGCAGGTGGCCGAGCAGATTGCCGAGCGGTTGCAGCGGGAGATTCAGCGGCAGGGCTTCAGCCATGGCGATGAGACGTACAGCGTTACCGTGAGCCAGGGACTGACTGGGCTGACGGACGATGATGAGTCGCTGGACAGCTTGTTCGCCCGCGCCGATGCGGCGATGTACCGGGCCAAGCGGCAGGGCAAGAACCAGATAGTCCGCGGCTGACTGGGGCCGCTTCGCGCCCCTTTCGCGACACAAGGCCGCTCCTACAGAAGTACGCGATCTTCTGTAGGAGCGGCCTTGTGTCGCGAAAGGGCTGCGAAGCAGCCCCAGTATCTCAAGTCGAAGGTTGTTCTTCTGGAGCAGACGGCTCCTCACCCTTGGCTTCCACCACAGGTTCCTTCACTTCCTCCTGCGGCTTCACCTCAGGATTCTCCACCTTGCGCAACCGGCTCAGCTCCGGCAGCCCAACCTTCAGCAACCGTGCCGTCTTGTTGTTGGCAACCTTCTCCAAACCCTGTTCCGCCGGCAGGCGCGCCAGTTGCCCGGCCAGGTTCATGGCCAGGATCTCCCGCGAATACACCCCGCCACCCAGCTGGTAGATCGCCGCGATCAGCTCACGCAGGCTCAGCGGCAAACGCCAGCGGGTACGCAGGGCCGAACCGAATGCTGCGCCGAACTCATCGAGCGACAGCTTCACCCGCTCTTCGTCCAGTTCGCCACCGGCCAGGCGCCACTCCTGCAAGCAACGCAAAACTGCCAAGTCGCCCAGGCAATGCAACAAGCCGGCGCAGTAGCAGCGCTCCTGATCCAGTTCAAGCATGCGCGCCAGCGAGCGACCATATTCGGCCGTGTGCAGCGACAGGTTCCAGTAATGGGCGGCCTGTTGCGTCAACAGCGGGTCGCCAAGGCGCGCACTGCGCTTGAGAGTGAGACCGAGGATCAGGTTCATGCTCTGGGTGCTGCCCAGCTTGTTCAGTGCCTGCATCAGCGTCTGCACCGGTGCTTCACGGTGCAGGCTGGCACTGTTGGCAGCGGCGATAAGCACCGCCGTGACCTGCGGGTCGCTGCGCACTTCCTCTTCGAGCACCTTGAGGTTCAGGCCTTGCGGGTTCAGCGCGCGCTTGATCGCCACCTCCACATCGGCGAACAGAGGCCCACCATCGGCGGTGGCACGGCGTTGCTCAAGGTAGCCCGGCAGGCTGGCGCCGGGCTGCAACGGCGGCACCGGGCAGGCGATCTGCTCGCCCACAGCCAGCAGCAGCTGTTCCAGGCTCTTGCGCAGCTTGTCCAGATTCAATGGTTTGCTCAGGTAAGCCGTGGGGTGCAGCGGCAACGCTTCGCGCACGCTAGCGCTGTCGCTACGGTTGCTCATGAGAATGAACGGCAGCCCCGGGCCCTTGGCGCGTACCTTGCGCAGCAGGTCGAGGCCATCGAGCCCTGCCAGCTCCCGGGCAGCGATAATCAGGTCGGGCTTGCTGGCCAGTGCCGTGAGTGCCTGCGAGCCGTCGGCGCAGACCTGCAGGCGGGCGTCGCAACGCACGCTGAGCAACATCTCGCTCAGCATTTCGCGTACAAAAGGATCGCCTTCGGCAATCAATACGCAAGGTGAAGTGGGGTCTGCAGCACTCATGGCCAACTCCTGAATATCCCTGACACACGGTCCTTCGCAGCTTCCAAGGCAAGTCCTTCCACAACCATAGCGCCACGCGGCTTTTCTGGGCACAAAAAAAACCCGCCGAGGCGGGTTTTTTTAGAAGCATGTCACATCAGGCGAGTTCAGCGAAGCACTCTTCGATGATGGCCAGGCCTTTGTCCAGCAGCGCGTCTTCGGCGGTCAGCGGCACCAGGATACGCAGGACGTTGCCGTAGGTACCGCAGGACAGCAGGATCAGACCCTTGTCGCGCGCCTTGGCCACAACCTGGGCAACAGCGGCAGCGTTCGGGGTGTGAGTGCCTTTTTCGAAGACTTCCACAGCGATCATCGAGCCCAGACCACGGACGTCGCCGATGATCGGGTGCTTTTCCTGGATCTTGCGCAGGGCAGTGGTCAAGTGCTCACCGACAGCCTTGCTGCGGTCCAGCAGTTTCTCTTCCTCGAACACCTGGATAACGGCCAGGGCTGCGGCGCAGGCGATTGGCGAGCCGGCATAGGTGCCGCCCAGGCCGCCCGGAGCGATGGCGTCCATGATCTCGGCCTTGCCGCACACACCGGCCAGCGGGAAGCCGCCAGCGATGGACTTGGCGAAGGTGGTCAGGTCAGGCGCGACGCCCATCTGCTCCATGGCGAAGAAGGTGCCGGTACGGCCAGCGCCGGTCTGCACTTCGTCGGCGATCAGCAGGATGCCGTGCTTGTCGCACAGCTCGCGCAGGCGCTTCATCAGCTCTTTCGGCGCTGGCAGGAAGCCGCCTTCGCCCTGTACTGGCTCGAGGATGATCGCGGCGATGTCGCGCGGCTCGGCGTCGTTCTTGAAGATGCGCTCGACCGAAGCGATGGCGTCGTCAACGCTGACACCGTGCAGTTCGCTCGGGAACAGGGCACGGAACACACCGCCTGGCATCAGGCCCATGCCAGCGGAGTACGGCACGACCTTGCCGGTCAGGCCCAGGGTCATCATGGTACGGCCGTGGTAACCGCCGGTGAAGGCGATCACACCAGCGCGGCCAGTGGCGGCACGGGCGATCTTGACGGCGTTTTCAACGGCTTCGGAGCCGGTGGAAACCAGCAGGGTCTTCTTGTCGAAGTCGCCTGGGACCAGCTTGTTGATCTTTTCGCACAGCTCTACGTAGGGCTCGTAGGCCAGCACCTGGAAGCAGGTGTGGCTGACTTTGGTCAGCTGCTCTTGCACCGCTGCAACCACTTTCGGGTGCAGGTGGCCAGTGTTCAGTACTGCGATGCCGCCCGCGAAGTCGATCAGTTCGCGGCCTTCAACGTCGATCACTGTCGAGTTCTTCGCGGATTCAACGAAGATCGGGTGGATCTGGCCAACGCCACGTGGGACGGCGGCGACACGACGTTGCATCAAGGATTCGTTGGTCTTGCTCATAAAGCCCTCATTTGCGCCGAGTGGCGGCGCTTTTATTCGGGGGTGGCTGGGAGTGTTCGCGAACAGTATTCGTTGATCGACTGCCGTGAACGCCCTGGCCACCAGGTACTGCGATGTCAAAAAGGCCAGCGAGACGTCGCTCTCGCGCCCCGCTGGCAGAGGTAAAACCTTTTACCCGGCGATCAGACGCTGATGCACAGGTATTTGATTTCGAGGTAGTCCTCGATACCGTATTTGGAACCTTCACGGCCCAGGCCCGAAGCCTTGATGCCGCCGAATGGGGCAACTTCGTTGGAGATCAGGCCGGTGTTGATACCCACCATGCCGTATTCCAGGGCCTCGGCAACACGGAACACACGGCTCATGTCACGGGCGTAGAAGTACGAGGCCAAGCCGAATTCGGTGTCGTTGGACATGGCAATGACTTCAGCCTCGTCCTTGAAGCGGAACAGCGGCGCCAGTGGGCCGAAAGTCTCTTCCTTGGCGACAGCAGCAGTCTTCGGCACGTCGACCAGAATGGTCGGTTCGAAGAAGTTGCCTTCGATCAGCTTGCCACCGGACAGCACCTTGGCGCCTTTGCCCACGGCATCTTCGATGTGTTCCTGGACCTTGGCGACAGCCTTGCCGTCGATCAGCGGGCCAGTGGTGGTGCCTTCTTCCAGACCGTTACCGATCTTCAGCTTGGCGACAGCAGCGGCCAGCTTCTGGGCGAACGCGTCGTAAACGCCGTCCTGCACGTAGATACGGTTGGCGCAGACGCAAGTCTGACCGTTGTTGCGGTACTTGGAGATGATCGCGCCCTCGACTGCCTTGTCCAGGTCGGCGTCGTCGAACACGATGAACGGGGCGTTGCCGCCCAGCTCCAGGGAAACCTTCTTGATGTCCTTGGCGCATTCTTCCATCAGCTGGCGACCGATTTCGGTCGAGCCGGTGAAGGACAGCTTGCGTACCAGGGAGTTGCCGGTCAGCTCGCCGCCGACTTCGCCAGCGCTGCCGGTAACGACGCTCAGCACGCCAGCCGGGATGCCGGCGCGGGTGGCCAGTTCGACCAGGGCCAGGGCGGAGTACGGGGTCTGCGAGGCGGGCTTGAGCACCATGGTGCAGCCAGCGGCCAGGGCCGGGCCGGCTTTACGGGTGATCATCGCCGCCGGGAAGTTCCACGGGGTGATGGCCGCGGTAACGCCGATTGGCTGCTTGATGACGATCAGGCGCTTGTCAGGCTGGTGGCCCGGGATGGTGTCACCGTAGACGCGCTTGGCTTCTTCTGCGAACCACTCGATGAACGAGGCGGCGTAGGCGATTTCGCCCTTGGCTTCGGCCAGCGGTTTGCCTTGTTCGGTGGTCATCAGACGAGCCAGGTCGTCCTGGTTCTCGATCATCAGTTCGAACCAGCGACGCAGCTTGTTCGAACGCTCCTTGGCAGTCAGTGCGCGCCAGGCCGGCAAGGCCTTGTCGGCAGCTTCGATGGCGCGGCGGGTTTCCGCAGTGCCCATCTTCGGCACGGTACCGATGACTTCACCAGTGGCCGGGTTGGTCACGTTGATGGTCTGGCCGCTGTCCGCATCCAGCCACTCACCGTTGATGAAGGCTTGCTGGCGGAACAACTGAGCGTCTTTGAGCTGCATGTCGGCTTCCCGAATTGTTGATTGTTTGAAAAGCGCCCAAGGCAGGGCATCGAGCGTTTGAAATCTCAAACGAATGCTAAGCGGCTGCTGGGGTGTTGGACAATAGGCTGTTCGAAAAAAAGAACGAACGGTTGAACACCCCGGCGGAAAACGCCTATTTCTGCATCAAGGCAACTGGCCTCTTCGCGGGCGTGCCCGCGAAGAGGCCAGTACAGGTTAGACGAACGAGCTGAAGATAATGTGAATCAGAATGCCTTGTCCAAATCGATCACCAGCGCCCGGTAACCAACGGAACCTGGCTGGCGGCTGTGCACCTTGAGCTCCACCAGTACCTCCTGGGTGCCACGGCGCACTTCATTGAGCACCGTGGTGGTCAGCTTCTCCGGCGTGAAGAAATTCACCGAAGCCGAATAGATGAACTGGGTATCTGTCTCAGGCCGATACGCCACCACCGAGGTCACCGGGCTGTACCACTCGTCACCGCGCTCCTTGCCGTACTCCCACACCTGCTCGACCGTGCCCTTGGCTTCATCGATCTTGTACTCCACCGCCCGGCTGTAGTTTCCGCTGAGCTTGGTCGGTTCAAAGCCGCGCCCCCAGCCGTTATCGAACACGGTCAGCGTGCCTTTGCCGGTGAGCCAGGCGGTGTGCTGGGTCCACGACCAGTCGAACCCCTCGCTCTCGACCGGGGCCAACACTTTCTCACGCAGATGCGCAGGCCAGCCTTGGGGCGAGGCGAGAATCCACTTCACCTGCTTGTCACGACCGATCTTGACCACACCCTGGTGCCGCGCTGAAACGATAATGCTGTCGTCATCGGCATCGTAGTCGATGGCATTGACATGTGCCCAGTTACGCCCGGTACCCACTCCAGGGGTATCACCGAACGGCAAGTTGCCTTCGGCCAGCTCATTGGCCAGGCGATCATCCTGCTTATGCACCCCCTCGGGCAGCTGGATCGCCGCCTTGCCCAGGGTTTCCAGCAAGTCACCGCGATAAGGATCGAGTATCTGGTTCAGGTCCCAGAAGTCCAGCACGTCGCCTGCTTCGTCGACCTCGATGATGTGGTCACGAATCGAGCGTACCCGCTTGCCGTCCGGGCGACGGTAATCACTGGTGCCGACACGTAGCAGGTAGGTGCCGTTGCTCGTTTCGCGAATCTCATGGGAGAAGTCTGCAAATTTGTCCGGCAGGTTGCGTTGCCAGATGCGCCGGCCCAGCAGGTCGAACTTGGAATAGGTCTGGCCCTGCCCCCAGATCAGCTTGCCGTCGCGTGTCTGCTGGAAGCCCATGGTCCCGCCCAGGCCGTCGCGGCGGTTGGAATCATGAATCTGCTCGATGTCCAGGTACCAGCGCACGTCGCCATTGCTGTCGGCGATCCAGTTGCTGCCGACCTGGTCCCACTCGGCGGCGCCACCCAGGCCGTTCCACTTGAAGGCGCGGCCACCGGGAATGTCACCTTGCAGGTGATTGAAGAGGTACAGGCGCTGTTCGAAGCCTGGCGCCACCTTGACCGGTTCCACCTCCGGCAATGCGGCGGTCTGTTTCGCCACCACCGGCAGGCGCACGGCGGGGGCGTATATCTGGTACTGCTCGCGGATGCGCTCGCCGTCGAGCTTATAGGTCACTTCCACCTGGTTGACGTGATCCGGGTACAGGCCGAATACCGGGATGCCGCCATAGGTCCACAGCGAGCGCTCGGATACCTCGTAGGCGATGTCCACGCCGCGCTCGCCCTTGCCGCGCACCCGCACATGGGCGGCGCTCAGGCTGCGCCCCCCGTCGCGGATGATCGCGGTCAGCGGTGCCAGGCGGTACGGGTTGACCAGCACATCGCCGAGCAGTGCCTCGCCACGCTCGGGGACCTTGGCAGTAAGGCAGGCGCCTTCAGGCAGTGCAGGGGTTTCAGTCTTGGCATTCATGGCAAAGCTCCTTTTTACTCAGAAGTCGTAACGGGCGGTGGCGCCGAAGGTGCGCGGGGTACCGAGCACGCCGGCATAACCACCGTTGGCGGAGTTCCACAGGCTGGTGAAATAGGTCTTGTCGCCGGCGTTCTTCACCCAGAGCGACAGGTCGACCACGCCGTCGCCCTGGTCCAGGCGCACACCGGCGGAGAGGTTGACCAGCGCATAGCTGGGGATCTGGCCGAAGTCGGAATCATCGATGGTGCCCACCGCCCTTGAGCGGAACGCGTAGCTGGCGGTGACGTAGGGCTCGACGTGCTGGCTGGCCTGCCACTTGTATTCGCCGTTGAGGTTGGCGATGTACTTGGAGGCGCCGACCACCTGGTGGCCGGACAGGTCGCAGGTGGCGGTGGCATTGGTCAGGCTCACCTCCGGCGGGCACGGTGCGTCGTCGTACTTCAGGTAGCGCACGTCGTTCCACGAACCGTTGAAGTTCACCGTCAGGCCCTTGATCGGCAGCGCCGTGGCTTCGAACTCCAGGCCGCGCGAGCGCACGCTGCCGGCGTTGGCCAGGTACTGCACGCGGTTGATCGGGTCGTAGACGTTGGCCTGGTAGCCATGCACCTCTGTCCAGAACAGGTTGGTGTTGAGCTGCAGGCGGTTGTCGAACAGTGTGCTCTTGAGCCCCAACTCGGCGTTGTTGGCTCGCTCGGTGCCGACCAGCAGTGAGTCGGTGCCCAGGCGTGGTGCGGCGCCGACGGTGAGGTTCACGCCACCGGACTTCTCGCCGTGGGTCAGGGTGGCGTAGCCGAGCAGCTGGTCGTTGAAGCGGTAGCTCAGGCCCAGCAACCCGGAAGGGCTGAAACTGTACTGGTTGAGATCGCCCGAATCGTACGCGCCTACCCTGCCCTGGCGCGCTGCGGCAGCGGCACCGGTGACCGCAGCACCGCCGGTTGGCGCATCGCGGGTCACCCAGGCGCTCTTTTCCTCATAGGTGCCGCGGACGCCGGCGGTGAAGTCCAGGCGGTCGGTGACGTGCCAGGTACCTTGGGCGAACAGCGCGTAGCTGTCGGTATCGATATGGCCGTTGCCGAGGGTGTCGACGTTGGCCAGTGCGCCGGCCGGGGTGATATTCCAGATGTCGGCCTGGGGGCCGTAATACGTGAAAGACTTGTTGTCCAGGTCCTGCTTGAAGTAGTACGCGCCGAGCACATAGTCGAACAGACCACCGGTTGGCGAAGCCAGGCGGATCTCCTGGGAATACTGCTTGTCGCGCACCGACACCCCGGCGCTGTAGAACACCGGCACATCAAGGCCGTCGTCGTTGCGCGGGGTGAAGTCCCACCAGCGATAGGCGCTGATCGAGGTCAGGGTGAAGTCGTTGGGCAGGGTCCAGTTGGCCTCCACCGAAGTACCGCCCTGGAACACCGTCACCTGCTGGTCGGCGTCGAAGTTGACCTTGCGGTCCTTGCCCGACACCAGCGTCGCGCCCGCCTGGGCGGCCAGGCTCTCGTAGCGGTTGACACCGTTGATGGTCGGCCCGGTGCTGTACAGGCTGAGGATGCCGTTGTTGGAGTCTTCTTCGTTGTACTCGCCGATCCAGCGCAGGTTGAAGGTTTCGCTCGGCTGGAACAGCAACTGGGTGCGAAAGCCCTGGCGCTTGCCGCCGTTGAGCTCGTCGCCGTTGTGGACGTTCTTCACGTAGCCGTCGTCTTCTGTGTGATACGCACTGATACGCCCGGCCAGCGTCTCGGTGATCGGCCCGGAGTAGCTGCCCTGGGTTTGCAGGTAGCCGTCCTCGCCAATCGATTGCTGGATGCTCCCTTCGGGGTGGAAAGTCGGTTTGCGCGTAGTGATGTTCAGCACGCCCGCCGTGGTGTTCTTGCCAAACAGCGTGCCCTGAGGGCCGCGCAGCACTTCCAGCTGTTCGACGTCGAGCAGGTCGAACACCGCCATGCCTGGGCGGCCAAGGTAGACGTTGTCCAGATAGATACCGACGCTGCCTTCCAGGCCATCGCTGGCCGGGTTGTTGCCCAGGCCCCGAATCGAGATGCTCGACTGCCGCGCATGCACATAGGCGACGTTGGTGCTGGGCACCAGCTGTTGCAGATCCTGCACACGGTAGATGCGCTGGGTTTCCAGGGTTTCGCTGCTGAGCACGCTGATCGGCGTGGGCACGCTCTGTGCGGTTTCTTCGCGGCGGCGGGCATTGACCGTGACGGTGCCGAGCTTGGCTTCCTGCCCTGCAGCCGGGGTAACGCTGACGGGTTCTTCGGCGAAGCTGCCGTTGGATGCCGCCAGCAATACGCCGGCGGCCAGGGGTTGCAAGGTGAAACGCGACGCGCGCGCAGGCCAACGGGAAAGTCCGGACATGCAAATGCTCCTTGAGGCATGGGCCCTGGGCGAGCATTTCCGTTGGCGGAACCGAATCGCGGTCAGTCGGGCTTATATTCTTTTAAGAGATATAAATATGTGTAATTCATATTTTGTGGAATAAGTGACTCCCTTTATAAGGGGACTCACCCTTGTCAGCAATTGCATTTGACCGAAGGTTTTAATGTAGAAAATGCATATCGATCTGCGTCAGCTGCGCCACTACATTGCCCTTGTCGAGCACCGCAGTTTTGTCGCCGCAGCCGCGGCGGTGAACCTGTCGCAATCGGCCTTCAGCCGCAGCATCCAGACCTTGGAGCACAACATCGGTTGCCGCCTGGTCGACCGTGCCAGCAAGGAGCTCTCACCCACCCGCCAGGGCCTGCTGGTACTGGAGCACTCGCGGCGCCTGGTGCATGGTGCGCATAACCTGGTGAACGAGATCCACCAGTTCAATGGCGCCACCACTGGCGTGGTGCGTTTCGGCTCTGGCCCGGCACCCGCTGGCGGCTTGGTACCAAAGGCCGTGGCGCGCTTCGTCGCCGAATACCCGGCGGCGCGCACCTGCTTCCAGGTGGATAACTGGCAGGCCTTGAACCGCAAGCTGATCGCCGAGGAGATCGAGTTCTTCGTTGCCGACACACGCCAGTTCGAGTCCGACCCGGATTACCGGGTGCACAAGCTGGCGCCGCAGCGTTGGCACTTCTGCTGCCGAGCGGGGCACCCGCTGACCGAACAGGTTGAAGTGCGGGCGCGGGACGTGTTCGATTACCCGCTGGCGACCACGTTCCGGCCGCCGAACATCCGCAAGATCCTCAGTGACCTCAGCGGGCGCCAGGACTTTCTGCCGGCGGTAGAGTGCGAGCATGGCTATGCGCTGCTGAATGTGGTGATGCACTCGGACACCATCGGCATTGCCTGCAATGCGAACTTGCGGCCCTACCAGATGGAAGGTGGTTTGGTGGCGTTGAAGTTGGTAGATCTGATGCCGGAGCAGGAAGAGGCGTTCTACACCCGCTATGGGGTGGTGAGCCGGGTGGGGTATGGCTTGTCGCCTTTGGCTCAGGGGTTGGTCAGGCAACTGATTGCCTGTGATACCGAGGTGTAGCTGGCGGGGGCTCCGCCCCCGTTTCGCGACACAAGGCCGCTCCTACAAAGGCACGCGATCTCCTGTAGGAGCGGCCTTGTGTCGCGAAAGGGCCGCAAAGCGGCCCCAGCAATTTCAGCCCTTACGCGTAGTCCGGCTCAACTGGCCATCCACCCCCACCGGCACTTCGCCGGCCAGGGTCACCCTCCGCACCACCCGCGGCTGGGTCCCGTAATCATCCACCGCATAATGCTGCGTGGCGCGGTTATCCCAGATCGCCACATCCCCCGCCTCCCAGCGCCAGCGCACGGTGTTTTCCAGTCGCGTCACATGCCCCTGCAGTACCGCAAACAGGTGCTGCGAGTCGGCCAGCGAATAACCCTTGATCCGTTTCACGAAGTGCCCCAGCTGCAATGCCCGTTCACCACTGATCGGGTGTACACGCACCACCGGATGCTCGGTCTCGTACACGGTCGAGGTGAACACCTTGCGGTAGCGCTCAAGCTTCAAAGGGTCGACATCGGGCTTGATGCTGGCGTAGTCATATTCGTTGCTGTGCACTGCCCACAGCTTGTCGGCCAGTTCGCGCAGTGGCTCGGGCAATTCCTGGTAGGCCGCCGCAGTATTGGCCCAGACGGTGTCGCCGCCGGAAGCCGGCGCCACCACGCTGCGCAGGATAGAAGCCTTGGGGTAGGCATCGACGAAGGTCACGTCGGTGTGCCAGGAGTTGGCCCGCTGCCCTTCGGCGCCGTCCAGTTGCAGCAGGTAGCTGGTGCCATCCACTACCGGCACGGTGGGATGGGCGACCGGTTCGCCGAGCAGCTTGGCGAAGCCCTCCTGGCTCTGGTCATCCAAGTGGCTCTGGCCACGAAAGAAGATCACCTTGTGTTTCACCAGGGCGGCCTGGATGGCACCGATGGTGGCGGCATCCAGGTCGGCGGACAACCTCACCCCACGGATTTCGGCGCCGATGCGGCCGGCAACCGGGTGGATGTCGAGTTCGAGGGCGTGTGGCGCGGTGGCCAATGCAACATTACTCATGGTCGTGGTCCTTGCGGTCATGGATTAGGGGTTCAGCGGGCGGCCTGCGCGGCCTGTTGATGTTGCAGTGCGGCATCGAGAAAACGGGGTTCGACCCATTCGGAAACCTGGAAGCCGCGGCGAATCAGGCGCTCGCGGGCGGCCAGGTCGACACCCTGCTGCAACTGGGCAACAAAATCGGCGTCCAGGCGAGGGTCGAAGTAATGGGCGAGGTCTTCCTTGGCCAGGTCATCGCTGAGGATGCTGCGAGGCCAGTTGGCATTGCTCGCCACCAGGTCGACGTAGGCATCGCGGTTGTGCTCATCGCGCAGCCAGCTGGCGGCCTGCTCCTGGGCATTGACCAAGCGCTGCACCAGCTCGGGGTATTTGCTGATGAAATCGCCGGTGCCGAGCAACACCGCCTGAGTGCTGCCGGCGCCTGCCAGGTCGCGGGAGTTGACGGGCAGCTCGACCAGCCCACGCTCACGCAGGGACAGCAGGTTGGAGAGCCCCCAGGTGGCGTCGATCTGCCTGGCGGCCAGTGCTGCATTGGCGGCGTTGAAATCCAGGTTGATCACTTTCAGGTCACGCTCGGACAGCCCCTGGCTGGCCAGCGCGCTGGCGAACGACAGTTGGTTGGCAGTGCCACGGAATACCGCCACACGCTTGCCCTTGAGGTCGTGCAGGGTCTTGATGCCCGAACCCGGCACCACGCCCAGGTAGCTCTTCACCCCACGTACGCCGGCTGTTAGCACGCGGGTGTCGAGACCATTGGCCTTGCCGACGATCGCCGCCAGGTCGCCCAGGTAAGCGAAATCAGCCTGGCCGTTGGCCAAGGCTTCGTTGACCACGGGCCCGGCGCCCTTGAAGAAGTGCCAGTCGATGCGGATGCCGTCTTTGGCGAATTCCTTTTCCAGCAATTGCTGGTCGCGCAGAACGTCGACCACGCCGCCGGCGCTGTGCTTGCTGCCTGCGCTCAGGTCGGGCACGGCGATGCGGATGCTTTCCGGCTTGGCCGGCTCGGCCGCATGGGCACTGAGGGTGAAGGCCAGACCGAGGGCGATGATCAGGTGGCGCAGTGGGGTTTTCATGGCAAGGCTCCTTGGCAGGCTGCCACCGGCGATGGCCGGCGCTTTGGCCAGAAGCTAGGCAGGTCTGATTAGAACCTACAAAGATCAAAACTTCATTTTTTAGTAACCGAAAAGCATAAATGAGCATTCATGCGGCGCGCAGGGCGGCTTGCGGAAAACGCATGGAAAATATGAGAAGAACGCAATGGCTGAGTGGTTCCGCATGCATGGTTTGCATGCTCTTATCTCTTGAAAGCCACTTGTGTGAATTTTTAATTCCATAAGTGAATAACATTGGAACGCTTCGAGAGATGGCCGATGAATGGAGTTCTTAGCAGGAGATCTTGGTGGCAGCTGGGGCCGCTGCGCGGCCCTTTCGCGACACAAGGCCGCTCCTACCTGCTGCCGGCGTTGATTGCGCTGCTGTGGGTCGTGGCGAGCGGGCAGCACTGGATGAGCGAACAGATCTTGCCGGCGCCTTCGCTGGTGTGGCAGAGCGCGCTGGAGTTTGGCTCCGGTGAACTCTGGGGGCACTTGTGGATAAGCCTGCAGCGGCTGTTCTGGGGGCTGTTGGCGGGTGTCGGCAGCGGCTTGCTGCTCGGCACCTGGCTGGGCACCTCACGCCATGCACAGACCTTGGTGCTGCCAACCTTCGTAGCCCTGGCGCAGATCCCCACGCTGGCCTGGATCCCGCTGTTCATGCTGTTCTTCGGCATCGGCGAACTGCTCAAGCTGGTGGTGCTGGTGAAGGCCGTGGTGGTGCCAGTCACCCTGCACACGCTGGTCGGCGTGCGCGATGCGCAGCCCAAGCTACGCGAAGCCGCCGCCGCCCTGCGCCTGCCACGCCACTTGTTGTTCCTGCGCCTGCTGCTGCCGGCCGCCCTGCCCGCCTTCCTCACTGGCGTGCGCCTGGCCCTGGCGACGGGCTGGACTTCGTTGCTGGCCGTCGAGTTACTGGCCTCCAGCGAAGGTATCGGCTACCTGATGGTCTGGGGCCGGCAGCTGTTCATGCTCGACCTGGTGCTGCTGTGCATCCTGGTCATCGGCCTGGTCGGTGCGCTGCTGGAACGTGGCTTCTCGGCCTTGGAAAAGCGCATGCTCTACTGGCCGCAAACGGCCACTGGTGAACAACAGCGCGGGCCTATTCCCAAAGGCTGGCAAAGCCTGCTGCTGCCGGCGGCATTGCTTGCACTGTGGCAGGCGAGCAACAGCTTGGGCTGGATCGACTCGAACATCCTCGCTTCCCCGCTGGACGTTTTGCACACCCTGTTCAGTGGCCTGGCCGATGGCTCGCTGCCAGAAGCCATGCTGCTGAGCCTGCAACGCACCCTGACCGGGCTACTCCTGGGTGGCGGCGCTGGCTTGCTGAGCGGGCTGTTGCTGGGGCTTTCGCATAACGCCGAACGCCTTTTCGGGCCAAGCCTCTCGGCGCTGCGGCAAGTGGCGCTGTTTGCCTGGGTACCCTTGCTCACGGCCTGGTTCGGCCTCGGCGAAGGGGCCAAGAACGTATTCGTCGGCCTGGCGGCATTCTTCCCGCTGCTGATTGCCACCCAGCGCGGCATCGCCAGCCTCCCGCCGCAACTGGGTGAAGCGGCGCGCACACTGCGGCTGAACCTGTGGCAACGCCTGCGCCTGCTGATACTGCCCGGTGCCGCACCAGCGATATTCGCCGGCCTGCGCCTGTCGCTGATCTACGCCTGGCTGGGCACCATCGGCGCCGAATACTTCATGCCCTCGGACGGTGGCATCGCCAGCCTGATGATCGGCGCGCAACAACTGTTCCGCATGGACCAGGTCATGGCCGCGATGGTCCTGATCGGCCTGGTCGGCGCCCTGCTCGGCACCCTCGGTCAACGCCTCGAATTGCGCGCTACGCGCTGGAGAACCGCATGAACGCCTTCAATGCTTCACACCTGCTCGCGGCCAACCAGGCCGATACCACACCGCCATTGGTCAGCTTCGAAGGCGTCGGCAAAGTGTTCAGTGTCGATGGCCAGCCCTTCGAGGCAATCCGCAATTTCAACCTGGCCATCAACGAAGGCGAGTTCATTGCCATTGTCGGCGCCTCGGGTTGCGGCAAGTCGACCCTGCTGCGCCTGCTGGTCGGGCTGGACACCGACTACAGCGGTAGCATCCGCGTCGATGGCCAGGCGGTCAGTGGCATCGGCGGCGAACGCGGCATCGTGTTTCAGGAGCATCGCCTGTTCCCCTGGCTGACGGTGGAGCAGAACATCGCCCTGGGCCTGGTCAACGAACATCTGAACCAAGGCGAGCGCGCACGCCGTGTGCACGAGTTCGTGCAGCTGGTGGGCCTGGTCGGTTTCGAGTCGGCCTACCCGCACCAGCTGTCCGGCGGCATGGCCCAGCGCGTTGCGATTGCCCGTGGCCTGGTGGCCAGCCCGCGCATCCTGTTGCTCGACGAGCCGTTCGGCGCACTCGATGCGCTGACCCGCCAGCAGTTGCAGGACGAACTGTTGGCGATTCGTGAACGCGCCGGCATCACCACCTTGCTGGTGACCCACGACGCCGAGGAAGCCACCTACCTCGCCGACCGGGTAGTGGTGCTGGAGCCACGCCCTGGGCGAATCAAGTCGGTGGTGGAAATCGCCCTGCCGCACCCGCGCCTGCGCACTGGCGTGGCGTTGCATGCACTGCGCGAACAGGTCCTGCACCAGATTACCGGTGACGGCGGCTACCTGCCGCCACCGAGCCGCCGAGTAGAAGGCCTCAGGCCCGAGTTGATCGCACTGTAGAGATTGGCCTGGCCCCCTGTGGGGCGGGTTCAACAGTCAACCGAGGTCGCGCAGGTAGTGCCAGGGATAAATGCCCCGCTCATGCCCATCGCTGAACACCAACTGCACGCCATAGCCTTGCGCTACAACCCGCTCGACGCGCACGTCAGCCGTTACCACCGAGACCCTCCCCTGCAACCGCGCCGCCCGGCATTGCGAGCAGGGGCACGCGCCGCGCAGGCGGGCATGGCTGATGACGGCCTCGCCTTCGGCCCACTGCAACGTCAGCAACCCAGGATCGCGCTGATTGCGGATCGAGCTCGGACCATTCATCAGGCCGCTCCGCGCAATTGCGCCAAGGCAATGCGCACCGCCTTGCGCACTTCCGGATCGCTGTCGGCTTCGGCAGCCTGAAGCGCTGGCAAAGCGCGGGCCAGGCCCAACTCCCCCAGCGCCAGCGCAGCTTCCTTGCGCAGGTTGGCGATACCGTGGCCCAGCAGTTCAGCCAAGGCATCCAGCGCCTCGGCATGGCGCAGACGCCCCAGTGAGCGGGCAGCGCGCAAGCGCACTTGCCAGAAGCCATCGCCCAGCGCCGCCACCAGAGCGGGGCCGGCCTGGGCATGGCCAACCTTGCCCAGCGTCGTCGCGGCTTCTTCGCGTACCTGCCAGACAGGATCGCGCAAAGCGCCAACCAGCGCCGGCAATACCGCGAGGTCTCGCGCAAGGCCCAAAGCGCCAATCGCGGCGCGACGTACCTCGGTGTCAGGCTCATGCTCGGCCAGTTGCGCCAGAGCCGGCAGCGCAGGCTGGTGTTTGAGCCAACCCAGAATACCCACGGCCTCGCGCCGCACCGCTGCATCCTGGTCCTGCAGCGCCCGCAGCGCAGGGCCGGCGGCATCCTCCAGGCGCAGCTCGCGCAGGGCGCGCAAGGCACTGGCGCGGACGAAGGCATCCGCGTGGGCCGCCCACGGCAGAATCAGCTGACCTGCCTCCTGGCTCTTCAACTCACTGAGGCTTTGCGCAGCGGCCAGGCGTACCGCTTCGGCAGCATCCGCTAGTGCGGCGCACAAGGCCTGTACCACTTCCGGTTCCTCCCAGGCTTCCAGCAGGCGCGCGGCCTCGGCGCGCACGTCGTCGGCACCATCGACCAACAAGGCATCGGTCAGCCAGGGCAAGGCGTCAGGGTCTTCCAGGTCGGCCAGTTCGATCAGGGCAATGCGCCGCACGCCGGCGTCTTCAGCTTCAAGGCGTGGTAGCAGTTCGAGAATATCGGGGTTGTCGATGCTTCGTTCGGTCATAGCGCGATCCTGAGCGGCGGATGGTCGGTGGCTGGCAGGCCGAGCGGCGTCAGGCGCGGCAGTTCGCGCCCCTCTTCATGGCGCAGCAAGGCCAGGCAATGGCGTTTGAGGTGGGTGAATTCAGGGCTGGTCAGCAGGCTGGCGCGGCGCGGGCGCGCAAAGTCCAGGCGCAGGTCCTCGATAAAGCGACCAGGGCGCGGGCTCATCACCAGAATGCGGTCGGCCAGGAACAGCGCTTCGTCGATGTCGTGGGTGACGAACACCACGGTAGTGCGGATGCGCGCCCAGATATCCAGCAACAGCTCCTGCATACGCGAGCGGGTTTGCGCATCCAGGGCGCCGAACGGTTCGTCCATCAGCAACAGCCGCGGGCGGTTGATCAGCACCCGGGCGATCTCGGCCCGTTGCTGCATGCCGCCGGACAACTGGCTGGGCCAGCGCTCGGCGAAGTCGGCCAGGCCCACCAGCTGCAACATGTCGCGTGCCTGCTGGCGGCGTTCGGCCTTGCCCATGCCTTGCATCTTCAGGCCGAAGGCGACGTTGTCGAGCACACTGCGCCACGGCAGCAAGGTGTGGTGCTGAAACACCATACCGCGCTGCGGCGACGGCCCGGCAATCGCTTGGCCATCCACGCTCAGCTGGCCACTGCTGGGCACCAGGTGCCCGGCCAGGGCGCCGAGCAAGGTCGACTTGCCACAGCCGGACGGCCCGAGGATGCAGACGAACTCCCCCGCATCCACAGCAAAATCCAGGCACTGCACTGCCTCGAAGGCTTCACGGCCCTGCCCCAGCCGGATCGACAGGCCGCGCCCGTCGATCCGCCCGGGCGCCTGTTGATAACTGTTCATCCGCCGGCCCTCCGCGTGCGGTACCAGGGCGTAGCCAGTGCACCGAGGCGCTTGACCAGCGCGCTGCTGCCCATGCCCAACATGCCAATCAACAGCATGCCGACGATGATGTCCGGATAGTTCTGCAAGGTGTACGACTCCCAGGTGTAGTAACCGATGCCGAACTGCCCGGCGATCATTTCGGCAGTGACCAGGCAGAACCACGAGGTGCCCATGCCGATGGCAAGGCCGGTGACGATGCTGGGCAGCGCACCGGGCAGCACCACTTCGCGAAGGACCGCCCAGCGCCCGGCACCGAGGCTGCGCGCCGAGGCCACCAGGCGCGGGTCGACGGCCTCCGCGCCATGCACGGTGTTGAGCAGGATCGGGAACAGCGCACCGGTGAAAGTGATGAACACCATCGACAGCTCCGACGACGGGAACATCAGGATTGCCAGTGGGATCCACGCCACCGCCGGTATCGGCCGCAGCACTTCGAGCGGCGGCAGCAAGGTATCTTCGGCCCATTTCGAGCGGCCAATCAGCAGCCCCAGGCTTACCCCCAGCAGCGCAGCGCTGGCATAACCGGCAAACACCCGCGACAGGCTGCTGCCCAGGTGCGCCAGCAGGGAGCTGGAAATCAGCAACTGCCAGGCCGCATCCAGCACGGCCTGCGGCGTGGGAACATAGGTGAAGGTCAGCAGGCCAAGGTCCAGCTTGATGCTGGCCGCCACCTGCCAGAACAGCAGGCAGGCCAGCAACGAAACCAGGCGCACTGGCCAGCGGTTGAGGTCGCGGGTCATCTCGGTGCCTCCCGGTCAGCGCTGGGCGACCAGCTTCTGGTTGGCGCTGACGAAGTCCAGCGCTTCACCGCCATGGGCCTTGGCGTACTGCTCGGCCTGGTCCTTGAGCAGGAATGCAGCCAGCTGGCCCTTGTCGTTGCGCACGAACCAGGCCTGGTTGGCCAGCAGCTTGATGCCGCTGTCGGCAGCCTGGGCGTAGATCGCGCGTATGTCCTTGCCTTCCTGCTCCAGCTGGTTCAAGGCGGCGAGGGCGGCCTCCGGCGAGGCGTAGTGGCGAACCTTGTCTTCCCCGCGCACCCAGACTTGCGCCAGGCGGCTGAAGTCGGTGATCGGCTGGCCTGTGAGCGCGTCGTTGGCCTGGAGCGGCAGCGGCTCGTAGTTCTTCAGCGCCTTGTCGTAATCCAGACCGGCCTGTTTGAACGCCGCGCGTATGTACTGATCGTCGATGAACGCAGCGGTATCGAGGCCGCGGTCGGTCTTCTTCAGCAACTTCAGCGTATCGATCGACGTGGCCACCGCCTGGCGATACTCAGGCTTCCAGGTCAGGTCGCGAGTCTGCAGGCCGAGCGGGCCGTGGAACAGGTAATTGACCTCGGCCTCGATGCCGGTGACTTTCTCGATCAGCTCGCTGTACTTCTCAGGTTCGGCAGCGATCAGGCGGTCAGCTTCGAGGCTGGCGCGCAGGTAGGCGGTGACCACTTCCGGGTATTTCTTTGCATAATCGGCATCGACCAGGGCGCCATGGAAGGTCGGCGCATTGGCCTGGGCACCGTCGTAGATCTTGCGGGCAAAGCCGCGATTGGGGAACAGCTCGGCGAACGGCACGAAGTCGGCGTGGGCCTCGATGCGGTTGCTGCGCAGGGCGGAGCCTGCAATCTCCGGGGCCTGGGCGATGATCCGCAGGTCCTTCTGCGGGTCCCAGCCTTGGGCCGCGACGGCGCGCAGCAGCATGCCGTGGGCGGTGGAGGCGAACGGCACGGAGATGGTCTTGCCCTTGAGTTCGGCCAGCGACTGCACCTTCGACGCGGCCGGCACCACGATGCCGTTGCCGCTGCCATGCACGCTGCCCGACAGCACACTGATGAACAGGCTGCGCTTGCCGGCATCAAGGTGCGCGACGCCGTTGAACGAACCGGGGAAGTCGGCCATGGCGCCGAAGTCGAGCTTGCCGGCGACCATCTCGTTGGTCAGCGGCGCGCCGCTGGTGAAGTTCTTCCACTCGACCTGGTACTGAGCGTCCTTGTACTTGCCGTCATGCGGCAGGTATTTGTCGAGCAGGCCCAGCTCACGGATCAGCAGGCCGCCGGTGGCGCAGTTGATGGTGGTGTCCTGGGTGCCGATGGCGATGCGGATGGTTTCGGCGCTGGCATTCAGGCCGGTGAGCGCCAGCGCGAGGCCGGCCACGGTTGCTATGAGGCGCATGGGTGTTTCCCCTCGAATCGTTTTGAGTGCTGGAGTCGTCTCCGCCGCCCGGCTTGGGGGGTGGGAAACGAGGGGCAGTGCAGCAAGGCGCGTCCGGTGGTTCGCCGGATGGCGGGATGAATCAGCGCAGCAGGTACGGGATGTCGACCTTGACGGCGCCGGTGGGGCAGTCTTTTTCGCAGGGCATGCAGTACCAGCACTCGTCGAAGGCCATGTAAGCCTTTTGCGTGGCCGGGTTGATCGCCAGCAGGTCCATGGGGCACACGTCGACACAGACGGTGCAGCCTTTTTCGGCGATACACTTGTCTTCGTCGATGGTCACCGGAGCGCTGCTGCGAAAGAAGATTTCCTGGGGCTGGTAGGCCATTTCACGGGGTCCTTGGGGCCTTCGGCCCTCTGTTTTGTTCAAGCAGCGTCGGCTTTCACCCGCAGCCGGTCATAGGCGGTCTGTTCTTGCGCATCCAGGGCAATCAGGTAGGGCTCGACCGCCTTCCTGAAGCTGGTCATCTCGCCGTTTTCGCCTTTTTTCAGATGGCAGTGGCAGAACCACTCGCCATCGTTGCGCTCGGGAAAGTCCACACGGTGGTGGTAAAGCCCCCAGCGGCTCTCTTCACGGAACAACGAGGCGCGCGCGGCCATCTCGGCACAGTCGCGGATCACCGATACTTCCATGGCCCGCATCAGCTCATGCGGGTTGCTGGATTTCATCTGGTCGAGATCACGCTCGATCTCGGCAAAGCGCGCCAGGCCGATTTCCATCTTCTTGGTCACCTTCGGCGGCTGCAGGTAGTCGTTGACCATGCGCCGCAACTTGTACTCGACTTGCGCCGGCGGCAGGCCATGCTCACGCTGCAACGGCGCGAATACCCGAGCGCGTTCGCGCTCGACTTGCCCGGTATCGACCTCGGCAAGTTCGCGTCCGGCCACGTATTGCGCGGCGTTCACACCGGCAAACCAACCGTAGGTAAAGGCCCCGAGCATGTAGTTATGCGGCACTGCGGCCATGTCACCGGCGGCATACAGGCCCTTCACGCTGGTCTCGGCCTTCTCGTTGACCCACACCCCCGAGGCCGAATGCCCCGAGCAGAAGCCGATTTCGGAGATGTGCATCTCGACCATGTGCTGGCGATAGTCGGTGCCACGCCCGGCATGGAACTGGCCTCGGCTCGGGCGTTCGTTGCTGTGCAGGATCTCTTCGATGTTCTGGATGGTTTCCTCGGCCAGGTGGTCGAGCTTGAGGAACACCGGGCCGTTGCCGCCTTCGAGTTCCTGGTGGAACTCCCACATCATCTGCCCGCTCCAGTAGTCGCACTCGATGAAGCGCTCGCCTTTGCTGTTGGCGGTATAGCCGCCCAGCGGGCCGGTCACGTAGGCGCAGGCCGGGCCGTTGTAATCCTTGATCAGCGGGTTGATCTGGAAGCACTCGAGGTTGGCCAGCTCGGCACCGGCGTGGTAGGCCATGGCATAGCCGTCGCCGGCATTGGTCGGGTTTTCGTAGGTACCCATCAGGTAACCCGACGATGGCAGCCCCAGGCGCCCGGCGGCACCGCAGGCGAGGATCACCGCCTTGGCGCGGACCACGCGGAATTCGCCAGTGCGGCAGTCGAAGCCCAGTACACCGGCAGCGGCGCCTTGCGCATCGAGCAGCACCCGTGTGCAGACCATGCGGTTGCTGATTTCGACACGGGCGCGCTTGAGCTGGCGATAGAGCACCTTCTTGATGTCATGGCCTTCGGGCATCGGCAACACATAGGCGCCCATGTGGTGGACCTTCTTCACCGCGTAGTCGCCGGTCTCGTCCTTTTCGAACTTCACGCCCCAGCGGTCGAGCTGCTCGATCGTCTCGAAGCTGTGGGTGGCGTAGGCATGCACGGCGGCCTGGTTGACGATGCCGTCATTGGCCACGGTGATTTCCTTGGTGTACTGCTCGGGCGTGGCATGGCCGGGGATGATGGCGTTGTTCAGGCCGTCCATACCCATGCTGATGGCCCCGCTGCGCTTGACGTTGGCCTTTTCCAGCAGCAGCACGCGCAGGCGCTTGTCGTGCTCCTTGGCCTTGATCGCGGCCATTGGCCCGGCGGTGCCGCCGCCGATGACGATGATGTCGTAGTCCTGGGTCTCGATGCTCATGCCTTGCTCCCCTTCTGGCGGTCGATGCGCAGGCGGTACTGGAAGGCATCGCCGCGGTAGTACAGGTGTTCGAAGTCCAGTGGCATGCCGTCGGCGGTGTGGGTCAGGCGCTCGATGCGCATGATCGGCGCGCCCTCCTCCACCTCCAGTGCCTGGGCCAGGTCGCTGTCGGCCAGCACCGCGTCGATGGCAAGGTCGGCGTGACCCAGGGCGATGCCGCAGTCGTTTTCCAGCAGCAGGAAGATGTCGCGGGTGACCAGGTCGGCCTTTTCCAGTTTTTCGCCGACGGCCTTGGGCAGCCAGGTCAGCTCCAGCGACACCGGCTCGCGGTTGATCAATCGCACCCGACGGATCTCGGTGACCAGGCTGCCCTCCTCGACCTGCAGCCGCGCCGCCACCAGGGCATTGGCCGGCACATGGCGGAAACTGCGCAGGCGGTTGATCACTTCATGGCCCATCTGCGTCATCGACTCACCCAAGCCCTGCAGGGTGCTGACGTTCTGGAACGGCTTGGGTTTGGCGACGAAGGTGCCTTTGCCATGAATCTTGAAGATCAGCCCTTCCTTTTGCAGGTCGCCCAGCGCCTGGCGCACAGTGATGCGGCTGACATCGAAAGCCTTGCCCAGCTCGCTTTCCGAGGGCATGCGGCTGTGCGGTGGGTAGGTGCCGTCGAGGATGCGCTCGCGCAGCAGTTCCTTGAGCTGGGTGTAGAGCGGTACCGGGGACAGGGGGAGCAGTTCGGCCATGGGTCTCTTCGCTGATCGATGACTTGTTATAACAAGTTGTGACCAGATAATAGAGGGCATAAGAAACGGTACGGAAATACTGATATCGCATATGGATAGATGGATTTCCGTAGGGCAAGGCCAGCCGTAATGGAAAAACAGCCATAGATCAAGGCGATGGACGCAGCCGAATCAGATGGGTATCATGCCTGCGCGTTGCACTCGTAGCTCAGCTGGATAGAGTACTGCCCTCCGAAGGCAGGGGTCGTGGGTTCGAATCCCGCCGAGTGCGCCATGAATTCCGCCACTTCCGTGGTTTCACGCTGACAGCAGGCCAAGGCCGTGACAGCAGCGTGACAGCAAAAAGCCCCGCCATTGCGGGGCTTTTTTGTTCCTGACGCGCTAGATTCGGCGCACCTCGAAAACCTGACGCGCCAGGGGTGTCCTCAAATGTGAGGAAACCCCACACATTCGCTCACAGCTTGCCGGTCTTGCACATGAGCTCGATCCGCCGGCGGCGAGCGTCAGGAAGGACAGCGGTGATCTCGTATACCTTCGAGCCCTCGCGGATGCGCCAGCTAGTAATGAGGTCGGGCCGGTACCGGAGCACAATGCGATAGATCGTTTGTGCCTGCACGGCCTGGGCGGCGATGAACTCGCTCCCGCTGATGCTCTCGATGTCGACCCACTCCCGACTCACTTCCTCCCAGGTGCGGATGACCCCACCGCTGGGCGTGCGAGTGTCAATCGGCTTTTCGATGGTCACCGGGTAACGCAGCTTGCCGGCAAGCATCAGAACACCGCCATGGAGCGGTACGGCGCCAGCAGAAGTGCATACGCTGTGTTCTCGGTCAGAGTTCGGTCGCCCTGCCGCTCGCGGTTCTCGTACAGGTCGCCCACCAACAAAAGCACAGCGGCCTTGATCGGAGCAGGCATCGGATCGGGCAAGCTGTCGCCCAGGAAGTTGCTGACGTGGGTTTCTGCTGCAGCGATCAGGCCCAGGATGTAGCTGTCTTCCTCGGCGTGATCGACGCGCATGTGCTGCTTGGCTTCTTCAAGGGTCACGGTAGTCATACAAAAAATACCTCGGTATCAAGATCGGCAGGGGCTTCGGCAACCTGGGCGGCGCCGAACGCCATAGCCAGGGCCTGGAGGCCGTCGATACGGCCGGTACGGCGGCTCTTGTCCAGCTTGCGGTTGCCACTGGGGTCCTTCACCGCCACGGCGTTGGCGGCGCACAAGGTCAGCACGGGGTGGCCACCATGGGCGACACGGCCATTCAGCAGCTCGGCTTCCAGGGCGTCGAGGGCTGGCGCCATGTCGCGGAAGCCTTGCCCGTGCGGCACCAGCGGCAGCTCCAGGCCCAGACGTTCCAATTCCTTCTTGAGCACGTCGATGCGCCAGCGGTCATAGGCGATCGCCGCCACCTCGCAGTCGCTCAGAATCTCGGCCATATCCAGCGCCACGGCCTCCAGATCAACTGTGGCCCCGGGTGTGGTTCGGATGTACCCCTGGCGCACCCACATGTCATATGGGGCGCGGTCCTTCTGTGCTCGATCTAACACGCCCTGCTCGGGCGTCCAGAAGTACGGACGGACCTGCCACACGCCATCTACCTTGCCGATCAGCACCAGCGACGTCAGGTCTGTTCGCGCCGAGAGATCAAGGCCCGCATAGACCAGGCCCTCGAATGGGTCAGGCACGGTGTCGCAGCCCATCCACACGTCAGGGCTGATGAATGGGCTGTCGAGGCTGACGCGCTGGTTGAGCAGCAGGTTACGGGCGGTGTTGCTCATGCTCGGCATGCGCTCGGCTTGTTGCATCTGCTCTCGCAGGTCTGTCTCAGACCGGAAGATGCCCAGTGCCGGGTTGGCCGCTCGCCAGCCGTCTTCGTCCATCAGATCGCAGCCCGCCGCCGCGGCGTACAGGCGGCACACGATCTTTGGGTCATTGCTGCGCAGGGCATCGTCAATCCACTGGCTCAGCAGGTCGGCGTCGTTGGCTGCCTGGGTACTGATGGCGATCAGCAGCGGTGCCGAGTGGGCGCCCTGGCTGGTGGTGATGGCGTCCACGAAGTCGGATTGCGGGCCGCGTATCTGCCCGATCTCGTCCAGAATGGCGAGCACTGGAGAGAGGCCGTGCGCGGTCTTGCCGTCGGCGGCCAGGGCGCGAAACTCGGTGTTCAGGTTCAGCCCCAGCAGCCGCTTGCCGCTGGGCACGATGCGGACGATCTTCGACAGGGCGGGCGATAGCTGCACCATCTTGGCGGCCAGGTTGAACACCAGGGCGGCTTGGTCGCGGCTCATGGCCCCCGACACAAGCTGGCTGTTTTGCTTCGCCTCGGGGCCGACCAAGTGCGCCAGCAGCAGGCCCGCGATCAGGCCTGACTTGCCGTTCTTCCTGGCCACACTGAGGATGGCCCGTCGAGTGCCCACCGGGTTGTCGTACACGTCACGGATGAACTGGCGCTGGAACTCGGCCAGGCATAGCGGCTTGCCAACGTCCGCGCCTTCGGGCGTAACGCAGTAGCGTTCGATAAACGCGATGATCTTTTCGGCGCGGGTCATTGCAGCGTCCCCAGGGTCGGTATCAGGTCGTCATCCACATGCTGCCGGGCCTCACGTTCGAGCGCGGCGCCCTTGTGGATATCCTGGGCCTTGCCCACTGTGGCAATGGTGGCCACCATGAGCTGGCGCCCGATGGCCAGCGACCGGCGTGTCATCTTGTCCAGCAGCTCACAGGCCGGGTTCACCTTCCCCTCGACCAGCATGCCGTCGCGGTCGATGCTGTCCTGCAGCGCCTCGATGTCGGCATAGGCCCGCGCCAGGTTCGCCGCCAGCACCAGGTCGGCATCGGTCCAGGTGTCCCGAGGGCGAGCGGTCACGATGGCATCCCAGAACGGTCTGTCGGTATCGCGCACGCGGATGTGCTGCGGTGGCTGGATTGGACCGACAGCGACGGCCTGGCTCGCGGCTATGGCGGCCTTGGCGCTGTCTGATCGTGGGCGGCGGGGCGTGGTCTTCATGTTTTTTCGGCAGTTAGCGAAGAAAGAGCAGGTCGGGGGCGGTCTAGGTCCCGCCGGTTCCTGGTGATCTTTTGGCCCTGTTCCAGTGGTGGTTTGGGTCAAGCGGGATGCCGTTCGCATCGCACCCCCGCGTGGTGCGCTTTCCCATGTCTTCGGCTGTCTTGATCGAGTGACACGAGTGGCACAAGGGCGCCAGATTTGTGCGCGCGTTGTTGTCGCCGTTGTTGTCCATGTGATCCACATCAGTAGCAGGTGTGACCAGGCCACGGGCCGCACAGTCGCGGCACAGTGGTTCCTCGGCCAGCACCTGTGCACGCAGGCGCTGCCATGCAGCACTACCGAGAGGAATCGCCCTCTTCTTGGGTTTGTACCTGCTCACCCTGCTCACGCTTCTTCTCCTTCGCCTGGCGCTGCCTTTCCTCCAGGTGGGTTCCCAGCACCCGTACCCGGGGCTTTAGGGTCTGGAGCCTTGGTTTTTTGCTCATCATCAATACCTTCGACGGTGGGTAGGTTTTCCATGCGGCGGACCTCGGACGGCAAAAGCCATCGGTCCTCGATGCCGCGCTGATAGAACTGCGCACGGTTGAGACTATCACCACGCAGCAGGCCTTCCACGTTGTGCTCAGCGAAGAAGCCGCTGCCCAGTAGGGTGCGGTTGATAGCCTGCTCCCATGCGACCAGGTGGCGGCGCAGGGTGTGAGTGACGAAGTACCGGCCCAGCTCCACGGCGTTGGAGTAGTTGGCCTCGCGCAGATCACCGATCAGCACAGGCGGTACACGGAACAGGCGGGCCACTTCCTCGACCGACAGGCGCCGGGCCTCGATCCACTCAGCATCCTCCAGGGTCATGGATACCGCGCTGTACTTCGCGCCCTGGGGCAGCACTGGGGTCTTGCCGTGGTTGTTCACGCCAGCCTGGCCAGCCGCCCAGCTCTCACGAATCTGCGCGGCCTGCTCTTTGGTGGTGCCGGGTGCTGTCTCGATCACGCCCGACAGCTTGGTACCCTGCTCGAACATCTTGGCCCCGTGGGTACGTTCGGCCAGCGCCAGCCCGAGAGTATCCCTGGCCACCTGAATAGGGCTGCGCCCGAGCACACCGTCTTCGGTGTGATAGCGGATGTGCAACATCTCGTCGGCGGTCAGTCGCTGCAGCTTGCCATGGCGATCGGTGTACTCGTAGACCAGGCGCTCGCTGGCGGAACTGCGCAGGATCGAAACGCTGTCCGGGTTGACCGGCTCCAGCGCCTGCACACGACCGGCACCACTCCAGCGGATGCGAGCATAGGCATTGCCGCGCAGCAGGATGTGGCGTTGCAGTTGCTCGCGGAATTCCAGGGCGGTTTGCCATTCGTTCGGGGCGTCGTGCAGCAGCGCGTACAGGGGATGGGTACGGGCCTTGTCGCGCCCGTCATCGGTGCGGCGGTACACGTCCAGAGGCAGGCTGCCCACGCTCTCGCTGATGGCCGCGACAGCCGCGTATACGGCACTGATCGACTCGGCGGTCTGTACCGTAATGTTGACCCCTGCCGAGTTACCGCCCTGGCTGAACTGGTCGAAGTACCGATCATAGGCCGGGGTGTTGTTGGAGCGCGTGAACAGGCTGAACAGCTTTTTCACCGGATGCACTCCAGGAACTCAAGGTATCGACGGGCATTGGCCAGCGCCAGCATTGGCTTGCGGCTGCGCACCGATACGGTGGTGGTCGGGTAGGCCGGATTCGCCGTGATGGTGATTTCGTGAAGGTCCACGTCCTGCAGGCTGCGCAACTCGCCTTGCCAGTCCTCCTTCACCGGCACGAAGCCGAATGAGCACCCGGCCACGTCGCCGCGCTTCACCAGCTCGGACAGGTCACGACCCAGGCTGGTGTCGGGCAGGTCCAGTTCGAACGCAAGGCCCACGTCATCCTCAGTAAGGCGCAGGGTGCCAGCTCCGACACGGCCCAATAGGGCTGCATCATCGTGCTCGTAAACGGCGCGGATGTTGGCGGCGGCTGGGCCTGCAAGGGAGCGCTTGAAAGCCCCCGGAAGGATGATTTCGGTAAAGCCCTCGATGGGCGCTGGCTGGCCGAAACGTGCGGCATAGCCGAACAACGTCCGGCCTTTCCGTTCCAGGCTTGCGGCTACTCGGCGTTCCATCAAGCCTTGTCCTCTGCAACGATCGACGCGGAGATGATCGCGCCACCCCAACGGCGGTGGCCGATGCAGATCGGCACCGGCAAGCCGCTGGCGGTAGTGTTTTTGGCGCTGCCAAAGGCGTACGACGGAAGGTTTTCAGGCGCACCGCTTTGTGCCAGCCCCTTGGCCTGCGGGCTGAGCATCTGGATGACACCGCCAGCAACCAACGCGATCCCAGGACCATAGGTTGCGCCGCCCGTGAAAGGCCCTGCGATGAGCAAAGCAACGCCCACAATGGTCTGCAGCAGGCCGGCGCGTTTGCTTCCCTCGATCACAGGCACAAAGCGAAGCTCGCGAGCACCGCCAAACCCAAGTTCTTCCTCCTTGATGTTCTGGCCGTTCTTGAAGATCGCGAAGCGAAGCCCACGGCTCTGCGCCTTGGCCAACTCATTGGCGAATCCAGGATGATTGACATCCATGGCCTTCACCGCTTCCCTGGGGTCGCCACGGTCCAGCACGAAATGGTGCTCCTTACCAAACAGGCGGCGCAGGAATCCGCACAGGATGATCTTGGTCTTAGGGGTGTAGTCGATCGCCAGGGCAGCCATGGTTACGCCTCCGAAGCAACTACGAAGCCTTCGGGATGACGCACGGCGGTGTCGACAGTGGCCATTGCACGGACCTGCACACCGCCGCGGCTGTAGGCAGGCTCGGCGTATGGGTTCACCAGAATGTCCACTTCGGACCACACGCCCAGCATGACCTGGCTCCAGTCGCCCAAGATCAGCTTGCCAGCCGGGACGTTCTTCGATGCCGCCAGCGCCAGGTTGGCCAGGGTGCCGTTGTCGTACAGGAAGCCACTGCCAGACCCGGCCACCTTCTCGGTGCTGCCCAGGATGGTGCGGATCGCGGCGGTGGTCAGCCAGCGGGCGTTGGTGATGTTCACGTCATCCAGCTTCTCCAGCAGCGCCAGCACCTCGGCCCAGGTGGCGGGCATGTCGGCAGTCTGAATGCCGGTGGTGTTCAGGACGCCCAGCGGTTCACCAGCAGCGCCGCTGCCGTTGATGATGGCGCGGTCGATCTGGCGGGCGATCAGGAACGACAGGTCTTCGCGTACTAGTTGCTCGATGCCTGGCGACGATTGCTGCAGGAGCTGGCGGGACATTTCAGTCTTGCCGCCGACATGCTTGGGCGTCAGGGTCACGCCGTCGAACGACATTTGGCCCTCGGGCACGGCCTGGCCCTCAGTAACCCAGCCGGTTTCCAGGCCGCTGCCGAACTTCGGCACGCTCACGTTGCCCACCAGGCCGGTCAGGGTGCGGATGCCCAGCGAACGGGCCAGCAGCGCCTCACGCAGCGGCCCGATGTACAGGTCGGCACGGTGGTCGGTGCCCACCAGCTCGGGCGCGGTCGCGGTGGTGTTGGCGCGGCGCTCAAGGGCGGCGAACGGCACGAATGCGCCCTCAGCCTTGCGACCGGTGCGGCGTTCGGTTTCCTGGGTGTATTCGCGCTCGGCGCCGTCCAGTTGGCGACCTTCCATTTGTGCACGCAGCACGCGGATCACGCTGACGCGCTTCTCCAGGTGCTCAGGGGTGTCGGTGGCGGCCGGAGTGGCGGTGCGCTTCTCCAGATCGGCCAGGTGCTCATGGCGGGTGATCTGGTCGGCCAGCGAGCGCTCCTCGGTCTTGAAGGTTTCAAACTGAGTGGATTCGTCGGTGGTCAGGTCACGGCCAGCAGCGGAAGCGGTGTCCACCAGCTTTCTCATGCCCTCGACGGCGGCGGTGCGCTTCTCGCGCAGTTCGTGAAGTTTCATCAGGTAAAGATCCTGTGGATGGGGTTTTCGAGAACCCACCATAGGCCCATTTTTCGAGTCAAAACAGACGCTTACTGTCCACCTGATGCACGCTCTGTCTCGTTTTGTTCAGTGGTATTTACAGGCACGATCCGCCGAGTATTTTCCCGACGAACGGTAGGGAAGTGGCTTTTTCGCACTTCGCTTCCGTCTGGCTCGCATCCTCCATTATCACTAATGCGTTAAGGCACCCTCGGGCCAGCAACTGCGCGGCCTCGGGCGGTTTCTGCCGGTTTTCCAATAAGGCGCAGGTAAGGTCGGGAATCCTCCACTGCGGTGGATTTCGCAACCCAGCGCCAGCCCAGGCAAGGTTTGGGGCTTGGACAATTCCCTGAATCAACCAATCTACGACGGGTCGAGTCGTGAAAGGCTTTCTTCATTCCCGGTCAAGCCTGCCGAGTCGGACCAACTGAGCCGAGTCGGATCAAATGGTCTGTCTCGGCAATCCACTGTGGCGTTTCCTACACACTGTGTAGAAATCAACACGGTGGACGAATGCTCGTTGCTCCCTCGGTGAGTGCTCGCCGAATGCTCCCGCAACCCGGCACTAGATGCCGCCCTGCAGCTACTGCACCCCGTGCGTCAAATGCACCCCGCCTCGTTCGCCGGAACGACACCCCGATCTGAGCCACTGCCGGCCAGTGCCGCTTTGTTGGCCAGCCAGATCAGGTCCGGCTTCACCTCAATGGCGCACTCCCTGCACATCCCGATCACGGTCCACGGAAGAAACTCGACAACCAGGAATGACAGACGATTTGCACGCTGACACTTGCCCGAATAGCCGTAGTTACAGCGGGCTTGTTTGAACAGTACCGGCCCCATGTAATACCCCCGGTGGTGGTAATTTAATAAGACTGGGATTTTTTCCGTTTACCCAATCGGCTGGAGGCCCCGGTTTCCGTGGCGACTACTGGGAAATTTTCCTAGTAGCCGCTCCGAGCTATCCAGTAACCGCACGCAACCAGACAAACCAACTCAATCGACTGGGAAAAAATCCCAGTAGGTGCCGGAAAAAATCCCACCGAAAATCAGATGAACTTGAAGGTTGGCGGACCCGGCGATCGCTCAAGGTCTTTGCCAGGGCATTCATCGATAGCGGCCCAAGTGATCGCATAGAGCGCGCACCGCGCCATACCCCTCTCACGCCCCTTTCTGTACTCCCGGGTGCGCACAATGAGCCCTGCCTGAATCAACTCCTCAAGAGCGGAGGCAAGCGTCTTGGCATCCATTGGGCGCCCCTGCGCCAGCATGTCCGCTGTACACGCCAGATCACCGTTGTTGTGTCCGTTGTAATTACGGGCCAACTTGATGAGGACCGTCACCGCCTTGGGCGTCAGACAGTCGAATGCCGGGTGCGTGAGAAGGCGATAGGGCAGCGCCAGGACGCGCCCTCCTCCAAAGTCGACCTTGTACTTTTTCTTCCTCGCCATACGGGCTGGGCGTCAAGCTTGCGCTTGCGCTGTCTCTGTTGCCCCATATGCGTAGCCGATGTGTCGGTGGCGCCAGCAAAAGTTCTGCGAACCCAGCTTGACGTTCTCCAGGTGGGCGTAAAGGCGCTTGGAGATCGGATGTTGCTGCCCGAGCGCCGGAATAATCATCGTGGTGATGATGCGCTCAAGCTTCCCGAACTCGTCACGGGCCTGGTTCTGATGGAACATTTCGAAGTCAGCCAGGACGGCAGGGGCTAGGACCTCACCCGAGTGGTGGTTATTTGTACAGTCGTTGTACTTGATCTGCTGTTCTGTCACGATGGGTCCCTCTCGTTGGTGCTCACCAATGCGATATCGCCGGAGAGGTGTTGGCGCACCTTCTCCTGCAACTGGTCGTTACCTGTGGTGCCTTTAGCCCCGTCAACTGGGGCTTGGCGCCGGGTCACTTCAAACTCTACGTCGTCCAGCAAAACGCTTACCCATTCCGGCTCACCCTCGAGTCGAATGTGCCGGACCTTCCCGAATACAGCCCTGTTCGTGCCTTGGCATGCGACGCTCCAGCGGTCATGGTCAACGCCGTTCCCCACCGTCTGCTTTTTCACCCAGTCGGGCAGCTCTCCCCTGCACCTCATCTCGTTCAACATCGTCCACCAGTGCCGAGCCATGGCCCGCTCTGCCTCGATCAGATCAGCGATCTGATGCCGCTGGTCCAGGTTCAGCGTTATTACCGCCTCTGCCGGGACTGAATCCACATCGTTCACCGGCTGCCCTCCTTCGCGACGCGGTTGATCCAGGCTTCCAGCTCCTTCACCAGGATCAATCGGCGCTTGCCTGATTTGAAGGCTGGCAGCTCTCCTTTCGCGATCGCGCTATAGATCGCGCTCCGGCTGTGGCTTGTAAGGCGTGCAGCCTCCTCAGGGCCTACAGCCATTGGTTGCACCGGCATCGCTTGTTCCATGTTCACCTCCTGAGGTGTATTGAAAGATGTGGACACCTTAGCCGACCCCAAAACGGAGTGTCCACATTTTTCTTACACTGCACGACATACGCACACACTGACTGACACGTATCGACACGGAGCGAGGCGTGTGCCATGATTTTCGGAAATGAGTTCAGGAGATTGTGATGGCCAAGGCCCAGCCGAACAGAGTCAAAGCTGAAACCCTTTCCCTCAGGATTTCGCCAGAGCTGAAGTTCGGGCTTGAGCTGCTTTCAAGAATTGAGGAGCGCTCGTTGACCACTCAGGTAGAAAAAGCTTTGCGTGAGCTTTTTGCTACTGCTCGTATGTCAATCGATTATTTCAGCAACACCGATATTCCAGAAGAAATTCCTCGTCATGAAATTTACTTTCTAGACATTCTTCACATTGTTAATTCGGTTGATGCGCCGACAAGGCTTGTGCGCACGGCAATGCTATTGCCCTACACAATGAACCAGCGCGAGCAAGTGCTAATGGAGCTCATCCATAGCCAGACAGTTTTCCGAGGCGAAGACACCGATATATTCCCAACTGATAATGAATATACAGAAGCTCTTGACTGGGTGACTGAAAACTATTTCACCAGATATTCTGGAATAAGTTTCAAAGCAATCCGCAAGAACTGGACAAGGCTAAATGAGGTGGCTGACCAAACCATTGAGCTTGGCCACTACCCACCGGAAATTGAGTGGGAAGGCTGCTAGATAAGCTCTACAGCTGCGGCCTTGGTGTCCGGGGCCAAGTGGGCATAGCGCAACGTCATGGCTATGTCAGAGTGCCCCAGCAGCTCACGTACGGTATTCAGCGCTACGCCAGCCATCACCAACTTTGACGCGAATGTGTGTCGCAGGTCGTGCCAGCGGAAGTTCTCGACCTTGGCCAACTTCAATACGCCATCCCAACTTTTTTTAACGTTGTCGAGCCTCCCAGCGTCTTTCGCCGGGAATACGAATCCAACGCGAACAAGATCACCGCGCCACGCTTTCAATACTGCGAGCGCTTCTTTGTTCAGCGGGATATGACGGGTCTGTCCTGATTTTGAAGTTTCGCCCTCTACCGTGAGAAACTTCCCCTGAAAGTTCACGTCACGCCAATGCAAGTTGAATACCTCGCCGCGACGCATGCCGGTATTCAGTGACAACAGCACCAGCGGTTTCAGGTGGTCGGCGAACTTAGCGGCGCGCAAATCTGGAAGCAATTCACGGTTGCGGGCGGTGCGCCAGGCATTTGCGCTGTCGCGGTCGGCCCGAATACTCTCCTCACGATCGGCCAGGGCTTTGCGCAGGGCCTGCTCCTCGGCCAGGTCCAAATAACGCACCCTACCGCGCCCGTCGACCTTGAGCCGCTTTACCTTCGCCAGCGGGTGCTCAGGGAGAACGCCCCACTCTACGGCACGGCTCAGCAGGCCTTTCAACCTGGTGACGTTGCGGTTTGCCGTGGCCGGGGAGCGGCCAGCGGCCAGCCAGCCGGTGCGCACCTGCTCGATGCGCTTCTGCGTGACCTGGTCCATGGGCAGCGCCAGCAGATCGGCGAAGCTGTGGCGGATGGCGCGCACGCTGTTGTCGCCGTCGCGCTGATGCGCCAGCGCCCAGGGCTCGAATTGGTCGCGCAGGAACGCTTCCAGCGTCGGCATTGCGTCGGATAGTCGAGCCTGGGTGATCAGCAGAGGCTCGCCGTGCTCATGCGCCTCGGCCAGGTACCGGGCAGCTTCCCGGCGGGCCTGCTCAAGCGTGACCACGTTCACCCGGCCGAGGGTCGCCGTCTTGTTCCGGCCCCAGGTCACCATGTAGCTCATGTGGCCAGACGGCAGCACCCGAATGCACAGGCCTGGCTGCTGGGTGTCGTGCACGCGGTAGGCCTTTTCCTGAGGCGCCAGGGTGGTCAGAAGCTTGGCAGTGAACTTGGTTTTCATGGCGCTCCAGATCCGTGACAGCAGGGTGACAGCAGAAAGCACTATACCGCCCTGTATATCCATACACAACCATACGATATAGCCCAATGAATACGGGCATCACCCCGTAATTATTGGGTCTCGCTTTGCCCTCCGAAGGCAGGGGTCGTGGGTTCGAATCCCGCCGAGTGCGCCATCTCTGAAAGCCCCGGGATCATTCCCGGGGCTTTTTCATTTGTGCGACATGTCGCGTTTCTGGCACTGCCGTGCCAGGGTCATTGGTGTTAGCGTGGGCCCCTTCCCGTTGCCGACGGGTATCCAACAACAATGATTCGCGAAGGAATGCGTGCCCATGCACCTCAAAAAGCTCACCTCCACCGCCTTGCTGCTGGCCGGCATCGGCCTGTTCACCCAACCGGCCCAGGCCAACCTCTCCCAGCAACAATCCGCGGCCATCGTCAAAGCCTTCGACGGCAGCGACCCGGCAGACTTCAAGCAGTTCCTCGGCAAACTGAAGGGCAGCGACCTGGCCCACGCCAACAACCTCACGGCGACCCTCGACGCCTACCTGGCCGGCAAAACGCTCGCGGACGAGCAACAGAACGAGATCAACCGCCTGCTCGGCGTGTACACCCGCATCAAGTACGCCAAGGCTGCCACGCAAAACCTGCGTGAACTGGTGGCCATCCCCACCTTCAGCGTCGACGGCGTGCCTCAGCACGAGAACCCCGAGTTCCTGAAGATCGCCGACAAGATCAAGGCCCTGGCCGAGAGCTTCGGCCTGGCCTTCCGCAACGTCGACAACCGCGTCTACGAGATTTCGCTGGGCGAAGGCAAGGAAGTGGTCGGCATCCATGCCCACGCTGATGTGGTACCGGTCAACCCGGACAACTGGAAGCTGGCCGACGGCACTCGCCTCGACCCGTTCAAGGTCACGCTGGTCGGCGACCGCATGTACGGCCGCGGCACCGAGGATGACAAGAACGGCATCATCGTCGCACTGTATGCGCTGAAAGTGGCCAAAGACGAAAACCTGCCGCTGGCCCGTCAGTTCAAGCTGCTGATCGACACCACCGAAGAAACCAGTGGTGAGGCCATCCCCTACTACTTCGAGCGCAACCCTACCCCTGACTACAACCTGGCTCTCGATGGCGGCTACCCGGTGGTGATAGCCGAGAAAGGCTATGGCACGGTCATGGCCAGTTTCAGCAAACGCAAGGCCACAGGCCAGGGCGCGGAAATCATCAACCTGACCGGCGGCCTGGCGACCAACCAGATCCCGACCACGTCGGTGGCGACCCTGGTGGCAGACAACCCGGCCGAGCTGGCAGAGCGCCTGGAAAAAGCCGGCGCCGACTACGTGAAGCGCAATGGCAATGACTTCAGCATCGCCGCCAAGGCAGACGGCAACAAAGTGCTCCTGACCGTAACTGGCGTGTCTGCTCACTCTTCCGAGCCAGAGTCAGGCGTCAACCCGGTGGCCCGCATGCTTGTCTTCCTCGATGGCCTGGGCCAGCAGGTGCCGCTCAAGCGCAACCACTTCACCGATGCAGCCCGCTATGCCGCCGACAACTGGGGCCTGGACTACCTGGGCAAGCAACTGGGCATAGGCTTCGAAGACACGTTCATGGGCCCGCTGACCACCTCGCTGACCTTCGTCGGCGTGGATGACAAGGGCCTGAAGCTGGCCGTGAACCTGCGCATCCCCAAAGGCAAGCCACTGGCCACGCTCAAGGACCAGCTGGCCGACAAGCTGGGTAAATGGGCCCGCCAGAGCCACACCTCGGTCGCTTTCGACTACAGCCTCGACGAGCCGATGTTCCGCAACCCCGAGGGTGAATGGGTCAAGGCCCTGCTGGATGTCGCCAGCGAGAACCTGGGCATGAAACACGAATTCGGCACCTCGGCCGGGGCCACCTCGGTGCACGACCTGCCCAATGGCGTGCAGTTCGGCCTGGCCATGCCGGACGTGAAGTACACCGGGCACAACGACAACGAGTTCAAGACCGTGGAGCAGTTCATGCTGGATCTGCAGATCGTGAGCGAAATGGTGGCGCGGATTGGGCAGATGCCGAAGCTTTGAGCAATACTTGCAGCGGCGCAAGCATCCAACTACCATTGGCCCTGACTACGACGACAGCAGAAAATTTGTCGGCGGTGCTGCGAAGGCTTCAGAACACTGAGGTCATATGAAGGGAAATTGAAGGCAAATGGGTCGTTCCACTTGAGTGTGGGAGATTCGCCTCCAAGGCCGTCCTTCCGCGTAGTCAGCTGATATTCCTGATCTTGGCCTCGGTTGCATGATATGCAGTAACCGGGGCCAAGTACTTTCTACCCCCCTCCACTCGTATTTTGACCACGGCGACCGCGTAAAAGCTGGCCTTGCCAATCCGGACCTTCTGTCGCGTATTGAAGACGATAGCCTGTGCATGTTTCGGCTTGTTCAAACCGACCTGGCTTTGCGGCGAATACGCCGCGAGCAGAATGTCCAGGACCTCTGCGACCGTACACCGATCCTTGGTCACCCTCGCATCCAAAGGATGAGCGATCGCTTCCAGATCCATCAGAATGCCTCTCTGATTGGGCAAGTCCCACCCCTTCTCCCTACAGATTTTTCTGACACGATCAAATTGCTTAGGCGTGAGCACGTACGAGAAAACAGGCACACCTTCGTCATTTTCCCCATGGCCAGGGACGCTACGACGGGCCAAGGCAATTTCAACCAAGGCAATGAAGGAATCTTGCAACGCGCTCTGTCCCGGTAATTGAGAGCTCCCCATGATTTCTTGTTTTCCATCGCAATCATTTTCCATTCCAGAAAGACCAGCGCCCAGGTGCACAGCACCACGGGCGTGAAGATCTCAGTGCGTACTGGAACTTAGGCGTTTGATTACGGTGGGTAAATTCGAAGTCCGAAGCTATCGTAGGGCACAACCCGTAGGTAATTTCTGATAGATCTTAAAGCCGCCTTGTTTTCACCAGCGCCTGGCCTGCCTACTTTGACCGCCACTCACGCCCTGATGACGTTTTTCAATCGACTCCATGCCGTTTCCTGCATTGCCGTGCAGGCTGGCGTGCCGGATGCTTTATTTACTCCAATGGCTCGTCTTTTCCACCCGCAGAGGCCCGTATGAAGACCGTCGAACAAATCCTCAAGACCAAGTCCCAGCACCAGACCGTGTACACCATCGGCCCGGATGACTCGGTGCTCGACGCCTTGAAACTGCTGGCGGAAAAAAACGTCGGTGCCCTGCCGGTCGTCGAGAACGATCAGGTGGTAGGGATCGTCAGTGAGCGGGACTACGCACGCAAGCTGGTGCTCAAGGGCCGCTCCTCGGCCGCCACGCCGGTGCGCGAAATCATGAGCGCGCCAGTGATCACGGTTGAGCCAAAGAAGAATCTGGATTACTGCATGCAGCAAATGACCGACCGCCACCTGCGCCATCTGCCAGTCGTCGAGAACGGCAAGCTGCTTGGACTGCTGTCGATTGGCGACCTGGTGAAGGAAACCATCGCCGAGCAGGCCGGATTGATCAAGCAGCTGGAACAGTACATTCGCGGCGAGTAACCAGGCCTCAGTGGTAGGCGCGCTCCAGCTCGTCCAGCTGATGGTCGAAGCTGCGCAGCCGCGCCGACCAGGTGTACACCAGCACCTCCAGGTCACGATTGAGCACGGCAGTGTTGCCATGACCGTTGCTCGACGGCTCGCACAGGTCCAGCTGATAACGCTCACGTGCCATGGCCGTGGCCACGCTGGACAGGTCGCGGGCATTGGCCAGCCAGTGATGGTGATGGTCGTGTATTTCCCGGTCGAGTGCCCGGCACTGGCGTTTCAGCGCCTCCAGGCTCTGCTCCAGTGGCGTGCCCTTGAGCTCACCCATCACCTCCTCGAAGGTGCGCCCGGAATGCCAGTAACTACCCCAGAAGTAGCGGTCAAACACCGTTTCGACACGCCGGAGCGCGACCTTGGTGTTCCAGATGGTCAGCAACGTTCGCCCCTGTATCACTTCACGCTTGTTCAGGCGCAACTGCTGCCAGGCAATCCAGGTCAGCGCCAGCAACGCGACCGCGCCAGTGACGGCGGCGGCAGCGTAGAGGAACTGGATGGCCTGGTTCATCTGCTGGGTGTGGCGGATGCCATAAAAGTAACCGGCCGTCAGGGTACCCAGGATCGTCACGGAGCACCAGAAAGCTGGTGCGTAGGGATCTTTCATCACGCTATCCCCTCTTGTTTTTCCTGAGCATAGCAACGGCCAATCACTCGTCAGGTGCCGCTCGGCACTTTATTTTTTGGGGCGGCGCAGCGCTTCGTTGAGTTGATCGAAAGGCACCGCCCAATCGGCATCTTCGATGATGCTTTCCTTCAGGAAGGCGCGCTGGGAATCGCTCCAGAACGGAGCATCTACCAGCTTGGTCTCGTTCTTCAACGGCGAATGGCTGGTGATGAACTGGTCGATGCTCTGCGCGTCGTCGGGCAGACCCAGTTGCTTGAACAGCTCGGCGAATGGATGGATCGGTGCGTCCATGGTTCCTCCTGTGTGCCGGGCTGGCCGTCCACGACGCCGGCCCGGCATTGGCTTGAGAACATCAGCACAGCTCGCGTACTTCGGCTTGCGGTACCAGTTTGAGGTACTGCTCCATGCTCATGTGGATCAGGTGATCGTGGTCACCCGCCTCCAGGTAGACATCGCCTTGGCGGGTAAGACTCGAATCGAGCAGCATCTTTATCTGATAAGCGTCACCCATTGCCGGGATGGCGCCGCGCTCGCAGTCGCCGAACAACGTCGGCAAGGCGCTTTCGCGGGTCAGTTGCCAGGCGCCGGACATGCGCACTTTACTCATGTCCATGTGCCGGTTGGCCGGTAGCACAGCCATGATGTAGTTGCCGTGGCGGTCGTCGAGCATGACCGACTTGGCGACCCGCTCGGCGGGCACCCCGGCCGTGCGCGCCGATTCAAGGCTGGTGGCCGAGTGTGGATGGGGAATGATGTCGTAATCGCAGTTGGCCTGGTCCAGGCGCTGCTGCAGGGTCTTGGCCATACGCATGATGCACCTCCGGTTTCGCCCCCAACTTTCAATTTTAGGCCTTGGGCGGGCAGGCATGGCTAAACTTCAAGCAGAGAGGTCGACGAGGTGACGACAGGTGATCACGCGCTGTTGCCGCTGCCTGCTGCTGTTGCTGCTGCTTGGACTTGCCCCGGCGGGGCAGGCAGCGCCCGGCAGTGTCTGGGTGCTGGCCATCGATGACCCCATCGGCCCGGCCAGCGCCGACTACCTGCTGCGCAACCTCGAACAGGCCAAGGCCCAGGGCGCGCAGCTGGTGGTGCTGCGCCTAGACACCCCAGGCGGGCTGGACAGCGCCATGCGCCAGATGATCAAGGCGATTCTCGCAAGCCCCGTGCCGGTGGTCAGTTACGTAGCCCCAAGCGGCGCCCGTGCCGCCAGTGCCGGCACCTATATCCTGTATGCCAGCCACGTCGCAGCCATGGCGCCGGGGACCAACATCGGCGCCGCCACGCCCGTGCAGATCGGTGGCATGCCCGGTACGCCACAAGACGACAAGGCCAAGCCGAGCGACGATGAACAAACCCTGGCCCGCAAACAAGTCAACGATGCGGCGGCCTACATCAGGGGCCTTGCCCAACTGCGCGGGCGCAATGCCGACTGGGCGGAACAGGCCGTGCGCGAGGCGGTCAGCCTGTCAGCCAGTGAAGCATTGCGCCTGAAGGTGATCGACCAAGTGGCCAACGACCTGCCCGACCTGATGCGCCAGCTCGACGGCAAGACCTTGGTCGCTGCCGACCAACCGCATCTACTGCAAACGCGGGATGCCGCCCTGATCGAACATCTCCCGGACTGGCGCACGCGCTTGCTGGCCGTCATCACCAACCCCAGCGTGGCGCTGATCCTGATCATGATCGGGGTGTACGGCTTGTTGTTCGAGTTCATGAACCCGGGCTCGGCGCTGGGCGGCGTCGTCGGTGGCATCTGCCTGCTGCTGGCGCTTTACGCCCTGCAGCTGTTACCGGTGAGCTTCACCGGCGTGGCGCTGATCCTCCTCGGCATCGCTTTCATGATCGCCGAGGCGTTCCTGCCCAGTTTTGGCGTGGTCGGGTTCGGCGGCATCGTCGCCTTTGTGGTCGGCGCCGTGATCCTGATCGACACCGATGCACCAGGTTTTGGTATCCCGCTGGTGCTGATCGGCACGCTCGCCGTGCTCTCGGCGCTGCTGATCGGTGGCGTGCTCGGCATGGCCATCAAGGCCCGTCGACGGGCGCTGGTCAGCGGTGACGCCGGCCTGGTCGGCAGCCTGGTGATGGTCACACAAGTGATGGCGGATAACCCGTTCTGTGGTTCGGTACAGGCCCAGGGCGAACAATGGCAAGTCCAGTGCACCACGCCTCTGCAGGCTGGGCAGAACGTCCGGGTCACGGCACGCCATGGCGTGATGCTGCAAGTGAGCGCCGCCGCCACCATGGCGCAAGGAGACTGATGATGTTCATGCAAGTGGGTTTCGGCGCGGTGCTGATCGTGCTGGCGATGCTGTTGCTGTCAGCATTCCGTATCCTGCGCGAGTATGAGCGCGGCGTGGTGTTCCAGCTGGGGCGCTTCTGGCAGGTCAAGGGCCCGGGGCTGATCCTGCTGATCCCGGTGATTCAGCAGATGGTCCGGGTCGACCTGCGCACCGTGGTGCTGGATGTACCGCCACAGGATGTGATCACCCGCGACAACGTGTCGGTGAAGGTCAATGCGGTGTTGTATTTTCGCGTGCTCGATCCGCAGAAGGCGATCATCCAGGTCGAGGACTTTCTGGTCGCCACCAGCCAGCTGGCCCAGACCACCTTGCGTGCGGTGCTGGGCAAGCACGAGCTGGACGAACTGCTGGCCGAGCGCGAGCAGCTGAATCTGGACATCCGTCAGGTACTGGACGCACAGACCGATGCCTGGGGCATCAAGGTGGCCAACGTCGAGATCAAGCACGTCGACCTCAACGAATCGATGGTTCGGGCCATTGCCCGTCAGGCGGAAGCCGAACGCGAGCGGCGCGCCAAGGTGATCCACGCCGAGGGTGAGTTGCAGGCGTCGGAAAAGCTGATGCAGGCCGCGCAGATGCTCAGCAAGGAGCCGGGGGCCATGCAGTTGCGTTACATGCAGACGCTGGGGACGATTGCCGGTGACAAGAGCTCGACGATAGTCTTTCCGCTGCCGGTCGATCTGCTGAAGGGTCTGGTGGACAAGCAGAAATAGCTGGGGGCGCTTTGCGCCCCTTTCGCGACACAAGGCCGCTCCTACAGGAGACAGCGTTCCCTTGTAGGAGCGGCCTTGTGTCGCGAAAGGGCTGCAAAGCAGCCCCAGGGATTTGTCAGATCGGCGCCCGGCGCAAAGTGGCCAGGAAGGTGGCCGCACCAATGAACAAGCCAGCGAAGGTCCGGTTCAAGCGCTTCTGCTGCTTGGGCGTGCGCAGCAGGCGCAGCACCCGCGAAGCCAGCCCGGTGTACCCCGCCATCACCAGCATGTCGACGCTGATCATGGTCACGGTGATCGCGATGTACTGCGGCAGCAGCGGCGCGTGTGGGTTGAGGAACTGCGGCAGCACCGCGAGCATGAACACCAGCGCCTTGGGGTTGCTGACATTGACCAGGAAACCACGGAACACCAGGCTCAACGGCTTGCCGATCGGACGCACGCCGGACTCGTCGGCCATGTCCATCGGCAAGGCACGCCATTGCTTGTAGGCCAGGTAGACCAGGTAGGCGACACCGAACCACTTGATGACCTGGAAGGCGGTGGCGGAAGCGGCCAGGATGGCGCCAACGCCGGCGGCAATGATGGCGATCTGCACGATCAGGCCCAGTTGCAGGCCCAGGGCATTCCAGTATCCACGCCAGAAACCGTACTGCAGCCCGCTGGACATCGAGGCAATCGCCCCGGCACCCGGCGACAGGCTGATCACCCAGCACGCGGCAAAGAAGCCCAGCCACACTTCCATCGACATCACACACCTCGCTTAACAATTGTTGCAAAACGTTAAGCTAAGGGGTTGGCGAAAAAATAACCAGTAAATTTTGCGGACATCTATCGCCTGTACCGGCCTCTTCGCGGGCACGCCCGCTCCCACAAATGCCCGCGAAGGGGTCAGCACTGGCAACATCAATGGATCAGGACAAAGCCTCAAGCTCAGCCTGCATGCTCTCGAGGGTTTCCAGAGCCTCCATCCAGGCCTCTTCCAGCTCGCCCTCTCGTTGCTTCAACTTGGTCTGCCGCGCCAGCAAATCACGCAATTCATCCTTGCGCGCCGCTTCATACACACCACCGTCGCCCAACGCAGTCTCAACCTCGGCCAGCTGCGCATGCAGCTGGTTGAGCTCGCTCTCCAGCTTGTCGGCCGCCTTCTTGTGCGGTGCCAACTGCTGGCGCAAGGCCGCAGCAGCCTGACGCTGGGCCTTCTTGTCGGTCTTGTCCGGGTTGACCGGGGCGTTGCTGACCGGCGCACTGCGCTGGCGGTACTCGACCAGCCAGCGGCTGTAGTCGTCGAGATCGCCATCGAAGGGTTCGACCTTGCCATCGGCCACCAGCAGGAAGTCGTCAGTGGTGCTCTTGAGCAAGTGACGGTCGTGGGAAACCACTACCACGGCACCGGCAAATTCCTGCAGGGCCATGGTCAACGCCAGACGCATTTCCAGGTCGAGGTGGTTGGTCGGTTCGTCGAGCAGCAGCAGGTTCGGCCGCTCCCAGGCAATCAGCGCCAACGCCAGGCGGGCTTTCTCGCCACCGGAGAAATTCACCACCGGCTCATCGACGCGGCCACCATGAAAATCGAAACCACCCAGGAAGTCGCGCAAGGTCTGTTCGCGCTCGGCCGGCGCAATGCGCTGCAGGTGCAACAGCGGGCTGGCCTTGTCGTCGAGCGAGTCGAGCTGGTGCTGGGCGAAGTAGCCGACGGCGAGATTCTCGCCACGTACCAGGCGGCCCGACAATGGCTCGAGCTCACCGGCAAGGTTCTTGATCAACGTCGATTTGCCGGCGCCGTTAGGGCCGAGCAGGCCAATGCGCGCACCCGGCACCAACTGCAGCTTGACCTTGTCGAGGATTGCCTTGTCGGCATAGCCCAGGCGGCCTTCGGACAGGCTCAGCAACGGGCTGGAGATTTTCTGCGATTCACGGAAGACGAAGTCGAACGGCGAATCGACATGCGCCGCCGACAGCTCTTCCATGCGCTCCAGGGCCTTGATCCGGCTCTGCGCCTGCCGGGCCTTGGTGGCCTGGGCCTTGAAGCGGGCGATGTACTTTTCCATGTGCGCGCGCTGCGCCTGCTGCTTCTCGTAGGCCTGCTGCTGTTGCGCCAGGCGCTCGGCACGAGTGCGCTCGAAGGCACTGTAGCCGCCCTTGTACAGGTTGAGCTTGCGCTGTTCGACATGCAGCACATGGTCGACCACGGCATCGAGGAAGTCGCGGTCGTGGGAGATCAGCAATAGCGTGCCCGGGTAACCCTTGAGCCAGTCTTCGAGCCACAGGATCGCATCGAGATCGAGGTGGTTGGTCGGCTCGTCGAGCAGCAGCAGATCGGACGGACACATCAGTGCCTGGGCCAGGTTCAGGCGCATCCGCCAGCCACCGGAGAAGTCACCGACACGGCGGTCCATCTGCTCATTGGTGAAACCCAGGCCAGCCAGCAGTTTGCGCGCGCGGGCATCGGCGGTGTAGCCATCGGCGACTTCCAGCTCACTGTGCAGGCGTGCCAGGGCGGTGCCGTCGTGGGCCTGCTCGGCCACGGCCAGTTCGGCCTGGACCTTGCGTAGACGGGCGTCGCCGTCGAGCACATAGTCCACGGCCAGGCGGTCGAGGGTATCGACTTCCTGGCGCATGTGGGCAATGCGCCAGTCACCAGGCAGCTGGCAGTCGCCGGAGTCAGGCGACAGCTCACCGCGCAGCAAGGCGAACAGGCTGGATTTTCCGGCGCCGTTGGCGCCGATCAGGCCGGCCTTGTGACCGGCGTGCAGGGTCATCTCGGCGCCTTCTAGCAAGCGCTGCGGACCACGCTGTAAAGTGAGGTTGGATAGTCTGATCATAGTGGTCGCGGAGTCTACCAGCTTCCTCGGCCCGCAGCGTGAGTGGAATCATGTACACCGACCTGTGGAATCACGCCCTGGCGCTGTATGCCCGCCCGGGAGTCGAAGCGGCCTGTCTGGATGTGCAGGCGATGGGGGGCGACGTCTGCCTGCTGCTGTGCGCGACCTGGTTGCAGGCGCGTGCAGTTGCATTGAATGAAGAACGCGCCCAGGCACTGCGAGCGATTGCCGGGCCGTGGCAACACGATGTGGTGGCGCCGTTACGCAGCCTGCGCCAGCAATGGCGCGCGGCCGCGCAGCACGACCCGCACCTGGCGGCGTTGCGTGAGCACGTGAAGGGGTTGGAGTTGCAGGCTGAGCAGCAGTTGCTGCAACGGCTGGAAACCTGTGCGCGGCAGTGGCCCACAGGCTCCCGTGAGCCCACGGACTGGCTGGACCGGCTGGCACCGGACCAGGCCCGTGGCCACGACGCGCTGGTTAGCTTGCGCGTCGCGGCCGCAGCGCTTCAGGAAGCCGAAGACGGCGACTGAGCTGGAGTGCTGGCGGGTGCCGACGGCGTGGCAGGAGCGGACGAGTTGGTCACTGGCGCGCTGGCAGCTGGCGTAGCCGGTTTGGCTTCGGCGGGTTTTGCTGGGGCCTTTGCTGCAGGTCTGGCTGCGGGCTTGGCTGCGGCAGGTTTGGCTGGAGCCTTCGCGGCAGCAGGCTTGGCTGCTGGCTTGGCTGGGGCCTTGGCTGCAGCAGGTCTTGCTGCTGGTTTGGCTGGGGCCTTTGCTGCAGCAGGCCTTGCTGCTGGTTTGGCGGCAGCAGGTTTGGCAGCAGCCGTTCTGGCGGCAGCCTTGGCTGCGACTGGCTTGGCGGCCGCTGATTTGGCCGGAGCTTTGGCAGCGGCAGGTTTGGCAGCTGGCTTGGCAGCAGGTTTAGCGGCAGCGGTTTTAGCCGGAGCTTTGGCAGCAACGGTTTTGGCGCCGGCTGCGCGAGCGGGGGCCTTGGCGGCTGGCTTGGCGGCGGTACGAGCAGGGGCTTTGGCGGCAGCTGGCTTGGCAGCGGCGGCGCGAGCTGGTGCTTTGGCGGGTGCCTTGGCGGCAGCAGGCTTGGCAGCGCTGCGGGCCGGTGCCTTGGCAACAGCCGGTTTCGCAGTCTTGGCAGCCACTGCACGCTGGTCGAGTGCCTTGCCAGCGGCCTCACGAACCTTGCCGACACCTTGAGCCAGCTTCAGGCTTTCCTGGGCGTCACGCTTGAGTTGCTGAATGTAAGTACGGGTCTGGGTCTGGCGTTCCTTGAGTGAATCGAGCAATCCTTCAAGTTCACCGATAACCTTTTGTGCCTTGTTCTGCGCCTTGGCTTTGCCTGACTTGGCCGAGTCCTGCAACTTCAGGCGGCCGTTATGCAGTTTTTCCTGGGCTTTTCCGCGCTGCTTTTCCAACTTGGCCAGCAATTTCTCCGCATCAGCCAGCGCTTGCGAGCAGGCTTCTTCCAAGTGTTCGAGCAGGCTGCCCGAAAGTTGCTGGAGCAGGTGTAACGGCGTATTTACTGGCTTCTTTTTAGCCGACATGGTTTACCTCCTGGCTGACGAGATTGCGGCTCATACTATGCTTCTGCTGCTACCGCCGCTAGGGCATGTTGACAGTATTGATGGCGCCGCGTTGCATGCCTGGGCAAAGTTGTTATCTTGCAGCTCCGTGCAAGTGTAGTTGCTTAACAAAACGCTGCAGACTTTTGCGGTGTGCATGACTTGAGTCGTTTATCGTTGCATACATCGGGCGCCACCCGCGCGGCGCATCGCGGCTGAAGCCGCTCCTACATTTGTTGCAACGTGCCGAACCTGTCACGCCATGGTTGCCCGCCCAGGCGCATGACTTGCTCACCTACATCTGGAACAGAACCTGACCATGTCTCGCTATCTTGTTTTCGGCCTGTACCTGATGGCGCCAATCGCCCTGGCCGCCACCGATCCCGCTCCTGCCAATGATCACGATCTGGCCTATAGCCTCGGCGCCAGCCTGGGTGAGCGCCTGCGCCAGGAAGTGCCTGGCCTGCAACTGGATGCGCTGGTCGAAGGCCTGCGCCAGTCCTATCAGGGCCAGCCGTTGAAGCTCGAAAAGGCGCGCATGGATGCCATTCTCCAGCAGCACGAAGAGCAGGCCAGCAGCGCCGCCGAACAAGCCGAAGTGACGAAACTGCAAGCCGTGGAAACCCGCTTCATCGCCAACGAGCGGGCGCGTGCAGGGGTGCACGAGCTGCCGGAAGGCGTGCTGTACAGTGAGCTGAAAGCGGGTAATGGCGCGCAACCCAAGGCAGGCGGCAAAGTGCAAGTGCGCTATGTCGGCAGGCTGCCCGATGGCTCGGTGTTCGACCAGAACCAGCAAGCACAGTGGTTCAGCCTGGGCTCGGTGATCGAAGGTTGGCAGGTAGCGTTGCCGCATATGAAAGCCGGCTCGACCTGGCGCCTGGTGATTCCCTCGGCGCAGGCCTACGGTGCCGAGGGCGCAGGAGACCTGATCGCGCCCTATACGCCGCTGGTGTTCGAAATCGAGTTACTGGCGGTCGGCGACTGACGCCGACTTTCAGGCTTCGACAGCGCCCTCTTCCTTGTGCGCGGTGTGCAGCACCTCGATCAGGCAGTCTTCGAGCTCGAAGCGCTCGCGCAACAGGCCGCCGAGCTTGCCCAGCTTGTCGGCAAAGCGCTCGATATCCTTGCAGTCACTCTTCTCACAATGGTCGTTGAAGGCCGAGGCGATACGTGTGATCTCGTCGATGCGCGGGGTGATTTGGCCCGCCAGTTCCAGGCCTCGCGTATCGCCGAATGCCTTGGCTTCCTCGATCAGTTGTCCGCTGACCTCAAAGTGCCAGGCGGAAACGTAGTCCACCAGGATGGCGCAGAAATCCCGGTTCTTGTCCTTGTCCGCAAAAGCTGGCCTGGCGTCGCGCAAGGTGCGGAAAGCCTGGACTAGCTCTTCTCGCTCCTCGAGCCAACGGTCGATCAGCTTGTGAACCCCACCCCAGCGTTCCTGGGCGTTCTGACAACTATCGAGCATGGCGATCTCTTCCCTTCTGGGTAGATGCCGCTGCACCTCGCACCACGACCGTGCAGCACAAAGGTGACATCAGCAGGACGGCATCGAGCAGTTGTGTTTTCGGTATGCGTGCTGGGAGATTATTCCCGCGCGTGCTTAGCATCAAGGTACGCAGCAGACAAAGTTCATACAAGTGTTTAATACCCCGATGCATCACCATTGGTCGCGCTATCGAATGCCGGTATGCCCCAGGTCAAGGATTGCCAAGCGTGCGGAAACGATACGCCAGCAGGCAGCTCAAGGGCAGCGCCGCCAGCAGCAGAAACGCCAGCAGGCTCCACTCCGGCAAGGTCAGGTCGATAAAGCTCCCGGTGAGCGAACTGCAGTCGGGGCCGCCGAACAATAGTTGCCGTGCAGCTTCACGCCAGGACTGTTCGAACAGGCGCCCGATCGGCAACGGGCACAGGTGGCTCGCATCACTCGCACCCTGCAACCACACATGCCGTGCCGCCAGCAAGGCACCGCTGGCAGCGCACAGCAGGGCCGCTCTGGCGTATCGCCGCGCGCCGGTAGTGCCAGGCGCATGCAGCACCGCACACAGGCACACCAGTGCATACACGGCGATCAGCACCCGCTGGCTGAAACATAGCGGGCAAGGCACCAGCCCGGGGACACTTTCGAGGTAGAAGGACGCGCCCAGCACCGCCAGCGAGGCAAGGCATGACGGAATGAAAAACGTGCGCAGACTGGCCATCGACATGGGCAGAAAGGTCCCGGAAAGTTGAAGTGGCCTGGAACGGTAGAGGAAAGTCCGGGGTTGTTTCAAGGCGCTACTGGAATGACAAGTCGCTGTATTGCAAGGAAAGTTTCCATCCGAGCTGTAGGAAACTTCTTAACAAGAGGCTGCAGAACTAACTTTCTACCCAGAATAAATTACCAAACCCATGAGCCCGCACACTTGCACGGGCTCATGGGGCGTTCAGGCGCGTACGCCTTCTGGTAATGGCAGCGCCAGAAGACGCTCATCGATCAGGCCCAGGCCTTCTTCGAACAGCTGATTGCTGCGTTCAGTCTCGCCAAGGCTGGCAAGCAAACGCGCAAGCTCGGCACAGGCCTCCGGATTACGTTCCATGCGCAGACTGCTTTCCAGGTAGTCACGCGCTTTGCCCCACAGGCGATTCTGCAGGCTGAGGCGACCGAGTGTGAGCAACAGGCTCGGGTCTTCAGGGTGAGCCTTCAGCCAGCCTTCGGCGGTTTGTAGCTGACGCGCGGGGTCCTCACCGCGTACCAGGCCATACAGGCGAGCCAGATGGCTTTCGTACTCACGCTTGAGCGCGGTACGCAGCACTTGCTCGGCTTCGCTCTGGGCACCGACCTGGCGCAGCTGCTCGGCATAGGCCAGCACCAGTTGTGGTTCCTGGCGCTGGGCTGCTGTCAGCTGCTGCCAGGCGCGCTCAAGGGCCTGACGGGCAGTTTGCGAATCCTCGCCTCGGGTAGTCGCCAGGCCAAGGTTCTGACCCCATGCGCGCTTTTCCAACGCGGCCAGCTCGTCGGCGGGCAACACCTTGCCCTTGCGCAGGTCCGGCAGCAGGCGAATCAGCGCCGGCCAGTCGCCACGCTCCAGCTGCAGGCGTTGCAACAGGCGCAGCACCTGGGTGTTATGCGGGTGGCGCTCCTGCATGGCCAGCAGGGTCTCCAGCGCAGCATCGCGCTCGCCGCGGTCCATCTGCAGTTGGGCATGGGTAAGGGCGATGGCCAGCTCGGCCTGGGGCTGCCGAGCCAGAGCGCGCTCCAACAGGTTGTCGCTGTCTTCCTTGCGGCCTTGTTCATTGGCGGCACGGGCGGCGCCCAGGTAGTACAGCAGGGGCTGGCGCTCGGCCTCGGCAGCACGATGCAGGTGGCGCTGGGCACTGGCCCAGCGGCCCTCGGCCAAGTCCAGCTGGCCCTGTTCGATGGCGATCTGCACGCGCCGGCTGCGGTTGCGTCGCGACCACGGGTTGACCACGCCGCTGGAGGTCAGCACCAGGCCAACCAGATAGCGCAGCAGCACCAGCAGCAACACCACCGCGGCAAGCGCCGCAAGCGCCGCCCACAATCCGGACTGGTAACGGAAACCGCCGTAGGAAACCAGGACATAACCACTGTGCTTGGCCACTGCAACGCCCAGCGCTGCGGCAACCACGATGGCCAGCACGGCCAGCAGGTAGACACGCTTCATGGTTTACCCCCTTCAGCCTCGGCTGGCAGATGGCGACGCTGGATGTACGTCTGCACAGCGGCCAGGCTTTCGCTCAGGTCCGGGGTCACTACCGAGACCGGCTGCTCTGCCAGCGCGTTGAGGCTGTCGAGCATCGCTTTGCTCTGCGGGTTGTCGGCATTGAAGTTGGCCAGCAGCACGCTGCGTGCATCATCCAGGGCCTGGCTGTAGACCTTGGCCTCGCCATTGAGCGCAGCCCACTGCGCCTGCTCGATGGTCAGGCTCAGGGCCAGGCGCAGCTGGTTCAGCTGCTGGCCGGCCAGCAACGGCCGCACATTGTCATCGGCATCGAAGTCGATCTGGAAGTACTTGGAGATTTCTGCCCACCACTGCGACAGGCGACTGGCCCCATCACCATCGGCAGTCAGTGCGCCCAGTGCATCGGCATTGCTGGCGAACTCGGGCGACTGGGCGTTGAGCTGCTGCACCAGCTCGCGCTGGGCGGCGAGCTTGAGGAACAGGCCGGTGCGGTCCGGTTGCTGGGTGCTGTTGAGCGTGGCCAGGCTACGCGCCAGTTGTTCGCGGGCAGCAAAGGCGCCCGGGTCGCTCTGTTCGCGGAGGATTTCGTCGGCACCTTCGACCAGCGCCTTGGCACTGGTAATGTCCTGCAACGCCGACAAGCGCAAGGTCGCCAGGCGCAACAGGTGCTCGGCCTCGGCCAGGCGCCACTCCTTGCGGCTCTCGCCGAGTACGGTTTCCAGACGCTGGCTCAGACGCTGCTGGTCGCCTTGCAACTGCGCCACCAGGCGGCGGCGGTCTTCCAGCTCGCTGGCTGCCGGCAAGCTGGCCAGTTGCGCGCTGATCTGCTGTTCGCGCTGCTGCAAAGCCGCAGCGCGCTGGCTGAGGGCTTCGAGGTGCTGGCCCTGGTTCACTTCACTGCCCTGCAGCTGCCGCACCTGCCAGACACCCCAACCACCTACTGCGACCCCGGCCGCACCCAGCAACAGCGCCAGCACGGCCAGCCCACTGCCAGAACGCTTCACGGGCTTGTCGATGTCGGGTTGCGCCGGTGCTTGCGCCGACGGCTGATCATTGTTGGACAAGACAGTTTCGCTCACGTATCCATCCTTTGCATGGGGGCGCTTCACTCTGATGCTCAGCGCCTTAAGAGGCAGGTGCAGCAACGCGCTGCACGGCTGCCAGCAAGGCCGCGGCGCTCGCGCCACGGCAATCCACAACCTGTCGGGCCCCGGCGGCCCGGGCCTGCTCGGCGACCCGCGGGCTCGGCACGAACAACGGCAGGCTGGCCACCTGCGGCCAGTCGGCGGCGGCCATCTGCTGCAAATGTTCAAGACCCTGCCCACTGCTGACCACCAGGCCATTGAGGCGTTCCGCTTCAATGCGGCGCATCAGCGTGCCCGCCGGGTACTCCGGCAGGCAGCGACGATACAGTTCCAGATATTCGACACTAGCACCTTGCTCTGCAAGACGCTCGGCCAGCAGTTCGCGACCTCCGATGCCGCGAACGATCAGCACCCGCGCCTGAGGGGCTGCAATAGCCTGGCGCAGGGCCGCAAGCGCAAGCAAGGCTTCGCTGTCGTCACCCTGCATGGGAAATGTCACCTGAAGGCCCGCGCTCTGCAGCACCGCCGCCGTCGCCTCACCCACGGTAAACCAGCCTGTTGCCGGTGCCTGCAGGCCAGCCCGCTGCAGCTGTTCGAGCAACAGCCGGGCCGCTGGCTTGCTGACCACGATGATGGCCCGGCATTGCCCCAGCCCGGCCAGCTGGCGAAGCTGCTGGTCAGTCAAGGCAACGGGCTCGATGGCCAGCAAGGGCAGGCAGTTGCTAGCCACGCCGGCACTGGCCAGGCTCTGCGCCAGTGCCGCGCAGTCATCGAAAGGCCGGGTCAGCAACAGGCGCCAAGGGCTCACGGATGCCCGGCCTCGCCGTAGACTTCCTTGAGAATGGCTTCGGCGCCCTGCCCGAGCAGGTCTTCGGCAACCTGCACGCCCAGGGCGTGCGCCGCCTGACGCGGCGCACGGGCATCAGCCACCAGCAGCGTACCGCCACTGGGCTGGCCAACCAGGCCGCGCAGCCACAACTGGTCGCCTTCGAGCACCGCGTAGCAGGCTATCGGCACCTGGCAGCCACCATTGAGGCGTTTGTTCAAGGCACGCTCCGCGACCACGCGGTCGGCGGTATCGGCATGGTGCAGCGGCGCCAGCAATGCATGGATTTCGCTGTCGGCGCTGCGGCATTCGATGCCCACCGCGCCCTGGCCACCAGCTGGCAGGCTGTCGTCGACGCTGATGGTAGCGGTGATGCGGTCTTCGAAGCCCAGGCGGATCAGGCCCGCCGCGGCAAGGATGATGGCGTCGTATTCGCCGGCATCGAGCTTGGCCAGGCGTGTGTTGACGTTGCCGCGCAGGAAGTGGATTTGCAGGTCTGGCCGGCGCGCCAGCAGCTGGGACTGGCGACGTAGGCTGGAGGTGCCGACGATGCTGCCGGCCGGCAGAGCGTCGAGGCTGGCGAAGCGGTTGGAGACGAAGGCATCGCGCGGGTCTTCGCGTTCGCAGATGCAGTACAGCCCCAGGCCCTCGGGGAAGTCCATGGGGACGTCCTTCATCGAGTGCACGGCGATGTCGGCTTCGTTATCCAGTAACGCGGTCTCCAGCTCTTTGACGAACAGCCCCTTGCCGCCGATCTTCGCCAGCGGTGCATCGAGCAGCTTGTCGCCGCGGCTGACCATGGGCACCAGGGTCACCAGCAGACCGGCGTGGGCCTGCTCGAGGCGGGCTTTGACGTATTCGGCCTGCCACAGGGCCAAGGCACTTTTACGGGTGGCAATGCGGATTTCGCGAGTGGACATGAAACGCCCCGATCCAGAGAAATACCGCTGATGATAACAGCATCACCGGAGCCTGTAGGAGCGGCCTTGCGTCGCGAAAAGGCCGCAGAGCGGCCTCGGGGTCTGTGGGTTGGAGCATCCATCCTGGGCTGCTGCGCAGCCCTATCCGACCGGTCCGGCGCCCCGGCAAGGCCGCTCCTGCAAGGGTTCCGCGATCCTTTCAGAGCGTCTGCATCATCTTGCGCACGCCCGCCACATGCCGGCGGCTGACGGTCAGGGCATCGCCGTCGAGGCCCTTGAGGAACAGCTGGAAGTGCCCCAACGGCGTGCGTTGCAGGCGTTCGATGCGCTCGCGGGCAACCAGCGCATTGCGGTGGATGCGCACGAAACGCTCGCCGAACTCGTCCTCCAGCGCCTTGAGCGGCTCGTCGAGCAGCACCTCACCCGTTTCGTGACGCAAGGTCACGTACTTGTGGTCGGCGATGAAATAGATCACCTGGGGCAAGGGAATCAGCTCGATTCCTTTGCGCGTGCGCGCACTGATGTGGCTGCGTGGGCCACCGCCTTCACTGCCTGGCCGGGTCAGGGCCGCCAACTGGGCACGGTTGGGTTTCTCGGCCTTGCGCAAGGCATCGCGCAGGGCCTGGGGTTGAATCGGCTTGGTCACGTGGCTGAGGGTGCTGTCCTTGAAGGCCTCGGCACCGTATTCATCATCGCCGGTACAGAACACCACCGACGGTGGCGCCTCGCGCTCGCACAGGCGAGCGGCGACCTGCAGGCCATCCAGGCCTGGCATGCCGATATCCAGCAGCACCACATCGGGCTTGAGGCTTTCGATCAGTGCCAGGGCCTCCTCGCCGTTGGTGGCGCTGGGCTCCAGCACGGTGTACCCCTCCAGTTCAGCGATCAGCCGTGTGAGGCGTTCACGGGCTTGGGGTTCGTCATCAACGATCAGGACATTCATAATTGCTCTGGATTCCTGAGTGAGTCTCGCACAGGTATAGCGTAGACAAGAGCAGGTCGAGCGACACTGCGGTCACGCTCTAGACCGATACGAAGGCCAAAGATTCACTGAGCCGGCAGAATAGCTGCCAGTCCTCTGTCCAACTGTAGACGGTCCATGGAACACTGCCGTTCAATCGTTGAATATCCTCATGACCTGCCTTCATGGATGTTTTCCTGCTGTTTCAGTCGACCGATGCCCTGCGGCAAGCGGGCCCAACCCTGCTATTATCGGCGCCACTTTTTCGTTCACGCCTGCATAGAGTGAATCCATGAGCACCGACAAGACCAATCAGTCCTGGGGCGGCCGCTTCAGTGAGCCCGTCGACGCCTTCGTCGCCCGTTTCACCGCCTCGGTCGACTTCGACAAGCGCCTGTACCGCCACGACATCATGGGTTCGATCGCCCACGCCACCATGCTGGCGCAGGTCGGCGTTCTCAGCGATGCCGAGCGCGACACCATCATCGACGGCCTGAAAACCATCCAGGGTGAAATCGAAGCGGGCAGCTTCGATTGGCGCGTCGACCTGGAAGACGTGCACATGAACATCGAAGCACGCCTGACCGACCGCATCGGCATCACCGGGAAGAAGCTGCACACCGGCCGTAGCCGCAACGACCAGGTGGCCACCGACATCCGCCTGTGGCTGCGTGACGAGATCGACCTGATCCTGGCCGAGATCACCCGCCTGCAAAAAGGCCTGCTGGAGCAGGCCGAGCGTGAAGCCGAAACCATCATGCCCGGCTTCACCCACCTGCAGACCGCCCAGCCGGTCACCTTCGGCCACCACCTGCTGGCCTGGTTCGAAATGCTCAGCCGCGACCACGAGCGCCTGGTCGATTGCCGCAAACGCGCCAACCGCATGCCACTTGGCAGCGCCGCGCTGGCCGGCACCACCTACCCGATCGACCGTGAGCTGACCTGCAAGCTGCTGGGCTTCGAGGCCGTCGCCGGCAACTCGCTGGACGGCGTCTCGGACCGCGACTTCGCCATCGAATTCTGCGCCGCCGCCAGTGTGGCGATGATGCACCTGTCCCGCTTCTCCGAAGAGCTGGTGCTGTGGACCAGCGCCCAGTTCCAGTTCATCGACCTGCCTGATCGCTTCTGCACCGGCAGCTCGATCATGCCGCAGAAGAAAAACCCGGACGTACCGGAGCTGGTACGTGGCAAGAGCGGCCGTGTTTTCGGTGCCCTGACCGGTCTGCTGACCCTGATGAAAGGCCAGCCGCTGGCCTACAACAAGGACAACCAGGAGGATAAAGAGCCGCTGTTCGACGCCGCCGACACCCTGCGCGACTCGCTGCGTGCCTTTGCCGACATGATCCCGGCGATCAAGCCCAAGCATGCCATCATGCGCGAAGCGGCCCTGCGCGGTTTCTCCACCGCTACCGACCTCGCCGACTACCTGGTCCGCCGTGGCCTGCCGTTCCGCGATTGCCACGAGATCGTCGGCCACGCGGTGAAGTACGGGGTAGATACCGGCAAGGACCTGGCCGAAATGACCCTGGAAGAACTGCGCCAGTTCAGCGACCAGATCGAGCAGGACGTGTTTGCCGTGCTGACCCTGGAAGGCTCGGTGAATGCCCGTAACCACATTGGTGGTACGGCGCCGGCGCAAGTGCGTGCTGCGGTCGTTCGCGGCAAGGCCCTGCTGGCTTCGCGCTGATCAAGAACCTGGGGCCGCTTTGCGGCCCTTTCGCGACACAAGGCCGCTCCTACAGGAATTTGCACTCCCCTGTAGGAGCGGCCTTGTGTCGCGAAAGGGCTGCAAAGCAGCCCCCGGCCTTCAGCGTTTACCGCTGCGAATCATCTCCATGAAGGCCGGCATCGACGCCTCCTTGTCCGCCAAGATCCGCGCCATGTGCGGGTTCTCGCCCAACAGCTGCAGTAGCGCCTTGGCCTGCGGGAAGTCCGCCAGGAAGTCGATGCCCAGCACTTTTTTGCCTACCGCGCTCGCCAGGTCGACCGAGAAGCAGAACATCAGGTCGGCCAGGGTCAACTGCTCACCCGCCACGTAAGGCGCGAAACGACCGTTGCGCTTGAGGGTGGCAAACCCTGCCAGCAAGTCGGTACGCGCACGCTCCTTGATCAGCGGTTCCACCGCCATGCCGAAGAACGACTCGGCGTAGCAGGTACGCGCCGGCAACTCGATGTACAGTTCGATTTCCTTCAGCAGTTCGCGCACCTTAGCCTGGCCGAACGGGTCGCTCGGCAGCAACGCCTTGCCACCTTGGGTCTGCTCGATATAGTCGAGGATTACGCTGGTTTCGCTGAGGAACCCGTGTTCTGTTTCCAGTACCGGCACCTTGCCGCGCGGGCTGACCTCCAGCGCCTGGGGCGCCTGCCCGCCGTAGAAGGTGACCTCTTCAAAAGGCAGGCCTTTCTCCAGCAGGGCCAGCTTGACCATGTTGTAGTAGTTGCTGACCGAGAATCCGTGAAGCTTGAGCATGGGTTACAGCCTCCAGGCCGTATGGGAATGGCTCGGCTGTTATAGACCGTACGCAGGTGCCTGACCAGCGTCATGCACCCGGTGGATGACCGGGCATTGCCGGCACGGGCATGGCAAACTGTGCGTTCCACCACAGGAGTACCGCCATGAGCGAGCACGACGAAATCGACAATGACGAAGAAGCCTTCGCCGAGGCGACACTGACAGAGGCCATCGAAAACCAGATTGAAAGCGGCGAACCGCCCGCAGCCAAGGCCACGTTCAACAAGCTGAAACTGGTCGGCTACGAGCGCGAAGACATCCTCAACCTCATGGCCCACGTGCTGGCCATCGAGATCGACAACATGCTCAGGGATGACCGTCCATTCAACGGCGAGTGGTACGAAACCGCCCTGCGCGCCCTGCCCGAGCTGCCAGCTGAGGCAGATCAAGGCGACGACGAATAACCCGGCTACACTCCAGGATCAGGCACCGCTGGCGGTGCCGCCATCCTCGTCTGGAAGTCAGGAGTCGCCATGTCCTTTACCCCCGAACTGATCGCCGAACTGGAAGTACTCGCCCTGTTCAATCTGGACAGCCACCAGGAAGGCATCAAAGTTGGCAGCAACGCATCTCCCGCTTTGATTGCCGCTGCGAAGCGTCTTCACGAGAAAGAGCTCACCGACCAGCCCGATGGTGGCTATCTCACTAGCCTGGGGACTGATGCGGCTGAAAGCGTCCAGCTGTTGCTGACCATCCTCAAGGCCCCGCAGCCCGCATAAGTCTGTATCGGCCTCTTTGCGGGCGTGCCCGCGAAGAGGCTGGTACGGGCGCTAGAAAAATGACGTCAAAATCTCAAATGGCGCTTATCCGACCACCCCACTCAGGCTAAACTCGCCAAAGCTCCCTCGCCCGCCCTGAGTGCGTCATGAACTACCCCTACGAAATCCGCCCCGACCTCGACCAAGGTATCGACCGCAAAGAGCTGGCGACACTGCGGGCGCGTTTCCTGCACATCAACCAGGCACGGCTGGAACGCGCCATGGAGGGCCTGTCGAGCCGCCAGCAGCTGGTGCTGACCCTGCTGCCGCTGCTGTTCCACGTCAACCACCCGCTGCTGCCGGGTTACGTGTCCGGTGCCACACCGGCCGGGGTGGCGGGCTTCGAGCCGGATGCCGAACAGGTCGCCGATGCCCAGCGCCTTGCCCGCTCGTTCGCCTACAAGGCACGCCATGGCAACCCGCCACGCCCGATCCACGGCCTGTTCCTGATGGGTAGCCTCGGCTCGCTGGCCCAGGCCGAACAGAGCGACATGGACCTGTGGGTGTGCCATGCCCCCGGCCTGGCCGAGGCCGAGCGCGAGGAACTGCGGCGCAAATGCCAGCTGCTGGAGGCCTGGGCGGCCAGCCAGGGCGCTGAGGCGCACTTCTTCCTAATCGACCCGCAAGGCTTCGCCCAGGGCCAGCGCGACAGCCAGCTCAGCTCCGACGACTGTGGCACCACCCAGCACTTCCTGCTGCTCGACGAGTTCTATCGCACCGCCATCTGGCTCGCCGGTCGCACCCCACTGTGGTGGCTGGTACCAGTCTATGAAGAGCACAACTATCAGGCGTATACCCAAACCCTGCTGTCAAAGCGCTTCATTCGCAACCAGGACGCCCTCGACCTTGGCAACCTTTCGCGAATTCCGCCCGGCGAGTACGTCGGCGCCGGGCTGTGGCAACTCTTCAAGGGTATCGATTCGCCTTACAAGTCACTGCTCAAGCTACTTCTGACCGAGGTGTATGCCAGCGAGCACCCGAACGTGCGCTGCCTCAGCCTGGACTACAAGCAGGCCGTGTTCGCCAACCACCTGAACCTCGACGAACTCGACCCCTACGTGATGGTGTACCGGCGTATCGAGCACTACCTGCAGCAACGCGGCGAAACCGCGCGGCTGGAACTGGTCCGGCGCAGCCTGTATCTGAAGGTCAACAAGAAGCTGAGCGGGCTGGACCGCACCCGCAGCAATGGCTGGCAGCGCCAGCTGTTGCAGCGCCTGGCCGATGAGTGGGGCTGGGATGAGCGCCAGCTGGCCATGCTCGACAGCCGCAGCCAGTGGAAGGTGCGCCAGGTCGCCGTGGAACGCCGTGAGCTGGTGGCCGAACTCAACCATAGCTATCGCTTTCTCGGCCAGTTCGCGCAAAGCCAGGGCGCCAGCAGCCGCGCCGACCAGCGCGACCTGAATGTCCTTGGCCGGCGCCTGTACGCCGCCTTCGAACGCCGCGCCGGCAAAATCGAAGTGATCAACCCGGGCATTGCCCCGGACATCGCCGAAGACACCCTGACACTGGTCCAGTCACCAAACCGCAAGGAACCTGGCAGCCACCAGTGGGGGCTGTACAACGGTAACCTGGGGGTGCACGAGTGGGAGCATTTCAGTCCGATCAAGCGCTGTCGCGAACTGCTCGAACTGCTGACCTGGGCCCACCGTAATGGCGTCATCGACAGCAGCACGCGCCTGGCCCTGCACCCGGGCGACAGCGACCTCAGCGAGTCCGAGCTGTTCAACCTGCTGGTCAGCTTGCAGCAGAGCATCCCACTGCCGCTGGACAGTGTCAGCGAAGCACGCCTGCTGCAACCGAGCGTGGCCGACGAGATCCTGCTGCTGGTCAATGTCGGCGTCGACCCGCTGCGCCATCACCGCGACCTGAACATCCTGATGACCACGGAGCGCACCGACTCGTTGAGCTATGCCGGCGTGCGCGAGAACCTGGTGCTGACCCTCGACCAGATCACGCTCAACAGCTGGAACGAAGTGCTGGTGCAGCGCTATGACGGCGAACACGCGCTGCTGCGCTGCCTGCGCGATTTCCTCAACAGCCTGGGCCAGCGCAGCCACCGCCCGCGGTTGCGCGTGCGCTGCTTCTGCCACAACCGCGCCCAGGCCATCAGCCAGCGGGTCGAGGAGATCTTCGATACGGTGCAACTGCTGCTCGACCAGGGCCTTGACCACCGCTACCTGCTGCAGGTGGCGCAGTACACCCATGTGCTGGATCTGCAGCCCGGCCAGGTCAGCCTGGCAACCATGGCCGATCACGACGCCGTGCTCGACCACCTGGGCGAAGCGCGCAGCCGATACAGCCCGTTGCACCTGGATGGCAACGCCCTGCAGGACCACGACCTGCCTCTGCTGCTGGAACAAGGCCGGCGCAATTGCATTCAGGTGTTCTACCGTCTGCTCGATGGCTGGGCCGACCTGTACGTGCTGGATGAGTACAACGCCCTGTGGCAGCAGCGCCTGCCGTTGTTCGACGAAAGCCACCTGTTGTTGCCGCTGCAGCGTTTTTTGCGTTCGGTGGTGGTGCGCCACGATGCGCGCCTTCCGCTCGACCATCTGCAGCAGGCTTCACTGACTATCCACTATGCCCAGCTGCTGCCCTCCGGCCCGGGCAAGGCGCGCAGCATCGAGCCCCGCCCGGCACCCAGCGCTGGCGTCGACCAACCTTACTATGAGGTTCAGGCCATTCTGCAGGCCGGTGCGGGGGATGAGGTGCATGTGACGCTGTATTGCGACCAGCAGGAGTTTTCCGAGCTGGAGCATGGCGACCAACTGTATGAGGTGGTCGCCCGGCAGATCCTTGGCCAGCGGCGTAGCGCCGGGCATTACCGTTGCTACATTACCGACCTTGATCTGTCTGAGCTGCTGGAGGATGAACAGGGGTCGACCAGCCTTTACCTGCGCTACAAGCGCGAACTGGAGCAGGCGCTGAATGACGGGCTGGCTAAATTGCAGGCTACTTTGGAACCTTGAAGAACTGGGGCCGCAAAGCGGCCCCAGAAATCTCACAGATCGAAATCGCCAGCCGCCTCGGGCTGGTATTCGACTTCCAGCAACTTCAGCTTCAGGGTCTTGCCCCCCGGTGCCGGCCAGTCGATCTGCTCTCCCACCGACAAGCCCAGCAGCGCACAACCGATCGGTGCAAGGATCGAAACCTTGCCCTCGCCACCGGCATCTTTCGGGTACACCAGGGTCAGGTGGTAGTCATTGCCACTGGCTTCCTCGCGGCAATGAACGCGCGAGTTCATGGTCACCACACCGGCGGGCACTTCCTCATGGCCGACCACTTGACCTGCACGGTCCAGCTCCTCCTGCAAGGCGAGCACACCCGGCGTACTTTCGTCGAGGCTGTCGATCAGGCGCTCGAGACGCTGTACGTCCAACCGGGTGAGGATGAGGGAAGGCTTGGTGCTCATGATCCAGTCAAACTCCTTTGAACAGGCGGTTTCCTGCAGGCAGATAAAGCAAAACCCCGCCCAAGGGCGGGGTTTGTGAATGCTTATGCGTCACCGACGCACAACCCGACACTACCACAGCCGGGCAAATACTCAAGCCCGCGCGCGCAGGGCTTCCGCCTCACGGCAGATCTGCCGGCGCCGTTCGTCGTCAGCCGAGCGCCACTCGCGGATATGCTCGACATGCCGATGGCAGCCGGTGCACACACGCTGCTCGTCCAGCCGGCAGACGCTGATGCAGGGTGACGGCACCGCCGGGCTGACGTTGCTGTACAGCGGCTTGGGTGGCCGCGCCTGGCTGGTCATGTCAGATCTCGTCGAAGTCCAGCTTCTCGCCGGCCCGCTCCCAGACGATGCGCTCGAGCATTTCGTTAAGCAGCTCTTCGCTCTTCTCGCACACCCATTTGCCGGTCTCTTCGTCGTAGTCGAAGTGGAAGCCGCCGGAACGGTCGGCCAGCCACAACTGACGCAGCGGCTCCTGGCGGCTGAAGATCAGCTGGGCGCCGTCTTCGAACTTGACGGTCAGCACGCCGCCGGAATTTTCCATGTCCAGGTCCAGGCCGCTCTCGTCGAACAGGTCTTCCAGGGCCTGTTGGGTCGCGTCGACCAGATCATGGAAACGCGCTTCGCTCAAACTCATTGCAGGAACCTCGAAATTGGCTGCTTTACGGGCAAGCCGGGCAAGATACGGGCGCCGGGCCATGAATGCAAAGGTTTAGCCGCAGCCGACGCTGGCCCCATTAGCGGCGGCGAGAGCACCTAAGCATAGCCCGCCCGACGGACCGGCTCTTGCATAGGCAATCCGCCGGTCGCTCGGTATACTCGGGCGCAATACTGCATATTTCAAAGGATTTCACCCCATGAAGCGCCTGATTTCCTCGCTCGCGGCGCTGGTCGCGGTTGCCTGCCTCGTTTCGGCCTGCGGTCAGAAAGGCCCCCTGTACCTGCCAGAAGACGGCAAGGACGGCAAAGGCCCGAACAAATCGCACCAGCACCAGCACGCGCCTGCGGTCCAGCCGCAAGAAGAGCAGCCAATCCAGCCCGAGCAGACGCCAGCGCAGTAAGGAAATCAGATGAACGCTTTCAACTACCGCGACGGTGAACTGTTCGCGGAAGGCGTGGCCCTTTCGGCCATTGCCGAACGTTTCGGCACCCCGACCTACGTGTACTCGCGCGCTCACATCGAAGCCCAGTACCGCAGCTACACCGATGCCCTGCAAGGCACCGAGCACCTGGTCTGCTTCGCCGTCAAGGCCAACTCCAACCTCGGCGTGCTGAACGTCCTGGCGCGCCTGGGCGCGGGCTTCGACATCGTTTCCGGCGGCGAACTGGAGCGCGTGCTGGCCGCTGGCGGGCGTGCCGACCGCGTGGTGTTCTCCGGCGTCGGCAAGACCCGCGAAGATATGCGCCGCGCCCTTGAAGTCGGCGTGCACTGCTTCAACGTCGAGTCCACCGATGAGCTCGAACGCCTGCAAGTGGTGGCGGCCGAGATGGGCAAGATCGCCCCGATCTCGCTGCGTGTGAACCCGGACGTCGATGCCGGCACCCACCCGTACATCTCCACCGGCCTCAAAGAGAACAAGTTCGGTATCGCCATCGCCGACGCCGAAGCCATCTACGTGCGCGCCGCGCAGCTGCCGAACCTGGACGTGGTCGGTGTCGACTGCCACATCGGCTCGCAGCTGACCACCGTAGACCCGTTCCTCGATGCCCTCGACCGCCTGCTGGCCCTGGTCGACCGCCTGGCCGAGTGCGGCATCCACCTGCGCCACCTGGACCTGGGCGGCGGCGTTGGCGTGCGTTATCGCGACGAAGAGCCACCACTGGTGGCCGACTACATCAAGGCCATCCGCGAGCGTGTCGGCACCCGTGATCTGGCCCTGGTGTTCGAGCCTGGCCGCTACATCGTGGCCAACGCCGGCGCCCTGCTGACCCGCGTGGAATACCTCAAGCACACCGAACACAAGGACTTCGCCATCATCGATGCGGCGATGAACGACCTGATCCGCCCGGCCCTGTACCAGGCCTGGATGGGTGTCAGTGCAGTCACTCCGCGGGCGGGCGAAGGCCGTGCCTACGACCTGGTCGGCCCGATCTGCGAAACCGGCGACTTCCTCGCCAAGGACCGTGTGCTGAACCTGGCCGAAGGTGACCTGCTGGCCGTGCAGTCGGCGGGCGCCTATGGTTTTGTCATGAGCTCCAACTACAACACCCGTGGCCGTTGCGCGGAAATCCTGGTCGACGGTGACCAGGCTTTCGAAGTCCGCCGCCGCGAGACCATCGCCGAACTGTACGCTGGCGAAAGCCTGCTGCCGGAGTGAACCCATGCTGCTGCGCTTTACCAAGATGCATGGGCTGGGCAACGACTTCATGGTCCTCGACCTGGTCAGCCAGCACGCCCACATCCAGCCCAAGCATGCCAAGCAATGGGGTGACCGCCACACCGGTATCGGCTTCGACCAGCTGCTGATCGTCGAGGCGCCGAGCAACCCGGAGGTGGACTTCCGCTACCGGATCTTCAACGCCGACGGTTCCGAGGTCGAGCAGTGCGGCAATGGTGCGCGCTGCTTCGCCCGCTTCGTGCTGGACAAGCGCCTGACCGCGAAGAAGCGCATCCGCGTGGAAACCAAGGGCGGCATCATCGAACTGGACGTGCAGAGCGACGGTCAGGTGTGTGTCGACATGGGCCCGCCGCGCTTCGCCCCGGCAGACATCCCGTTCATTGCCGACGAACAGGCGTTGAACTATCCGGTGGAGGTCGACGGCCAGGTGCATTCGATTGCCGCCGTGTCCATGGGCAACCCGCATGCCGTGTTGCGCGTCGATGACGTGCACACCGCGCCGGTCCATGCGCTGGGTCCAAAAATCGAAAACCACCCGCGCTTTCCTCAGCGGGTGAATGCCGGTTTCCTACAGGTCATCGACCGGCACCGCGGCAACCTGCGAGTATGGGAACGTGGCGCCGGCGAGACCCAGGCCTGCGGTACCGGCGCCTGCGCCGCAGCCGTGGCCGCCATCAGCCAGGGCTGGATGGACTCTCCGGTGTCCCTCGAGCTGCCGGGAGGACGCCTGCACATCGAATGGGCCGGTCCCGGCAAGCCCGTGTTGATGACCGGCCCAGCCGTACGCGTCTTCGAAGGACAGGTTCGTCTCTAAGCGAGTAACCGCCATGACCGATCAGCCAGTACCCCAGCAGCCCGATGAGCTCGACGCCGAAGCGGTGGTCGCCTACCTGCGCGCCCACCCCACCTTCTTCGCCGAGCACGACGAGCTGCTGATCGAACAACGCATCCCCCACCAGCGCGGCGACAGCGTGTCGCTGGTGGAGCGCCAGCTCACACTGCTGCGCGATCGCAACATCGAGATGCGCCATCGCCTGTCGCAACTGATGGACGTGGCTCGTGACAACGACCGGCTGTTCGACAAGACCCGCCGGCTGATCCTCGACCTGCTCGATGCTGGCAGCCTGGAGGAAGTGGTAATGGCCGTCGAAGACAGCCTGCGCCAGGAATTCCAGGTGCCTTTCGTCAGCCTGATCCTGTTCGGCGACAACGTGGCACCCGTCGGCCGCTGGGTAAGCAATGCCGAAGCCCAGCAAGCCATCGGCGGCCTGCTCGGTGGCGGCAAGACCGTCAGCGGCAACCTGCGCGAGCACGAACTGGCTTTCCTGTTCGGCAAAGAGCAGCAGCCGGAAGTCGGTTCCAGTGCAGTTGCAGCCCTCGAATACCAGGGGCTGCATGGCGTACTGGCGATTGGCAGCCGCGACCCGCAGCACTACAAGAGCAGTGTCGGCACCTTGTTCCTCGGCTATATCGCCGAAGTGCTCGGCCGCGTGGTGCCGCGCGTGACCCAGACCCTGCGTCCGGTGCGCTGATGGAACGCCAGCTGGAGGCTTATTGCGCACACCTGCGCAACGAGCGCCAGGTGTCGGACCACACCCTACTGGCCTACCGCCGCGACCTCGACAAGGTCATCGAATACTGCAATAACCAGGGCATCGCCGGATGGGGCGCGCTGCAGATCCAGCAACTGCGCCAGCTGATCGCTCGCCAGCACCACCAGGGGCAGTCCTCGCGCAGCCTGGCGCGGCTGCTGTCTGCGGTACGGGGCCTGTACCGTTACCTCAACCGCGAAGGCCTGTGCCAGCACGATCCGGCCACCGGCCTGAGCGCGCCCAAAGGTGAACGCCGGCTGCCCAAGGTGCTGGACGCCGACCGCGCCTTGCAACTGCTCGATGGCGGCGTCGACGACGACTTCATCGCCCGTCGCGACCAGGCCATTCTTGAACTGTTCTATTCCTCCGGCCTGCGCCTCTCCGAGCTGAACAACCTCGACCTCGAGCAGCTCGACCTGGCCGCCGGCCTGGTGCAGGTACTGGGCAAGGGCAGCAAGACCCGCGTACTGCCCGTCGGCCGCAAGGCCCGTGAGGCCTTGCAAGCCTGGTTCAAGCTGCGCGGCATCGGCGGCCCGCGGGATAGCGCGGTGTTCATCACCCGCCAGGGCAAGCGCATGAGCCCGCGGGCCATCCAGCTGCGGGTCAAGGCCGCTGGCGAGCGCGAGCTGGGCCAGCATCTGCACCCGCACATGCTTCGCCATTCCTTCGCCAGCCATGTGCTGGAATCCTCCCAGGACCTGCGTGCGGTGCAGGAAATGCTCGGCCATGCCGACATCAGCACCACGCAGATCTATACCCACCTGGACTTCCAGCACCTGGCCATGGTGTACGACAGCGCCCATCCTCGGGCCAAACGCAGCAAAGGCACAGACTCATGAGCATCAAGCTGATCACCTTCGACCTCGACGACACCCTGTGGGACACCGCGCCCGTGATTGCCAGCGCCGAGGTCGTGCTGCGCGACTGGCTCGAAGCCAACGCCCGCAACCTTGGCGGCGTACCGGTGGAGCACCTGTTTGCCATCCGCGAGCGCCTGGTGCAGGCCGAGCCGGGTCTCAAGCACCGCATCAGCGCCCTGCGCCGGCGTGTGCTGTTCCACGCCCTCGAAGAAGTCGGCTACAGCGAAAAGCAGGCACAGGAACTGGCCAATGAAGGCTTTGAGGTCTTCCTGCATGCCCGCCACCAGGTCGAATTGTTCCCCGAGGTACAACCGGTGCTGGAGATCCTGCGCCATCACTACATCTTGGGGGTGGTCACCAACGGCAACGCCGATGTTAGCCGCCTGGGGCTGGCGGACTACTTCCGCTTTGCCCTGTGCGCGGAGGACCTGGGCATCGGCAAGCCGGACCCGGCGCCATTCCTAGAGGCGCTCAAGCGTGGCGAGGTAGAAGCCAGCGCGGCGGTGCATATCGGTGATCACCCGGGCGATGATATCGCCGGGGCCCAACGTGCCGGTTTGCGCGCCGTATGGTTCAACCCGCAGGGCAAGGCCTGGGAGGGTGAACGTGCGCCGGATGCCGAGATCCAGCGGCTGTCCCAGTTGCCCGACGTCCTGGCGCGCTGGCGCTGACATTGTGGGCCTTGCGGCCCTTTCGCGACACAAGGCCGCTCCCACAGAGACCGCGTCGACTTGAAAGGCAGGCACAAAAAAGCCCGCAGCGACGGCGGGCTCTTTTGTATTCAGCCACTCAGATAGGGCGGCTGCCGTACTTGTTGTCCGGCTTCTTGGGCGGGTCGGCGACCACGTTGGCCTCGACTTCCTGCACCTTGCCACCGCGCGAAAGGAATTCTTCCATCGCTCTGGCCAGGGCATCACGCTCCTTCTGCTTGGCTTCCATGCTTGGCATCTCGTCTACCGAGACAGCCGCCTTGGATTTGCCCTTGGCAGTCGGTGCCGGGCTGCTGTCGTCATCGCCAGCATCTTCCGCACCATCGTCAGCTGCCGCTTCGAGGCCCTCATCAGCCTCGTCTTCGTCGCCTACTTCGAGGTCATCATTTTCCAGATCGTCGTCGCTCATGTTCTACCTCATGACTTGCGAAAAGCAGGTTAGTTATAGACCAGTGCAGCCGTAGACCGGCAGCCACCAGTGAAAATTCAACTGGCCGTGGGTTAGGCCACTGCCCTTGGGTCGGCGCTCCTGATGGGAGGCGGCACCCAGCAGGCCCTGCTCCTGGCAGGACCTGACAAATCCTTCAACCCTGCTGGCCACACGCTAATGGCAAGCCTAGCAAAGGCTGGCAAAGCGTGCGGACTACTCGTCAAACACCCTTTGGCGCGCATTCTAGCGCGCCCGTAGAAAAAGCAAAGCACCATAAACGCCCCAATACTTGTAAGTTTTTGGCCTACGTCGCGAACGTGAGTGATAAACCGTTTGCACTGCGGGAAATGGTAAAAAACAGGCAAAAAAATGCCCGGCGAACCGGGCAAGTTTTTCCAGCGTCGCGTTACAGGTTGTAGCCGCGTTCGTTGTGTTGAGCCAGGTCGAGGCCAACCGACTCTTCTTCTTCGTTGACCCGCAGGCCCATCACCACATCCAGCACCTTGAGGATCACGTAAGTCACGATGGCGGTGTAGACCACGGTGAAGATCACGCCCTTGGCCTGGATCCATACCTGGGCACCGATATCGGTGACCGCGCCGAAGCCGCCCAGGGCCGGAGCCGCGAACACGCCGGTGAGGATTGCACCGATGATGCCGCCGACACCGTGCACGCCGAAGGCGTCGAGGGAGTCGTCATAACCCAGCTTGCGCTTGAGGGTGGTAGCGCAGAAGTAGCAGATCACGCCCGAGGCCAGGCCGATCACCAGGGCGCCCATCGGGCCCACGGTACCAGCGGCCGGCGTAATGGCGACCAGGCCGGCGACCACACCCGAGGCGATACCCAGGGCGCTCGGTTTGCCGTGTCCAATCCACTCGGCGAACATCCAGCCCAGCGCAGCGGCGGCGGTGGCGATCTGGGTCACCAGCATGGCCATGCCGGCAGTGCCGTTGGCGGCGGCGGCGGAGCCGGCGTTGAAGCCGAACCAGCCGATCCACAGCATGGCCGCGCCCATCAGGGTGTAGCCCAGGTTGTGCGGGGCCATCGGAGTGGTCGGGTAGCCTTTGCGCTTGCCCAGCACCAGGCAGCAGACCAGGCCTGCGATACCGGCGTTGATGTGCACCACGGTGCCACCGGCGAAGTCGAGTACGCCCCAGTCCCACATCAGCGCGCCGTCACCGCTCCACACCATGTGCGCGATCGGTGCGTAGACCAGCGTGAACCAGATGCCCATGAACACCAGCATCGCCGAGAATTTCATGCGCTCGGCGAAGGCACCGACGATCAGTGCCGGGGTGATGATGGCGAAGGTCATCTGGAAGGTGATGAATACCGCTTCAGGGAACAATGCGGTGGCCGAGGTCAGGTTCTCGGGCGTTACACCGCTGAGAAACGCCTTGGAGAAACCACCAACGAAGGAATTGAAGTTGAGCACGCCTTTTTCCATACCGGTGGTATCGAAGGCCATGCTGTAGCCGTAGACGACCCAGAGAATGCTCATCAGGCCGGTGATAGCGAAGCACTGCATCATCACCGACAGTACGTTCTTGGAACGCACCATGCCGCCGTAGAACAAGGCCAGGCCCGGTATGGTCATGAACAGCACCAGCGCCGTTGCGGTCAGCATCCAGGCGGTGTCGCCGGAGTTCAGCGCCGGCGCGGCAGCTTCCTCTGCCAGGGCAAGCCCGGGCATTACGAGGGACAATAGGGCTCCTAGCCCTGCGATCTGACGCAGAGTCATGTTGTTTTCTCCTGGGGCGTTGGGTTTGGTGAGGCTTTTTTCGGCGCTTAGATCGCGTCGGTATCGGTTTCGCCGGTACGGATGCGGATCGCCTGCTCCAGATTCACCACGAAGATCTTGCCGTCACCGATCTTGCCGGTGTTGGCTGCCTTGGTGATGGCTTCGATCACTCGATCAAGGTCCTTGTCGTCGATGGCGACATCGATCTTCACTTTGGGCAGGAAGTCGACCACATACTCCGCGCCGCGATACAGCTCGGTGTGGCCCTTCTGCCGGCCGAAACCTTTGACTTCGGTGACGGTAATGCCCTGCACGCCGATTTCCGACAGCGACTCGCGCACGTCGTCCAGCTTGAACGGCTTGATGATGGCTGTGACTAGCTTCATGAAACTCTCTCCCGATTTGGTGGACTTGCCCCAGGAAAACAAACCCGTCTCAAGTCTAAGCGCAGCGGTTGGCTTTGTAACGCGTCGTCGGCATCCGGCTCCGCGTGCGCACTGCCTGGTCACAAGGAACTGCATCAGTGCATGGCTCGTACAGGTCTTTGCAGAAACCTTGCCACTTTCGCTAAAACGCGGGAAAACAGCGGCTTATGCGCATCGGTGAGAATTGGCCAGTCGCCAGCATGGTAAACCTGCACAACTTCGGTGCAGCCAGGTTCCACCGCCTGCTCGAAAAATGTGCAACTGCGTGTGGTCAATGGTGCAAGTTTGCCCCGTGCTACACTGCGGGCCATTTCTCAGTATCAGTGGACAGCCCGACATGCTCGCGCCCAAAGCCCTTCTCGACGCCCTGAGCGACCAGGCCTCGCGCCTGTTCAGCAGTGATACCGCCCAGCCACGCGCCGAACTGGAAAGCCAGTTCAAGGTGCTGATGCAAGGCGCCTTCAGCAAGCTGGACCTGGTCAGCCGTGAAGAATTCGACAGCCAGATGGTCGTGCTGGCGCGCACCCGTGCCCGCCTCGAGGCCCTGGAGAAGCAAGTCGCCGAGCTGGAAGCGCGGATGGCGGCAGCGTCGCAGGACTAACAATCGATAAGGAGTAGTCACCATGAAAGCTAGTGCCCGCAATGTCTTTGAAGGTACCGTCAGCGCCGTGCAACCCGGCGCAGTGAATGCCGAGGTCGAACTGACTCTTGGTCGCGGCGAGAAGCTGGTGGCGGTGGTCACCATGACCAGCTTGCACAATCTCGGCATCAACGTCGGCAAACAGGCCGTGGCCCTGGTCAAGGCCCCTTGGGTGGTGCTGATGACCGATGCCGACGGTTACCGGCTTTCGGCCCGCAACGCCCTGGAAGGTGAAGTGGTGCGCGTGGGAGACGGAGCGGTGAACGCCGAAGTGGTGCTGAAGTTGGCGGGTGGTACCGAGGTGTATTCCATCGTCACCCGCGAGGCCGTGCAGGAACTTGGCCTGGCACCCGGCGTGAAAGCCACAGCGCTGATCAAGGCCTCGCACATCATCCTCGGCGCCAAGCCCTAACAGCTGGGGCCGCCCAGCGGCCCCGACTTCATTCAGGCCGAAGCTCTGTGCTGGCCTGCGGCCTTGGGCGGCAGTTCGCTGGCATGCAGGTCGCCACGGAACAATGTCGCCCCGCACACGGTAAACAATGTTTTCACCCTGCTGTGCGAATTGCGGATCTCGGCCTGTATGGCTTCGATGTGCGGATCGCTCGACTGCAACGCAACGGCGCGATTGGCCCACTCGATTGCCGCAAAACGGCTCTGCTTGCGCGTGCCACAGCCCTGCATCCAGGCCAGCCCGAGTTCGGCACAGGCACGCGCTGCGGTCCAGGCGTCGGGGTGCTCGGCCAGCCGCAGCAAATAGCCGACCGCCTCGACACGCTCCCGCGCATCGCCGTGCTGGCGTAGCAGCATACCCAGCTGCAACTGCGCCCTGGCATGGATTTGCGGATGGTCCAGTACATCGAGCAGCAGCCGCTTGACGGCCAGCACTGCCTTGCGGTCCTCCAGCCCATCGGCCCCGCGCATCCGCTGACAGGCCAGGTCGAACTTGGCCATGGGGTTGCCACACTCCGCCGCGCGCGCCAGCCAGTGCTCGGCAGCCTGGCCACTCAGATAACGCTCTGGGGTGTCGTCCAGCCAGCCCCGATGCAAGTCGTACAGCGCCATGGCGGCATCTGGCAGCTTCAGTTGCGCACAGCCTTCATACAGAAAGTACGCGGCGTCATGCAGGTTCGCAGCCCAGAGCAGCCGCGGCACATCGAGCACCTCGAAGCCCTGCCCTTCGCGCCCGCACTGGCGCTTGACCGCCAGGCACAACCAGGTGCGTGCCTGCTCAGCGGATTGCCCGAAGCCCCACAACCCGAATTGATGCCCCGCAGCCCGCAGTGCACAGGCTGCCGCCTGTCGACGCTGGTCGCACAGCCGCTCGATGACGGTGCGCAATACCTGCGCGTCGTCCTGCGCCTCGTTGAAAAGCACCAGGCACACAAGGCTATGAAAGGGCTCGCCGATGGCCGAGACGAAGCCGTGGTCAGGGTAGAGCGCGACACTCTCGACAAAGTCGCGCATCGCACCGGGGTAATCCTGCAGCGAATAGCGCCGCAGTGCGCCACGCAGGGCCAGCAGCGTGGCGCGCTCCTTGGGCCTCAATTCGCGCTGCGCCCATTGGGCAAAGGTTCTGTGCCAGGTCGCGACCTGTGGCTGTTGCCTGGCATGTGGCAGCCAGAAGGTGTCTTCCAGGGCCAGCCAGCGGATCGCATTGCGCTGTGTTTCGGGCCAACCTTGGCACAGCGGGCCGCTGGCCAGCGCGTCGACCGCCTCAAAGCTGCCGCCCCAGCGTGGGGTCAGGTAACTGGCATAGGCCTCGATCGCTTCGAAGCAACCGGGAAACCACCCCAACGCATGGCGCAGCCAGTAGTCCCGGGCACTCTCGCCCTGCTCATGCCAACGCGCGCTCAAACTTGAAGGCAATGTCTGCGGCAACTCCAGCAACGGCGTCAGGCCGAACTTGACCAACAGGGGCGCAGCAGCCTCCTGCACTTCCACGTCGGCATGTGCGCTGGGCCGATAACGCGCCACCTGGCCATTGAACAGTTCGACCAACCAGCCGGGCTCGCGCAAATGCGAGCTGATCCGCAACATGCCGATCACTGCAGCAACCGGCTGTGCGTTGCATCCCATGGCTCGCAGAAAATGCGCCGCGCCCTTTTCACAGGCCTGTTCGGCAGCCAGCCAGCGTTCTTCGGACACTTCATGGGTGTCGGCATGCCCGCGAATCTGGCAAGCATGGCTGAAGCAGTGATACCCCATCACCACATGCGGGTGATAAGCCTTTGGGCAGGCGTCGATCCAGGCTTTCAGGGTGTGCGTCAGGGCTTTGCCGCCCTGTGTATCCCAATCCAGCAGGTAGCCTTGCACCGCTTCCAGGTAGGCAGGGCACTCACCGGGGGGCGCCTGCTGCCACTGCGCCTGGAGCGCATCGAACAAGCGGGTGAGTTCGGCGTAGTCATTGGCCTGTACCCGTTCTCGGATCTGCTGACGGGTGCGAATGAGCGTTTGCACGGGCAGTACCTTAAGTCCATTTCAGGGTTTCGCTGCCATCCAATGGCAACAACAGTCGCCCTTGAACACTAAGCCATAGCCGGGCTCTTCGCAAAGATATTGGATCCAGAATTGATCAGGTCGGGTGTAAAAGGCAGGGGAAAAACCTGGCATGCAAAACAAAGTCGCATTTTTCTTGCGCCGACCCCGCAGTGACTTACTAGGCTACGACAGGCCGCAGGAAGCGGCCCCAGACCCAGTACCAATGGAGCGTCCATGTCCCTCGCCCTCGTCCACAGCCGCGCCCAGGTCGGCGTACAGGCCCCGGCGGTCAGCGTCGAAACCCACCTGGCCAACGGCCTGCCCCACCTCACCCTGGTCGGCCTGCCAGAAACCACGGTCAAGGAAAGCAAGGACCGTGTGCGCAGCGCCATCGTCAATTCCGGGCTCAATTACCCCCAGCGGCGCATTACCCAGAACCTCGCACCGGCCGACCTGCCCAAGGATGGCGGGCGATATGACCTGGCCATCGCCCTGGGCATTCTGGCCGCCGATGGCCAGGTGCCGATGCCCGCCCTGGCTGAAATGGAATGCCTGGGTGAGCTGGCTCTTTCCGGCCAGCTGCGTCCGGTTCAGGGCGTGTTGCCGGCAGCGCTGGCGGCACGCCAGGCCGGCCGGGCGTTGGTGGTACCACGGGAGAACGCCGAAGAGGCCAGCCTGGCCGGAGGGCTCGTGGTGTACGCCGTGGGGCATCTGCTGGAGTTGGTGGCGCACCTCAACGGGCAGGTGCCGCTGCCGCCGTTCGCCGCCAATGGCCTGGTGCTCAAGCAGCAGCCCTACCCTGACCTCAGCGAAGTCCAGGGTCAGGTCGCCGCCAAACGGGCATTGCTACTGGCGGCAGCCGGGGCGCATAACCTGCTGTTCACCGGGCCACCCGGCACGGGCAAGACGCTGCTCGCGAGTCGCCTCCCCGGCCTGCTGCCGCCACTGGACGAACACGAGGCGCTGGAGGTGGCGGCGATCCAGTCAATCAGCGGCCACACGCCGCTGAACAGCTGGCCGCAGCGGCCATTCCGCCACCCGCACCATTCGGCCTCGGGGCCGGCGCTGGTAGGCGGCAGCAGCCGGCCGCAGCCCGGCGAGATCACCCTGGCGCACCATGGCGTGCTGTTTCTCGACGAGCTGCCAGAGTTTGAACGGCGTGTACTGGAAGTGCTGCGCGAGCCGCTGGAGTCGGGTGAGATCGTGATCGCGCGGGCGCGCGACAAAGTGCGCTTCCCGGCGCGCTTCCAGCTGGTGGCGGCGATGAACCCCTGCCCTTGCGGCTACCTGGGCGACCCGACTGGCCGCTGCCGCTGCAGTACCGAGCAGATTGCACGCTATCGCAACAAGCTGTCAGGCCCGTTGCTGGACCGCATCGACTTGCACCTGACCGTGGCCCGCGAGACCACCACGCTCAACAATCAACCAAGCGGCGAGACCAGCGCCGATGTGGCTGCCAAGGTGGCCGCGTCGCGTGAAGTGCAGCAGCGACGGCAAGGCTGTGCCAATGCGTTTCTGAACCTGGAGGGGTTGCGCAGCCACTGCCAGCTGGCAGCGCCAGACCAGGCCTGGCTGGAAAGTGCCTGTGAGCGGCTGAGCCTTTCCTTGCGGGCTGCGCACCGGTTATTGAAGGTTGCACGCACATTGGCGGATCTGGAGGGCAGCCAGGCAATCGGCAGGGGGCATCTGGCCGAGGCTTTACAGTACCGACCAGGGAGCAGTTAGATCCTGGGGCTGTTTTGCAGCACCAGACTGCGCCTCGATGAGGTTGTGCATAGCCACCAGCTCCAGCAGTGAGCGGGACTGCATCTTGTTCATGATGTTCTTCTTGTGCACCTTGGTGGTCACTTCACTGATGCCGATTGCCTGGGCGATCTGCTTGTGCGACAGGCCGCCGACCACCAGCGCGAACACCTGGCGTTCGCGCTGGGTCAGGCGTTGGTATTTTTCATCGACCCGCCGAGCATGGTGCCATTTGCGCCCCTCGGTCACGGCACGGGCGCGTACCGATTCGAGCAGTGCCAGCAGTTGGTCTTCATCGAAAGGCTTGATCAGAAACTCCACGGCCCCCGCGCGCATCGCCTGGACCGTCATGGGAATGGTGCCGAAGCCGGTCATGAATACGATCGGCCAGGGCAGTGCCATCTGGCGCAGCGCAGCCTGTACCTCAAGCCCGCTGGTTTCGGGCAGGTGCATGTCCAGCAGCAGGCAGGCGCTGGGCGTTTCCAGGCCGGCGTCGAACAGCTCTTCGGCGCTGGCGAACAAACGGTGGGGAATGCCCTGCGAGCGCAACAGGCGCCCCAGTGCCTTGCGCACCGATGCATCGTCGTCCACCACCAGCACCGGCGCGGGCGCAATGTCATCGGTCACGGCGCACAGTGCTGATTGACCCAGCGCCAGGCAAGGCACATCGAGGCTGACTTGCGCCGCCAGACGATAACCCCGGCGCGGTACGGTCTGGATGAGCCCACGGTCGCCGAAGGCCTTGCGCAGCAGTGACACCTGCACCTGCAGATTGTTGTCCTCGACCACCGTGCCGGCCCACACCTGGTTGAACAACTCGTCCTTGCCGACCACCCGGCCCTTGGCCCTGATCAGCGTGGCCAACACCTCAAAGGCACGCCCGCCCAACAGGATCGGCTTGCCGCCGAGAAAGGCTTCCCGCCGCTCCAGCGACACCTGAGCATTGCCAATTCGGATCATGGTTTCCTCGCGCGGGCATGGGCGATCAGACAATTATCCCTAGGGGATAGGTGAGTCTGAGCACTATACAAGCGGCCTCCAGCCGCCAGGGTTCGATAACGGACAACAGCGTGCCCGTTTCTGCCAAGCCGGCGGCAGGGCCCATTCTTGAGGGGTCCGCTGCGTATACTCGCGCCTCAGGATGTCGCTAACAGGGGTGCTTTATGCTGGATGAACGCCTGCAGGTAATGAGCGAGCTGTCTGCGTCCATCGCCCACGAAATCAGCCAGCCACTGTTGGGTATTGCCTCCAACGCCGCAGCCAGCCTGCGCTGGCTCAAGCGCGCAGAGCCCAACCTGGAAGAGGCGATTGCCGGCCTGGAAGACATTCGCAATGACAGCGAACGCGCCGCCAACATCGTCCGCGCACTGCGCTCTCTGGCCAGGCAGTCGCCGATGCAATTGAAGGCGGTAAAGGTCGACGAGTTGATTCGCGAGGTGCTGCGCCTGAGCTGCGCCGAAACCGCCAGCCACAAGGTCGAGGTGCAGACGCGGTTGCAGGCAGGGGTGAGCGTTATGGCCGATCCGGTGCAGTTACGGCAGCTGGTGTTGAACCTGATCACCAATGCGCTGGAGGCGCTGGCGGGGTATCGCCGTGATGGACTATTGCGGATAGCTTCTGCAATCACCGGGGATTGGCTCGAAATCTGCGTGGACGACAACGGGCCCGGCATTGCCGCGGACCAGCGGGCACGGGTGTTTGATGCCTTCCATACCACCAAGGACGAGGGGCTGGGGATGGGGCTGACAATCTGCAACTCGGTGGCGAAAGCCCATGGTGGGCAGTTGCAAGTGCTTGAGTCGGCATCTGGCGGCTGTCGGATTTGTTTCACTTTGCCCTTGAATCCTTCTTAGCCTGTTCTGGCCCTATCGCGGGTTTACCTGCGAAAGGGCCGGAACAGGTTTGCATCAGCGCGCGCTCAACGCCGCATAGCTGTTCATCAGGTTACGGTAGTTGGGAATCCGCTGCGACAGCAGGTTACCCAGCCCTTCGATGTCGTTGCGCCAGTCGCGGTGCAGCTCACAGGCCACTGAGAACCAGTTCATCATCTGCGCACCCGCCTGGGTCATGCGTACCCAGGCCGCCTGCTGTACCGTCTCGTTGAAGGTGCCCGAGGCGTCAGTCACCACGAACACTTCAAAACCTTCCGCCAATGCCGAAAGGGTCGGGAACGCCACGCACACATCCGTTACCACGCCTGCGATGATCAGCTGCTTGCGGCCCGTGGCCTTGATTGCCTTGACGAAGTCTTCGTTGTCCCAGGCGTTGATCTGGCCTGGGCGAGCAATGTAAGGCGCGTCCGGGAACATCTCTTTAAGCTCCGGTACCAGAGGGCCGTTGGGGCCTTGCTCGAAGCTGGTGGTGAGAATGGTCGGCAGGCCGAAGAACTTGGCCAGGTCGCCCAAGGCCAGGACGTTGTTCTTGAATTCGTTGGGCGAGAAGTCCTGCACCAGCGAGATCAGGCCGGTCTGGTGGTCGACCAGTAGCACCACGGCGTCGTCTTTGTTGAGGCGCTTGTAATCAGGTTGGCTCATGGGGTGGCTCCTTGGGTTGGGAAAACGGGCCGGGACTCGCTCAAGGGCTTGTCCCGAGGGGTTATACCGGCAGATAGCTTAGGCTTAAGGATGGACTTGCGCCTGGCGCCAAGCCTTGGGCGGCTGGCCGACCAAGCGGCTGAAGGCACGGGTGAAATGGGCCTGATCACAGAAGCCGCACTCCAGGCTCACATGGGTGATCGGCGCTTCGGTCACGAGCAGTCGCTTGGCCTTTTCCATGCGCGCCAGCAGGCGCCAGGCCTGTGGCGAGAGGCCGGTATTGACCTTGAAGGCGCGGGAGAAATGGCTGCGGGTGAGGTTGCACACGGCAGCTATTTCGATAATCGACAGCGTGGTGTGCAGCATCTGTTCCTTGGCCTGGCGCAACCGCTCGGGCGTCAGCGCGCCGGGGGGTGGCGCTGGCTGTTGGGGCATCCCGAGGCACATGGCGACTCTCCTGTTCAATGGAGTAAGTCTCGCCGCCGGCATGTGACAAAGTCCTGAGCCAAAGCTGAATTGTTCTTAATTGTGCAGCGCTGCCCTAAGATGCGGTGCTTACGACACCAAGAGCTATGAGGTATGCAGGAAAATCGCGCTCATCGCACCGTGGCCATGGTGCTGTTCAACGATGTGCTGTTGCTGGATGTAACTGGGCCAATGGATGCCTTTGCCATCGCCAACCGGTTCTTGCCCGAGCACAAACGTTACCGCTTGCTCACTGTGGCCGAAGGCCAACAGGCGATTCGCGGCTCGTGCGGCCTGAACGTCCTGGCCGACCTGCGCCTGGAGGCACTGCCTGACGGCGTCGATCTGTTGCTGGTGCCAGGCGGCCCGGGTGCCTATGACATCGCCCTGCCGGGGCTGGAACGCTGGCTGCCACGGGCTGTGCGCAGTGCCAGACGCTTTGGCGCCATCTGCACCGGCGTGTTCCTGCTGGGCCGGGCGGGGTTACTCGACGGATACCGCTGCACGACCCACTGGAACTATGTGGAGCGGCTGGCTCAGGCGTTCCCTGAAGCCAAGGTCGAGACCGAGCAGATCTACGTGATCGACCGCTGCCTGATCACATCGGGCGGAATCACCGCCGGGATCGACCTGGCGCTGGCGGTGGTGGCCGAGGACCATGGCAAGGCGCTGGCCCTGGAAGTGGCCAAGGTGCTGCTGGTCGCCCGCCATCGCCAGGGCGGTCAGACGCCCTACGGGCCGCTGCTGGCCGCCGTACCGCGTGACGATTCGCCGATTGCCCGGGTGCAGGCCTATATCGTCGACCATATCGACCAGGTGTTTACCGTGCAGAAGATGGCCGATCTGGTGGCCATGAGTGGGCGCAACTTTGCCCGGACCTTTCAACGCGAGGTCGGGATCACGCCGCTGCAGTACCTGCAGAACGCGCGGATCGACCAGGCGCGCAAGCTGCTGGAAGGCAGCGAACTGCCATTGAAAGTAGTCGCGGCGCGCTGTGGGTTTGGCAGTGACCGACATATGAGAAAAGTGTTCTGTGAGCGGATCGGTATGACACCGGCGCAGTATCGGGCGCAGTTTGGCGGGAGTTGAGCGTTCATCCCAGGGAGTGCGGGCCTTGTGAGAGAGCAGGCGCCAATGTCCCTTTTGGGGTGACAATGTTTCTCCTTCTCGGCAGATTGTCTGACTCACAACCGACCTCCAGAATTGTCCGCCAAACTGTTCAAACGCTGCCCCGGCAGCTCATGGAGTACGAGCCAATGCCACACGAAGGCAGCCTTCTGCAAACCGCGGTGATCTTCCTGCTCGCCGCGGTCGTCGCCGTCCCCCTGGCCAAGCGCCTGCAACTGGGGGCCGTGATCGGTTACCTGCTCGCGGGCGTTGCCATCGGCCCCCAGGCTTTGGGCCTGATCCGCGACACCGAAAGCGTCGCGCACATTTCCGAACTGGGCGTGGTCCTGCTGCTGTTCATCATCGGCCTCGAGTTGTCACCCAAACGCCTGTGGCTGATGCGCAAGTCGGTGTTCGGCGTTGGTACCGCCCAGGTGCTGCTGACTGGCGCGGTGATCGGCGCCATCGCCCTGTTCGGCTTCGGCCAGTCGTTGCCGGCAGCCATCGTGCTCGGCCTGGGCCTGGCACTGTCATCCACCGCCCTCGGCCTGCAGAGCCTGGCCGAAAGCAAGCAGCTCAACGCCCCCCATGGCCGGCTCGCGTTCGCCATCCTGCTGTTCCAGGATATCGCCGCGATCCCGCTGATCGCCCTTGTTCCGCTGCTGGCCGCCAGCGGCCCGGACACCAGCCACGGCGACAGCTTGCAACATGGCCTGAAGGTGTTCGCCAGCATCGCGGTGGTCATCATCGGCGGCCGCTACCTGCTGCGCCCGGTGTTCCGCACCGTGGCCCGCACCGGCCTGCCGGAAGTGTCCACCGCCACCGCGCTGCTGGTGGTGATCGGCACCGCCTGGCTGATGGAAGAAGCCGGTATCTCCATGGCCTTGGGCGCCTTCCTCGCAGGCCTGCTGCTGGCCGACTCGGAATACCGCCACGAACTTGAATCGCAAATCGAACCGTTCAAGGGCCTGCTGCTGGGGCTGTTCTTCATCAGCGTGGGTATGGGCGCCAACCTGAACCTGCTGCTGGAAATGCCCCTGGTGCTGCTGGGCCTGACCCTGCTGCTGGTGGGGGTGAAGCTGGCCCTGCTGATCGGCGTCGGCCGCCTGGCCGGTGGTTTGACAAGCGCCAGCGCGCTGCGCCTGGGCATGGTGCTGGCGGCCGGTGGCGAGTTCGCCTTCGTGGTGTTCAAGCTGGGCAAGGACCAGGGCCTGTTCGATACCCAGACCTATGACCTGCTGCTGATGACCATCACCCTGTCGATGGCCATCACCCCGCTGCTGATGCTCGGCTGCGCCCGTGCCCTCAAGCGCCCGCAACCGGCGCGTGAAGTGCCCGAGCAATACAAGGCCATCGACGCCGGCACGCCACGGGTGGTGATCGTCGGCATGGGCCGCATGGGCCAGATCGTCGCGCGCATCCTGCGGGCGCAGAAGATCCCGTTCATTGCCCTGGAAACCTCGGTGGACACCATCGAAATGACGCGCATGTTCGAACAGGTCCCGGTGTTCTACGGCGACCCGCTGCGCGCCGAGGTGCTGCATGCGGCCAAGGTCGGTGAGGCGGAATACTTCATCATCACCATCGACGACCCTGAAGCCGCGATCCATACCGCTGAACGGGTGAAGCGCCAGTACCCACACCTAAAAGTCCTGGCCCGGGCGCGCAACCGCCAGCATGTGCACAAGCTGGCGGATGTGGGCGCAGAGCCGATTCGCGAGACGTTCTATTCGAGCCTGGAGATGACCCGCCGGGCGCTGGTCGGGCTGGGCTTGAGCGACGAGCAGGCGGCGGACCGGATCGAGCGGTTTGCCCAGCATGATGAGGAAGTGCTGGAGGCACAGGGGCATGTGCGCGATGACCGGGCCAAGGTGATGCAGACGGCCAAGGAGGCGCGGGTGGAATTGGCGCGGTTGTTTGATTCGGATGCGGATTGAAATGTCAGGCGATCACCTGCGGGCAACACGTCTTCTCGCAAGGACTCCCCAGGATGGGGAGGATCGAACATAGGCATTAGTGCAGCCTCCTGACATCAGTGTGGCACATGTAGGCATACCTGAAGATTTTCCGGGTTGCTCAGTGTGCGCTTGGGCTATCCATTTGGCGCCGTTATGTCGTCCGTTATCTGTGTAGGCTATTTCCCAAAACAGTCTGCTGAGGTTTATGGATTTTTCAGCATAACGAGGTATTTCGCGTTGAAGGTCTCAGATTAAAATCATCACCTTAACGCCTCTGCTCCGCGAAAATTACCTTTAGCGTTCCGTCCGGAGAACGATCATTGGAAGACCTCAACTCCCTCTACTACTTCACTCAAGTCGTAGAGCACGGTGGCTTCGCCCCGGCCGGGCGGGCGCTGGACATGCCCAAGTCGAAGCTCAGCCGGCGTATCGCCGACCTTGAGGACCGCCTCGGCGTGCGGCTGCTGCACCGCACCAGCCGCCACTGCTCGCTGACCGAGATCGGCCAGGCCTACTACAACCGCTGCCTGGCCATGCGCGTGGAAGCCGAAGGCGCGGCAGAGATCATCGAGCGCAACCGCAGCGAACCGCGCGGGCTGGTGCGCATCAGTTGCCCGACCACCCTCCTCAATTCCTGGGTCGGGCCGATGCTCACCCGCTACATGCTCAAGTACCCGCAGGTGGAGTTGTTCATCGAGAGCACCAACCGCCGCGTCGACCTGCTGCACGAGGGCTTCGACCTTGCGCTGCGGGTACGCTTCCCGCCGCTGGAGAACACCGACATGGTGATGAAGGTGCTGAGCAACAGCACCCAGTGCCTGGTCGGTCAGCCGCAGTACCTGGAACAGCTGCCCAAGGGCTTCGACCCGCAGCTACTCGGCACGCTGCCCAGCCTGCACTGGGGCAGCGTCCAGCGGGAATACCAGTGGGAGCTATTCCAGGGCGAGGACAGCAGCCGCAGCATCGTTATCCCGCATACCCCGCGGATGGTGACGGACGACCTGTTCGCCTTGCGTCACTTCGTGGTGGCCGGCGTCGGTATTGCGCACTTGCCACGCGTGGCTGTACGTGAGGATCTGGCGGCGGGGCGCTTGGTGGAGCTGATCCCGGACTGGCATCCACGCTGCGGCATCGTGCATGCGATCTTCCCGTCACGGCGCGGGCTGCTGCCCTCGGTGCGGGCACTGATCGATCATCTGGCCGAAGAGTTTTCCATCAGCGACATGGCCTGACGGTCCTTGAGCAGCAGGTCGGCCAGCAGCGCCAACACGACTGCCCCGGCCGCTACCGCGAACAGCACGGTGTAATGGCCACCACTGAGCGCAAAGAGTGCCGAATAGGCGTAGCCGGCAACCGCCTGGAAACTGGCGAACGATACTGTCGCCCGGCTCCAGGTTGCGGTCTGCCCGGCATGGCCATCGACCAGCTGATGCACCCTGGCCAATGCCAGCGGCACAATGCCCGGCGGGAACGAACCGATCAACAGGGCGGCGACACCCAGCAGGCGCAGGTCATGGCTGCCCAGTAATGCAGCCAAGGCCGCCAGTTGCGCCAGCAGCACCAGGCGAATGCCAGCACGAGCCCCCAGGTGGTCGGCCAGCAGCCCGTAAACCACCGGCCCGGCAATTGCCCCCAGGCCGTACAGCCCCAAGATCATTGCGCCGGCGTGGGTACCGGCGCCAAGCCCACGGCTGATGTAGTCCACCAGAAACATCATCGGTGCCACCAGTGCCGTAGCCATGAGCGCGTACTGGCCGAACAGTACGAGGATGGCGGGGGAAGCGGCTGCCTGCTGCGTAGGCCTGGCCGTTTGCGCATGGGCGTGCTCGGCTGGCCATCCCGCCCAGCTACTGACCGTCAGCACCAGCGACAGAACGGCCAGCCCCAGCCAGGTCTGCTGTACCCCCTTGCCCAGCAGCCACGGCACCAGGCTGGCGGCACCGGCGATACCCAGGCCGATGCCGAGGAAGATCGCGCCACTGGCCAGCCCACGGCGCGAAGCCGCGACATGGGGCAGGATCGCACTGGCCGCCAGCACCATGATCACACCGCCTGCCACCCCTGAGAGCAACCGCCAGCCGAAGAACCAGCTCACCGACAGCGGCCAGGCACACGCCAGGAACGCCAGGCTGACCAATAGCATCATGCCGCGCAGTACCGATGCACTCGACCAGTACGCTGCCAGCGGCCTGCCGACCAGCGCGCCGATCAGATAGCCCGCGAGGTTGGCTGCACCGAGGTAGACCACCGCCGAACTGGCGAACCAGTGCGCGTCGATCAGCGCGGGAACCAGCGGTGTGTAGGCAAACCGCGCCAGGCCGATGCCGACCAGGCTGGCACACAGCCCAGCCCAGATCGGCAGCCAAGGCGCACGTGATGCGGGGTTGTTCATGATCTTCCCTTGCGCCGGAAGCGGCGCTTGTTGATGACGATGGGAAAAGCATAAAGTCATCGCTTGCTGAATAAACGCAGCGATTTTTCAACATTGCCCTGCATTCATGCATCACCGAGGATTACCCTGATGAACTGGGACGATACCCGTGTGTTTCTGGCCCTGTGCCGCGAGAAGACCTTGCGCGGTGCAGCCCGCAGCCTGGGTGTGGATCAGGCGACCGTGGGCCGCCGGCTTGCATCGCTGGAAAGTGCGCTGGCCGCGACGTTGTTCCTGCGTACCTCCAGCGGCTATTCGTTGACCAGCGCCGGCGAAGTGGCGATGCGCGCGGGGCTGGAGATGGAAACTGCCGCCGCCGGCCTGCAGCGGCAGATCCTCGGCATGGATGAGCGCCTGAGCGGCGTGGTGCGGGTCACCACCACCGACTCCTTCGCCCTGGACTTCATCATCCCCGCGGTCGCCCGGCTGCGCCTCGACCACCCGGGGATCGAAGTACAGCTGCAGGCTTCGACGCAGATGCTCAACCTCAGCCAGCGCGAGGCCGATATCGCCGTGCGCACGCACAAGCCGGACAACCCCGAGCTGGTGGTGCGGAGGCTGGCGCGCTGGCACAGCGGGCTGTTTGCTTCACACGCGTATTTGCAACGGCGCGGCGAACCCTCCCCCGGCAGCGCGTTTGCCGGGCATGAGCTGGTGGTCTATCAGCCGCACCTGGACAGCGGCAAGGAGGTGACCCTCGCGGGCGAGCCGATTGCTCAAGGGCGGATTGCCATGACCTGCACCTCTGGGCTGATGGTGCGGCGGGCACTGGCCAGCGGCCTCGGCCTGGGTGAGCTGCCAGTACCACTGGGGGAACGGGATGGTCTGCAGCAGGTCTGGGCGCAGGGCAAGCCGTACGACATCTGGCTGGTGACTCATCAGGATGTGCGCCACACGGCCCGGGTACGCGTGGTGATCGAAGCGATTGCGCAGGCCTTCAGCCTCTAGATTGCCTGTACCAGCCTCTTCGCGGGCGAGCCCGCTCCCACAGGAACCACGCGCGTTTGAAGCCTGTGGTAATCCTGTGGGAGCGGACGTGCCCGCGAAAGGGCCGTGACAGGCAAACTCGCCAGCACACAGTTACAAGACCGCTAGCCTATCCTTGATCCACAGTCCCGGATCATCGCCCCCCGGAGCCCCCATGATCCGCGCCAATCACGGACCAGGCCGCGCCCTGCTCGCCACCCTCGTCCTTTCTCCGACACTCAGCCAGGCCGATGAACCCGGCTGGTCGCTGCTCAGCCGCAACTACTTCCTGCACAGCGATTTCCGCTCACCCTCTGGCAGCGGCCAGAACTACCGTCAGGAATGGGCCCAGGGTTTCATCGGCGAGTTCCGCTCCGGCTTCACCGAGGGCATGGTCGGTGTAGGCCTCGACGCCCACGGCTTCCTCGGCCTCAAGCTCGACGGCGGGCGCGGCCATGCCGGCACCGGCCTGCTGCCACGGGACAGCGATGGCCGCGCCGAGTCCGACTATTCCAGCGCCGGTGCCGCGCTCAAGCTGCGCATGGGCAACTCCCTGCTGCGCTACGGCGAGATGACCGTCGAGACGCCAGTGTTCGACACCGGTGACAAACGCCTGCACCCGGAATACGCCAGCGGCTGGCTGGCAGAGAACACGGACCTGCCTGACTGGCGCCTGCAGGCCGGGCACTTCACGGCCTTCAACAACCAGGACAACAGCTCCAGCCACGACGACTTCAGCGGCTACGGCGCCACCACCCGCAACCGCGCCATCAGCCTGGCCGGTGCCACCTTTGCGCCGCACGGTCCCTTCGGTGGCGCGCTGTACGCCGGCCAGCTGGAGGACACCTGGCGCCAGGCCTACCTCAATCTGAATTTGGCCGAGGGCAGCTGGCGCCTGGACGGCAACCTCTACAGCACCCGCGACACCGGCAACGCCAGCGCCGGGGCGATCGACACCGTCGCCTACAGCCTGATGAGCAAGTACAGCTTCGGCGCCCAGGCCCTGACCCTGGCTTACCAGAAGGTCGAGGGCGACACGCCGTTCGACTTCGTTGGCGGCGACTCCATCTACCTGGCCAACTCGATCAAATACGCCGACTTCAACGGCCCCGGCGAGCGCTCGTGGCAACTGCGCTACGACCTCGACTTCGCCACCCTTGGCGTGCCCGGCCTGAGCCTGATGGGCCGATACGTCAGCGGCCGCGGCATCGACGGCAGCCATGCGCCAGCGGGCGGCGCCTACGTGAATCAGTACGGCCAGGGCGGCAAGCACTGGGAACGCGACGTCGACCTGAAATACGTGGTCCAGGCCGGTGCCGCCAAGGACCTTAGCCTGTCGTTCTCCCACGTCAGCCACCGCGCCAACCAGGCCCAGGCCGGCGATGATATCGACCGCATCTACCTGATCATCGAATACCCTCTCAAAGGCAGCTTCTGAAAACAGAGCAGTACCTGTGGGAGCGGGCGTGCCCGCGAAAGCGGCCGACATTGAAAGAAACAAAAAGGGGGCCAGAAACTGGCCCCCTTTTTCTCATCAACTCAGCTTAGAACGCGAAGCACGAACAACCCAGCGCCCCCCAGAAACCCTGGAAGTCATTCACCGGCACACTCGATTTACGTGCCTTGTCATGGCTGTGCGCATGCACCCCGCACGGCCCCGAGCACTGGTGCACGGCGGCCGCCAGCGATGGCGTGCCCACGCGCCAGTGCCCCGGCACCTTGGCCACCGGCGACCACTCCGGCAACACCGGCACCTGCGGTGGGCCAAGCTTGTCGAACTCGCCAGCACCGTACACGACCTTGCCATCGACAAGGGTCAGCACCGACTCGATGCCCTTGATCGCTTCTTCATCGACACTGAAGAAGTCCAGCGACAGTGCCGCCAGGTCGGCCAGCTGGCCCACTTTGATCTGGCCCTTCTTGCCCTGCTCGCTGGAGAACCAGGCGCTGCCCTGGGTGAACAGCTGCAGCGCGGTCTCTCGGTCCAGGCCTTCCTTGTACAGCTCCATGCCGCCAACGGTCTTGCCGCTGACCAGCCAGTACAGCGAAGTCCACGGGTTGTAGCTGGATACGCGAGTGGCATCGGTACCAGCCCCCACCGGCACGCCCATCTCGAGCATGCGCTTGATCGGCGGGGTCTGCTCTGCAGCCTTGGCGCCGTAGCGGTCGACGAAGTATTCACCCTGAAAGGCCATGCGGTCCTGGATGGCAATACCGCCGCCCAGCGCCCGCACGCGCTCGATGTTCTGCGGGGTGATGGTTTCGGCGTGGTCGAAGAACCACGGCAGGCCGTTGAACGGGATGTCGCGGTTGACCTTCTCGAACACGTCGAGCATGCGCGTGATCGATTCGTTGTAGGTGGCGTGCAGGCGGAATGGCCAGCGCTGCTCGACCAGGTGGCGCACCACCGGTTCCAGCTCTTCTTCCATGGTCTGCGGCAGGTCCGGGCGTGGCTCGAGGAAGTCCTCGAAGTCGGCGGCGGAGAACACCAGCATCTCGCCGGCGCCGTTGTGGCGCAGGAAGTCGGTGCCGCTGTGCAGCTTGACGCTGGAGGTCCACTTCTTGAAGTCGTCCAGTTCTTCCTTGGGCTTCTGGGTGAACAGGTTGTAGGCGATACGCACGGTCAACTGGTTGTTGTCGGCCAGCTCCTGGATCACCGAGTAGTCGTCGGGGAAGTTCTGGTAGCCGCCGCCGGCATCGATGGCGCTGGTCAGGCCCAGGCGGTTCAGCTCGCGCATGAATTGGCGGGTGGAGTTGACCTGGTATTCCAGCGGCAGCTTCGGCCCCTTGGCCAGGGTGGCGTAGAGGATCATCGCGTTCGGGCGGGCGATCAGCATGCCGGTCGGATTGCCGAACTTGTCGCGCTGGATCTCGCCACCCGGTGGGTTTGGCGTGGTCTTGTCGTAGCCGACGGCCTTGAGCGCGGCGCGGTTGAGCAGTGCGCGGTCATACAGATGCAGCAGGAACACCGGGGTATCGGGCGCGGCCTGGTTGATCTCTTCCAGGGTCGGCATGCGTTTTTCGGCGAACTGGAATTCGTTCCAGCCACCGACCACACGCACCCACTGCGGGGTCGGCGTGCGTGCGGCCTGGTCTTTGAGCATGCGCAGGGCATCGGCCACCGACGGCACGCCTTCCCAGCGCAGTTCCAGGTTGTAGTTCAGACCACCGCGGATCAGGTGCAGGTGCGAGTCGTTCAGCCCCGGGATCACAGTGCGCTGCTTGAGGTCGATGATCTGCGTGGCAGCGCCCTTGTGGGCCATGGCCTCGGCATCGTTGCCCACGGCGATGAAGCGGCCGTCCTTGATGGCGACGGCGGTGGCGGTAGGCTTTTCGCGGTCAACGGTGTGCAGTTTGCCGTTGAACAGAATCAGGTCGGCGGTCATGGAACCTCCTTGGGTGGATGCGTGAGCGGAACCGGCTTGGCCGGTGAAGGGCAATGCGGACCAGAGGGCGCCGGCGGCTCCCAGCACGGTGCTGGTGGCGAGGAACTGGCGACGGGTCTGGTCGTTGCGGTCCTGGGACATGGGCTTCTCCGGCTGAGGGCGGCGGCAGGCGCAACAGCGGAGCATGCCGGTTGCTGCAAGGCCAGGGATTGCACGGATGTGCGGTGGGTCGTAGAAGGTTAGCCCTGTTCAAAATTTATGCTGCGTGGGCTGGCGTCTTCGCGGGCACGCCCGCTCCCACAGAGAAATTGCAGCTTTCGACTGCTGCGCGATACCTGTGGGAGCGGGCGAGCCCGCGAATGCCTTCCTCCGTTACTTCTGGAGGAACGCCAGCAAGTCTTCATTCAGCTGCTGGGCATGGGTTACCGCAAACCCATGCGGCGCGCCGGCATACACCTTCAGTTGCGCCCCGCGAATCAGCTCTGCCGCCTGCTTGCCGGTGGTCTCGAACGGCACGATCTGGTCGTCATCGCCATGGATCACCAGAGTCGGCACATCGATCTTTGCCATGTCCGGGCGGAAGTCGGTTTCCGAGAACGCAGTCACGCAATCCAGGGTGCCCTTGATCGACGCCATCAGCGCAATGTTCAGGGTTTGGGCCTGCACGCCCTGGGACACCTGTTGCCCATGGTTCAGGCCATAGAACGGGGTAGCGAAATCAGCGATGAACTGCGCACGGTCGGCACGCAGGCCGGCGCGGATACCTTCGAACACCGACAGGTCGACACCCTCAGGGTTGTCATCACGCTTGCCGAACACCGGCGTCACCGCGCCCAGCAGCACCAGCCCGGCCACCCGCTCGCTGCCGTGGCGGGCAATGTAGCGGCTGACATCACCGCCACCCATCGAGAAACCGACCAGGGTCACGTCACGCAGGTCGAGGTGTTCGATCAGCTGGGCGATGTCGTCGGCGAAGGTGTCGTAGTCGTAGCCGGTCCACGGCTGGCTCGAACGGCCAAAGCCCCGGCGGTCGAAGGCGATGGCGCGGTAGCCGCGGCTGGCCAGGAACTCCATTTGCGAGTCCCACATGTCGGCGTCCAGGGGCCAGCCGTGGCTGAACAGCAACGGCTTGCCGCTGCCCCAGTCCTTGTAATAGATCGAAGTGCCGTCGCGGGTAACGAGTGTGGTCATGTCGGTATCTCCTTGAAAGGTGAAAGGTGGGGGCATCGGCTCAGCCGCGCAGCCAGTTGGCGCAGCGGCGGGTTACCCAAGGCATGATGTAGAACACCACGGGCAGGATGACGAACAGGTTGACGATCAGGTTGCCGCTGATCACGCCGCCCAGCTGAGGGAAGCGCTCGAAAAACGGCGCCAGCAATTGTGGAACGACCATGGTCATCGGGCAGATCACCAGATAGGTCAGCAGCGCCTGTTTCCAGCGCGGCGGTTGTGCTGGCGTGGTGCCCGTCGGGCCATCGAGGACCTGGTGTTGCAGGCATACGGTCACCACTTCGCGGTTGTCATGGGTTGCGGTGTTCATCGGCGTTCCCTGGGATGAGCTTGCCCGCATCCACTGTGCAACGGCGGACGGGCGGAGGATTGGATAGGTGTGCTGCCCGTGCCGGGCACCGGCTGGCGGTGCCCGGCGCGCGGCTTACTTGTTGGCGTTGAAGGCGTTGTAGCTGGTCATCAGGTTGCGGTAGTCCGGGATGTGGTTGGAGCACAGCGCGGCCAGGCCTTCGATGTCGTTGCGCCAGTCGCGGTGCAGCTCGCAGGCCACGCCGAACCAGGTCATCAGTTGCGCGCCGGCCTGGCTCATGCGGTCGTGGGCGGCGTCGCGAGTCATGGCGTTGAAGGTACCGGAGGCATCGGTCACCACGAACACATCGAACTCCTCTTCAAGGGCCGCCAGGGCCGGGAAGGCTACGCACACTTCAGTCACTACGCCGGCGATGATCAGCTGCTTCTTGCCAGTGGCCTTCACCGCCTTGACGAAGTCTTCGTTGTCCCAGGCGTTGATCTGGCCAGGACGAGCGATGTACGGGGCGTCCGGGAACAGTTCCTTCAGCTCTGGTACCAGCGGGCCGTTGGGGCCTTGTTCGAAGCTGGTGGTGAGGATGGTCGGCAGGTTGAAGAACTTGGCCAGGTCCGCCAGGGCCAGGACGTTGTTCTTGAACGCGTCCGGCTCGATGTCGCGCACCAGTGACAGCAGGCCAGCCTGGTGGTCGACCAGCAGAACAGCGGCGTCGTCTTTGTTCAGGCGGTTGTATTTGAAGTTGGTCATGGGGGTAGCTCCTAAGGATTTTGATTTTCAGTAAGTTGGGTGTTTCGCGTTGATGGGAGAAGATTAAAACCAACACCTTTGGAGCGGTAGATAGCGCTTTTTGGCTTTAGCGTTCTATTCAAGGAACGATCTGTTGGCAGCGGATTTGCTGGCCGCATTGCTTGCCCGAGCAAGCTGCTCTATTACTACGCACAGCCCTCCTCACCCCCGAGACTTCCATGCTGGCGTTCATCCAGTCGTCCCCGTTGTTGCTCGGCACCGGCCTGATCCTGCTCGACCTTGTGCTCTGGCAATTGATCCCCATTGAGCGTCGAGCCTGGCGCATCGGCACGCGGCTGGTGATCTTCCTGCTGTTCAGCGCGGTGCTGGTGGCTGCCGGCATGAGCCCGCTGCAACCACCGCCGTGGCCTGACGATGTGTCGCGCAACCTGATGGCCACGGTATTGACCATCGGTTGGTGGCTGTTTGGCGCACGCACGGTGACCGTGGTGTTCGGCCTGCTGCTGGTGGCCCGTGGCAGCCATGGCGGGCGTCTGCTGCAGGATGTGTTGGGGGCGCTGATCTTTCTCGCGGCCGTGGTCGCCGCTGCGGGCTATGTACTGCAACTGCCGGTGAAGGGCCTGCTGGCCACCTCCGGGGTAATGGCCATCGTCATCGGCCTGGCGTTGCAGAGCACCCTGGCCGACGTGTTCAGCGGTATCGTGCTGAACACCACGCGCCCCTATCAGATTGGCGATTCGATCTCCATCGATGGTACCGAAGGCAAGGTGGTCGATATCGACTGGCGGGCAACGCGCATGATCACCGGCACCGGCAGCCTGGCTGTCATCCCGAACTCGGTCGCGGCCAAGGCCAAGCTGCTCAACCATAGCCGCCCGGCCGACCGCCACGGGGTGGCGATCAGCGTGGTGGTACCTGCCAAGGTTCGCCCCAGGCGGGTATTCGACGCGCTGGAAAAGGCCTTGCAAGGCACCAGCGCCCTGCTCGCCTCGCCAGCGCCCAAGGTGTCGGTGAAAACCTCGACGCTGGAGTCCGTGGAATACGAGGCCACGGGCTTCATCACCGACGCTGCACGCAAGACCGAAGTGCGCAACCAGCTGTTCGACCTGGCCCACCGACACCTGGAGGCCAGCGGGGTGATGTGGAACGTCGACCTTGCCATCCCACCGCGCAGCCGCCAGCGCGAGGTGCTGGACGAAGTGCGGGTGTTCCGTTCGTTGAGCGATCAGGAGCGTGATGCGCTGAGCCAGCGCATGACGGCAGTGGAGTACCTGGCCGATCAGGTGATCCTGGGCGTGGGTGAGCAGTCCGAGCATTTGCTGGTGATTGGCAGCGGCGTGGTTTCGGCGTCGGTGCGCGATGGTGACAAGCTGCTGGAAGCCGGGCGCATGGGGCCGGGCGAAGTGCTGGGGGTCGAGGGGATCATCGATGAAGACAACTCGTTTGCCGAGTTCCGCACGCTGACCAGCTGTGTGCTGTATCGCATCGAGAAGGAGCAGGTGAAAAGCTGCCTGGTGCAGCGTGGCGAGGTGCAGACCGCGTTGAGCAAGTTGCAGCGGTTCCGGAAACAGAGCCGGGAGTCGCTGCTGCTGCAGAAGCCGGTTTCAATCAAGAAAGGCGGCTTCCTCAGCTGGTTGCACAAATGACCTGCCGTGCGCTTCCTGTAGGAGCGGCCTTGTGTCGCGAAAGGGCTGCGCAGCGGCACCAGGATATCAGCGGCGCTGCATAAATTGCCGGGGCCGCTGCGCGGCCCTTTCGCGACACAAGGCCGCTCCTACAAAAGCAGCACAAGTCTTACAGAACTACTCTCAGACATTGCCCCGCGTGGTACAGCGAGAACCCGGACTCATAGAACGCAGTGCGCAGCGAAGGCGCACTCACACCGGTCATCGGCGAGAACGGAATCGGCAAGCTGTCCGCTTCCTCCTTCAACAGGAACTCGGCAAACGCCCGGCCGATCACGGTGCCGGTGGTATTGCCACGGCCGTTGTACCCGGTCACCGACACCAGCCCTGGCGCTGGCTCGAACAGCCGCATCAGGTGGTCTGGGGTAAAATCGATGCAACCGGTCCAGTGCATTTCCCATTCGACCTTGCCCAGCTCCGGGTAGTAATGGCTCTGGATGCGGTCGGCCCAGCTGCGCACGAACCAGTCCGGCTTGTTGTCGACCCGACCGAGGCTGCCGAGCAGCAGGCGGCCCTGATCGTCGCGGCGGATGCTGCTGAGCACGGTGCGGGTGTCCCACGAACCCTGGCCGTGCGGTAGCACCTTGTCGGCTGCTGCGCCGTGCAGCGGCTTGGACGCCACCTGGTAGTAGTAGCCGCGGAAAAACTGCTTCTGCAGGTTGCTCCAGTCGCCTTCGGTGTAAGCCCCCGTGGAGATCACCACCTTGTCGGCGCGCACCGAACCGCGCGCGGTCTTCACCCGCCAGGCATCGCCGTCGCGCTCGAGGCCCTCGACCGAGGATTGCTGGAACAGCTTGCCGCCCAGGCGCGCCACGGCAGCGGCCAGGCCCTGGGTGTAGCCCATCGGGTTGATGGTGCCGGCGCGGCGGTCGAGCAGCGCGGCAGAAATCTTGTCGGTGCCGCAGTATTCCTGGCACCGGGCGCCGGTCAGCAACTCGACGTCGGCACCCCGGCGGCGCCATTGCTCATGGCGAGCCTCGAGGTCGGCGATGCCGGTGGCGTTGTGCGCCATGTGCAAGGTGCCTTTGTGCTGGGCCTGACAGTCGATGCCAAGGCGCTCGATCATGGCGAACACTTCGGCCGGGGCTTCGCCAAGTACCTTGTTCAGGCGGCTGCCCTGCTTCTGCCCAAGGGTCGCCTCGACGTCATCGGGGCGGATCCAGGTGCCGGCGTTGACCAGCCCGACGTTGCGCCCGGAGCCACCGTGGCCGATCTTCCAGGCCTCCAGCAGGATCACCGACTTGCCCTGCTCGAGCAGGTGGATGGCCGCCGACAGGCCGGTGATGCCGCCGCCGATCACGCAGACATCGGCCTTGTGCTCGCCGGCCAGGGCCTGGCTTGCGACGGTTGGTTGGCTGACGTGTTCCCACAAGCATTGTTGACGCAGTTCGGACATGGCCCGGCTCCAGCAGTGTTGTTCTTGTAGGGGCTGCCTTGCAGCCCATCGCAGGCAAGCCAGCTCCTACAGGGATCTCTGTCGCCTGCGCGATCCCTGTAGGAGCGGGCTTGCCCGCGAACCGGGGGCCATGCCCCCGGCCATACCACCTCAAACCTTCAGTCGAACACGATACCCTGCGCCAGCGGCAGCTCGCGCGAGTAGTTCACGGTGTTGGTCTGCCGACGCATATAGCCCTTCCAGGCATCGGACCCGGACTCACGGCCACCGCCAGTCTCTTTCTCCCCCCCGAACGCCCCGCCGATCTCGGCACCGCTGGTGCCGATGTTGACGTTGGCGATGCCACAGTCGCTGCCCGACGCACTCTGGAAGCGCTCGGCTTCGCGAATGTCGGTGGTAAAGATGCACGACGACAGGCCCTGTGGCACTTCGTTGTTCAGGCGCAGGGCCTCTTCGAAGTCGTCGTAGGCCAACACGTAGAGGATCGGCGCGAAGGTTTCGTGGCGCACCACCTCGCTCTGGGCCGGCATTTCGGCAATGGCAGGCGACACGTAGTAAGCGTTCGGATACTGCTCGGCCAGCTGGCGCTCACCGCCGAACACCTGGCCACCTTCGTCACGGGCCTTGGCCAGCGCACCCTGCATGGCGTCGAAGGACTGCTTGTCGATCAGCGGACCGACCAGGTTGTCTTTGCGTGGGTCGCCAATGCGCACTTTGCCGTAGGCGGCTTTGACACGAGCAACCACTTCGTCTTTGATCGAGCGATGCACGATCAGGCGACGCAGGGTGGTGCAGCGCTGGCCGGCGGTGCCGACAGCGGAGAACAGGATGCCACGCACGGCCAGGTCGAGGTCGGCGCTCGGGGCAAGGATCATGGCGTTGTTGCCACCCAGCTCGAGGATGCTGCGACCGAAGCGGGCGGCAACACGTGGCCCGACTTCACGGCCCATGCGGGTGCTGCCGGTGGCGCTGACCAGCGGTACGCGTGGGTCGTCGACCATGGCTTCGCCGGCTTCGCGGCCGCCGATCACCAGTTGCGCCAGGCCAGCCGGGGCTTCACCGAATGCTTTCAGGGCTTTTTCGAAAAGCGCCTGACACGCCAGGGCGGTCAGCGGGGTCTTCTCGGATGGCTTCCACACCACCGAGTTACCGGCCACCAGGGCCAACGCAGTGTTCCAGGCCCATACGGCCACCGGGAAGTTGAAGGCGCTGATCACGCCGACCACGCCCAGCGGGTGCCAGGTTTCACGCATGTGGTGGCCCGGGCGCTCGGAAGCGATGGTCAGGCCGTACAGCTGGCGCGACAGGCCGACGGCGAAGTCGCAGATGTCGATCATTTCCTGCACTTCGCCCAGGCCTTCCTGGGTGATCTTGCCGGCTTCGATCGAGACCAGCTCGCCGAGGTCGGCCTTGTGTTCACGCAGCACTTCGCCGAACAGGCGCACCAGCTCGCCACGGCGCGGAGCCGGCACGCTGCGCCAGGCCTCGAAGGCGCTCTGGGCCTGATCGATGCGGGCGATGGTCTCGGCCTTGCCGAGCAATTTCACCTTGGCGATCTGGCTGCCGTCGATCGGCGTGTGAACAGGGTAGTCGCCCTGGGTGTAAGCCTCGGCGGCAACGCCAAGGCGCTCGAGCAATCCAGCAACCATTTGTGCTTCTCCTACATCGGGTGATGGGGTGGAAAAATGATGTGGATCAGTATTATTCCGATCACACCGGTGCAACAAACGACCTTTATTCCGCTTATCATTCCGTCAGGTAATGATTTGAGCCGCAGAGAACGCTATGTCCAAACGCCTGGTGCCTTCCATGACCGCCCTGCAGTGCTTCGAAGCTGCAGCCCGCCACCTGAGCTTTACCCGTGCCGCCGAAGAACTGCACCTGACCCAGAGCGCAGTCAGCAAGCAGGTGGCGCAGCTTGAAGAGATGCTGCGCCACCACCTGTTCCTGCGCATCCGCCGGCGCCTGCAGCTCACGCCCGCTGGCAGCCTCTACCTGGCCGAGGTCAACAAGATCCTCACCCAGGTCGACATGTCCAGCCGCTACGTGCTCACCTACGGCGAGCAGACCGAGATATTGAAGGTAGCCACTCAACCGAGTTTTGGCGTGCGCTGGCTGATCCCGCACCTCAAGGGCTTCGGCAAGCGGCACACGAACATCCACCTCGACATCCGCAACGAGATGGAACCGTTTGCCCTACTGCAGGGTTCGGCGGATGTGGTGTTCTTCTACGGCCAGGGCACCTGGCCGGGGGCCACCTGCGTGGAGCTGTTCGGCGAAGAGGTGGTGCCAGTGTGTGCGCCGGAGCTGCTGGCCGGGCGTGAGCTGGCAGATGCAAGTGAGTTGGCGGACATGGTGCTGCTGCAAAGTACATCGCGGCCGGAGGCCTGGCATGAGTGGTTCCTGGAGCTGGGGTTGCACAGTGTCAGCGCCTACCATGGGCCGCGTTTCGATACGTTCTACATGGCGTTGAGTGCGGCACAGGCAGGGTGTGGGGTGGCGTTGGTGCCGCGGTATCTGGTGGCCAAGGAGCTGGCGGAGGGTAGCTTGGTCATTCCGTGGAATCATGCAATGCGCAGTGCCGGCAAGCATTACCTGGCCTATGCCGAGCATGCAGCGGAGGTGCCAAAGGTGCGGGCATTGGTGGAATGGATTCGCGAACAGCTGCAGGCGTGAGATTGCCCGGGCCGCTTTGCGGCCCTTTCGCGACACAAGGCCGCTCCTACAAAAGCGACGCGATCCCTGTTGGAGCGGCCTTGTGTCGCGAAAGGGCTGCAAAGCAGCCCCATGGCACTAACATCGATCGCTAATGGAATGACTGGCTAACTTTTTTTCGCTTGTGAGCCAAGTGCATTCCCAGCTTTCATGTAAGTGTCCGAACCTACCCAGGAAGCTAGCGATGCCAGCCCACGATTTCGTCAGCCCCGACAGCATCCGCGCGCAGTTCTCTGCCGCCATGTCGCTCATGTACAAACAGGAAGTGCCGCTGTACGGCACGCTGCTGGAGCTGGTGAGCGAAATCAACCAGCAGGTCATGGCCGAGCAGCCCAAGGTGGCCGAAGCCCTGCGCTGGACCGGCGAGATCGAACGCCTGGACCAGGAGCGCCACGGCGCCATCCGCGTCGGCAGCGCCGAAGAGCTGGCCACCATCGCCCGCCTGTTCGCGGTGATGGGCATGGCGCCGGTCGGTTACTACGATCTGAGCTCTGCCGGCGTACCGGTGCACTCCACCGCGTTTCGCGCCGTGCATGAACAGTCGCTGCACGTCAGCCCGTTCCGCGTGTTCACCTCGCTGCTGCGCCTGGAGCTGATCGACAACCTGCCATTGCGTGACCTGGCACAGGGCATTCTGGCCAAGCGCAAGATCTTCACCGCTCGTGCACTCGAACTGGTTGCCCAATCCGAGCACGATGGCGGCCTGAACGCAGCCGATGCCGACGAATTCGTCCGCGAAGCCCTGCACACCTTCCGCTGGCACCAGGATGCCACGGTCACTGCCGAGCAGTACCAGCAACTGCACGATCAGCACCGCCTGATTGCCGACGTGGTGGCCTTCAAAGGCCCGCACATCAACCATCTGACCCCTCGCACCCTGGACATCGACGCCATCCAGGTCGGCATGCCGGCCAAGGGCATCCCGCCGAAAGCCGTGATCGAAGGCCCGCCGACCCGCCGCCACCCGATCCTGCTGCGCCAGACCAGCTTCAAGGCGCTGCAGGAGAAGGTTGCGTTCAGCGATCACCAAGGCAGCCACACCGCACGTTTCGGCGAGATCGAGCAGCGTGGCGCGGCGCTCACGCCGAAAGGTCGCCAGCTCTACGACAAGCTGCTCGATGCCACCCGTGCTGCCCTGGGTGGTGCACCAGCCGAGGCCAATGCCGAACGCTACCGGGCACTGCTGCAGGAATGCTTCGCCGAATTCCCGGATGACCTGGTGCAGATGCGTGAGCAAGGGCTGGCGTACTTCCGCTACTTCGCCACGGAGAAAGGTTTGGCAGAGCGCGAGCAGCAGGGTCGCCCGACTACGCTGGAAGGCCTGATCGACGCCGGCCACGTACATTTCGAGGCACTGGTGTACGAGGACTTCCTGCCGGTGAGTGCGGCGGGGATCTTCCAGTCGAACCTGGGGGATGAGGGCCAGGCCGAGTATGGCAGCAATGCCAACCGTGAGGCCTTCGAGGCGGCGCTGGGGCTGCGGGTGCAAGATGAGCTGGCGCTGTATGCGCAGAGCGAGCGGCGGTCGTTGCAGGCTTGTGCCCAGGCATTGGACCTGGGGTCGATGTAAGGCTTTAGTGCCTCTTCGCGGGCAAGCCCGCTCCCACAGGACCGCCACAGGCCCGAAGCTGGCGCTGTACCTGTGGGAGCGGGCTTGCCCGCGAATGGGCCGCAAAGCGGCCCCGCTCTGTCTCAGCGGAAGCGATCGACTTCCTGGCGCAACTGCGCCGCCAGCCCTTCCAGCTCCTTGGCGGTAAAGGCCAGCTCATTGGCCACATCCCGCTGCTCGCTGTTGGCCTGGGCAATGCTCTGCAAGTTGCGGCTGAGCACGGTGGCCGTGCTGCTCTGTTCCTGGGTCGCCGTGCTGATCACGGCAAACTGCTCACCCGCGGTACGGCTCTGCTCATCGATACGCGCCAGCGCTTCGGCAACCTTGTCGTTGCGCGCCAGCCCTTCCTGCATCAGCTGGTTGCCCTGCTCCAGGGTGTTGATGGCGTGCCCGGTCTGTTGCTGGATGCTGGTGATCATCCCGGAAATCTCATCGGTAGCCTGGCGCGTGCGCGCGGCCAGCCCACGTACCTCATCCGCGACCACGGCAAAGCCACGGCCCTGCTCACCGGCACGCGCCGCCTCGATGGCGGCGTTCAGTGCCAGCAGGTTGGTTTGTTCGGCAATCGCGGTGATCACACTGATGATGCCGCCAATCTCCTGCGAACGTGCGCCAAGGCTGTCCATCACGGTAGCGGTACCGCCGAGCGCTTCGGCAATCTGGCGCAGCGAACTCGACGCTTCGTCCATGGCGCTGCGGCCGATGCGAGTCTGCTGGGCGTTGTCGCGGGCCATGCGCTCGGTACCGGCCATATTGTCGGCGATGTTCATCGAGGTAGCACTGAACTCCTCCACTGCTCCGGCCATGCTGGTGATCTCGCCGGACTGCTGGTCCATGCCCTCACAGGCACCGGTAGACAGCCCGGACAATGAACGCGCGCGGCTGCTGACCTGCTCGGAGGCACTGCGGATGTGCTCGACCATGGTCGACAGCGCCTCGCCCATCTGGTTGAAGCTGCGCGCCAGCTGGCCAATCTCGTCATGGCTGGTCACGCTCAGCCGTGCATTCAGGTCGCCGGCACCCAGTGCCTCGGCCTGGCGTACCAGGTCATCCAGCGGGCGCAACTTGCGGCGCAGCAGCCACAAGGTCGCAGCGACTGCCAGCAGCATCGCCAACAGGCTGCCGATGGCCAGGCGCAGGCCGACACTCCAGGTCACCTCACGGATTTCAGCCTTGGGCATGCTGGCGACCACGGTCCACGGGCCCTCGGCAAAGGGTGCGCTGGCACTGAACAGGTCCTGGTCGGCATTGGCCGGTGGCACCAGCCATTGGCCCTGTTGATCGCGAATGGCCAATGAGCCGGTTTCACCGATGCGAAAGCGCTTGAGGTTGGCAAATTGGGCATTCTGCGCGTCGGTGTAGTCGAAGCCGACGAACAACACCGCGATCACCCGGCCGCTGCTGTCGCTGACCGGCACGTAGCGGGTCATGTAATTGCGCTCGAACAGCACGGCGCGGCCCACGTACATCTGCCCGGCCAGCAGCTTGGAGTAGGCCGGGTGCTGGCGGTCGAGCTGGGTGCCGATGGCACGCGTGCCGTCCTGTTTCTTCAGGTTGGTGCTGATGCGCACGAAGTCATCGCCACTGCGCACGAACAAGGTCGCGATACCCGCAGTCATCTGCTGGAATTCGTCGACCACCTGGAAATCATTGTTCAGCAGCCGATCGCCCAGGTACAGGGACGGTGTGGCAAGGCCTGCGACCTGCACGGTCTCGTCGGCGTGCAGCGCCAGCCCAGAGGCGAAGCGGCGTTCGAACAGGCCGCTCAGGCGCTGGGTGTTGTCCTTGAGCGAACCGTGGAAGGTATCGAGCTGGTCGGCCAGCAGTCGCGCCTCGCTGGCCAGGTGGGCCTGGCGGGTGGCGAGGTTGGCGTCGTCCAGCGCACGCAGGGCGAACAGGGTACTGCCGGATATCACCAGCGCCAGCACGACGGCGAGGGCGACACCGAGTTGCGAGGCAATTCGGGCACGCGGTTGAGACATGAAGAAGCTCCTGGCAAGAGGCCGGGATCGTCCTGATCACGCTGACCACCCGCGGGTTATCGACGGGAAAGCACGCCCTCTTCCGGGACGCTGGTGCCAGTAGATCGGCGTCGCCATTAAATACTTGAGTATCGGGCCGGGGTATTCGCAAACGTTTTCTTAATCAAAGTGCTGGCAGGATTTCCACAGCTGGCAGGTCAACTGCTGCCGCCTCCTCCTGCAAAAACACGCTCAACCGCCGCAACCTCTCCCCGCCTGGCCGGGTACGCGGCCACACCAGGTAATAATCCATGCCACTGGGCACCGCCGTCGGCCACGGCAGGCTCAGGCGCCCTTGAGCCACATCCTCGGCAACCATCAACAAATCACCCATCGAGATGCCATATCCCCGCGCGGCCGCGATCATGCCCAGCTCCAAGGTGTCGAACACCTGCCCGCCCTTGAGCGAAACCTTGTCGCTGAGCCCCATTCGCTCCAGCCATTCACGCCAGTCACGCTTGTCGGGCGTCGGGTGCAGCAGTTCGATGCCTGCCAGCCGTCGCTCGTCCCATGGCCCCTCCCCGGTCAGATCTGGTGGGCCAACCGGAATCAATAACTCCGAGAACAGCCGCCGTACCTCCCAGTCTGCCGGGAACACGCCGTCGCTGAGCAGCACCGCGCAATCGAACGGTTCCTGGTTGAAGTCCACGTGGTCGACGTCCATCCAGGCACTGGTCAACTGCACTTCGTTGCCCGGCTGCAAGTGGCGGAAGCGGCTCAGCCGCGCCAGCAGCCAGCGCATGGTCAGGGTCGACGGCGCCTTCATGCGCAGGATGTCATCTTCCCCGCGCAAGGTATCGCAGGCCCGCTCCAGCGCAGCAAAGCCTTCGCGCACACCAGGCAGCAGCACCCGTGCCGCCTCGGTCAGCTGCAGGCTGCGGCCACTGCGCACGAACAGGCGGCAGGCAAAGTGCTCTTCCAGGGTGCGGATATGCCGGCTGACCGCGCTCTGGGTGATCGAAAGCTCCTCTCCGGCGCGGGTGAACGAGCTCAGCCGCGCGGCTGCTTCGAATGCGCGCAGTGCATACAAGGGAGGCAGCTGTCGGGACATGGGCACCTGTTGTCCGGGGGTGGAAAGGAATGCACAGAATCATATATGCATGAGTTCAACTCATGCCAACCATCTCTATTATCCTTTTGTGCAAAGCTGACCGAAGCCTCAGAATCGTCGCCTTGCTCACCGCACCACGCACAAGGACCACACCCATGCATGTCGCGCCCACCACTGAACTCAAGGCTTTGCTGCGCCTGGCCGGGCCGCTGATCGCCTCGCAGTTGGCGCATATGCTGATGGTACTCACCGACACCCTGATGATGGCTCGCATCAGCCCTCAGGCCTTGGCCGGGGGCGGGCTGGGTGCGGCGAGCTATTCGTTCGTGTCGATCTTCTGCCTGGGCGTCATTGCCGCAGTCGGCACTTTGGTGGCGATCCGCAAAGGCGCCAACGACATCGAGGGCGCCACCCGCCTGGCGCAGAATGGCCTGTGGTTGGCCTGGGGCCTGGCATTGGTGGCGGCACTGGTGCTGTGGAACCTGAAACCGGTGCTGTTGCTGTTTGGCCAGCAGCCGGATAACGTCAACTCGGCAGCCGAGTTCCTCACCCTGTTGCCGCTGGCCCTGCCCGGCTACCTGACTTTCATGGCCCTGCGCGGCTTCACCAGTGCACTGGGGCGCTCGACCCCGGTGATGGTCATCAGCCTGATCGGCACGGTGCTCAACTACCTGTTCAACGTCGCCCTGATCGAAGGCATGTTCGGCCTGCCCAAGCTGGGCCTGATGGGAATCGGCCTGGTCACCGCAGTGGTGTCGATGGGCATGGCTATCGCCCTGGCATTGTACATCCGCTGGCACCCGGCCTATGCCGACTACCCGCTGCGCAAGGGGCTGTCGCGCCCTTCGCTGCCTGCCCTGCGTGAACTGTGGCGGTTGGGCCTGCCGATTGGCGGCACCTACATGGTGGAAGTCGGACTGTTCGCCTTCGCTGCACTGTGCATGGGCGTGCTCGGCAGCACGCAACTGGCGGCACATCAGATTGCCCTGCAGATCGTCTCCACCGCGTTCATGGTGCCGACCGGGCTTTCCTATGCGGTAACCATGCGCGTGGGTTTGTACTACGGCGCGGGCAACCTGCTGGCCGCACGCAGCGCCGGGCGGGTGGGCATCGGCTTCGGGGCGACGATCATGTTTGCCTTTGCGGCGTTGTTCCTGTTGCTGCCAGATGCACTGGTGGGGCTGTTCATCGACCGAAACGACCCCGCCTTTGCCGGGATCTATCAGCTGGCCGTGCAATTGCTGATGGTGGCGGCGTGGTTCGAACTGTTCGATGGCATGCAGACCATCGCCATGGGCTCGATCCGTGGCTTGAAAGACGCCAAGACCACTTTCCTGATCGGGCTCTGCTGCTACTGGCTAGTGGGGGCGCCGAGTGCCTGGCTGTTCACCTTCACCCTCGGTGGCGGGGCTGTGGGCGTGTGGTGGGGGCTGGCCTTGGGGCTGGCCTGTGCGGCGGTGGCGCTGACCATTGGCTTCGAGTGGCGGATGAAGCGGTTGCTGGGGAAGGGCGGGGTCGGGGCTGCGGCGTCGGCCTGACATAAAGGCCGCTTCGCGGGTTTACCCGCGAAAAGGCCCTACAGGGCTGCCACCACCTGTCGCTCAGGCACCTGCAGCAGGTATTCCATCAACTCGTCCACCGGCAGCGGCTTGCTGACCAGGAACCCTTGCACCTGGTCACAGCCGAACTCGCGCAGCAATGCCATCTGTTCCGGGCTTTCCACGCCCTCGGCCACCACTTCCAGGTTGAGGTTGTGCGCCAGGTTGATCATGGCATGGACCAGCTTGCGGTTCTCTTCGCGCATCTCCATTTCGGCAACAAAGCTGCGATCGACCTTGAGCAAGGTGATCGGCAGGCTGTTCAGGTGCACGAAGGACGAAAAGCCCGTACCGAAGTCATCCAGCGAGAAGCGCACACCCAGGCGACCCAGGGCATCCATGGTCTGGCGCACCAGCTCGTTGCGGCGCATCACTGCCGTTTCGGTCAGCTCGAACTCCAGCCAGCGGGCATCCACACCGTGCTCGATGATCAGCCGGCTCAGGGTGGCCAGCAACTGGCTGTCCTGAAACTGCCGGAAGCTCAGGTTTACCGCCATATGCAGCGGCGCAAGCCCCTGCTCGCGCAGTGCCTGCATGTCGCGCAGGGCACGGGAAATCACCCAGTAACCCAGCGGCACGATCAGCCCGCTCTGTTCGGCCAGCGGCACGAACTCGCTGGGCGGCAGCAACCCGCGCTCGGCGTGGCGCCAGCGCACCAGGGCTTCGAGGCCGACGATGCGCCCATCGGCAAGGTTCAGCCGCGGCTGGTAGTGCAGCTCCAGTTCATCGCGGCGCAGCGCCCGGCGCAACTCGCTTTCCAGGTCGGCCAGGCTGCGCGCATTGCGGTTGATGCGTTCGTTGAACACATGGAAAGTGCAGCCTTGGCTGCCCTTGGCCTGGCGCATGGCGATGTGCGCATGCCACATCAGCGGGTCGGCCCCGCTCTGGGCGCGGGCATGGGCCAGGCCCAGGCTGCAGCCTAGCAGCAGGCTTTCGCCGTCGATCCAGTAAGGTTCGGCCAGGGCCTCGACGATGCGCTCGGCGATCCATTCGGCGCGGTTGGCGTCGCGGCGCGTGTCGATCAGCAGGGCGAACTCGTCGCTGCCCAGGCGCGCCAGCTGGTCACCGGCCTCCAGCTGCTGCTTGAGGCGCGCTACCACCTGCAGGATCAGCCGGTCCCCGCACTGATGGCCAAGGGCGTCGTTGACATGGCGGAAGTTGTCGAGGTCCAGGTGGCCGAGGGCTACGCCGCGGCCTTCATTCTCTGCCAGGCGCGTGGTCAGCAGGGCCTGGAAGCCCTGACGGTTGGCGATGCCGGTCAGAGGGTCTTGCTCGGCCAGGCGCTGCAACGTGGCCACCAGCACGCCGCGCTCACGCACATGGCGCAGCGAGCGGCGCAGAGCATCGACGTTGAGCTGGTCGCGTACCAGCCAGTCACTGACGCCAGTGGGCGAAGTCTCTGGTTCATGGTCGAGCAACAGAATGGTCGGCAGTTCACAGCGCCCAGGCGCCGGCTGCAATGCCGGCGTGGCCAGCACCACGGCCTGGCGGTCTGCGCTGAAAAGGGTATCGACTGCCGCCCAGTTCGGTGCGGTCAGCAGGACTGCGCTACCGTCCAGCGGTAGCAGACATTCGCGTAACAAGGCGGCCCATTCCGGCTCATCAGCCAACAGCAGCAAACGCAAAGGTTCGACAGGCGTGGACAAGCGGGCTCCTTAAGACTCGAAAGGTATTGCGTGAGTGGCGGACATGCTACTGCATAAATGAAAATGATTTTCACTTTTAGACATATCCTTTGCCTGCAGTGTCTCCGGTCGCATTTTGACGTGCATCCTGCGCGAAAGTCGTCAAACCGGCAATTACGATTTTTTCGGTGAATAGCATTAGTCTCGCTAATGCTTATTCCCGAACAAAAGTCTGACTCAAACGTCAGACGGTCGCGCCACAAGTGGCCCATGCCTGTTAGAATGCGCGGCTATTTTCTGGCGACCCCCGGTTTCTAGCATGTCCCGACTCAATCCCCGGCAACAGGAAGCCCGTGACTACGTCGGCGGCCCTCTATTGGTGCTCGCCGGTGCTGGCTCGGGCAAGACCAGCGTGATCACGCGCAAGATTGCCCACCTCATCCAGAACTGCGGCATCCGTGCCCAGTACATCGTGGCGATGACCTTCACCAACAAGGCCGCCCGCGAGATGAAGGAGCGGGTCGCCACCCTGCTGCGTCCGGGGGAAGGCCGGGGTCTGACGGTGTGCACGTTCCACAACCTGGGCCTGAACATCATCCGCAAGGAGCACGAGCACCTGGGGTACAAGCCGGGCTTCTCGATCTTCGACGAATCCGACATCAAGGCGCTGCTGTCGGACATCATGCAGAAGGAATACTCCGGCGACGACGGCATCGACGAGATCAAGAACATGATCGGTGCCTGGAAGAACGACCTGATCCTGCCCGCCGAAGCCCTGGAAAAGGCGCGCAACCCGCGCGAGCAGACCGCCGCCATCGTCTACACCCACTACCAGCGCACGCTCAAGGCGTTCAACGCGGTGGACTTCGACGACCTGATCCTGCAACCGGTCAAATTGTTCCAGGAGCACCCCGAGGTGCTGGAACGCTGGCAGAACCGCGTGCGCTACCTGCTGGTGGACGAATACCAGGACACCAACGCCAGCCAGTACCTGCTGGTGAAGATGCTGATCGGCATGCGCAACCAGTTCACCGTGGTGGGCGATGACGACCAGTCGATCTACGCCTGGCGTGGCGCGCGCCCAGAGAACCTGATGCTGCTCAAGGAGGACTACCCCTCCCTGAAGATCGTCATGCTCGAACAGAACTACCGCTCCACCAGCCGCATCCTGCGCTGCGCCAACGTGCTGATCGCCAACAACCCGCATGCCTTCGAAAAGCAGCTGTGGAGCGAAATGGGCGTGGGCGACGAGATCCGCGTGATCCGCTGCAAGAACGAGGAAGCCGAGGCCGAACGTGTGGCCATGGAGATCCTCACCCTGCACCTGCGCACCAACCGTCCCTACAGTGACTTCGCCATCCTCTACCGCGGCAACTACCAGGCCAAGCTGATCGAACTGAAGCTGCAGCACCACCAGGTGCCGTATCGCCTGTCGGGCGGCAACAGCTTCTTCGGCCGCCAGGAGGTCAAGGACCTCATGGCCTACCTGCGCCTGCTGGTGAACCCGGACGACGACAACGCCTACCTGCGGGTGATCAACGTGCCACGCCGGGAAATCGGCTCGACCACCCTGGAAAAGCTCGGCAACTACTCCACCGAACGCGGCATCTCGATGTACGCCGCCAGCGAGGAACTCGGCCTGGGCGAGCACCTGGACGCCCGCTACACCGAGCGCCTGCAGCGCTTCAAGCACTGGCTCGACGGGGTGCGCCACAAGGTCGCCCTGGAAGACCCGATTGCCGCGCTGCACGAGATGATCCGCGACATCGACTACGAGAACTGGATCCGCCAGCAGACCGCCAGCGACAAGGCGGCGGAGTTCCGCATCAGCAACGTCTGGTTCCTGGTCGAAGCGCTGAAGAACACCCTCGAGAAGGACGAAGAGGGTGACATGACCATCGAGGACGCCATCGGCAAGCTGGTGCTGCGCGACATGCTCGAGCGCCAGCAGGAAGAGGAAGAAAACGCCGAAGGTGTGCAGATGATGACCTTGCACGCCTCCAAAGGCCTGGAATTCCCTTACGTGTTCATCATGGGCATGGAGGAGGAAATCCTCCCCCACCGCTCCAGCATCGAGGCCGACACCATCGAAGAGGAACGCCGCCTGGCTTACGTGGGCATCACCCGCGCGCGCCAGACCCTGGCCTTCACCTTCGCCGCCAAGCGCAAGCAGTACGGCGAGATCATCGACTGCACGCCTAGCCGGTTCCTCGACGAACTACCGCCCGACGACCTGGCCTGGGAAGGCCTCGACGATGCACCGGTCGAGGTGAAGGCCGCGCGCGGCAACAACGCCCTGGCCGATATCCGGGCGATGCTCAAACGCTGATCAACCCTTATTCTTTAATTCTGCCGCTATTTGCGGCCACCTTTGCTACATCGAGGAAAACATAGTGGAAGCACTGCATCAGAAGATTCGCGAAGAAGGCATCGTGCTTTCCGATCAGGTTCTCAAAGTCGACGCGTTTCTCAACCACCAGATCGACCCGGCGCTGATGCAGCTGATCGGTGACGAGTTCGCCCGCCTGTTCGCCGATGCCGGCGTGACAAAGATCGTCACCATCGAAGCCTCGGGGATTGCCCCGGCGGTGATGACCGGCCTGAAGCTGGGCGTACCGGTGATCTTCGCGCGCAAGCACCAGTCGCTGACCCTTACCGAGAACCTGCTGACCGCCTCGGTGTACTCCTTCACCAAGCAGACCGAGAACACCGTGGCCATCTCGCCGCGCCACCTCAACAGCAGCGACCGCGTGCTGGTGATCGACGACTTCCTGGCCAATGGCAAGGCGTCGCAGGCGCTGATCTCGATCATCAAGCAGGCCGGTGCCACCGTTGCCGGCCTGGGCATCGTCATCGAGAAGTCGTTCCAGGGCGGCCGTGCCGAGCTGGACAGCCAGGGTTACCGCGTCGAATCGCTGGCCCGGGTGAAGTCGCTGAAAGATGGCGTGGTTTCTTTCATCGAGTAATCGCGCCGCCTGATTCGCGGGCACGCCCGCTCCCACAGGTACATCACAGGCCTTGAATACTGTGCAGTCCCAGTGGGAGCGGGCGTGCCCGCGAATGGCCGCGACCCGTTCTATCTGGTCGCCGCCAACCCCGCCAGCAACAACCGCTGATACAGCTCCTCCTTCAGCCCCTGCGGCCGATCCAGCTGCATCCGCACCAGGTGCGCTTCATACCCCTCCGGCCCCGGCGCCTCCAGTGCCGCCTTGCCCAGTTCCAGCACTTCGCTCAGCTTGAGCTTGCTCTTCAACCAGTTCAGCGCCCGCAACAAATCCCGTTCCTCAGCAGTGAAATCCGTGCCTAGCGGATACTCCGGGAACAACCGCCCATGCCGTGCCTTGATCGCCTCCAGCCGCTCTGGCGTGTTGTCGGCAAAGCGCGCATCCAGCTCGAAATCGCTGGCCAGTTTGCCGGCACGCTTGGCCTGCGCCATCAGCTCACCCTGGAACCGCGAATCACTCACCGCCAGCAATCGCGCGACCACTTCGCTGTCGGTCTGCCCACGCAAATCGGCAATGCCGTACTCGGTCACAACGATATCGCGCAGGTGCCGGGGAATGGTGCAGTGGCCGTAGCTCCAGAACAGATTCGACGTCACGTCCCCCCCCGACTCACGCCAGCTGCGCAGCAGCAGGATGGAACGACCACCCTCCAGCGCATGGCCCTGGGCAACGAAGTTGTACTGCCCGCCTACCCCGCTGAGCACGCGTCCGTCCTCCAGTTGGTCGGCCACTCCGGCGCCAAGCAGGGTCATGCCGAACACCGTGTTGACGAAGCGCGCGTCGCGGCGCTGGCGGCGCTTGAGGTCCTCCTGCCCGTACAGTTCGTTGATGAAGCTGATACGGGTCATGGCGAACCGGGCACGCTGCTCCAGCGGCATCTCGCGCAAGCGCTGGTAGAACGCCTGCGGGCCCAGCAAGAACCCGCCATGCACCAGCACGCCCTGCTCGTCCGCCGGGCGCCGCACCACACCGGCCTCAGCCAGCGCCAACAGACCGTTGACGAACATCTCGCTGCAGCCATAGAGGCCCTGAGCGAAGGGCTCAAGCCCCCCTTCCCGCTCGATCAGCGCCTGCCAGGGGCCAACGCCCAGCTCGTCCAGCAAGGCGCGGTAGCCTTCGTTGTCACCCTGACGCGCCAGCAACGCCGCCGCCAGCGCATCACCCATGGCACCAATACCGATCTGCAGGGTGCCACCGTCACGCACCAGCGAGCTTGCGTGCAAACCGATGCAGTGATCCTGGGTGGTAACCGGCATGTTCGGGGTAGAAAACAGCCGGCGCTGCTCCGCTTCGTCGATCAACAGGTCGAACGCATCGATCGGCAGTTCCGCATCGCCCGGCATGTAGGGCAGTTCGGCGTGCACCTGGCCAAGCATGAGGATGGTTTCACCTGCCTCACGCCGTTTGGCGATCATCGGCTGGAGGTCAAGGGTGATGTCGGGGTTGCAGGCCAGGCTCAGGTGGACAGGCTTCTCCGGCGTGGCGGCGACCAGTTGGGCGATCAGGTTCAGGCCCTTGGCGTTGATGTCGCGAGCGGCGTGGCTGTAGTTGCTGCTGATGTAGTCCTGCTGCGCGGTTTCGCTGTGCAGCAGGCTGCCGGGCTGCATGAAGAACTGCTCGACGCGGATGTTCGGCGGCAGGCTGTCGTTGCGCAGGTCGGCGAGGTAGGTGAGCTCTTCGTAGTCGGCGAATACGCGCTCGACAAAGGGCTCGAGGAAACGCCGTTGCAGGCCATCGCCCAAAGGTGGGCGGCCCAGCGAGAGCGCGGTGTAGATCGTCAATCGTCGCTCCGGCAGCTCGCGCACACGGGCATACAGCGCGTTGACGAAGGCGTTGGGTTTGCCCAGGCCAAGCGGCAGGCCCATGTGGATATGGGCTGGCAGGCGTGAGAGTACCTGCTCGACGGCATGGTCGATGGAGCAGAGGTGCATCGGGGCCTCCTGGGTCGTCCGTGGGGTCAGAGGTTGGACATGGGTTTGAGCGGGTTGGTTGCCTGGGCGCGCCCGCGAAGAGGCCGGTGTTGATACCCCAAAAACAAGGCCCGCCATAAATGGCGGGCCTTGTGCAATTCATTTGTGGCTCAAAGCCCGGACATCTTCTTGATGGCGCCTTTCAGGTCATCATCCGAGCAGTCCGCGCAGGTGCCCTTCGGCGGCATGGCATTCACACCGGTAATGGCCTTGGCCAGGATTCCGTCCACGCCCCCTTGTTCATCGGCGCGCTTTTTCCACGCTGCGGTATCGCCAATCTTCGGTGCACCCAGCAACCCGGTGCCGTGGCAGGCGTTGCAATGCTTGGCAATCACGTCATCCGGCGTCTTGGCCCCACCGCCCCCTGCTGCGGCAGCCACTTCCATGCCCTTGCATTCCTGGCCCTGCACACACACCTGGCCCACGGGCTCAAGGCGTTTGGCGAGCTCGTCGTTGGTAGCTGCGGTAGCGCTCATTGCCCAAAGGGCGAGTACGGCTGCTGGTACGGCCAGCATCTTCTTGATTTGGTTCACGCGAACACCCTCATGGTGGCTAATCACGCCCGCGGCCACGGTAATGCGAGCGTTGAAAAGTATAGCGGGAACCCGGAAACCGTGAAACGACCCTACTCAGGAAAGGGGTATTGCCGAAACAATGCACTGCGCTGGATCAAAAGTTCGAAGGTGTGGCCGCGCTGATCAGCCGTGCAGGCGCCTCGAACGGATTGCGGAAACGGTGCGGGCGGGTGCTTTCGAAGTAATAGCTGTCGCCAGCTTCCAGAATGAATATCTCGTTGCCCACCACCAGCTCGAGCTTGCCTTCGAGCAGGATGCCGGTTTCTTCACCGTCGTGGGTGAGCATCTCGGCACCGGTGTCGGCACCCGGCGGATAGACCTCGGTAAGAAAGGCGATGGCCCGGTTGGGGTGCGACTTGCCCACCAGTTTCATGGTCACGGCGCCGTCGGAGATGTCGATCAGCTCGTGGGCCTTGTAGACGATCTGCGCGGGGCTTTCGGCCTCCAGCTCGACCGAAAAGAATTCGACCATCGACATGGGAATGCCACTGAGCACCTTGCGCAGCGAGCTGATCGACGGGCTCACGCTGTTCTTCTCGATCATCGAGATGGTGCTGTTGGTCACGCCCGCGCGCTTGGCGAGTTCCCGCTGGGACAGGCCCTTGAGCTTGCGGATGGCTTGCAGTCGTTCGCCGACGTCCAAAGCGTGCGCCTCCTGAAACGGTGAGATGGCGGGGTGAATGTGAACGATATCATGGCAATGCCGTTCAGTATTTACAACACACCGCTCCTCAAGCTGTCCGCTTCGGCGCCTTATTCGCCGTAATAGTCCAGCGGCACGCGCCTCAGGTTGCAGAAGATCTGGTAGGGAATGGTCCCGGCCTGCGTCGCGACATCACTGGCCAGTACCTGCTTGCCCCACAGCTCGACCGGGCTGCCGACGGTGGCTTCGGGCACGTCGGTGAGGTCGATGCAGAGCATGTCCATCGACACGCGGCCAATCAGCTGGCTGCGCTTGCCAGCGACCACCACCGGGGTACCAGTGGGCGCATGGCGCGGGTAGCCGTCGGCGTAGCCCATGGCGACCACACCAACACGGGTCGGGCGCGGGCTGACGAATTTGGCACCATAGCCTACCGGCTCACCCGTAGGCAGCTCGCGCACGCTGATGACACGCGATTGCAGGGTCATTACCGGCTGCAAGCGCGCAGCCTGGGCTTGGTCGGCTTCGAAGGGGCTGGCGCCGTACAGCATGATGCCGGGGCGTACCCAGTCGCTCGGAGCCTGCGGCCAGGCCAGCACACCCGGCGAGTTGCGCAGGCTGCATTCGGCGGCCAGGCCTTCACGGGCGGCGTTGAATACGGCGATCTGCTGCTCGGTGGCGTCAGCCTCCGGCTCGTCGGCGCGGGCGAAGTGGCTCATCAACACGATGCGCGAAACCTTGCCGCTGGCCAACAGGCGCTGGTAGGCATCGCGGTAGTCCTTGGGGTGCAGGCCGACGCGGTGCATGCCGCTGTCGAGCTTGAGCCAGATAATCAGCGGCTTGTGCACCTGGGTCTGCTCGATGGCTTCGAGCTGCCACAGCGAGTGCACAACGCACCACAGGTCGTGTTCGGCGATCAGCGCCAGCTCGCTGGCTTCGAAAAAGCCTTCGAGCAGCAGCACCGGTGCCTTGATGCCGGCGGCGCGCAGCTCCAGCGCTTCTTCGATGCAGGCGACGGCAAAGCCATCGGCTTCAGGCTCCAGGGCCAGGGCGCAACGCACGGCGCCGTGGCCATAGGCATCGGCCTTGACCACGGCGAGGGCCTTGGCACCGGTCAGTTCACGGGCCAGGCGATAGTTGTGGCGGAGGGCTTGGAGGTCGATCAGGGCGCGGGCGGGACGCATGGCGGCTGCCTTATGGTGTTCAGGTTGAAATCGGTGTTGGGTTCTTCGCGGCTAAAGCCGCCCCCACAGGGGACCGCACATATTCAGGATCATACGGTCCCTGTGGGAGCGGCTTTAGCCGCGAAAGGGCCGGTACAGGCAACCTCACTGCTGGTGGGCAGGCTCAGTGCGCCCGTGCTTGGCGACTTCCGGGCTATTGCCATACCGCGAGATGTCCAGGCCTTCGGCACTGATCTGCGGCTTCTTGCGCGCAATCAGGTCGGCCAGCAGGCGGCCGGAACCGCACGCCATGGTCCAGCCCAGCGTACCGTGGCCGGTGTTGAGGAACAGGTTGCGGAACGCAGTGGCACCCACGATCGGCGTACCGTCCGGGGTCGCCGGGCGCAGGCCGGTCCAGAAACTGGCCTGGCTCAGGTCGCCGCCGCGAGGATAAAGGTCGTTGACGATCATCTCCAGCGTTTCGCGCCGACGCGGATTCAGCGACAGGTCAAAACCGGCAATTTCAGCCATGCCGCCTACGCGGATGCGGTTGTCGAAACGGGTGATCGCGACCTTGTAGGTTTCGTCGAGAATGGTCGAGGTCGGCGCCATGTCGGCATCGGTAATCGGGACCGTCAGCGAGTAGCCTTTCAGCGGATACACCGGTGCCTTGATGCCCAGTGGCTTGAGCATCTGCGGCGAGTAGCTGCCCAGGGCCAGCACGTAACGGTCGGCCGTTTCCAGCTTGCCATCGATCCATACACCGTTGATGCGGTCACCGGCAAAATCCAGACGTTGGATGTCCTGACCGAAGCGGAATTCCACACCCAGGTTCACGGCCATTTCAGCCAACTTGGTGGTGAACAGCTGGCAGTCGCCAGTCTGGTCGTTGGGCAGGCGCAGGGCGCCGGCAAGGATGTCTTTCACCCCGGCCAAGGCCGGCTCGACACGGGCGATGCCATCGCGATCGAGCAGCTCGTAAGGCACACCGGACTGTTCGAGCACGGCGATGTCCTTGGCCGCCGCATCTACCTGGGCCTGGGTGCGGAACAGCTGGGTCGTACCCAGGCTACGGTTTTCGTAGGCAATACCGGTTTCGGCACGCAGTTCGTCGAGGCAGTCACGGCTGTACTCGGACAGGCGCACCATGCGCTCCTTGTTCACCGCGTAGCGGCTGGCGGTGCAGTTGCGCAGCATCTGCGCCATCCACAGGTACTGGTCGACGTCGCCGGTCAGCTTGATGGCCAGGGGCGCGTGGCGCTCCAGCAGCCACTTGATGGCTTTGAGCGGCACCCCTGGGGCGGCCCAGGGCGAAGCATAGCCTGGCGAGATCTGGCCTGCGTTGGCAAAGCTGGTTTCCAGGGCCACTGCCGGTTGGCGGTCGACCACGGTCACCTCGAAGCCTTGCCGGGCCAGATAATAGGCACTGGCGGTACCGATCACACCGCTACCAAGTACCAATACTCGCATCGTTCATCCCTCGCACGCGGCGCACCGCTCTTTTGTTGATATGGCATGGATGCGCGCAGTATAAGAATCTCAGACCAGTGCAATTCACTATATAAAAGCCTATTATTGGCGAGAATTCTCGGCAAAATCGCCTTTCACGGAGGGGCATCCCCTATGAGAACCCAGCACCAGAGCAAGCGTGAACTGGACAAGATCGACCGTAACATCCTGCGCATCCTGCAGAACGACGGGCGTATTTCCTTCACCGAACTGGGCGAGAAAGTTGGGCTTTCCACCACCCCTTGCACCGAGCGCGTACGCCGCCTGGAGCGCGAGGGCATCATCATGGGCTACAACGCCCGGCTCAATCCGCAGCACCTCAAGGGCAGCCTGCTGGTGTTCGTGGAAATCAGCCTGGACTACAAGTCCGGCGACACCTTCGAAGAGTTTCGCCGTGCGGTACTCAAGCTGCCCCATGTGCTGGAGTGCCACCTGGTGTCCGGCGACTTCGACTACCTGGTGAAGGCGCGTATTTCGGAAATGGCTTCGTACCGCAAGCTGCTCGGCGACATCCTGCTGAAGCTGCCACATGTACGCGAGTCGAAGAGCTACATCGTGATGGAAGAGGTGAAGGAGAGCCTCTGCCTGCCGATCCCGGACTGAGGCTAGACCAGTACCTGACGTGTACTGGCGATGAACTGGTGGACCAGCTGCTCGGCTTCGGGCTCGATCATCGGGTCCGGGCCACGGCCACGGGGGCAGGCCATGCGCGGCGTGGTACCGAACAGGCGGCAGATCATCGGCCTTTCTTCATAAACGGTGCAGCCATTGTGGCCCAGGTGCACGCAGTTCAGGTGCTCCAGGGCGGCATCCTGTTCGGCCTGGGTCTTGCGCGGCAGGCGCGCCATCTCTTCGGCCGAGGTGGTGACCGGGCCGCAGCAATCGTGGCAGCCGGGCTCGCATTCGAATGAAGGTATGAGCTCGCGCAGAAAGTGGATCTTGTGACGGTTGCAGGACATGGCCGGGTACAGGATTGAAACGAATCAGGCTTGAATTATAGGGCCAATTGCACACCCACGGCTTATCCTCCCACAACCGAATCCGCAACAGGACCCCACTCATGATCCACAGCGCGCAGCACGCCGCCTCCTACTACGCCGCCAGCAGCGCGCCCCACCCCGACCACTCCTTCCTGCAAGGCGATCACAGCGCCGACGTGTGTATCGTCGGCGGCGGTTACTCGGGCCTGAATACGGCCATCGAACTGGCCGAGCGCGGCTTCTCGGTGATTCTGCTGGAAGCACGCAAACTCGGCTGGGGCGCCAGCGGTCGCAATGGCGGCCAGCTGATTCGCGGTGTCGGCCACGGCCTGCAGCAGTTTCTTCCGGTGATCGGCGAGGAAGGCGTGCGCAGCATGCAGCTGATGGGCCTGGAGGCTGTGGATATCGTCCGCGAGCGGGTCGAGCGCCACGCCATCGCCTGCGACCTGACCTGGGGCTACTGCGACCTGGCCAACAAGCCCGACGAGCTGAAGGGTTTTGCCGAGGATGCCGATGAACTGCGCAGCCTGGGCTACCGCCACGAACTGCGCCTGGTCGGCAAGGACGACCTGCACAGCGTGGTGGGCTCCGATCGCTATGTCGGCGGCCTTGTCGACATGGGCTCGGGCCACCTGCACCCGCTCAACCTGGCCTTGGGTGAAGCGGCGGTGGCCAGTCGTCTGGGCGTGCAGCTGTTCGAGCAGTCCGAGGTCACACGCATCGACTACGGGCCTGAAGTACAGGTACACACCGGCCACGGCCGGGTGCGCGCCAAGACCTTGGTGCTGTGCTGTAACGCCTACCTCAACGGCCTCAACCGCGAGCTGGGCGGCAAGGTGCTGCCAGCCGGTAGTTACATCATTGCCACAGAGCCGCTCGGCGAAGAACGCGCCCATCAGTTGCTGCCACAGAACATGGCCGTGTGCGACCAACGCGTGGCGCTGGACTACTATCGCCTGTCGGCGGATCGCCGCCTGCTGTTCGGTGGTGCCTGCCACTATTCCGGGCGCGACCCGAAGGACATCGCCGCCTACATGCGGCCGAAGATGCTCAAGGTATTTCCACAGCTGGCGGATGTGCGCATCGATTATCAGTGGGGCGGCATGATCGGCATCGGTGCCAACCGCCTGCCGCAGGTCGGCCGCCTGGCCAGCCAGCCTAACGTCTTTTACGCCCAGGCCTACTCTGGCCATGGTCTCAACGCCACACACCTGGCCGCGCGGTTGCTGGGCGAGGCGATCAGTGGCCAGGAAAGCGGGCGCTTCGACCTGTTCGCCAAAGTGCCGCATGTGACCTTCCCCGGCGGCAAGCACCTGCGCTCGCCAATACTGGCCCTGGGGATGCTCTGGCATCGCCTGAAAGAGCTGGTCTGACTGACGACTCCATCCATTGTGGGAGCGGCCTTGCGTCGCGAAAGGGCCGCATAGCGGCCCCGGCGATACTGGCTGAGAAGCTGAAATCCTGGGGCTGCTCCGCAGCCCTTTCGCGACACAAGGCCGCTCCCACAGAGATCGCGCCAGCTCTTGAGAATTGAGCAAGACAGTTGCCCCCACATTGACCGGGTCAGTCCTTCCAGAAGGGTTTGCGCCCCTCGGTACGCGCCTGCTCCCAGCTCAAGCCTACATCCCGCAATTGGTCATCATCGAGCTGCAGCAGGGCCCGGCGGGTGTGCCAGCGATGCAGCATCAGCCCCCAGCGCCCGACCCCTGCCGGTGCGTTGAAAACCTTGGCCTGCTGCCCGGCGTCCAGTTCCTTGGCCAACAGCTGTAACCGTACATCGCTCATGCCACCCATCGCTACGCTCTCCCACTCAGTGTGTAACCGTGGAAAAAGGATGCGCGTCGGCGACCATGGCAATACAGATCCAACGCAGGTTTATTATTCCCATACAGAATTGGTCGTCCTGCAGCTGAATGATGTATTTTCAGCGCATCTGTACTGGTTACTTCCTACAAAAAGAGCAGGAGTATGCCGTGACCCTCTACCTGAACCTCGCCGAACTGCTCGGCGCGCGCATCGAGCAGGGCCTCTATCGCCCCGGCCAGCGCCTGCCATCGGTGCGCTCATTGAGCGTCGAGCACGGTGTCAGCCTGAGCACCGTGCAGCAGGCGTATCGCATGCTCGAAGACAGCGGCATGGTCTCGCCACGGCCCAAGTCCGGTTATTTCGTCAGCGACCATCGCCACCTCCCCGCCCTGCCCGCTGTCAGCCGCCCGGCGCAACGCCCGGTCGATATCTCGCAATGGGAACAGGTACTCGAACTGGTGCGCAGCACCCCGCGCCAGGACGTGATCCAGCTTGGCCGCGGCATGCCCGACATCGACAGCCCGACCCTCAAGCCGCTGCTGCGCAGCCTCGCCCAGCTGAGCCGGCGCCAAGACATGCCGGGCCTGTACTACGACAACATCCATGGCAACCTGGCCCTGCGCGAGCAGATCGCCCGGTTGATGCTCGACTCCGGCTGCCGCCTGGGCCCGGCCGATCTGGTAGTGACCACCGGCTGCCACGAGGCGCTGTCGTGCAGCATCCGAGCGGTCTGCGAGCCTGGCGATATTGTCGCGGTCGACTCGCCGAGCTTCCATGGCGCCATGCAGACCCTCAAGGGCCTGGGCATGAAAGCCCTGGAAATTCCTACCGACCCGATCACCGGAATCAGCCTCGAAGCCCTGGAACTGGCGCTGGAGCAATGGCCGATCAAGCTCATCCAGATCACCCCGAGCTGCAACAACCCGCTCGGCTACATCATGCCGGAGGCACGCAAGAAAGCCCTGCTCAGCCTGGCCCAACGCTACGATGTGGCGATCCTTGAAGACGACGTGTATGGCGACCTGGCCTACACCTACCCGCGTCCGCGCACCCTCAAGTCGTTCGACCACGACGGCCGCGTGCTGCTTTGCAGTTCATTCTCCAAGACCCTCGCTCCCGGCCTGCGCATCGGCTGGGTCGCCCCCGGCCGCTACCTGGAGCGTGTGCTGCACATGAAGTACATCAGCACCGGCAGCACCGCTACCCAGCCGCAGCTGGCCATCGCCGATTTCATCGCTGCCGGGCACTACCAGCCCCATGTGCGGCGCATGCGCAGCCAGTACCAACGCGGCCGTGATCTGATGAGCGACTGGGTGACCCGTTTCTTCCCGCCCGGAACCCGGGTCAGCCGGCCCCAGGGTGGTTTCATGCTATGGGTGGAATTGCCCGAACATTTCGACACGCTGCGCCTGAACCGCGCTTTACTGGAGCAGGGCGTGCAGATCGCCGTGGGCAGCATCTTCTCGGCCTCGGGCAAATTCCGCCATTGCCTGCGCATGAATTTTGCCGCACGGCCAACGCCGCAGATCGAGACGGCCGTGCGCAAGGTCGGTGAAACCGCCCTTCGTCTACTGGATGAAGACCACGCCGAGGCGTAACTTTGCCCCGCCTCCCACGGTCCAACCCCATGGTGCTTTGCTGTACAGGACGATTCACCGTTGAGATTCCAGCCAGCTGTGCCTCTGCTGCTGATGCTGCTGCTCGGCCTTGCCGGCTGTGCCAGCGTCGGCACGCCCCGCGAAACCAGCCAGGCGCTGCCCGCCAGCGAGTCGGCGTTCGGCCGCTCGGTGCTGCGCCAGGCCGCACCCTACGAAGGCCGCTCCGGCTTTCGCCTGCTGCCCAACAGCAACGAGGCCTTCCGTGCCCGCGCCGAGCTGATTCGCAACGCCCAGGCGAGCATCGACCTGCAGTACTACATCGTCCACGATGGCTTGAGCACCCGCGCCCTGGTGCACGAACTGCTGCAGGCAGCCGACCGCGGCGTGCGCGTGCGCATCCTGCTCGACGACACTACCAGCGATGGCCTGGACACCATCATGGGCACCCTCGATGCTCACCCCAACATCCGCATCCGGGTATTCAACCCGTTGCACCTGGGGCGCAGCACTGGCGTGACACGCGCCGTCGGCCGCCTGTTCAACCTGTCGCGCCAGCACCGGCGCATGCACAACAAGTTGTTCCTGGTGGACAACAGCATGGCCATCGTCGGTGGGCGCAACCTGGGGGACGAGTATTTCGATGCCGAGCCCAACCTCAACTTCACCGACATCGACCTGCTCGGCGTCGGCCCGATCGCCGAGCAACTGGGGCACAGCTTCGACCAGTACTGGAACAGCGTACTCAGCCGGCCGATCACCGACTTCCTCTGGAGCACGCCGGATGCCGACGACCTGCACGCAAGCCGGCAGCGCCTGGAAGTGTCCCTGGCCCAGGCGCGGGTGCAGCGCAAGGCCCTGTATGACCGGCTGATGTCCTATCAGTCACAGCCGCGCCTGGATGTATGGCGCAACGAGCTGATCTGGGCCCACGCCCAGGCACTGTGGGATGCACCCAGCAAGGTGCTGGCCGACGACGAACCGGACCCGCACCTGCTGATGAGCCAGCAACTGGCACCCGACCTGGCCAGCGTGCACCGCGAGCTGATCCTGATGTCGGCCTATTTCGTACCGGGCGAGCCGGGCTTGCTCTATCTGACCGGTAGGGCCGACGCCGGGGCTTCGGTGAAATTGTTGACCAACTCGCTGGAAGCCACTGACGTGCCAGCGGTGCATGGTGGTTATGCACCCTATCGCCGCGCGCTGCTCGAGCATGGGGTGCAACTGTTCGAATTGCGGCGGCAGCCAGGTGACCCCAGTGCGGGGCGCCTGAGTTTCCGAGGCAGCTCGGACTCGAGCCTGCACACCAAGGCCATCGTGTTCGACCGGCGCAAGACCTTCATCGGCTCGTTCAACTTCGACCCCCGCTCAGTGTTGTGGAACACCGAGGTCGGCGTGCTGGTGGACAGCCCGGAGCTTGCCGAATACACCCGCGAGCTGGCCGAGCAGGGTATGGCGCCGGCGTTGAGTTATCAGGTCAGGCTGGTGGGTGACAACATGGTCTGGGCGACCGAGGACAATGGCCAGCGGCACATGCTGACCAAAGAGCCAGGTGGCATCTGGCGGCGCTTCAACGCCTGGATCAGCAAGGCCGTCGGCCTGGAGAAGATGTTGTAGCAGCAATTGCCGGGGCTGCTACGCAGCCCTTTCGCGACACAAGGCCGCTCCTACAGGAGATCGCGTTCACTTGTAGGAGCGGCCTTGTGTCGCGAAAGGGCCGCGAAGCGGCCCCACAATCTGTCAGGCAGACGCGGGCTCAAAGGCCCCGGGCCGCCGGGTCAGCACCACCAGGCCAGCGGCCCCCGCCGCCATCAGCCACAGCAGCGCATGGCCGCTGACCCACTGGCTCCCCGCCCCGGCCAGCAACGGCCCAAGCAGGCAACCTATGCCCCATAGCTGGGCCACATGGGCATTGGCCCGCACCAGCGCATCATCGCGGTAGCGCTCGCCGATCAAGATCAGCGACAAGGTGAACAGCCCGCCGGCGCTGGCCCCGAACAGCACCCACAATGGCCAGATTGCTGGCGTATGCAGCAGCAACGGAATCGCCAGGCTGGAAACCATCAAGGTCACCGCACACCCGGTGAACAGCGTCTGGCGTGACATATGGTCGGCCAATGCACCGATCGGCAACTGCAGCACTGCATCGCCTACCACCACGGTGCTGACCATGAACAGCGCAATTTCGGTGCTGAAGCCCTGCTGCAGGCAGTACACCGGCAACAGGGTAAGAATCATCGCCTCGAAGGCGGCAAACAGGGCGACCGCCCAGGCAATCACCGGCAAGCGACGGCAGAAGGCGAACAGGTCACCGAAGGTCACGCTGCAGGCTTCGGTGCTGGGTGCACCACCCCGCCCGAGCAGCAACAACGGCGCCACCAGCAACAGCGTGGTAGCGGCCCAGAAGCCGAAGTCATCGTCGGATCCAAGAAAGCCCAGCACCAACGGCCCGGCCAGCTGGCTCAGGGCGTAACTGCTGCCATACAGCGCTACCAGGCGGCCGCGCCATTGTTCGACCACCAGCTGGTTGATCCAGCTTTCACCGAGGATGAACACCACGGTCAGCGACATGCCGATCAGCAGGCGCAGGGCCAGCCACAGCGGGTAGCTCGGCAGCAAGGCGACCAGGCCGATCGACAGCGCCCCGCCCCACAGGCATAGGCGCATCGCCGAGGGAACGCCGACCCAGCCTGCCAGGCGGCTGGCCAGACTGGCACCGAGCAGCACGCCCAGTGCCGGCATCGCTGCCATTACGCCGATGGCGAACCCACCGTAACCCCAGGCCTCCAAGCGCAGGGACACCAGCGGCATGCTCACACCAAGCGCTAGCCCGACACTGAGCACCGATGCCAGCACGGCAAAGTAGGTTCCCCAACGCATTGCAGCCTCCCAGGCCAAGAATTTTCCATGGCCCATTCGCGGGTAAACCCGCTCCCACAGGTACTGCACCGCATTCGAAGGCAGTGCAATTCCTGTGGGAGCGGGTTTACCCGCGAATGGGCCGCAAAGCGGCCCTCCTGGATTACAGCTTGATCCAGGTCGCCTTCAGCTCGGTGTACTTCTCCAGTGCATGCAGCGACTTGTCACGGCCGTTGCCCGACTGCTTGAAGCCACCGAACGGCGCGGTCATGTCGCCGCCGTCGTACTGGTTGACCCAGACGCTGCCAGCGCGCACGGCACGGGCGGTCTTGTGGGCCTTGGAAATGTCCGAGGTCCAGATACCGGCTGCCAGGCCATACGGGGTGTCGTTGGCGATGGCAATGGCTTCTTCGGCGGTGTCGAAGGCGATCACCGACAGCACTGGGCCGAAGATTTCTTCCTGGGCGATCTTCATGGCGTTGGTCACGCCGTCGAAGATGGTCGGCTCGACGTAGGTACCGCCGGTCTCCTCCAGGGTGCGCTTGCCACCGGCCAGCAGCTTGGCGCCGTCCTTGTGGCCGGCGTCGATGTACGACAGCACGGTGTTCATCTGCTGGGTATCGACCAGGGCGCCGACAGTGGTCTGCGGGTCCAGTGGATTACCTGGCTTCCAGCCTTTGAGGGCCTCGACCACCATGGGCAGGAACTTGTCCTTGATCGAACGCTCGACCAGCAGGCGGGAACCGGCGGTGCAGACCTCGCCCTGGTTGAAGGCAATGGCGCTGGCGGCGGCTTCTGCGGCGGCTTGCAGGTCCGGCGCGTCGGCGAAGACGATGTTCGGGCTCTTGCCGCCGGCTTCCAGCCAGATGCGCTTCATGTTCGACTCGCCCGCATAGACCATCAGTTGCTTGGCGATCTTGGTGGAGCCGGTGAACACCAGGGTGTCGACGTCCATGTGCAGGGCCAGAGCCTTGCCCACGGTGTGGCCGTAGCCAGGCAGCACGTTCAGCACGCCAGCCGGGATGCCGGCTTCGATCGCCAACTGGGCGATGCGGATGGCAGTCAGCGGAGATTTTTCGGACGGCTTGAGCACCAGCGAGTTGCCGGTAGCCAGGGCCGGGGCAATTTTCCAGCAGGCCATCAGCAGGGGGAAGTTCCACGGTACGATGGCACCGACCACACCTACCGGCTCACGGGTTACCAGGCCGAGCTGGTCGTGCGGGGTCGGTGCGACTTCGTCGTAGACCTTGTCGATGGCTTCGGCGGTCCAGTGAATGGCTTGCGCCGCGCCCGGCACGTCGATGCTGGAGGAGTCGCCGATCGGCTTGCCCATGTCCAGGGTTTCCAGCAGCGCCAGCTCTTCGACGTTCTTGCGCAGCAGGTCGGCGAAGCGGATCAGCTTGGCCTTGCGCTTGGCCGGGGCCAGTTGCGACCAGACGCCGGAATCGAAGGTGGCGCGGGCGTTTTCCACGGCGCGGTTGGCATCGGCAAGGTCGCAGCTGGCAACCTTGGCCAGGAAGCGTCCGTCGACCGGGCTCAGGCAGTCGAATGTTTCACCGGATGCGGCGTCGGTGTATTCGCCGTTGATGAAGGCGCGGCCTTCGATCTTCAGTTGCTGGGCACGTTGTTCCCAGTCCGCACGGGTCAGGGTGGTCATACGAAACTCCTCCTCTTGTTTAGGTGCAACGCCGCACTGAGGACTCACTGGCGTTGTCAGAATTCTGGCCGGGCGACGAGCGCACACGGGCAAGCGATACCCTAAACCAGGCGGGGTAAAGTATCAATATATTTGACACGAACGGCCCAAACACCTACTGATGTTCATTTTATTAAACAACAACAGGAGCCCCACCATGAGTATCGCCAGCATCATCGACTTCGCCCAGGTTCTCACCGAGGCCGAACGCTACCGCCCGGCGGCGGAAAAAATCCTCAAGGGCGAGCCGGACCAGGCCGTCTACAACCACTATTCCAGCCCATGCGGGCAATTTGCCGCAGGCGTCTGGGAAGGTGAGGTGGGGCAATGGACGGTGAGCTACACCGAGCATGAATATTGCGAGATCGTGCAGGGTGTTTCGGTGCTGCGCGACCAGGATGGCGGGGCCAAGACCCTGCGTGCCGGTGATCGGTTTGTCATCCCGGCCGGTTTCAAGGGCACCTGGGAAGTGCTGGAGCCGTGCCGCAAGATCTATGTGATGTTCGAGCAGAAGTAAGGCTTTAGGGCCTCTTCGCGGGGCAAGCCCGCGAAGAGGCCGGCACAGGCATAAAAAAACCCGCGTCCTTACGGATGCGGGTTTTTTTCAGGTCGCCGATCAATTACTTGATCTTGGCTTCCTTGTACACCACGTGCTTGCGAACAACCGGATCGTATTTCTTGATCTCGATTTTGTCCGGAGTGGTGCGCTTGTTCTTGTCGGTGGTGTAGAAGTGGCCGGTACCGGCACTCGAAACCAGACGGATCAATTCACGCATGATGTTCTCCCTTAAACCTTGGCGCCAGCTTTACGGATGTCAACCAGAACGGCGTCGATGCCGCGCTTGTCGATGATACGCATGCCTTTGGCGGATACGCGCAGACGCACGAAACGCTTCTCGGATTCAACCCAGAAACGGTGGTGCTGCAGGTTCGGCAGGAAACGACGACGGGTTTTGTTGTTTGCGTGGGAAATGTTGTTCCCGGTTACTGGACCCTTACCAGTAACTTGACAGACTCTCGACATGACTCAGCCCTCTAAAACCACATGCCCAACCCGGCATGGGTTGGCCGCTTAATCTCTCAGTCTTTGGCGCCAGGCGCCGTGATTCTGGAGGTCTTATCGACCGGATCCGCTGATGCGACAGGCCGAGCCCCTAGAAAAGAGCGCTGCTTTATACCAGAAAGACTACGCCGCAACAACAGAAGATGAGTATTCCACTGCCACGAATCGTGCGCGAGCAGCATAACGACTCGCTCGCCGCGCTGTCGACCGCTCGTCGCCAAGCGGCTGAAAAAGAAGGTGGTCATTTCCGAAAACGCACACTAGGGTAGGACGTTTCCAGACTGCGCCGGCAGATGGGCCACTGACCAGCCAAGGAGCCACGATGCGTGCTGCCGCCCTTTCCTTATTGTTCACCTCTCTGTTCGCTGCAGGCGTTGCCCAGGCCGCCCCGCTGAGCGTCTGCACCGAGGCCAGCCCCGAAGGCTTCGACGTGGTTCAGTACAACTCGCTGACCACTACCAATGCCTCGGCCGACGTGCTGATGAACCGCCTGGTCGAGTTCGACGCGGGCCAGGGCAAGGTGGTGCCGAGCCTGGCGCAGAGCTGGACGGTGTCGGCTGATGGCCTGACCTATGACTTCAAGCTGCGCGACGGGGTGAAGTTCCACACCACGCCGTACTTCAAGCCCACCCGCGAACTGAATGCCGACGACGTGCTGTTCAGCTTCCAGCGCATGCTCTACCCCGCCCACGCCTGGCACAAGACCGCGCCGGGCGGCTACCCGCACGCCCAGTCGCTGCAACTGGGCAGCCTGATCAAGGCGATCGATGCCCCGACGCCCGACACCGTTCGCTTTACCCTGGCACACGCCGATGCCACCTTCCTCGCCACTCTGAGCATGGGCTTCGCCTCGATCTACTCGGCCGAATACGCCGACAAGCTGCTCAAGGCAGGCAGCCCGGAAAAACTCAACAGCCAGCCAATCGGCACCGGCCCGTTCGTGTTCCAACGCTTCCAGAAGGACGCTGTGGTGCGTTACCGCGCCAACCCGGATTATTTCGACGGCAAGCCGGCGGTCGACCCGCTGATTTTCGCCATCACCACCGACGCCAACGTGCGCCTGCAGAAACTCAAGCGCAACGAATGCCAGGTGGCCCTGTCGCCCAAGCCTGTGGACATCGCCGAAGCCGGCAAGGACGGTAACCTCAAGGTCGCCACGACCCCTGCGTTCATGACGGCCTTCGTCGCCATCAACAGCGAACATCCACCGCTGAACAAGCCTGAAGTGCGCCAGGCAATCAACCTGGCGTTCGACAAGCAGGCCTACCTCAAGGCCGTGTTCGAAGGCACCGCCACCGCTGCCAACGGCCCCTACCCGCCCAACACCTGGAGCTACGCCAAGGGCCTGCCTGGTTACCCGTTTGATCTGGCCAAGGCCAAGCAGCTGCTGGCCAAGGCCGGCCTGGCTGAAGGCTTCAGCACCACTATCTGGACTCGACCGTCGGGCAGCCTGCTCAACCCCAACCCGAGCCTGGGCGCGCAGATGCTCCAGGCCGACCTTGCGAAGATCGGCGTCAAGGCCGAGATTCGTGTGATCGAGTGGGGCGAGTTGATCCGCCGGGCCAAAGCCGGCGAGCATGATCTGCTGTTCATGGGATGGGCCGGTGACAACGGCGACCCGGACAACTTCCTCAGCCCGCAGTTTTCCTGCGCGGCGGTGCAATCGGGGACCAACTTCGCACGGTTCTGCGACAACCGCCTGGATCAGCTGATCAGTGCCGGGCGCACCACCAACGACCAGAGTGTGCGCAGCCGGCTGTACCAGCAGGCGCAGACCTTGATCCAGCAGCAGGCACTGTGGGTGCCGCTGGCGCACCCGACGGCGGCGACGCTGTTGCGCCAAGGGGTCGACGGCTACCAGGTGAGCCCGTTCGGGCGGCTGGACTTCAGCAAGGTGTCGGTGACCCGCTAAACCTGCACCGGCCCTTTCGCGGGACAAGCCCGTTCCTACAGTAATCGCGGTCTTTGTAGGAGCGGGTTTACCCGCGAAGAGGCCGGTACAGGCAACATAAGTTTTCAGGCCACAACCCACCCCTGCTCGACCATCGACAGCGGCTCCCCGTCGCCAATGATGATGTGATCCAGCACCCGCACATCGATCAACCCCAACCCCCGCTTCAGCGACAGCGTCAGGTGCACATCATCCTGGCTCGGCTCGCTGTTGCCCGAGGGATGGTTGTGGCACAGGATCAGCGCCGCCGCGTTGTGCTGCAGCGCCCGACGCACCACTTCGCGCGGGTAGACGCTCGCCCGGTCGATCGTCCCCCTGAACAGGATCTCGAACGCCAGCGGCCGGTGCTTGGAATCTAGAAACAGGCAGCCAAACACCTCACTGGATTCATGACGCAGCATGGACTTCAGGTAACGCCGCACTGACACCGGGCTCTCCAGAGCCGGTTTGCGCTCGATGGACTCCTCCAGGTAACGCCTGCCAATCTCCAGCAACGCCTGCAACTGCGCATATTTCACCGGCCCCAATCCTGGCTCGAGAAGCACGGCCTCGCGGTCAGCCTCAAGAAACTGCCTAAGCCCGCCAAAACGCAGCAAAAGCCCCCGAGCCAGATCCAGCACATTGCGCCCTGCAACCCCCGAGCCCAGCAATACGGCCAGTAGCTCGGCGTCCGACAGCACAGCTGCCCCACGCTGCAACAATTTCTCCCTCGGCCGCTCTTCAGCCGGCCACTCCCTGATATTCATCCCTGCTCCCTGCCCTTGCTGCGGCCCGTTTCGGCCCTGTGTTAATCTATTTCGCCTCGTACATGCGACGTTCCGCCGCAGGCATTTTCAAACGTCGCCGCCCGCTCTCACTTGAAAAAGGCAAGCCTATGCAGCGGCTGTATCGCAAGCGCATCGTTCTCGGCGTAGGAGGTGGCATTGCCGCCTACAAAAGCGCCGAGCTGATTCGCCGACTCCTGGAGCACGGCGCGCAGGTGCGCGTCGTCATGACCCGTGGTGGTGCCGAATTCATCACCCCGCTGACCCTGCAGGCGCTGTCCGGCCACCCCGTGCACATGGATCTGCTCGACCCAGCCGCCGAGGCCGCCATGGGCCACATCGAACTGGCCAAGTGGGCCGACCTGGTGCTGATCGCCCCGGCCACTGCCGACCTCATGGCACGCATGGCCCAAGGCATGGCCGACGACCTGCTGACCACCCTGGTGCTGGCCACCGACGCCACCGTCGCCGTGGCCCCGGCGATGAATCAGGCGATGTGGCGCGACCCGGCTACTCAGGCCAACCTCGAACTACTCAAAAGCCGTGGCATCCAGGTGTTCGGCCCGGCCTCCGGCAGCCAGGCCTGCGGCGACGTGGGCCTTGGCCGCATGCTCGAAGCCACTGATCTGGCTTGGTGCGCCGCTGAAAGCTTCAAGCGCCAGGGGCTCACCGGCAAGCACGTACTGATCACCGCCGGCCCAACCCAGGAAAACATCGACCCAGTCCGCTACATCACCAATCATAGCTCCGGGAAGATGGGCTTCGCCCTGGCCGAAGCGGCCGCCGAAGCCGGTGCTCGGGTGACTCTGGTGACGGGGCCTGTGCATCTGCCGACCCCCGACCGCGTGCAGCGCATCGACGTGGTCAGCGCGCGGGATATGCTCGCAGCCTGTGAAGCGGCCATGCCGTGCGACCTGTTCATCGCTTCCGCCGCGGTCGCGGACTACCGCCCAGAGGTAGTCGCCCCGCAAAAGCTCAAGAAGGATCCTACGACCGGCGACGGCATGCTGCTGCAGATGGTGCGCAATCCCGATATCCTTGCCACCCTCGCTGGCCGTGCCGACCGCCCGTTCAGCGTCGGCTTTGCCGCCGAGACCGAACACTTGCTCGATTACGCCACGCGCAAGCTCAAGGACAAGAACCTCGACCTGATCGTCGCCAATGATGTGGCCAACCCCAGCATCGGCTTCAACAGCGAGGAAAACGCCCTTACGGTAATCGACCGCCAGCAGCACCAGACCCTCTTCGCGCAGACCAGCAAGGGCAAGATCGCCCGGCAACTGGTCGCCTTCATCGCCGAACGGCTCAATCAGGTTCAATAAGTTACATGCACGCTCTTCAAGCCAAGATCCTCGACCCACGCCTGGGCAGCGAATTCCCGCTGCCGCAATACGCCACGCCGGGTTCCGCCGGCCTCGACCTGCGCGCCCTGCTGAAAGAGGACACTGTCCTCGAGCCGGGCCAGACCCTGCTGATCCCCACCGGCCTGTCGATCTACATCGGCGACCCGGGCCTGGCGGCCATGATCCTGCCGCGCTCTGGCCTGGGCCACAAACACGGCATCGTGCTCGGCAACCTGGTCGGCCTGATCGACTCGGACTACCAGGGCGAACTGATGGTGTCGTGCTGGAACCGTGGCAACACACCGTTCACCATCGCCGTCGGCGAGCGCATCGCACAACTTGTCCTGGTTCCTGTGGTACAAGCGCATTTCGACATCGTCGAGCACTTCGACGAGAGCCAGCGTGGTACCGGCGGCTTTGGCCATTCCGGTAGCCACTGAGCCAGCCAACGACCGTTCAGGCCAAGGATGGCGAACTCTCTGGCGATTCCACCGTCCAAGCGTTCAGTTTGCGCCTGCCCAGAAAAGCCTTTGACTAACGGAGTTTCCCGAGATGAACGACATGGCCCACCTGGTCCCGGCACTGCCGGAAAGCATCTTCCGCGCCTATGACATCCGCGGCGTGGTCGGCAAGACCCTGCACGCCGAAACCGCCTACTGGATCGGCCGCGCCATCGGCGCGCAGACCATCGCAGAGGGCGAACCGCAGATTTCCGTCGGCCGCGATGGTCGCTTGTCCGGCCCGATGCTGGTCGAGCAACTGATCAAAGGCCTGGTCGATGCCGGCTGCCAGGTCAGCGACGTCGGCCTGGTACCAACTCCGGCATTGTACTACGCGGCCAACGTTCTGGCCGGCAAGTCGGGCGTGATGCTCACCGGCAGCCACAACCCGTCGGACTATAACGGCTTCAAGATCGTCATCGCTGGCGATACCCTGGCCAACGAGCAGATCCAGGCCTTGCTGACCCGTCTGAAGACCAACGATGTGCCACGCGGCGAAGGCAGTGTGCAAAAGGTCGAGATCCTCGACCGCTACTACCAGCAGATCGTCGCTGACGTGAAGTTGGCGAAGAAGCTCAAGGTCGTGGTGGATTGCGGCAACGGCGCTGCTGGCGTGATCGCGCCGCAGCTGATCGAGGCCCTTGGCTGCGAAGTCATCCCGCTGTTCTGCGAGGTGGACGGCAACTTCCCCAACCACCACCCGGACCCAGGCAAGCCGGAGAACCTCGAAGACCTGATCACCAAGGTCAAGGAAACCGGTGCCGATATCGGCCTGGCCTTCGACGGCGACGGTGACCGCGTTGGCGTGGTGACCAACACCGGCAGCATCGTCTACCCCGACCGCCTGCTGATGCTGTTCGCCCAGGACGTACTGGAGCGCAACCCGGGCGCCGAGATCATCTTCGACGTCAAGTGCACCCGCCGCCTGACCCCACTGATCGAACAGCACGGTGGCCGTGCCCTGATGTGGAAGACCGGCCACTCGCTGATCAAGAAGAAGATGAAGCAGACCGGCTCGCTGCTGGCCGGCGAGATGAGCGGGCACATCTTCATCAAGGAGCGCTGGTACGGTTTCGACGACGGCATCTACAGTGCCGCACGCCTGCTGGAGATCCTCAGCAAGGCCGCGCAGAACGCCGAAGACCTGTTCGCCGGCTTCCCGAACGATATTTCCACGCCGGAAATCAATATTGATGTGACCGACGAGGGTAAATTCAGCATCATTGATGCACTGCAACGCGACGCCGACTGGGGCGAGGCCAACCTGACCACCATCGACGGTGTGCGGGTGGACTACCCGAAAGGCTGGGGCCTGGTCCGCGCTTCCAACACCACACCGGTGCTGGTGCTGCGCTTCGAGGCCGAAAGCGCCGCCGAGTTGCAACGTATCAAGGATGTTTTCCGCGCCCAGTTGCTGCGGGTTGCCCCTGAGCTGCAACTGCCGTTCTGACCGACTATCTGTTCCTTACAGGAGCCCTGCATGACCCTCGATCGCGATGCCGCTTCCCATGTAGCCGAGGTTTTGTCCGAAGCACTGCCTTACATCCGCCGCTTTGTCGGCAAGACCCTGGTGATCAAGTACGGCGGCAACGCGATGGAGAGCGAAGAGCTCAAGACCGGCTTTGCCCGTGACATCGTGCTGATGAAGGCCGTGGGCATCAACCCGGTGGTCGTGCACGGTGGCGGCCCGCAGATCGGCGACCTGCTCAAGCGCCTGTCGATCGAAAGCCACTTCATCGATGGCATGCGCGTCACCGACGCCGCGACCATGGACGTGGTGGAGATGGTCTTGGGCGGCCAGGTCAACAAAGACATCGTCAACCTGATCAACCGCCATGGCGGTAGCGCCATCGGCCTGACCGGCAAGGACGCCGAGCTGATTCGTGCGAAGAAGCTCACCGTGTCCCGCCAGACCCCTGAGATGACCCAGCCGGAAATCATCGACATCGGTCACGTCGGCGAGGTGGTCAGCGTCAACACCGACCTGCTCAACATGCTGGTGAAAGGCGACTTCATCCCGGTGATCGCGCCGATCGGCGTGGGCACCAACGGAGAGTCGTACAACATCAATGCCGACCTGGTGGCCGGCAAGGTTGCCGAAGCGCTGAAGGCTGAAAAGCTGATGCTGCTGACCAACATCGCCGGCCTGATGGACAAGCAGGGCCAGGTCCTGACCGGCCTGACCACCGAGCAGGTCAATGAACTGATCGCCGACGGCACCATCTACGGCGGTATGCTGCCGAAGATCAAGTGCGCGCTGGATGCGGTCCAGGGCGGCGTGACGACCTCGCACATCATCGATGGCCGTGTGCCGAATGCGGTACTGCTGGAGATCTTCACCGACAGCGGCGTCGGCACCCTGATCAGCAATCGCAAGCGTCACGTATAACCTGCACCGGCCTCTTCGCGGGCAAGCCCGCTCCCACAGATTCAACACCAGCCTTGAGGGCGGTGCTCAACCTGTGGGAGCGGGCTTGCCCGCGAAAGGGCCGGGACAGGCAACACAAAAAAGGCGACCTTCACCGAAGGTCGCCTTTTTCGTTACCGGGCCAGGATCAGATCCCGTATTGCGCCCGATAGGCTTCCACAGCCGGAAGATGCTGCTTGAGCTGCGGGTCGTCCGCCAGGAATTCCAGCACCTGGGTCAACGAAACGATGCTGACCACCGGGATACCGAAATCGCGCTCCACTTCCTGAATCGCCGACAGTTCGCCATTGCCGCGCTCTTCGCGGTTCAGCGCGATCAGCACGCCAGCGGCCTTGGCCTGCTGGGCGTTGATGATCTGCATGACCTCACGGATCGCGGTACCGGCAGTGATCACATCGTCGATGATCAGCACGTCACCGGCCAGCGGCGCGCCAACCAGGCTACCGCCTTCGCCGTGATCCTTGGCTTCCTTGCGGTTGAAGCACCAAGGCACGTCGAGCTGATGCTGCTCGGCCAGGGCCACGGCAGTCGCAGCTGCCAGCGGGATACCCTTGTAGGCTGGGCCGAACAGCACGTCGAACGGGATCTTGCTGTCGACGATGGCTGCCGCGTAGCAACGGCCCAGTTGCGCCAGGGCGGAACCGGTGTTGAACAGGCCGGCATTGAAGAAATACGGGCTGGTACGCCCCGATTTCAGGGTGAATTCACCGAAGCGCAGCACGCCGCGATCGATGGCAAAACGGATGAAGTCGCGCTGATACGGCTGCATGTAAGGTCCCGGACACCACGGATTTAGCTAAATGGGTTGAGCTCGGGTATCATACACGCACGAGATTTTTGGGGCCATTTATGCGGATCATCAGTGTGAACGTTAATGGCATTCAGGCTGCGGCCGAGCGTGGATTGCTCAGCTGGCTGCAAGCCCAGAATGCCGACGTCATCTGCCTTCAGGATACCCGCGCCTCGGCCTTTGAACTCGACGACCCAGCTTTCCAGCTCGATGGCTATTTCCTTTATGCCTGCGACGCGGAGGTACCCGCCCACGGTGGCGTGGCACTGTACTCGCGCATGCAGCCCAAGGCAGTCATCACCGGCCTGGGTTTCGAGACAGCCGACCGCTACGGGCGTTATCTGCAAGCAGATTTCGACAAAGTCAGTATTGCCAGCCTGCTGCTGCCTTCGGGCATGAACGGCGACGAAGACTTGAACCAGAAGTTCAAGTTGATGGACGACTTCGCCAAGTACCTGGACAAGCAGCGTCGCAAGCGTCGCGAATACATCTACTGCGGCTCGTTCTACGTGGCACAGCAGAAGCTCGACATCAAGAACTGGCGTGACAGCCAGCAGTCGCCGGGCTTCCTGCCACCAGAGCGGGCGTGGATGGACGCGATTACCGGCGACATGGGCTATGTCGATGCCCTGCGCGAAGTCAGCCGTGAAGGTGACCAGTACAGCTGGTGGCCGGACAACGAACAGGCCGAGATGCTCAACCTGGGCTACCGGTTCGACTACCAGATCCTTACCCCGGGCCTGCGCCGCTTCGTGCGCAATGCCCGCCTGCCGCGTCAGCCGCGCTTCTCCCAGCATGCGCCGTTGATCGTCGACTATGACTGGACGTTGACCATCTAAAAGCATTGGGGCCGCGTCGCGCCCCTTTCGCGACACAAGGCCGCTCCTACAAGAGATCGCATCCATATGGGCCAATGCGATTACCTGTAGGAGCGGCCTTGTGTCGCGAAAGGGCCGCAAAGCGGCCCTAATTGCTATCTATCTATCAGTCGGCCAGAGCGGCGTTCTGCAATTCGAAGATCTCGCTCATGCCCTTTTGCGCCAGCGCCAACATGGCGTTGAAGTCTTCAGGCTGGAACGGCGCACCTTCGGCGGTGCCCTGCACTTCGATGAAACCACCGGCGCTGGTCATGACCACATTGAGGTCGGTTTCCGCAGCGGAGTCTTCCAGGTAATCCAGGTCGAGTACCGCTTCGCCCTGGTACATACCCACCGACACGGCTGCGATCATGTGCTTGAGCGGGTTGCCGGCCTTCAGCCCACCGCGCTTCTTGATCACCGCCAGGGCGTCGCACAGGGCGACCATGGCGCCAGTGATCGAAGCGGTACGGGTGCCGCCATCGGCCTGGATCACGTCGCAGTCGATGTACAGGGTGATGTCACCGAGCTTGCTCATGTCCAGCGCGGCGCGCAGCGAACGGCCGATCAGGCGCTGGATTTCCAGGGTGCGGCCACCCTGCTTGCCGCGGCTGGCTTCGCGCTGGTTACGCTCGCCGGTGGAGCGCGGCAGCATGCCGTATTCGGCAGTCAGCCAGCCTTGGCCCTGGCCTTTGAGGAAGCGCGGCACGCCGTTTTCGACGCTGACCGTGCAGATGACCTTGGTGTCACCGAACTCGACCAGTACCGACCCTTCGGCGTGCTTGGTGTAGTTGCGGGTGATGCGGATCGAGCGGAGCTGATCGGCGGCGCGACCACTTGGACGTTTCATCTGGGATACCTGTACTGGGACTTTGAATCTGCCCGCCATTATAGAGCCCGTCGCCCGCAGAGGACATGCCTATTGTCGCGCTCCCGGCAGCCTGTCGCCTTTTCCCACTCACCGGCACGCGCTCTGTAACATGGGCAGATTGGGCGCCACGTGCGCACTGCGCTACAATCCCCCGCCTTCAATCCTTTTACGCGAGGTACTTCCCATGGTGCACAGCATGACCGCTTTTGCTCGTGTCGAGCGCGCAGGCAGCCAAGGCACCCTGGTCTGGGAATTGCGCTCGGTCAACCACCGTTACCTTGAACCCCACCTGCGCCTGCCAGACGCCCTGCGCGACCTCGAAGGCGCGGTGCGCGAAGGCCTGCGCCAGGGGCTGTCGCGGGGCAAGGTCGAATGCACCCTGCGCCTGCACGAAGACAGCAACGGCAAGCCGCTCAAGGTCGACCGCGAGCGCGCCGCACAGCTGGTTGCCGCCGCCGAAGAGGTGGCCGGCCTGATCAAGCAGCCAGCCGCGCTCAACCCGCTGGAAGTGCTGTCCTGGCCGGGCGTGCTGGTGGCCGATGCCACTGACCCCCAGGCCCTGAACGCTGAAGCCGTGGCGCTGTTCGACGAAGCCCTGGCCGAGCTCAAGGCCGGTCGCCTGCGTGAAGGCCAGGAGCTGGCCCGGCTGATCAATGAGCGCTTGGATAACATGACCACAGAGGTCACCACCCTGCGCGCCCTGGTGCCGCAGATGCTCGCTGCCCAGCGGCAGAAGATCATCGACCGCTTTGGCGATCTCAAGGCCGAGCTCGACCCGCAGCGCCTGGAGCAGGAGATGGTGCTGTTGGCGCAGAAAAGCGACGTTGCCGAAGAGCTCGACCGCCTCAGCACCCACGTCAACGAAGTGCGCCGTGTGCTCAAGTCCGGCGGTGCCGCCGGTCGGCGCCTGGATTTCCTGATGCAGGAACTGAACCGCGAAGCCAACACCCTGGGCTCCAAGGCCTTCGACCCACGCAGCACGCAAGCGGCGGTCAACCTCAAGGTGCTGATCGAACAGATGCGTGAACAAGTACAGAACATCGAGTAAGGCCACCCCGACCATGAATCAAAGCAGCGGCACCCTCTATATCGTTTCGGCCCCCTCCGGCGCCGGCAAGACCAGCCTGGTCACCGCCCTGATCAAGGCCGACCCGCGCGTCAGCGTCTCGGTCTCGCACACCACCCGCGCCATGCGCCCGGGCGAGCAGCACGGCGTGAACTACCACTTCGTCAGCCATGACGATTTCAAGGGGCTGATCGCCAAGGGTGACTTTCTCGAGCACGCCGAAGTGTTCGGCAATTTCTACGGGACTTCGCGCAGCGCGCTGCAAGAGGTGCTGGACCGGGGCAACGACCTGATCCTTGAGATCGACTGGCAAGGCGCACAGCAAGTGCGCAAGCTGATGCCAGAGGCACGCTCGGTGTTCATCCTGCCGCCGAGCCAGCAGGCCTTGCGCGAGCGTCTGGACGGCCGTGGCCAGGACAGCGAGGCGATCATCGCCGGGCGCATGAAAGAAGCGGTCAGCGAGATGGTGCACTACGACGAGTACGAGTACGTCATCATCAATGACGACTTCGGCGTGGCCCTGGAGGAGTTGAAGGCGGTGTTCGTGGCTAACCGGTTGTTGCTGAAGAAACAGCAGCAGCGCTACAGCAAACTGCTGAAAGAACTGCTCGCCTGATAGGCCAAGGGGGCTGCTTTGCAGCCCTTTCGCGACACAAGGCCGCTCCTACAGGAGATCGCATCAGTCCATATTGACGCGGCCTCTTGTAGGAGCGGCCTTGTGTCGCGAAAGGGGCGCAAAGCGCCCCCAACATTATTCCTGCAGTGGCAGGGTAGCCTGCTGACGCAAGGTCGCCCCAAGGAAGTAAGCCGGCGCACGCATCCGCGAAATCATCATCAGCACAATCCCCAGTGCCGAGATGATCGCCGCAATCACGAACACCAGGCCCAGCCCTCCCACGTGCGAACCGCTGCCGAAGTCCGGCGAGGCGCTGTCGATGGCCGTGCGCACGAAGATCACCGACAGGATCACCCCACCCACCAGCGGGCACAGGCCGCGCATGAAGAAGTGGCGCAGGCTGCCGAACAGGCTGTCACGGAAGTACCAGACGCAGGCGAACGCCGTCAGCGAATAGTAGAAGCAGATCATCATGCCCAGCGCGGTGATGGTGTCAGCCAGCACGTTCTCGCTCAGGGTACGCATGGTCACGTAGAACAGCCCTGCCGCCACGCCTGCGCAGATGGTCGCGTAGCGCGGGGTCTGCGAACGCGGGCAGACGCTGGCGAACTTCTGCGGCACCGCGCCGTAGTAACCCATGGCCAACAGCGTGCGCGCCGGCGACACGAAGGTCGACTGCAACGACGCGGCAGTGCTGGCCAGCACCGCAATCGACATCAGGATCGCCAGCGGCCCCATCACCGGCCCGGCCAGGTGAGCGAACACGTTTTCCTGGATGCGCGGGTTGTTCAGGCCCAGGCCTTGCTCGCTGATGCCGGCAAACTGCAGGGTGGCGATGGCGGTAACCAGGTACAGGCCGAGGATCAGCAGTACGGTCCAGGTGGCCGCCTTGCCTGGCACTTCATCGCTGCCAATCGACTCTTCGCTGACGGTCAGGCACACGTCCCAGCCCCAGAAAATGAAGATCGACAGTGACAGCCCGGCGGCAAAGGCCGAGAACGATTCGACGCCGAACGGGTTGAACCAGGCGAAATCGAACGCCAACGGCGGCGGCGCGGTGGTGCCGCCGAAGGCCGCGAAGGCAAACCCGAGCAGTACCATCAGCTGCAGCGCCACCAGCCCGTACTGCACGGTCATGGTGGTGGCCATGCCGCGGCAGCAGATCCACACCGCCATGGCGATGAACACGCAACAGGTGGTGATGTTGATCAGCAGGTTGTCAGCCAGCGCCGCCAGCTCATGGTGGCCGGTGATCTGGCCAAGAAACAGATAGAAGAAGTCGACGGCAACGCCCGCCAGGTTGGACAACACGATGGTCGTGGCCACAACCAGCCCCCAGCCACCGATCCAGCCGATCATCGGGCCAAATGCGCGGGCCGACCAGGTAAACGACGTGCCGCTGTCCGGCTCGGCCGAGTTCAGCTCGCGATAGCCCAGGGCAACCAGCAGCATCGGCAGGAAACCGACGATGAACACGGCGGGAAGATGAGCACCGACCTCACGTACGGTCGGGCCAAGGGCGCCGGTCAGGGTGTAGACCGGGGCGATGGTGGAAATGCCCAGCACCACGCTGGCCAGCAGGCCAAGACGGCCCTTGGCCAGGCCTTTGCTGCGCTGAGTGCTGCCCGAGTCGGCCACATCGGGTGCGCGGCCGGCTTCTGTGTAATTGCTCATGAGTTTTTGCCGTAACTATTGGAATTGTTTTCACAGGCCCTGTTCCCAAGGCCTGCTTCCACTCATTGAAAGCGCGCTGACGGGGGTGAGTCATCCCGGACTTTGCCTGACGTGCTGTCAGGCCTCTCGTGCAGCATGGGCAATGCAGGCCTCGCGGAACGCCTGGAAAAGGCGCCTTGAGACCGGGTTTTCGGCGAAACGCCATTCCGGGTGCCACTGCACACCAAGCACGAAGCCCGGCGCGTCAGGCATCGACACCGCTTCGATCAGGCCATCGGGGGCCCGTGCCTCGATCCGCAGGCCAGGAGCCAGGCGGTCGATGCCCTGACTGTGCAACGAGTTGACCTCGAACTGCGCAGCCAGGCCCAGGCGCTCGAACAACCCGCCAGGCGCAATGCTGACAGGATGACGAGGGCCATATTGCACCTCCAGGGGTGCATCTTCGGGTTCACGATGATCCATGTAGCCAGGCAGTTCCTGCACACGCTGGTGAAGGCTGCCGCCCAGGGCCACGTTCAGCTCCTGGAAACCGCGGCAAATACAGAACACCGGCACGCCAGCGTCAATCGCCGCCTGCAGCAGCGGCAAGGTCAGCCGGTCACGGGCAAGGTCGTGGCGGGTGCCATCGGCGCTGGCGGCGCCATTGTAATGATGCGGCTCGATATTTGAAGGCGAGCCGGTAAAAACAATGCCATCAAGCTGGGCCAGCAGCGCCTGCGTGTCGCTGCCGCCGTCGCGGGCCGGCAGGATCAGTGGCAATCCGGCGAAGCCGGCGGCCTCCACATACTTGTCGCCCACCGTGTGCGACGAGTTCTTCCCCACCTGCTGGCGGCAGGCGCTGATGCCGATCAAGGGGACCGCAATTGCGCTCATGGGCTTACACCGTGTGCAGGTACCAGTTGTACTCGAGGTCGGAAATCGAAACTTCGAACTCGGCCAGCTCACTTTCCTTGCAGGCCACGAAGATATCGATGTAGTCCGGGCTGATGTATTGGTTGAGGACTTCGCTGTCATCCAGCGCGCGCAGGGCGTCGCGCAGGTTGTTAGGCAGGCTTTGCTCCAGCTGCTCGTAGGAGTTGCCTTCGATCGGTGCACCCGGCTCGATCTTGCTGGTCAATCCGTGGTGGATGCCGGCCAGGATCGCTGCCAGCATCAGGTACGGGTTGGCATCGGCACCGGCCACGCGGTGCTCGATGCGCACGTTTTCGCTGCTGTCGGTCGGTACGCGCACGGCTACAGTGCGGTTGTCCACGCCCCAGCTCGGCGCGTTCGGCACGTAGAACTGCGCACCGAAGCGGCGGTAGGAATTGATGTTCGGGCACAGGAAGGCCATCGACGCCGGCATGGTCTCCAGCACACCGCCAACGGCGTGGCGCAAGGCGTCGCTTTGCAGCGGGTCTTCATGGGCGAAGATGTTCTTGCCGGTCTTCTTGTCCAGCAGCGAGATGTGCACGTGCAGGCCGTTGCCCGCCTGCCCCGGGTAGGGCTTGGCCATGAACGTGGTGTCCATCTCATGGTCGTAGGCGACGTTCTTGATCAGGCGCTTGAGCAGGATCGCGTAGTCGCAGGCCTTCAGCGGGTCGGCGACGTGGTGCAGGTTGACTTCGAACTGCGCGGGGGCGCTTTCCTTGACGATGGCATCGGCCGGCAGGCCCTGCTCCTTCGCCGCTTCGAGCATGTCCTGCAGGCAGTCGGCGTATTCGTCGAGGTCGTCGATCAGGTACACCTGGGTCGACTGCGGGCGCTTGCCCGAGATTGGCGAGCGTGGCGGTTGCGGGCGGCCGTTGAGGTTGTCCTGATCGATCAGGTAGAACTCCAGCTCGAACGCGGCGCAGATATCCAGGCCCATGGCGTCGAACTTGCTCACCACCTGGCGCAGCACTTCGCGCGGGTCGGCGAAGAACGGCTCGCCGTCCAGTTCATGCATGGTCATCAGCAGCTGTGCGGTCGGGCGCTTCTGCCACGGCTCGTCGCACAGCGTGCCGGCAATCGGGTAGCAGATGCGGTCGGCGTCGCCGATGTCCAGGCCCAGGCCAGTGCTTTCCACGGTCGAGCCATTGATGTCGAGGGCGAACAACGAGGCTGGCAGGTTGATACCTTTCTCGTACACCTTGTGCAGGCTGGCGCGCTCGATGCGCTTGCCGCGTACCACGCCGTTCATGTCGGAAATCAGCAGGTCGACGTACTGCGTATCCGGATGGGCCTGAAGGAAGTCATTCATCTCGCTGGAAGTACTGGCGCACGGGGTGACCGACGTCATGGCTTACATCCTATGATTTGCTGCGGCGATGTGGAGGGATACGGCTGGCGCCTCACGGGCGACGATGGTTGCAGCTGTTGTTCTTTTCACTTTCCCATCGTGGGGATTGGTTACCCGACCGGGCGCATTGATTCCCGGGGGCCGTTTCACTATAAAATGGCCCCGACGCAACAGACATTGGCAATTCGGCAAGCAGAGCGTGCACCCATGCAATATCAGATTACCCACGCCGACCTCTCCCTGGTCCTGGCACTGGAACGCGGGCGCTCACTGGCCAAGGCCGCCGAACTGCTCAAGGTCGACGTTTCGACCGTGTTCCGCTCGATTCGCCGACTGGAGTCGGCGCTCGGCACCGCGCTGTTCGTGAAAAGCCGCAAAGGCTACCTGCCGACCGACACGGCCCAGGCCTTGGCTGAGCAGGCCGAACGTGCCGAGCAGGCGCTGGACGCTGCGCGCATTGCGATGACCAGCGGTGAGCAGGTGGTCAGCGGCACCGTGCGCCTGACCTGCACCGAGGCGGTGATGCACAGCCTGTTGCTGCCCGCGCTGGCCGAGTTCATGCCCAACTACCCGGCATTGTCGCTGGAGATGGGAACTTCCAACACGTTCGCCAACCTCAGTCGGCGCGATGCCGACATCGCCCTGCGCCTTACCAATACGCCGCCAGAGCATCTTGTGGGGCGTTGCCTGGGCTCCACTTCTTATGTGATTTGCGGTCAGCCGCAGTGGCGCGAACGCTTGAGCGAGTCGGCCAGCAGCGTGCCGTGGATCGCCCCGGACGACTCGATGCAGGACCACCCCACCGTGGTCTGGCGCAACCAGCAGTACCCGGGGCTGAGCCCGCGTTACCAGTGCAGTGGCATGTCGACCATTGCCCAGCTGGTGAGCACCGGCCTGGGCGTGGCGGCGTTGCCTGACTATATGGTCGATGCCTTGCCGGGGGTGGATGCGCTGAGCGGGCCGTTGCCCGGATGCGACACCCAGTTGTGGTTGCTGACCCGGCCGGATTGCCGGGCATTGCGTTCGGTGCAGACCTTGTTCGAGGAACTGACGCCGCGGTTGCGGGATGCGATGCTCTGAGGTTATCGTCAGGGGCATATATTGAGGCTGTCTGTTCCGGCCCTTTCGCGGGCAAGCCCGCTCCCACAGGGTGCGCGGCGCTGGTGGGAAATACATCACTCCTGTGGGAGCGGGCGTGCCCGCGAAGAAGCAGACACAGGGCTCGAAGGTGACCACCCGACAAAACAGCGCTTCCCTATTGGCTGGTGATTTTTTAAACTATCGAGTCCGCCTGCCCATATTGGGCTGCACGCCTACCGCATTTGCTACTGAGGAAGACCATGGCCCGCGTAACTGTTGAAGACTGCCTGGAACACGTGGATAACCGTTTTGAGCTGGTCATGCTCTCGACCAAGCGCGCCCGTCAGCTGGCTACCGGCGGCAAAGAGCCACGTGTAGCGTGGGAAAACGACAAGCCTACCGTCGTTGCCCTGCGTGAAATCGCCGAAGGCATCGTCACCAATGAATTCATCGCCGCCGAAGAGATCGTCACCGAGGATCCGGTCTTCGCCGCGTTCGAGGACGAGTCCAACGAGGCTGTCTGATCGATGCCCTGTCGACGTCGCGCGGCACAAGGCCCTCTTCCTCGGCAAGAGGTGAAACCATGCCGGGCATAGAAGCCTTAGCCGAACGGCTGTCGACCTACCTGGGCCCCGAACAGGTCAACCTGGTTCGGCGCGCCTACTTCTACGCCGAACAGGCACACGACGGGCAGCGCCGCCGCAGCGGCGAGCCCTACGTGACCCACCCGCTGGCAGTGGCCAGCATCCTCGCCGACATGCACATGGACCATCAGAGCCTGATGGCAGCCATGCTGCACGACGTGATCGAAGACACCGGCATCGCCAAGGAAGCCCTCTGCCAGCAGTTTGGCGAGACCGTGGCCGAGCTGGTCGATGGGGTCAGCAAGCTGACCCAGATGAACTTCGAGACCAAGGCCGAGGCGCAGGCCGAGAACTTCCAGAAGATGGCCATGGCCATGGCCCGCGATATCCGCGTGATCCTGGTCAAGCTGGCCGACCGCCTGCACAACATGCGCACCCTTGAAGTGCTGTCTGGCGAAAAACGCCGGCGCATCGCCAAGGAAACCCTCGAAATCTACGCCCCCATCGCCAACAGGCTGGGCATGCATACCGTGCGCGTGGAATTCGAGGATCTCGGCTTCAAGGCGATGCACCCGATGCGTTCGTCACTGATCCACCGGGCGGTGAAGAGCGCGCGCGGCAACCGTAAAGAGATCGTCGCCAAGATCGAGCACTCGCTGGCCAATTGCCTGGCCGCAGACGGCATCGAGGGCGAGGTCAGCGGCCGGCAGAAACACCTCTATGGCATCTACAAGAAGATGCGTGGCAAGCGCCGCGCCTTCAACGAGATCATGGACGTGTACGCCTTCCGCATCATCGTCGACAAGGTAGACACCTGCTACCGCGTGCTCGGCGCCGTACACAACCTGTACAAGCCGCTGCCCGGCCGCTTCAAGGACTACATCGCGATCCCCAAGGCCAACGGCTATCAGTCGTTGCACACCACGCTGTTCGGCATGCACGGCGTGCCCATCGAAATCCAGATCCGCACTCGCGAGATGGAAGAGATGGCCAACAATGGCATCGCCGCGCACTGGCTGTACAAGTCCAACGAGGACGAGCAACCCAAGGGCAGCCATGCCCGGGCGCGTCAGTGGGTCAAGGGTATCCTCGAACTGCAGCAGCGCGCCGGCAACTCGCTGGAATTCATCGAAAGCGTGAAGATCGACCTGTTCCCGGACGAGGTCTACGTGTTCACGCCCAAAGGCCGGATCATGGAGCTGCCCAAAGGCTCCACCGCCGTCGACTTCGCCTACGCGGTGCACACCGACGTCGGCAACAGCTGCATCGCCTGCCGTATCAACCGCCGCCTGGCGCCGCTGTCCGAGCCGCTGCAGAGCGGTTCGACGGTGGAGATCGTCAGCGCCCCGGGCGCAAGGCCGAACCCGGCCTGGCTCAATTTCGTGGTCACCGGCAAGGCGCGCACACATATTCGCCACGCTCTCAAGCAGCAGCGCCGCTCCGAGTCGATCAGCCTCGGCGAACGCCTGTTGAACAAGGTCCTGACCGGTTTCGACAGCAGCCTGGAGAAGATTCCCCAGGAGCGTATTCAGGCGATTCTCGCCGAGTACCGCCTGGAACTGATCGAAGACCTGCTCGAAGATATCGGCCTGGGTAACCGCATGGCCTACGTGGTTGCCCGCCGCCTTCTGTCGGCCGAGGGCGAACAACTGCCGGCGCCGGAAGGCCCGCTGGCGATCCGCGGTACCGAAGGCCTGGTGCTGAGCTACGCCAAATGCTGCACACCGATCCCGGGCGACCCGATCGTGGGGCACCTGTCGGCGGGCAAAGGCATGGTCGTGCACCTGGAAAACTGCCGCAACATCAGCGAAATCCGCCACAACCCGGAGAAGTGCGTACAGCTCTCCTGGGCCAAGGACATCGCTGGCGAATTCAACGTCGAGCTGCGTGTGGAGCTTGAACACCAGCGCGGCCTGATCGCCCTGCTGGCCAGCAGCGTGAACGCTGCCGACGGCAACATCGAGAAGATCAGCATGGACGAACGCGACGGCCGTATCAGCGTGGTCCAACTGGTGGTCAGCGTGCATGATCGTGTGCACCTGGCGCGTGTGATCAAGAAGCTGCGTACCTTGACCGGCGTGGTCCGCATCACCCGCATGCGTACGTAGTCCGCCAACCGCAAGGAGTCATCATGAGCAAGACCGTAATCAACAGCGACAAGGCCCCTGCCGCTATCGGCACCTACTCGCAGGCGATCAAGGCCGGCAACACCGTATACATGTCGGGCCAGATCCCGCTGGACCCGAAGACCATGGAGCTGGTCGAAGGCTTCGAAGCCCAGACCGTGCAGGTGTTCGAGAACCTCAAGGCCGTGGCTGAAGCCGCTGGCGGCTCGTTCAAGGACATCGTCAAGCTGAACATCTTCCTCACCGACCTGAGCCACTTCGCCAAGGTCAACGAGGTGATGGGCCGCTACTTCGAACAGCCCTACCCGGCCCGCGCTGCCATCGGCGTTGCCGCGCTGCCCAAAGGCGCCCAGGTCGAAATGGACGCCATCCTGGTCATCGAATGATGCCCCTGGTGACGGGCGCCCTGCCCGTCACCCTCCCTCTGCAAGGTTATCCCGTCATGCGTCAAGCACTGCCCCTCGCGCTGGCAGCCCTGCTTCTGAGCGGCTGCGCCAGCCACAAACCTGAAGATCTCAACGGCACCTGGATCAACCAGGCCGCCATCAAGGCTGCCAGCAAAGGTGGCAGCCTGCGCCAGGCCTTGAACGAGCACGGTCCGGTATTCGAGTGGAAGCTCGATGTCACCAGCCAGCGGGCCAGTTTCAGCAATGGCTTCGAAGCGGCCGACGGCCAGCTGAGCACCAACGAAAAACAATGGCAGGCCAGCTTCCAGGGCGGCCAGACCGAACAGCTCGAACTCGATGGCGATGAACTCAAAGCCACCGATCAAAGCGGCGCGGAGCAGACCTTCGTGCGCACCAGCCAACCCGGCAATGCGCCACTGGGCGGCAGCTTCGAGAAAGCGCTGTACCAGGCTTACCTCGGTGGCGACTGGAAGATCATCGAAGGCCAGGGCAAAGGCGCCACCGTACGCTTCAGCGATACCGGCAACATCACCGGCCTGCCAGGCCCGGACCGCTTCGCCCTGTGCCTGGCCGGTGACTGCGCCAGCATGGGCGGCAACAATGACAGCCTGTGGCTGGAGCGCAACCAGCGCGGCGCGCCGTTCATCTTCAAGCGTGATGGCGACAAGCTGGCGATCTTCCAGGCGGTGAACACGGCCCAGCCGGATGAGGTTCCGCAGTTGGCTGCGGGTACTCAACAGTGGGTGCTGGAGCGCGACTGAACCACGCCCTCAAACCAATCACGGCACCCTGTGGGAGCGGCCTTGCGTCGCGAAAGGGCTGCGAAGCAGCCCCGGCGATCTATGCAGCGAAGCTGAAATTCCGGGGCCGCTTCGCGCCCCTTTCGCGACGCAAGGCCGCTCCTACAATGAGTACCGTCTCAGTCAGCTGAAGCTGTTCTTGCCCGCCAGAATCGCCGCATAGCCTTCCTTGTAGCTGGGATACTCCGGCGCCCAGCCCAACGCCCGCACCCGGGCATTGCTGCAACGCTTGCTGCCGGTACGGCGCACCCGCTGTTCATCAGACCACTCGGTAACGCCCATGTACTCCCGCAGCCACGCCACCACATCGGCCAGCGGCGCGGGGTCGTCATCGACGCCGATGTAGCAATCGTCCAGCGCCACGCCACCGGCATCGGCCTGCAGAAGAAAGGCCATCAGGCTTGCAGCATCCTCGGCATGAATCCGGTTGCCATACAGCGGCGGCTCCTCGGCCACCCGGTAGCCTTGCCGTACCTGGCTCAGCAACCACTCGCGGCCGGGGCCGTAGATGCCGGTCAGACGAATCACACTGGCCGGAATGCCACTCGTCAGCGCCAAATTTTCAGCCTCCAGCATTACCTTCCCGGAATAGCCTTCAGGCTCGGTGGCGGCCGTTTCGTCGATCCATTCGCCTTCCTTCTGCGCGAACACGCTGCTGCTGGACACGAACAGCATCCGCCGCGGGCGTTGGCTTCGCTCGGCCAGCCACGCCAGTACATGGCGAAAACCTTCGACATAGGCGGCCTGATAGCCCGCCTCGTCATGCTGGCTGGCGGCTACGCAGTACACCAGATAGTCCGGCGCGCCCTGCGGCCATGCCTGTGGAATGGCTGGGTCGGACAGGTCTGCAGCAATGGGCGCGACGCCCTCGGGCAGCTGCCCGGTCGAGCGGCGCAAACCACTGACTTGCCAGCCGTTGGATAGCAGCTGTCGAGCCAGACGGCCGCCTACATCACCGCATCCCACGATGATCGCAGAAAGGTCCGACATCATAAAACTCCCTAAATCAAAGGATCAGGCTAGCCGGATTACACGATGGGCGGCTAGACCTTGGGTGAAAAAACCAAGATCATTACTTTTGTTAACAAGAATTACTTGCAATAATGGCACCCCTATCTGTTCTCGGCCTATCTCGAGGCCTTGGAGAACGCTCACTTTTTTCTTCATCAGGTCCGGCCAGCATGACACGTACTCAACCTTCCGCTTCGCCAACCCCGTCGCGCGCCTGGCGCGCCATCGCCGCGCTGATGTTCAGCCTGGTGCTGGCCCCCATGGCCATGGCCGATGAGCCTGAAGCCAATGCCGCCACCCCGGCAGCTGCAGCTGCCCCGGCCACCCCGGCCCCGGCTGTAGATGGCCAGGCACCAGTAACTCCTGCAGCAGTAGAAGGCCAGGCCGCCACCCCGGCCGATGCGCCAGCCGCCGCCGACCCGGCCGTTCAGGAGCTGGTTGAAGACACCTCGCTGGGCATGGCCCACGACCTGTCCCCGTGGGGCATGTACAAGAATGCCGACATCGTCGTCAAAATCGTAATGATCGGCCTGGCCATCGCCTCGATCATCACCTGGACCATCTGGATCGCCAAGGGCTTCGAGCTGATGGGCGCCAAGCGCCGTCTGCGCAGCGAAATCGCCCTGTTGAAAAAGTCCTCGACGCTCAAGGAAGCCAGCGACGTTTCCAATAAAGAAGGCACCCTGGCCCACACCCTGGTCCACGATGCCCTTGAAGAAATGCGCCTGTCGGCCAATGCCCGCGAGAAGGAAGGCATCAAGGAACGTGTGAGTTTCCGCCTGGAGCGCCTGGTGCATGCCAGCGGCCGCAACATGAGCAACGGCACCGGTGTGCTCGCCACTATCGGCTCCACCGCGCCGTTCGTAGGTCTGTTCGGTACCGTATGGGGCATCATGAACAGCTTCATCGGCATCGCCAAGACCCAGACCACCAACCTGGCCGTGGTTGCCCCAGGCATCGCCGAGGCCCTGCTGGCCACCGCCCTGGGCCTGGTCGCCGCCATTCCTGCCGTGGTCATCTACAACGTCTTCGCCCGCTCCATCGCCGGCTACAAGGCACAGGTGTCCGACGCCTCCGCCCAGGTACTGCTGCTGGTCAGCCGTGATCTGGACCACCAGGGCAGCGACCGCGCCGCCCCGCACATGGTGAAAGTGGGGTAAACCATGGGCCTGCATCTCAACGAAGGTGGCGATGACCTCGCCGAGAACCACGAAATCAACGTCACGCCGTTCATCGACGTGATGCTGGTACTGCTGATCATCTTCATGGTCGCAGCCCCGCTGGCCACGGTCGACATCAAGGTCGACCTGCCGGCCTCGACTGCCAAACCGGCACCGAGGCCCGAGAAACCGGTGTTCGTCAGCGTCAAGGCCGACCAGAAGCTGTATGTCGGCGACGATCAGGTAGCAGCCCCCGACCAGCTTGGCCCGATGCTCGATGCCAAGACCAAGGGCGACAAGGAAACCACCATCTTCTTCCAGGCCGACAAGGGCGTGGATTACGGTGATTTGATGGAAGTGATGAACAACATGCGCGCGGCCGGCTACCTCAAGGTCGGTCTGGTAGGTCTCGAGACGGCAGCCAAGAAATGACGAAACCGCGCTCAAACGTGGCGCGCTACGGTGGCAGCCTGGCGATCGTGCTGGGCGTGCACGTGGTCGCCGTGCTGCTGACGCTCAACTGGTCGGTGCCCCAGGCCATCGAGCTGCCCCCGGCAGCCATGATGGTCGAACTGGCACCGCTGCCCGAGCCCGCGCCGCCGCCACCACCGAAAGCCGCCCCACAGCCACCGGCACCGGTCGAAGAACCGCCGATGCCGAAACTGGTCGAGGCGCCGAAACCGAAGATCGCCATCGCCAAGCCGCCCAAGCCCAAGCCCAAACCTCAGCCACCGAAGCCTGAGAAGAAGCCCGAGCCGCCGAAGGACGAGCCACCGGCCAAGGAAGAAGTGGTCGACACGCCGCCAAGCAACACGCCACCGCAAAAGTCGGCGGCGCCGGCGCCGAGCATCGCTTCCAACAGCAAGGCGCTGCCAACCTGGCAGAGCGACCTGCTGCGCCACCTGGCGAAGTACAAGCGCTATCCGGAGGACGCTCGCCGTCGTGGGCTGCAAGGTATCAACCGCTTGCGCTTCGTGGTCGACGCCGAAGGCAAGGTGGTGTCCTATTCCATGGCAGGCGGCTCCGGCAGCGCGGCCCTGGACCGGGCAACCATGGAAATGATCCGCCGCGCCGGTACGGTACCCAAGCCGCCAGCGGAGTTGCTGACCAATGGCACGATCGAAGTAGTGGCACCGTTCGTCTACTCGCTGGACCGTCGCTGATACTTTTGTTTCTGTCACAAATCGGCAAGTCTGATAACGTGCGTCTATCGATTGCAGCCGCTATGCTGGGCCCGCAACTTCATGGACGCACGTTATGACCCTCACAGAATTACGCTACATCGTCACGCTCGCCCAGGAACAGCACTTCGGCCACGCTGCCGAGCGTTGTCACGTCAGCCAGCCGACCCTGTCGGTCGGCGTGAAGAAGCTTGAGGACGAGCTTGGCGTGCTGATCTTCGAGCGCAGCAAGAGCGCGGTGCGCCTGACTCCTGTCGGCGAAAGCATCGTTGCCCAGGCGCAGAAGGTACTGGAGCAGGCCCAGGGCATTCGCGAGCTGGCCCAGGCCGGCAAGAACCAGCTGACTGCCCCGCTCAAGGTCGGCGCCATTTATACCGTCGGCCCCTACCTGTTCCCGCACCTCATTCCGCAGCTGCACCGGGTTGCCCCGCAGATGCCGCTGTACATCGAGGAGAATTTCACCCATGTGCTGCGCGAGAAGCTGCGCAATGGCGAACTGGACGCGGTGATCATCGCCCTGCCGTTCAACGAAGCCGATGTGCTGACCCTGCCGCTGTACGACGAGCCCTTCTGTGCGTTGATGCCGGCCGACCACCCGTGGACGGCCAAGAAGACCATCGACACCGCCATGCTCAACGACAAGAGCCTGCTGCTGCTCGGCGAGGGCCACTGCTTCCGCGACCAGGTGCTGGAAGCCTGCCCGACGCTGAACAAGGGTGGCGAAGGCGCCAAGCACACCACGGTCGAATCCAGCTCGCTGGAAACCATCCGCCACATGGTCGCTTCCGGGCTGGGTGTGTCGATCCTGCCGCTGTCAGCGGTGCACAGCCATCACTATGCCCCGGGGGTCATCGAAGTGCGTCCGCTTACCCCGCCAGCTCCGTTCCGCACCGTGGCCATTGCCTGGCGCGCCAGCTTCCCGCGGCCGAAGGCCATCGAGATCCTTGCCGACTCGATCCGACTCTGCTCGGTAGCCAAGCCGCCCGTGGAACAACCGGCCTGATCCATGACTGAGCTGTCGAAGGTCTCGGTCACGGCGCTCAAGGGCGTAGGTGATGCCATGGCGGAAAAGCTCGCCAAGGTCGGCCTGGAGAACCTCCAGGACGTGCTGTTCCACCTGCCCCTGCGCTACCAGGACCGCACCCGCGTGGTGCCGATCGGCCAGTTGCGCCCTGGCCAGGACGCAGTGATCGAGGGTGTGGTCAGCGGCGCCGACGTAACCATGGGCAAGCGCCGCAGCCTGGTGGTGCGCCTGGGCGACGGCACCGGCGTGCTGAGCTTGCGCTTCTATCATTTCAGCAATGCGCAGAAGGAAGGCCTCAAGCGTGGCACCCACCTGCGCTGCTACGGCGAGGCCCGCCCTGGCGCCTCCGGGCTGGAGATCTACCACCCGGAATACCGTGCGCTGAATGGCGACGAGCCGGCGCCACCGGTCGAACAGACCCTGACGCCGATCTACCCATCCACCGAAGGCCTCACCCAACAGCGCCTGCGCCTGCTCTGCCAGCAAAGCCTGGGCATGCTCGGCCCGCGCAGCCTGCCCGACTGGCTGCCCGACGAACTGGCCCGCGACTACCATCTGGCGCCGCTGGACGATGCCATCCGCTACCTGCACAACCCGCCCTCTGACGCTGACCTCGACGAGCTCGCCGAAGGCCAGCACTGGGCCCAGCACCGGCTGGCCTTCGAAGAACTGCTGACCCACCAGCTGTCGCAGCAACGCCTGCGCGAAAGCCTGCGCAGCCTGCGGGCGCCGGTACTGCCCAAGGCCAAGCGCCTGCAGGCGCAATACCTGGCCAACCTGGGCTTCAAACCGACTGGGGCGCAGCAGCGGGTGGCCAATGAAATCGCCTACGACCTCAGCCAGCATGAGCCCATGATGCGCCTGGTGCAGGGCGATGTCGGCGCCGGCAAGACCGTGGTCGCCGCCCTTGCCGCACTGCAGGGCCTGGAGGCCGGCTACCAGGTGGCGTTGATGGCACCTACCGAGATCCTTGCCGAACAGCACTTCATCACGTTCAAGCGCTGGCTGGAGCCGCTGGGCATCGAAGTCGCCTGGCTGGCCGGCAAGCTAAAGGGCAAGGCCCGCGCCAGCGCCCTGGAACAGATCGCCGGCGGCGCGCCGATGGTGGTCGGTACCCACGCGCTGTTCCAGGAAGAAGTCCGCTTCAAACACCTGGCTCTGGCGATCATCGACGAACAGCACCGCTTTGGCGTGCAGCAGCGCCTGGCCCTGCGCAAGAAAGGCGTGGCCGGCGAGCTGTGCCCGCACCAGCTGATCATGACCGCCACACCAATCCCGCGCACCCTGGCCATGAGCGCCTATGCCGACCTCGACACTTCGGTGCTCGATGAGCTGCCACCCGGCCGCACGCCGGTGAATACCGTGCTGGTCGCCGACAGCCGCCGCTTCGAAGTGGTCGAGCGGGTTCGTGCTGCCTGTGCCGAAGGGCGCCAGGCCTACTGGGTGTGCACACTGATCGAAGAATCCGAAGAGCTGACCTGCCAGGCGGCCGAGAGCACCTTCGAAGAACTTGGCAGCGCACTCGGCGAATTGCGCGTGGGCCTGATCCACGGGCGCATGAAGCCTGCAGAAAAGGCCGAGGTCATGGCCGAGTTCAAGCAAGGCAACCTGCAACTGCTGGTTGCCACCACGGTGATCGAGGTTGGCGTGGACGTGCCCAACGCCAGCTTGATGATCATCGAGAACCCTGAGCGCCTGGGCCTGGCACAATTGCACCAGCTGCGTGGCCGGGTTGGCCGGGGCAGCGCGGTGAGCCACTGCGTCTTGCTGTATCACCCGCCGCTGTCGCAGATCGGCCGCGAGCGCCTGGGGATCATGCGGGAAACCAACGATGGCTTCATCATTGCCGAGAAAGACCTCGAACTGCGCGGCCCCGGCGAAATGCTCGGCACCCGCCAGACCGGTCTGCTGCAGTTCAAGGTCGCCGACCTGATGCGTGACGCCGACCTGCTGCCTGCGGTGCGTGATGCTGCCCAGGCGTTGCTGGCGCGCTGGCCGGATCATGTCAGCCCGCTACTCGACCGCTGGCTGCGGCATGGCCAGCAATATGGACAGGTGTGACGCCTGTCCCAGAATGGATCCAGCTTTGCCAACAGGCTGGTTATACTTCGCGTTTACAAGAACCTGTGGATACAGACCATGACTGAAGTTGCCCTGGACACCGCAACCCCACACGCACCGTCTGTCATCCGGCTGTTGCTCGAAAAACTTCACGTCGCCTTTGAAGAAGTGGCGGAACACCCAGAGCTGCCAGCCGCGTCCCGAGTACAGGCGGTCCTGCTCGATGACGAGATCGGCGCTCTGCTGGTGCTGTTCCCGCAGAGCAAGCTGCTGGACCTCAACCGTCTCGAAGAGCTGACCGGCCGCAAGCTCAAGGCCGTGCCGTTGCCACGCCTCAAGCAGATGCTCGACAAGCACCAGCTCAAAGCGTTGCCGGCCATTCCGGCCCTCACCAGCTCGCCCTGCCTGTATGAAGGCAAGTTGCTTGAGGCCGAACACCTGCACATCCAGTCTGGCGAAGCCGGCTTGCTGCTCAAGGTTCACCGTGATGATTTCAAGCGCATGCTCGCCAAGGCCAGCGCTGGCAGTTTCGGCCAGCCCGTGCGCGACATCCGCCCCAACCTCGATCGTCCGGATGACGACCCCAAGGAAATCACACTGGCGGTCCAGGCCTTCACGGCCCGGCGCATCCAGAAGCGTCTGGAAGAAACCATCGAGATCCCGCCACTGGCCGACACGGCGCAGAAAATCATCAAGCTGCGGGTCGACCCCAACGCCAGCATCGACGATATCACTGGCGTAGTAGAAACCGACCCGGCCCTGGCCGCCCAGGTGGTCAGCTGGGCCGCTTCGCCCTACTACGCCTCACCTGGCAAGATCCGCTCGGTGGAAGATGCCATCGTCCGCGTGCTGGGCTTCGACCTGGTGATCAACCTGGCTCTGGGCCTGGCGCTGGGCAAGACCTTGAGCTTGCCTAAAGACCATCCACAGCAAGCCACACCGTACTGGCAGCAGTCGATCTATACCGCTGCCATCATCGAAGGCCTGAGCCGCGCCATGCCGCGCGCCGAACGCCCAGAGGGCGGTCTGGCCTATCTGGCAGGGCTGCTGCACAACTTCGGCTACCTGTTGCTGGCGCATGTATTCCCGCCGCACTTCTCGCTGATCTGCCGCCACCTGGAGGTCAACCCGCACCTGTGCCACACCTACGTGGAACAGCACCTCCTGGGTATCAGCCGCGAACAGATCGGCGCCTGGCTGATGAAGCTGTGGGACATGCCCGAAGAGCTGTCGACCGCACTGCGCTTCCAGCACGACCCGTCGTATGACGGCGAGTACTCGGCGTACCCCAACCTGGTGTGCCTGGCGACCCGCCTGCTGCGCTCGCGCGGTATCGGCTCGGGGCCGCAGGAAGCAATCCCTGATGAGCTGCTGGAGCGTTTGGGGATCACCCGGGACAAGGCCGAGGACGCGGTGAACAAGGTGCTCGAGGCAGAGTCCCTGCTGCGTGAACTGGCCTCGCAGTTCAACGCCCCACATTGACCGGCGTACGCAGGACCTTGTGGGAGCGGCCTTGCGTCGCGATTGGGGCGCGAAGCGCCCCCAGCAATTTCAGCCTTTCTTCTTCGGTTTCAGGTACTTCATCAGCCCCTGAAACCACATCACCAGCGCCGGGTTGCCCTTGATCTGGATGTTCTTGTCCTGAATGCCCTGCATGAACGCCAGCTGCTTGTTGCCCGCCTGCATCGTCGCAAAGCCGTAGGCTGCGTCCTTGAAGGCAATGGCGAAAGCCGGCTGGGGATGGCGGCCACCCTTGCTGCTGATACGCTCGCCGCTGACGATGAAGTGCCGTGCCACCTTGCCGTCCAGCGTCTGCATCTGAAACACCAGGTCCTTGTCCTTGAGTTGCTGCTGGAACGCCGGGTTATTACGGCTGGCCCTGGCCATCAACAGCCCCATGGCCCAGAGAAGAAAGCGAAACTTCATCAACGCGCCTCGAATACAAAATGACTGAAGCGCGCAGTTTATCCTTTTCCTGAACAAATTACGCAAGTTCGCAACACATACCCCCAAAATGCACAACGGGCGCCCTGGGGCGCCCGTTTGATGACACTGGAGGTCAGCAGTCGATCACTTTTTCTTGGCTGGTTTGGCGGGCGTGTTGACGCTGTCGCGCAGGTTCTTGCCTGGCTTGAAGGCAACGGTGTTGCTGGCCTTGATCTTCACCGGCTCACCGGTCTGCGGGTTCTTGCCAGTACGGGCACCACGATGACGTTTTTCAAAGGTACCGAAACCGACCAGGGTGACCGTGTCCTTGTCCAGGGCACCGGTGATGCTGTCGAGAATGGCATTCAACACCTGGTTGGCCTTTTCCTTGGTCAGATCGGCCTTTTCGGCGATGACAGCGGCGAGTTCTGGTTTACGCATAGAGAAGCCTCTTTGACGGGATTTCTTGTTGTTATTGCCGTGCTGCCATTGAAGCAGCGTTCAAGGCACCGCAGGCTCTAATCTGCGGCAGACGGAACTGAGAATGGCACGCCCACCGAGGCCGCGCCAGTATCTGCGCGGCCATTGTGCTTGCAACAACAGGATAAATCCGACAGAACGCCCGCTATTCACGCCATCAGGGCGGGTAACTGCCGATTCAGCGCCAGTTTTTCCATAACCGCACTGCCGGTCAGGGCATAGCCGAGCAACTGGCCGCCGGTGGCGTAGCAGAGCACTTTCAGGTCGCTGCCCTGCCCTTCGACCTGCCAGTTGCCTTCGCTGCCTGCTGGCGGGGGCGACACCACCAGTGGGCAGGCCGGGGTCTTCACGGTGATCGGCATTGGCCCGTAGCTGACCGGGGTCGGGTTGCCGGCCAGGGTCTGCGCAAGCGCGCGGGCGCAGGCCATCAACGGCATCACATAGAGCAGGTTGATGCCGTCGACTTCGGCGCAGTCGCCGAGGGCGAAGATGTTACTGTGCGAGGTGCGCAGCTGGCGGTCCACCACGACACCACGGTTGGTCTGCAGCCCGGCGGCGGCAGCAAGGTCGGTACGTGGGCGCAGGCCGATGGCTGATACCACCAGGTCGCAGGCGATCACTTGCCCATCGGACAAGTGAGCCTCAAGTCCTTCACCCGCCTGTTGCAGGCGCGTCAGCACCGGGCCCAGGTGAAAGCGCACACCCAGGCCTTGCAGGCCGGCCTGCACGGCAGCGGCAGCCGCCGGATGCAACAGGGTCGGCATGACCTGCTCGCAAGGCGCCACCACGTCGACCTGGAAGCCCCCCAGGCTCATGTCGTTGGCAAACTCGCAACCGATCAGGCCGGCACCCAGAATCAGTACGTGCTGCTTGCCTGCGGCAGCGGCACGGAAGCGCGCATAGTCCTCGAGGTCGTTGATCGGGAACACCCACTCGGCGCCATCACCTTCGATCGGCACCTGCACGGTCTGCGCTCCCCAGGCCAGCACCAGGTCGCGATACTCGATCGCCTCTTCGCCGATCCACAAGCGCTTGTGGCCCGGGTCGATGCCGCTGATACGGGTATGGGTGCGGACCTCGGCCTTGAGCTGATTGGCCATGGCGCCGGGTTCTGCCATGCACAGGCCGTCTGCGTCCTTGTGTTTGGCAAAGCCGGTAGACAGCATGGGCTTGGAATAGGAGCGACCGTCGTCGGCGGTAATCAGCAGCAGCGGTGTGTCGGCATCGAGCTTGCGAAATTCACGGGCCAGGTTGTAGCCGGCCAGGCCGGTACCGATGATTACCACGGGGGAGGTCATGCGCTGCTTTCCTTCTATCAGCCGATGGAGATCATTTCGAAGTCGCTCTTGCCCACGCCGCAGTCGGGGCACAGCCAGTCTGCCGGCACGTCTTCCCAGCGGGTACCGGGCGGGATGCCGTCATCCGGCCAACCTTCGGCTTCGTCATAGATCAGGCCACAGACAATACACTGCCACTTTTTCATCGGGTCTTGTTCCTCGGTGTTTCTCAGGCTTTTGTTGTACGGGCCAATGGCCCTATCGCGGGCAAGCCCGCTCCACAGAGGCCGCCATTATGCAAGCAGTCGGGGCAATCATGCTAAGCTCGCCGCCTCTCTGGCTGTAATCAAGCATACCGACGTGTCGTACGAATCCCCGCAAGCAGCCGCTGTCGCGTGGCTGCCGTATTCACAGCTGGCAACCGACCTCGACCAGCCAACCCTGAACTGGCTGTTCGACGAAGGCTCCCTGACTCGCCGCCTCACCCAGCTGTCCCGGGACCATTTCAGTGTCACCCCCCTGTTCGAAGGCTGGCAACCGCTACGCGAAGACGAGTGCCTGGCCCTGAACATCGCCCCGGGCGCCGAAGGCTGGGTGCGCGAGGTGTTCCTGCGCGGGCATGGCGAACCTTGGGTGTTCGCCCGCAGCGTGGCCAGCCGCAGCGCCCTGGAACGGGGCGGCCTGGACCTGGAAACCCTGGGCAGCCGCTCGCTGGGCGAGTTGCTGTTCTGCGACCAGGCGTTCATCCGCCACCCGATCGAGGTGTGCCGTTATCCGCAAGGCTGGTTGCCAGCCGATGCCGCTCAAGCCGGCCTGTGGGGGCGCCGCTCGCGCTTTGCCCGTGACGGCCTCGACCTGCTGGTGGCCGAAGTTTTCCTGCCGACATTGTGGCAAGCGGCCAAGGAGGAAAACCGCTGATGTACCTGCAACTGCTGAAGTCGCTCAACCGTCTGCACCCACGGGCCTGGGACTTCGTCCAGCTCAGCCGCATGGACCGGCCGATCGGCATCTATCTGCTGCTCTGGCCGACCCTGACAGCGGTATGGATCGCCGGGCAAGGCTCGCCGACCCTGGCCAACGTGCTGATCTTCGGCCTGGGCGTGGTACTGATGCGCGCCGCCGGCTGCTGCATCAACGACTTCGCCGACCGCAAGGTCGATGGCCACGTCAAACGCACCGCCGACCGCCCGCTTGCCAGTGGCCGGGTCAAGTCGCGCGAGGCGCTGGCGTTGTTCGCCATCCTGGTGGGTGTCAGCTTCCTGCTGGTGCTGTGCACCAACAGCCGGACCGTGTGGTTGTCGTTCGGCGCGGTGGCGCTGGCGTCCTGCTACCCGTTCATGAAGCGCTACACCTATTATCCGCAGGTGGTATTGGGTGCGGCGTACTCCTGGGGCATCCCCATGGCCTTCACCGCCGCCGGTGGCGAATTGCCGGCCAGTGCCTGGCTGCTGTACATCGCCAACCTGCTATGGACCGTGGGTTACGACACCTACTACGCCATGGTCGACCGCGATGACGACCTGAAGATCGGGGTGAAATCGACCGCGATCCTGTTTGGCGAGGCGGACCGGGCGATCATCCTGACCTTGCAGCTGTTGTCGTTAGGCTGCCTGCTGCTGGCGGGCAGCCAGTTCGAGCTGGGTGGCTGGTTCCATCTGGGGCTGCTGGGTGCGGCGGCGTGTTTTGCCTGGGAATACTGGTCGACGCGCAAGCTGGACCGCGAGTCGTGCTTCAAGGCGTTCCTGCACAATCACTGGGCGGGGCTGATCATCTTCATCGCAGTGGTGCTGGACTATGCATTGCGCTGAGCCTCACAGCCCCCTGTGGGAACGGGTTCACCCGCGAATGCTGTAGTGGCTGCACCGACGCATTCGCGGGTAAACCCGCTCCCACAAGGTCTGGTGTCGGGCTTTACGGCTTGGCGACGTGCCAGACGTCTTTCATGCCGTCACCTGTCATGTCCCCGGCCTTCTTGTCCTTGATGAAGGTATACAGCGGCTTGCCGTCATAGGCCCACTGTTTTTGGCCATCATCACGCATCACCGTAGTCCATTTGTCCTTGGGTGCTTCGTCACCCGCTTTCACCATCAACGGCGGCCAGTTTTTCGCACAGTCACCATTGCACATCGACTTGCCGCCGGAGTCCTTGTCAAACGTGTACAGCGTCATGCCGTTGTGATCGACCCACATGCCGTCCTTCTCCATGGCATGGTGGGCGGACGCCACCCCCGGCAGCGCCAGTGCAGCGAAAAGGGCCATCCAGCTCAGCGTGTGTCGTGTCATTGGATTCACCATAAATTCGGGCGTGGAATGCGTGATTTTTGCCGCCGCGGCGGCCCTGTGAAGCCTAGCCCAGTCACGGAATGTCGCCAGAACGGCCAACACCCTGTCACGAAGCTGCAATAATTCCGTTATCTAATGCGGGCCAAGACACGATTCCCGGGAGAGGTTTTGAGCATGGTTGGCAGAAACATTCTGATCGTCGACGACGAGGCACCCATTCGCGAGATGATCGCCGTTGCCTTGGAAATGGCCGGCTATGACTGCCTGGAAGCCGAGAACTCCCAGCAAGCCCACGCGATCATCGTCGACCGCAAACCGGACCTGATCCTGCTCGACTGGATGCTGCCCGGCACTTCCGGCATCGAGCTGGCACGCCGACTCAAGCGCGACGAGCTGACCGGCGACATCCCGATCATCATGCTCACTGCCAAAGGCGAAGAGGACAACAAGATCCAGGGCCTGGAAGTCGGCGCCGACGACTACATCACCAAGCCGTTCTCGCCGCGCGAACTGGTAGCTCGGCTGAAGGCCGTGCTGCGTCGCACCGGCCCGAGCGACAGCGAAGCGCCGATCGAAGTCGGCGGCCTGCTGCTCGACCCGATCAGCCACCGCGTGACCATCGACGGTAAGCCGGCCGAGATGGGCCCCACCGAATACCGCCTGCTGCAGTTCTTCATGACTCACCAGGAACGCGCCTACACCCGCGGCCAGCTGCTCGACCAGGTGTGGGGTGGCAACGTGTATGTCGAAGAGCGCACCGTCGACGTGCACATCCGGCGCCTGCGCAAGGCGCTGGGTGAAGCTTATGAAAATCTGGTACAAACCGTCCGGGGCACTGGCTACCGCTTCTCGACCAAGAGCTGATCGAGCTGACAAGCGCCAAGCTGCAAGTCGTTGTACAAGGACCGTCAATTGAACCAGAACTGGCACGCGACCCTCATTCGCCACCTGTTGCTGCTGATCACCCTCTGCCTGATCGGCGGCCTGGTCAGCGGCTTTTACGGTTGGAGCCTGGCCATCGGCCTGGCGCTCTACCTGGGTTGGACGCTCAAGCAGCTGCTGCGCCTGCACGACTGGCTGCGCAACCACCAACCCGATGAAGCACCGCCCGATGGCTACGGCCTGTGGGGTGAGGTGTTCGACAGCATCTACCACCTGCAACGTCGCGACCAGCGCGTGCGCGGGCGCCTGCAAGCGGTGATCGACCGGGTGCAGGAGTCCACTGCAGCACTGCGCGACGCGGTGATCATGCTCGACAGCGACGGCAACCTGGAGTGGTGGAACCGCGCCGCCGAAACGCTGCTGGGCTTCAAGACCCCGCAGGACGGCGGCCAGCCGGTGACCAACCTGGTGCGCCACCCACGCTTCAAGGAATACTTCGAGTCGGAAAACTACGCCGAACCGCTGGAGATTCCCTCACCGATCAATGACCGCCTGCGCGTGCAATTGCATCTCACCCGCTATGGCAACAACGAGCACCTGATGCTGGTGCGCGATGTCACCCGCATCCACCAGCTCGAGCAGATGCGCAAAGACTTCGTCGCCAACGTCTCCCACGAGCTGCGCACACCGCTGACAGTGATCACCGGATACCTGGAGACCCTGCTGGACAACGTCGAAGACGTGAACCCACGCTGGACCCGGGCGCTGCAGCAGATGACCCAGCAGGGCTCGCGCATGCAGACCCTGCTCAACGACCTGTTGCTGCTGGCCAAGCTGGAAGCCACCGACTACCCGTCGGACAACCAGCCCGTGGCGGTCGATGCCTTGCTCACCGCGATCAAGCAGGATGCCCAGGCCCTGTCCGGGCCGCGCAATCAGCGCATCACCCTGGAAGCCGCGCCGGGTCTGTTCCTGAAAGGCAGCGAGTCCGAATTGCGCAGCGCCTTTTCCAATCTGGTGTTCAACGCGGTCAAGTACACCCAGGATGAGGGTAATATCCGCATCCGCTGGTGGGGCGACGAACACGGCGCGCACCTGTCGGTGCAGGATTCCGGAGTCGGCATCGATGCCAAGCACCTGCCACGGCTGACCGAGCGTTTCTACCGGGTCGACTCCAGCCGCGCGTCGAATACCGGCGGCACCGGGCTGGGGCTGGCGATCGTCAAGCATGTGCTGATGCGCCACCGCGGCAAGCTGGAAATCAGCAGCGTACCGGGGCACGGCAGTACCTTCACCTGCCACTTTGGGCCAGCACAATTGGCCAGCGGCAAGGCCTGAGCTACCGGGAGCTGCTTTGCAGCCCTTTGCTTTTGCAGCCCCAGCCGCTACATTGGATCCCCTGTGCCAGCAAGAGCTGGCACTTTTTTTCTCTCTATCTCAAAGACGGACCCCGTAAAAACTCCATCATGGACCCTTCCCCTGGTATCAGCCTCGCCTCGTTATTCGCCGATTTCGGCATGATCATATTCGCCTTCCTGCTGGTGCTGCTCAACGGCTTCTTCGTGGCCGCCGAGTTCGCCATGGTCAAGCTGCGCGCCACCCGCGTCGAGTCCATCGCCGAACAGCATGGCTGGCGCGGCAGCATCCTGCGCAAGGTGCACAACCAGCTCGACGCCTACCTGTCGGCCTGCCAGCTGGGCATCACCCTCGCCTCGCTGGGCCTGGGCTGGGTCGGTGAGCCGGCCTTCGCCCACCTGCTCGAACCGCTGCTGGCCTATGTGGGCGTAGACAGCGCCGAGGTGGTCAAGGGCGTGTCGTTCTTCGTCGCCTTCTTCGTCATTTCCTACCTGCACATCGTGGTAGGCGAACTGGCACCAAAGTCGTGGGCGATCCGCAAACCGGAATTGCTGTCGCTGTGGACGGCCGTGCCGCTGTACCTGTTCTATTGGGCAATGTACCCGGCCATCTACCTGCTCAACGCCAGCGCCAACACCATCCTGCGCATCGCCGGCCAGGGTGAGCCCGGGCCGCACCACGAGCACCACTACAGCCGCGAAGAACTCAAGCTGATCCTGCACTCCAGCCGTGGCCAGGACCCGAGCGACCAAGGCATGCGGGTGCTCGCTTCGGCAGTGGAAATGGGCGAACTGGAAGTGGTCGACTGGGCCAACTCGCGTGAGGACATGGTCAGCATCGACGCCCATGCCCCACTCAAGGAAATTCTTGCCCTGGTGCGCCGGCACAAGTTCAGCCGCTACCCGGTGTACGACGCCGAGCGCGAGGAGTTCACCGGCCTGCTGCACATCAAGGACTTGCTGCTGGAGCTGGCCGAACTCGAACATCTGCCCCAGACCATCGACCTGGACGACCTGGCACGCCCACTGGAGCGCGTATCGCGGCACATGCCGCTGTCGCAGCTGCTGGAGCAGTTCCGCAAGGGCGGTGCGCACTTCGTGCTGGTGGAGGAAGCCGACGGCAAGGTCATCGGCTACCTGACCATGGAAGACGTGCTGGAAGTGCTGGTAGGTGACATCCAGGACGAACACCGCAAGACCGAACGCGGCATCCTCGCCTACCAGCCGGGCAAGCTGCTGGTGCGGGGCGACACGCCGCTGTTCAAGGTCGAGCGCCTGCTCGGTGTCGACCTGGACCACATCGAGGCGGAAACCCTCGCCGGGCTGGTCTACGAGACCCTCAAGCGCGTGCCTGAGGAGGAAGAAGTGCTGGAGGTCGAAGGCCTGCGCATCATCATCAAGAAGATGAAAGGGCCGAAGATCGTGCTGGCCAAGGTGCTCAAGCTCGACTGACCCTAGGGGTTGCCGGCGGTGAAGTCCGGCAACCCACCAAGCGGCCGGTCGAACTGGAAGGGGATCGATTCCAGCGCCAGCCCCACGTTGCGCTGCACCACGAAGTGCAAATGGGGCCCGGTGCTGTTGCCGGTGTTGCCCGACTTGGCCAGTGCTCGCCCCACCTCCACCTGCTGGCCTTCGCGTACCACCACCGAACCACGCATCAGGTGCAGGTACACACCCATGGTGCCGTCGGGGTGCAGGATCCTAACGAAATTGCCTCCCGGGTTGGAGCCTCGACCACTCTGGCCATTCTCGATCTTCACCACCATTCCGCCTCGCGCCGCGATGATCGGCGTTCCCTCCGGCATGGCGATGTCCATTGCATAGCGGCTTCTGGGGCCGAAGTGGCTGAAACGGCCGTTGGCCCCCTGGGTCAGGCGAAACGGCCCGCCCTTCCACGGAAACGGGTAGCGATAAGCCAAAGAGCGCTGGCCAGGGTCGCCCATGGCGTACTGGAAGCGGGTGGCATATTGCAGCTTGCCACCGGGGGCAGCGAGCACCGAACTGAGCACCTTGCTAGAACGCGGCCCCACTACAGCGCGAATGTTGCGCGGCCGATTGCCACCGAAGGCGTTGCTCAGCTTGTCGATGCGCAGCTCGACCTGCATCGGCACGTACAGGTCGTTGCGCACCATGAAGCGCACGCCACCAGGGAAGGTTTCGGCCTGCAGGCGAACTTTGCCATCGATGTGATCGAGGATTGGTTCGCTGAGCTCGAAGGTTTTCGCTCCGGGGCTGTAGCGGTCGGAGTACGAGACTACGCCGGTGTTGTCGACGGTCTTGTAGATTGTCATGCCCATGCTCGACGCCGAGGCCGAAAGCAAGGCACAGAACAGCAGCAAGCGAGCGGTGGCTGGCATGATAGTGGCTTTTTGATAGTTGCGATCTTTCGAAGACTAGCAGCGGGATTGGCGGGCGGTATTGCAGTTGGTCGGGTGGCTGACTCGATCACTGTGGGAGCGGCCTTGCGTCGCGAAAGGGGCGCAAAGCGGCCCCGGCGATCTATGCATGATGCCGAGATCCTTGGGGCCGCTGCGCAGCCCTTTCGCGACACAAGGCCGCTCCCACAGAAAGCAATCGCAGCGTCAGGCGCCGGGGGTGAAGTGCTTCTGCTGGGTACCACGGGCAATCAGGCGCGACAGGTAGTCGAGCTTCTGCGCATCCTGGTCGACGAACTTGAAAGTCAGCTGCAGCCAGTCACTTTCCGGCTTGGGCTCCAGCGCGGCGATGGCATGCAGGTAGCCGTTCAGGCGCGCCACTTCGGCGTTCTCACCCTGCTCCAGGTCGAGCACTGCCCCCTCGAGCACCTGTGGCAGCGCTGCACTGCGACGCACCACCAGCAACGCTTCCTTGAGGCTCAGCGCCTTGATCACGCAGGGCTGGGTACCACTCGACAGGCGCAGCTGGCCTTGCTCCCGGCCAGTCTGGGCCGCAACCGCCGCCGTTTGCGGTTTGGGTGCATTGAGCAACGGCTTGGCCGCCGCAGCAGGAGCCGCCACTTTGGCCGCTTCAGGCTTGCCACCGGTCAGCGCACTCAGCGAGTCGTTGGCGAATGCCGAATTGACCCGGGCCTGTGCACCGGCAACCAAGCTTTCCAACTTGCCAACCCTGGTCAGGGCTTTTTTCACCTTGGTCAACAGCTGCTCGTTGGTGAACGGCTTGCCGACAAAGTCGGAGACACCGGCCTGAATGGCCTGGATCACGTTCTCCTTGTCCCCACGGCTGGTCACCATGATGAACTGCAGATCCTTCATCTCGGGCTGCTGACGGCACCAGGTCAGCAACTCCAGGCCGGACATCTCCGGCATTTCCCAATCGCACAGCACCAGGTCGAACTGATCCTTGGCCAGCATGGCCATGGCCTTGCGACCGTTGACCGCGTCTTCGATGACCATCCCTGGGAAAGCATTGCGCAAGCACTTCCTGACCAGGTCACGTATGAACGGCGCGTCATCCACGACCAGCACATTGACTTTACTCATCGATACTCCTCTTGAACCCGACTAGCCTACCGCGCAATGGTGGCCACTTGCCAACTCTAGGGTCACGCCGGGACTTCTTCGCATCGTTCGCGGGTGCCTGCCAATTGCTCTGCCACAGACGAAAACGCCCGGCACAGGCCGGGCGTCGATGCTCGCGAGCAATCCTATTTATCGTCAGTTTCCGCCGGAACATTAGCGTTTTCGGCGTCGACTGCCGTGCCTTCGACTTCTGCCTTCATGCGCTTGAGGCCCATGTGACGTACGTCGGTACCGCGCACCAGGTAGATCACCAGCTCGGAGATGTTGCGCGCGTGGTCGCCGATCCGCTCCAGTGAACGCAGTACCCAGATCACGCTGAGTACACGCGAGATGGAACGCGGATCTTCCATCATGTAGGTGACCAGTTCACGCAGGGCCGTCTTGTACTCGCGGTCGATGGTCTTGTCATACTGAGCCACCGCCAGCGCCAGGTCGGCGTCGAAGCGGGCGAAGGCGTCGAGGGCATCGCGTACCATGTTGCGCACCTGGTCGCCGATGTGGCGCACTTCGACGTAGCCACGCGGGGACTCGCCTTCCTCGCACAGCTGGATGGCGCGGCGGGCAATCTTGGTCGATTCGTCGCCAATGCGCTCAAGGTCGATCACCGATTTGGAGATGCTGATGATCAGCCGCAGGTCGGAAGCCGCTGGCTGGCGACGGGCAAGAATGCGCAGGCATTCTTCGTCGATGTTGCGCTCCATCTGGTTGATCTGCTCGTCGACTTCACGCACCTGCTGGGCCAGACCCGAGTCGGCCTCGATCAGCGCGGTAACGGCATCGTTCACCTGCTTCTCGACCAGGCCGCCCATGGCCAGCAAGTGGCTGCGCACCTCTTCGAGTTCGGCGTTGAACTGCTGGGAAATATGGTGGGTAAGGCTTTCTTTGTTGATCATCGTTTTTCCTTTGGTAGCGCACAGCCCTGTAGAAGCAGGTTCACCCGAGCGGCGATCAGCCGTAACGACCGGTGATGTAGTCTTCGGTCTGCTTTTTCGCCGGGTTGGTGAACAGGGTGTCGGTATCACCGAATTCGACCAGTTTGCCCATGTACATGAACGCCGTGTAGTCCGAAACACGGGCCGCCTGTTGCATGTTGTGGGTCACGATGACGATGGTGTACTTGGATTTCAATTCATAGATCAGCTCTTCGACCTTCAGCGTCGAGATTGGGTCCAGTGCCGAGCAGGGTTCGTCGAGCAGCAGCACTTCCGGCTCGACGGCGATGGTACGGGCGATCACCAGACGTTGCTGCTGGCCGCCGGACAGGCCCAGGGCGGACTCATGCAGGCGGTCCTTGACCTCGTCCCACAGGGCGGCACCCTTCAGTGCCCACTCCACGGCCTCATCGAGCATGCGCTTCTTGTTGATGCCCTGGATACGCAGGCCGTAGACCACGTTCTCGTAAATGGTCTTGGGGAACGGGTTGGGCTTCTGGAACACCATGCCCACCCGGCGGCGCAGCTCGGCCACGTCTTCGCCCTTACGGTAGATGTTGTTGCCGTACAGGTTGATGGCGCCTTCCACGCGGCAGCCGTCGACCAGGTCGTTCATGCGATTGAAGGTGCGCAGCAACGTCGACTTGCCGCAGCCGGACGGGCCGATAAAGGCGGTCACGCGCTGCTTGGGGATGTTCATCTGCACGTCGAACAGCGCTTGCTTGTCGCCGTAGAACAGGCTCAGGCCGGGTACTTCGATAGCCACGGTTTCTTCGGCCAGGCGCAGGCTCTGCTTGTCGCGACCCAGGGCAGACATGTCGATGCCGTGGGTGTGGGATTCGTTCTGCATGGTTGACTCCGTTTGTAGCTGCAAGCTTCGAGCTGCAAGCTGCAAGTTAGGGCAAAGCGGCACTCGGCTTGGAGCTTGCCGCTTGTGGCTTAAAGCTTCAATCAGCTGTCGAGCGCCTTGTACTTCTCGCGCAGGTGGTTACGAATCCACACCGCCGACAGGTTGAGGGTGGCGATCACCAGCACCAGCAGCAGCGCGGTGGCGTAGACCAGCGGCCGCGCGGCTTCGACGTTCGGGCTCTGGAAACCGACGTCATAGATATGGAAGCCCAGGTGCATGATCTTCTGGTCCAGGTGCAGGTACGGGTAGTTGCCGTCCAGGGGCAGCGATGGCGCCAGCTTCACCACACCCACCAGCATCAGCGGCGCCACCTCACCGGCGGCGCGGGCCACGGCCAGGATCATGCCGGTCATCATGGCCGGGCTGGCCATCGGCAGGACGATCTTCCACAGGGTTTCTGCTTTGGTCGCCCCCAGGGCCAGGGAGCCCTCGCGCACGGTCCGCGGAATCCGCGCCAGGCCTTCCTCAGTGGCCACGATCACCACCGGCACGGCCAGCAGCGCCAGGGTCAGCGAAGCCCACAGCAGGCCCGGCGTACCGAGGGTTGGCGCTGGCAGCGCCTCGGGGAAGAACAGGCGGTCGATCGAGCCGCCCAGCACGTAGACGAAGAAGCCCAGGCCGAATACGCCGTAGACGATCGCCGGCACGCCGGCCAGGTTGTTCACCGCGATACGGATCAGCCGCGTCACCGGGCCTTGCCTGGCGTATTCGCGCAGGTAGACCGCAGCCAGCACGCCAAACGGCGTGACGATCACGGCCATGATCAGGGTCATCATCACGGTACCGAAGATGGCCGGGAAGATACCACCCTCGGTGTTGGCCTCACGCGGGTCGTCGCTGAGGAACTCCCAGACCTTGGCGAAGTAGGTGCCCATCTTGCCAAGGGCTGACATGCCGTTCGGCTGAATGGCGTGCACCACCTTGCTCAGGTTGATCTCCACTTCACGGCCATTGCCATCACGGGCGACCAGGCTGTCGCGGGCGAAGGCCTGGTGCAGGCCCATCAGGCGCTCCTCGATGGCCTTGTAGCGGCTGTTCAGCTCGGCGCGTTCGGCGTCCATGTCGGCCTGGGCGGCGGCGTCCAGCTGGCCGCTCAGTTCAAGCTTGCGGCCATGCAGGCGCAGGCGCTCGAGCCCATGGTTGATGGCACCGATGTCCTTCTTCTCGAGGGCTTGCAGTTCGCTGTTGAGCTGGTTGGCGCGCTTGAGACGGGCTTGCAGTTCGTTCCAGGCCGCCGGGCCCTGGGCAACCACGCGGCCCTCTTCCTTGACGCTGACCAGGTAGCCGTAAAAGTTGCCCCACTCGCGGCGCTCCAGGGCGATCAGGTCGGCCGGGCGCTGCTCGTCGACCAGCCAGTCGCCGACCACCCAGGTGAAGTCGCTGCCGTTGAGGTCGCGGTTGCCCACCTTGACCAACTCGCGGGTCATGAACTCCGGGCCGTCGTCCGGCACCGGCAGGCCAGCACCCTTGAGGCGGGCACGCGGCACTTCTTCTTTCTGCACCACTTCGCCGATAACGATGTGGTCGGCCTGGCCAGGCACCTTGTAGGTGGCCTGGATCAGGTCGGCCGGCCAGAAGTGGCCCAAGCCGCGCACGGCGATCACCGCCAGCAGGCCAACGGTCATGATCACCGCCATGGCCACCGCGCCACCGCTGATCCAGACGCCTGGAGCGCCGCTCTTGAACCAGCCTTTGAGGGAATCCTTTTTCACGGATCTCTACCTTTCTATCAAAGCGACGAGTATTTCTTGCGCAGGCGCTGGCGAATCAGCTCGGCCAAGGTGTTCATCACGAAGGTGAACATCAGCAGCACGAGTGCGGCGAGGAACAGCACACGGTAGTGGCTGCCACCGACTTCCGATTCAGGCATTTCCACCGCCACGTTGGCGGCCAGGGTGCGCATGCCTTCGAACAGGTTCAGCTCCATCACCGGGGTGTTGCCGGTGGCCATCAGCACGATCATGGTCTCGCCCACCGCACGGCCCATGCCGATCATCAGCGCCGAGAAGATGCCCGGGCTGGCGGTGAGGATGACCACACGGGTCAGGGTCTGCCACGGCGTCGCACCCAAGGCCAGGGAGCCCAGGGTCAGGCTGCGCGGCACGCTGAACACGGCGTCTTCGGCGATCGAATAGATGTTCGGGATGACCGCGAAGCCCATGGCAATACCGACTACCAGGGCGTTGCGCTGGTCGTAGCGCAGGCCGAGCGTGTGCTCGATCCACAGACGCATGTCACCGCCGAAGAACCAGCTTTCAAGGTACGGGCTGACCGACAGGGCGAACCAGCCGATCGCCAGGATCACCGGGATCAGGATCGCCGCTTCCCAGCCATCCGGGATGCGCAGGCGGATCGACTCCGGCAGGCGGCTCCAGGAGAAGCCCGCCAGCAGGATGCCGACAGGCATGATCAGGAACAGGCTGAACACGCCTGGCAAGTGGCCTTCCAGGTACGGTGCGAGGAACAGGCCGGCGAAGAAGCCGAGGATTACCGTTGGCATCGCCTCCATCAGTTCGATCACCGGCTTGACCTTGCGGCGCATGCCTGGGGCCATGAAGTAGGCGGTGTAGATGGCGGCGGCAATGGCCAGCGGTGCCGCCAGGATCATCGCGTAGAACGCGGCCTTGAGGGTCCCGTAGGTCAGTGGCGCGAGGCTCAGCTTGGGCTCGAAGTCGGTGTTCGATGCCGTCGACTGCCACACATACTTGGGCTCGTCGTAGTTTTCGTACCAGACCTTGCCCCACAGCGCACTGAAGGATATTTCCGGGTGCGGGTTGCGCAAGCTCAGCGGCAGCAGCTTGCCGCCTTCTTCGATGATGATGCGGTTGGCGCGTGGCGACAGGGCCAGGATGCCTGGGCCTTCGGCAGCCTGCTCGACCAGCAGGGTACGGTGCGCGGTGCTGTGGAACACGCCAAGCTTGCCTTCGCTGTCCAGGGCGATGAAGCCCTTGCGGCGCTCTTCGGCATCGACCTGGACAATCGGGGCCTTGCCCATCTGGAAGGTACGGATCTGCTTCAAGCGTTGCTCGCCGTCCGGGTCGCGGGCCATGAACCACTGGGCCAGGCCGCCTTTGGAGTCACCGATGATCAGCGAGATGCCGCCAACCAGCTGGGCAGAGGCGGTGATTTCGGTGTCGGCATTTTCGGCAAGCTTGTAGCGGCCGTTGAGGCTCTTGTCGCGCAGGCTGAACACGTCGGCGGTGGCGCGGCCGTTGATGACGTACAGCCACTGCTGGCGCGGGTCGATGAAGATGTTCTTCACCGCTTCGGTCATCTGCGGCAGTTCGATGCGACTCTGCTCGGTGCTGGTCTCGCCGGTCAGCATGTTTTCGCTACGCGTCAGCTCGACCACTTGCAGGTGCGCGCCGGTCGAGCCTGCCAGCACCAGGGTTTCGCCGTTGACGTTGACGCTCACGTGCTCAAGCGCGCGGCCCTGCTCGTCGAGCACGAACGGCTGTTCGCCATACGGGTAGTCGATGCCGGGGGTGATGGTCTTCTTGTTGTCCGGGTAGGTAATCTTGTAGGTGTGGTGGAACACCAGCGCCTGGCCATTGGACAAACCGAGCACGACCAGCGGGCTGCCCGGCTGGTCGGTACCGATCGAGCTGACCTGGGTGCCGGCCGGCACTGGCAGGTCGACTCGCTTGAGTTCCTTGCCGCTCTTGGTGTCGAAGAACAGGGCCTGCCCCTTGTCCGAAACACGCATGCCGACCAGGTTCTGTTCTTCAAGGGCGATCATCAGTGGCTTGCCGGCATCCTGTTGCAGCCAGGTCGGCTCCAGTGCCTTCTTGCTTGTCAGCTCGGCGCCCTGGAACAGTGGCAGCACCACATAAGCCAGGTAGAAGAAGATCAGGGTAATGGCGGCCAATACGGCAAGCCCGCCCACCAGTACATACCAGCGGGTCAGGCGATCCTTGAGCGCGCGCATCCGGCGCTTGCGTTGCAACTCAGGCGTATTGAAGTCAATCCGCACGGGCGGGGAATTTGGGGTCATTGTGGAATTGGCCAGATCATTCATGCGCACACCCTAGCGGTCCCGTATGACAAAAACATGACAGACAGTTGACGCAAAAAAGCCCGCCGCTCAGGAACCCTGGCACCGGACTGGAAAGTCTTGGAAGAGGCCGGGCATCAGCACCGGCCTCACCCTCAGTTACTTACTTCTTTGCAACGTTACCAGCGTGGGACAGGCCCAGGTCAGCCAGGGTCTTGTCGACCACCTTGGCCGGCAGCGGGATGTAACCATCCTTCACCACGACCTGCTGGCCAGCTTGCGACAGCACCAGCTTGACGAACTCGGCTTCCAGCGGGGCCAGAGGCTTGTTCGGCGCCTTGTTGACGTAGACGTACAGGAAGCGCGACAGCGGGTAGCTGCCGTTCAGGGCATTGGCTTCGTTGTCTTCAACGAACTCGCCGCCTTCTTTCTTGGCCAGGGCCACGGTCTTGACGCTGGCGGTCTTGTAACCGATGCCCGAGTAGCCGATGCCGTTCAGCGAGGAGCTGATCGACTGCACGACCGAAGCCGAGCCAGGTTGTTCGTTGACGCTAGGCTTGAAGTCGCCTTTGCACAGGGCTTCTTCCTTGAAATAGCCGTAGGTGCCCGATACCGAGTTGCGACCGAACAGCTGCACCGGCTTGTTGGCCAGGTCACCGGTCACGCCCAGGTCGCCCCAGGTCTTGACCTCAGCTTTGGCGCCGCACAGACGGGTGGACGAGAAGATCGCGTCGACCTGGGCCATGGTCAGGCCTTTGATCGGGTTGTCCTTGTGCACGAACACGGCCAGGGCGTCGACGGCGACCGGGATGGCGGTCGGCTTGTAGCCGTACTTCTGCTCGAAGGCCTGCAGCTCGACGTCCTTCATCTTGCGGCTCATCGGGCCGAGGTTGGCGGTGCCTTCGGTCAGCGCGGGTGGCGCGGTGGAGGAGCCGGCAGCCTGAATCTGGATGTTTACGTTCGGATATTCCTTCTTGTAGGCCTCGGCCCACAGAGTCATCAGGTTCGCGAGGGTGTCGGAACCGACGCTGGAGAGGTTGCCCGAAACACCGGTGGTCTTGGTGTAGGTCGGGATTGCAGGGTCGACAGCGGCTACCGCGTTGGCGGTGGCAACGCCAGCGGCGGCAAAGGTGATGGCCGCCATCAAACGCTTCAGTTTCATGCCTTGCTCCTAGCAGGAATATTGGGGTTGGATGGAACGGGGCCAAGTATCTGCAGGCCGCATGAATACGATATGACTCAATTGTGACAAATGGATGAAAGGCCATCATCACCTTTCAAGCCTCACTTTTTTTGTGGGCGCGGCCTTGTGTCGCAAAAGGGCCGCGAAAGCGGCCCCAGGGATATCAGCGCAAATGCGTAAATCGATGGGGCCGCTTCGCGGCCCTTTCGCGACACAAGGCCGCTCCCACCGTGACCGTAACCTCCATCAGATCAACGTCTATTGGCAAGCAGATAGAGGCCCACGCAAAGACCTACGGCGCACAGGCCTGCCACATAGTAGGCCGGTGCCATCGGGCTGACCTTGAGCAGCGCCGTCACCACCATCGGCGTCAGACCGCCGAAGATGGCGTAAGCGACGTTGTAGGAGAACGACAGCCCACTGAAGCGCACCACCGGCGGGAACGCCTTGACCATTACGTAGGGCACCGCGCCGATCACGCCTACGCACAACCCGGTCACCGCATACAGCGGGAACAGCAGTTCAGGATGGCTCGGCAGGCTGTGATAGAAGGTCCAGGAGCTGGCCAGCAGCAGCAGGCTGCCGATCACGAATACCCGGCCCGCACCAAAGCGGTCGGCCAGGCTGCCAGCGCCGATGCAGCCGAAGCTGAGCAGCACGATGGCCAGGCTGTTGGCCTTGAGCGAGTCGGTGGGGCTGACGTGGTAGATGCTCTGCAACAGCGCCGGGGTCATCAGGATCACCACCACGATGCCCGCCGAGAGCATCCAGGTCAGCAGCATCGACAGGATGATCGGGCCACGGTGGTCGCGCAGCACCGCCCGCAACGGCAGCTCTTCGGCCAAGGCCTTGCGCTGCTGCATCTCGGCGAACACCGGGGTTTCATGCAGCCAGCGGCGCAGGTACACCGAGAACAGGCCGAACACGCCGCCGAGCAGGAACGGAATACGCCAGGCGTAGTCAGCCACTTCTTCAGCGCTATAGAGGGTGTTGATCAGCGTGGCCACCAGCGAGCCGAGCAGGATGCCCGCTGTCAGGCCGGCAGTCAGGGTGCCGCAGGCGTAGCCGGTGTTGCGCGCCGGCACGTGCTCGGAGACGAACACCCAGGCGCCCGGTACTTCACCCCCGATGGCCGCGCCCTGGATCACCCGCATCAGCAGCAACAGGATCGGCGCCCACAGGCCGACCTGTGCATACGTCGGCAGCAGGCCCATGATCAGGGTCGGCAGGGCCATCATGAAAATGCTCAGGGTGAACATCTTCTTGCGCCCGAGCAGGTCGCCAAAGTGGGCCATGACGATGCCACCCAGCGGCCGCGCCAGATAGCCGGCGGCGAAGATGCCGAAGGTCTGCATCAGGCGTAGCCATTCGGGCATGTCGGCGGGGAAGAACAGCTTGCCGACCACCGTGGCGAAGAACACGAAGATGATGAAGTCGTAGAACTCCAGAGCTCCGCCCAGGGCGGACAGTGAGAGGGTCTTGTAGTCACTGCGGGTCAGCGGCCGCGAAGGCTGATCGATACTGCTCGGCACGGAGGTCATTGCTCATCGTTCTCTTGTAGGGCATGCAGGCCGCTTGGTACGCGGCTTCTGGATTGGGGCGAGGAGCGAAGATAGCAAATTGCCGAGCTGCGCTGAAAGCGATACAAAATCCATACAGATATTCATGAATGTGCGGTCGTCGCCTGGCGATCGGCTATATATACTGGCCGCTCGTAGGAAAAGATTGCTTCAAGCGTGGGAATTTGTGCGAAAACGCCGGTCTTGATGTCAGACGGTTTCGCAGAGTTTCCCTATGGCCGCCCTGCGAAACGGAATCGGCGTAGTATGTTGTCAGCTGAATCGTTTCCCGGCTTTGCGCTACACCAACGAAAGCGTCACGGGTCAGAGGCCCCATCGCATGATCGAGCTCGAACAAGAAGATCCTATCCCGCAAGGCGACCTGGCCTTGCAGATCACCGCGCTTCCGCGTGAAACCAATGGCTTTGGCGACATCTTTGGCGGCTGGCTGGTTGCGCAAATGGACCTGGCCGGCACTGCCATGGCTAGCCGCGTAGCCGGTGGCCGGGTGGCCACCGTATCCATCGACCGCATGGCATTCCTGGTGCCGGTGGCCGTGGGCGCGCAGCTGTCGTTCTACACCCAGACCCTGGAAATCGGCCGCAGCTCGATCCGCATGATGGTCGAGGTGTGGAGCGACGACCCGCTGTCCAGCGAATGGCGGAAGGTGACTGAAGCGACGTTCGTGTTCGTCGCCATCGACGGCAGCGGTCGAACCCGCTCGGTGCCTCGTCGCTGAGCCTCGCGAGCGGTAAACTCATTGCACGTCACCGGGTCCAAGGGCCCACAGGCAATCAATGAGACGAGCGCAATGGCTACCTTCAAGGTCGAATCCGAGCAACACGGCGAACTCAACTGCTGGCGCATCAGCAGCGAACGCGCCGAACTACTGATCGCCCAGCAGGGCGCGCAGATCCTCAGCTACCAGCGTGTTGGAGAGCCACCGTTGTTGTGGCTGAGCGACCAGGCCATCTTCCGCCAGGGCAAATCGGTGCGCGCCGGCGTGCCAGTGTGCTGGCCGTGGTTTGGCAACCTGCAGCGCAATCCCGCATCAGTGCAGGCCATGTACCGTGGCGAGCAGGCGCCCGCTCACGGCTTGGCGCGCACACGTGACTGGCAGTTGATGGGCGTCGAGGTAAAAGACGATGCCCTGCATATCGAATTCGAGCTGCCGCAGGCCCAGGGCGATCTGCCGGGCTGGCCGCATGATGTCGAGCTGAAGCTGCAGATCGTACTCGGCGAGGCGCTCACTGTTTCTTTGAACAGCCGTAACATGGGCAACAGCCCCGTGACCATCAGCCAGGCCCTGCACAGCTACTTTGCCGTCAGCGACGTGCGCCAGGTACGGGTCGAAGGGGTGGAGGGGCTGCAGTACATCGAGACCCTGGCCGACTGGGAACAGCGAAAGCAGCAGAGTGCGCTGGACTTTGGCGGGGAAACCGACCGGATCTACCTGGATACGCCGCAAACGCTGAGCATTGTCGATCCACACTGGGAGCGGCGAATCAACTTGACCTGCAGTGGGTCGCGCTCGGCGGTGATCTGGAACCCGTGGACCGAGCGGGCCAAGGAGTTGGCGGACATGGCCGATGATGGCTGGCAGCGGATGCTGTGCATCGAGACGGCGAATGTCTGGGACGATGTGGTGGAACTTCAGCCTGGCGCCAGACGGTCGTTGCAGGTCAGGATTGGCAGCGCCGGGATCTGACACCTGCATTAACTTCTTCGCGGGCTCGCCCGCTCCCACAGGATTTCCACAACCCTCGAAGTTTGTGAGGTACCTGTGGCGGGCAAGCCCGCGAAGAGGTCGGCACAGGAGAGGTCAGAGGTCGGCGTCCTCCACCACCCTCACCTGCCCCGCATCCAGCGCATACGCCGCATCGGCCAAGTCATTGCTGACCTTCTCCACCTTCAGCTTGCCGCTCACCCAAAGCGGCATGTAGATGTCATCGATCTTCAAGCCTTTCGGATACCGCACCAGCACCAGCTGGTTGGGCGGTGGTGGCGGCACGTGGATGCAGGCGCCCGGGTAAGGCACGAGGAAGAACAAGGTACTGTTGCCCTTGGCATCGCTTTCCAGCGGCACCGGGTAGCCGCCCAGGCGAATTTCCTTGCCGTTCATGGCTGCCACGGTCTTGGTCGAATACATCACTGCCGGCAGGCCTGCGCTCTGCTTGAGGCCGCCCTTGGCGGTAAAGGTGCCATTGGCTTCCGGCGAGTTGTGGTCGATTTCGGGCATCGCTTCGAGCGCCTTCTGGTCCGACTTGGGCATCAATTCCAGCCAGTCGGTTTCGGGCAGTTCGGCATGGGCCAAGGTACTGGCCAGGAGCAAGGGGATGAGAAAAAAGGCACGCATGAAAATGCTCGGCAACTCGGGATGAATTGCCGGGCATTCTAACCACTATTCAGCGCTTCTTGATGAATCCGTAGATCACCAGAAGCACGACGGCACCGACCAGCGCACCAATGAATCCTGCGGCCTGGCCTGCCTGGTAGATCCCCAGCGCCTGGCCGCCATAGGTGGCGAGCAAGGAGCCTGCGATACCCAGCAGGATGGTCATGATCCAGCCCATGCTGTCGTCGCCCGGCTTGATGAAGCGGGCCAGCAGGCCGACGATGAGGCCGATGAAGATGGTTCCAATGATGCCCATGGCAGTCCCTCTGATATGAAGATGGAGCAAGCCAAAGCCTAGACAGCGCTTTGGCTTGTTGCCATTTTCAGAGGGCAGCCCGCGGGCAGAAGTTCGATCAGTTGCTGATCAAAGCCTCTACATCGGCGATCTTGGCTTTCAGGGTAGCCATGTCGCGGCAGCGCAGGGTGGCATGGCCAACCTTGCGCCCGACCTTGAAGGCCTTGCCGTAGTGGTGAAGGTGGCAGTCGTCGATGGCCACGACCTTGTCCACCGCCGGTACTTCGCCGATGAAGTTGAGCATGGCGCTCTCGCCGACCTTGGCGGTGGAGCCCAGCGGCAAGCCGGCCACGGCACGCAGGTGGTTCTCGAACTGGCTGCACTCGGCGCCTTCGATGGTCCAGTGCCCGGAGTTGTGCACTCGCGGGGCGATTTCGTTGGCTTTGAGGCCACCGTCGACTTCAAAGAACTCGAACGCCATCACGCCGACATAATCGAGCTGCTTGAGCACACGGCCAACGTAGTCTTCGGCCAACCCCTGCAGCGGGTGCGCCTCACTGGCCACGGACAGCTTGAGGATGCCGCTCTCGTGGGTGTTGTGCACCAGCGGGTAAAAGCGGGTTTCGCCATCGCGGGCTCGCACGGCGACCAGCGATACTTCGCCAGTGAACGGTACGAAACCTTCCAGCAGGCAAGGCACGCTACCCAGCTCGGCGAAGGTGCCGACCACATCTTCAGCCGTGCGCAGCACCTTCTGGCCCTTGCCGTCGTAGCCCAGGGTGCGGGTCTTCAGCACAGCCGGCAGGCCGATGCTGGCAACCGCCGCCTCGAGGTCTGCCTGCGAGAGGATGTCGGCGAAGGCCGGGGTCGGGATACCCAGGTCGCGGAACATGCTCTTCTCGAACAGGCGATCGCGGGCGATGCGCAGGGCTTCGGCACTCGGGTAGACCGGGACGAACTGCGACAGGAAAGCCACGGTCTCGGCCGGCACGCTTTCGAACTCGAACGTTACCAGGTCGACTTCGTCGGCCAGCTGGCGCAGGTGGCTCTGGTCGCCGTAGTCGGCACGCAGGTGCTCGCCCAGCGGGGCTGCGCAGGCGTCTGGCGCCGGGTCGAGGAAGGCGAAGTTCATGCCCAGCGGGGTGCCCGCCAGGGCCAGCATGCGGCCCAGTTGGCCGCCACCGATTACACCGATCTTCATGGGTTCAGCCTCAAGCCTGGCGCGGGTCTGGATTGTCCAGCACGGTGTCGGTCTGCTCGGTGCGGAACTGCTTGAGCGCCGCGTGGTACTGCGGGTACTTGGCGCCCAGAATGCTCGCCGACAGCAGCGCGGCGTTGACGGCGCCAGCACGGCCGATGGCCAGGGTGGCAACCGGTACACCAGCAGGCATCTGCACGATCGACAGCAGCGAATCGACGCCCGACAGCATCGACGACTGGACTGGCACGCCCAACACCGGCAGGTGCGTCTTGGCGGCACACATGCCTGGCAGGTGCGCAGCGCCACCGGCACCGGCAATGATCACCTCGATGCCTCGCCCTTCGGCCTCGTCGGCATACTGGAACAGCAAGTCCGGGGTGCGGTGGGCGGAAACCACCTTCACTTCGTAGGGAATGCCGAGTTTTTCCAGCATATCGGCGGTGTGGCTAAGGGTGGACCAATCGGACTTGGAGCCCATGATCACGCCAACCAGTGCACTCATCGTCGAGCCTCTTCGCTTGTGCGCCCTTGGGCGCGTCAAAAAACAACAAGCCACGCGGGACGACCGGCGTGGCTTGTTTGCTGATCAGCAACCGGACGCATCCGGTCGAAAGGCCGCGCAGTATACCGTAACCCATGGCCTTGCAGGCACCCCTGGCGACCAACTGTCGCCCTTATTTTTCGGGGCTTTGGCTGACTTTCGGGTCAACCGTCACACCACCTTCCAGCTTGCGCCACAGCAGGCGCACGTTGGCCTTGCGTACCAGTGCGCAGCGGTACAGGCGAATCTCCAGCGGTACGTGCCATTGGCTGCCACCGCAAATGGCCAGCTCGCCCCGCTCCAGCTCCCCGCGCATCGACAGATGAGGCACCCAGGCGATACCCATGCCCTCCAGTGCCATGCTCTTGAGGCTGTCGGCCATGGCTGTTTCATAAACAGTGGTGTAGCGCAGGTTGCGCTGGCGCAGCAACAAGTTGACTGAGCGGCCCAGGAAGGCACCGGCACTGTAGGCCAGCAATGGCACGCTGGCGTCGCCTTCGAGGTCGAACAGCGGCTTGCCGTCGGCACCCACAGCGCACACCGGGAGCATTTCGGTATTGCCCATATGCAATGACGGGAAGATCTCGGCATCCATCTGCAGGGCGGCGTCGGGGTCATAGAACGCCAGCATCAGGTCGCATCCGCCCTCCCTCAATGCATGCACCGCGTCCCCGACGTTAGTCGCAACCAGGCGAGTGGCAATGTTCAGACCATCGTTGCGCAATTGGGCCACCCAGCGCGGGAAAAAGCCCGAGGCCAGGGAATGCGCAGCAGCCACCTGGATCACTTCACCCTGGCCACCTTCGAGGTGATGCAAATGGCGGAGAACTTCGCTCAACTGGTCGACAACAGTACGTGCAGTGACGAGAAACAGTTGCCCTGCCTCGGTCAGCTCGATGGGCGTGCGGGAACGATTCACCAGCGTCAGTCCCAGCGCTGCCTCCAGGCTGCGTATACGCCGGCTGAAGGCGGGTTGGGTGACGAAACGCCGCTCGGCCGCCTGGGAAAAACTGCGGGTGGAGGCCAGGGCGCTGAAGTCTTCCAGCCACTTGCTTTCGAGGTTCATGAAGCAGATCTCCCGGCGCGCACCAAAATGGAACACGCTCGTATGTCAATTGGCGTCACATCAAACACTATGCCGTTTGTGCATAGGTTAGCGTGCAACAGCATTGGCCGCAAAATCCCCTTCAGGCCTAGGATTGGCGCCATTCCGGCATGTGCCGGGTCAAAATCGAGATGATATCCATCATGTCCTCCGCTGCATCGTTCCGCGTCGAAAAAGATCTGCTTGGTACCCTTGAAGTCCCTGCCGATGCCTACTACGGCATCCAGACCCTGCGCGCTGCCAACAACTTCCATCTCTCCGGTGTTCCGCTGTCGCACTACCCGAAGCTGGTCGTGGCCCTGGCCATGGTCAAGCAGGCTGCTGCCGACGCCAACCGTGAGCTGGGTCACCTGAGCGATGCCAAGCACGCTGCCATCAGTGCAGCCTGCGCCCGCCTGATCAAAGGCGATTATCACGACCAGTTCGTGGTGGACATGATCCAGGGTGGTGCCGGTACTTCCACCAACATGAATGCGAACGAAGTCATCGCCAACGTCGCGCTGGAGGCCATGGGCCATCAGAAGGGTGAGTACCAGTACCTGCACCCGAACAACGATGTGAACATGGCGCAGTCGACCAACGACGCCTACCCGACTGCCATCCGTCTCGGCCTGCTGCTGGGCCACGACGCTCTGCTGGCCAGCCTCGACAGCCTGATCCAGGCTTTCGCTGCCAAAGGCAAGGAATTCGACCACGTACTGAAGATGGGCCGTACCCAGCTGCAGGACGCCGTGCCGATGACCCTGGGCCAGGAATTCCGCGCCTTCGCCACCACCATGACCGAAGACCTGCAGCGCCTGCGCTCGCTGGCCCCGGAACTGCTGACCGAAATCAACCTGGGCGGTACTGCCATCGGTACCGGCATCAACGCCGACCCGGGCTACCAGGCCCTCGCCGTACAACGCCTGGCCACCATCAGCGGCCAGCCGCTGGTACCGGCTGCCGACCTGATCGAAGCCACCTCCGACATGGGCGCTTTCGTGTTGTTCTCCGGCATGCTCAAGCGTACCGCAGTCAAGCTGTCGAAGATCTGCAACGACCTGCGCCTGCTGTCCAGCGGCCCGCGCACCGGCATCAACGAAATCAACCTGCCAGCGCGTCAGCCAGGCAGCTCGATCATGCCAGGCAAGGTCAACCCGGTAATCCCTGAAGCCGTCAACCAGGTGGCCTTCGCCATCATGGGCAACGACCTGGCCCTGACCGTCGCCGCCGAAGGTGGCCAGCTGCAGCTGAACGTGATGGAGCCGCTGATCGCCTACAAGATCTTCGACTCGATCCGCCTGCTCCAGCGCGCCATGGACATGCTTCGCGAGCACTGCATCGTCGGCATCACCGCCAACGAACAGCGCTGCCGTGAACTGGTCGAGCACTCGATCGGCCTGGTCACCGCCCTGAACCCGTACATCGGCTACGAAAACGCCACCCGTATCGCCCGCGTTGCCCTGGAAACCGGCCGCGGCGTACTGGAACTGGTGCGCGAAGAGAAGCTGCTGGACGACGCGATGCTCGACGACATCCTGCGTCCGGAAAACATGATCGCTCCACGTCTGGTTCCGCTGAAGGCGTAACCCGGCCGCTGCAAACAGTCTCACCAGGTCGAGGGACTAGACACCTCTCAACCTTTCAAAGGCCCGAGCGCACGCTCCGGGCCTTTTTTTTGCCTGATGAATTTTGGGGCTGCTGCGCAGCCCTTTCGCGACACAAGGCCGCTCCTACAGACGACCGCGATCCCTGTAGGAGCGGCCTTGTGTCGCGAAAGGGCCGCACAGCGGCCCCAGATCTCGGCACACAATTTGCTCCATAATGCTTCCCAGGCCCACGGGATTATCGAGCATGCTGCACAGCCACCTGACCACCCTCAACGCGGTTTCGCTGATCCTCAACCTGTTCCGGGAAGAGGGCTGCGAGGCGACGACGCTGCTCGCCGGCAGCGGCATAGGCCCGGCCGACCTGGGCCACAGCGACGCGCGCATCACCACCCAGCAAGAGCTGCAGGTGTGCGCCAATGCCGTGGCCCGGCGCGAGGAGATCGGCCTGGAGCTGGGCCGGCGCATGCACGTGTCGTGCTACGGCATGCTCGGTTACGCCCTGCTCTCCAGTGCCACTTTGGGTGACGCCCTGCGCCTGGCGCTGCAATACCCGGCACTGCTGGGAACAGTCTTCAAGTTGCGCCTGGTCGACGAGGGTCAACGCGTCTGGTTCAGCGCCAGCGAATCCCATGACAGCCCTGCCCTCGCCGCCTTCAATGCCGAGTTCTGCCTGGTGTCGCTGAAGGTGATTTGCGATGACCTGCTCGGGCGCACGCTGCCGCTGCTCGGCGCCCGCTTCGAGCACACCCGGCCCGGTTACCATGCGCTCTACACCGGGGCTTTCCAGTGCCCACTGGCCTTCGAAGCCGAGGACAACGCCTTTGCCTTCGAACGGCGCTGGCTGGACATGCCATTACCGCTGGCCGACCCGATAACCCACAAGGCCATGAGTGAGCGCTGCCGGCGCCTGAACCTGGAATTCACCGGGCGCCAGGCGTGGCTGGGGCGCATTCGACAGCTGCTGCTGCAACAGCTGGAGGCCGCGCCGGGGCTGGAAGGGCTGGCGCGACAGATGAACTGCTCATCGCGGACCTTGCGCCGGCATCTGCAGGCACTGGGTTGCAGTTATCAACAGCTGCTCGATGAGCTGCGCTTCGATCGAGCCAAGCAATTGCTGGCCGATGAGCAGATGCCGATCTACCGGATCGCCGAGAGCCTGGGGTTCAGCGAGACCGCGAGTTTCCGCCATGCTTTTCAGCGCTGGAGCGGGGTGGCCCCCAGCCATTTCCGCGGCTGATTGGTGAGTGGCCATCGAGCTTGGCCACATCGATCCCCTTTTGGCCGTTTGCGTCGTTCTCCACCACCGGGCCGCCCGTGAAAATGGGCCCACGCCAGTCCCACGGAGAACAACAAATGCTGACAATCTATTCCGATGATCACCGCCTGCACCATGGCCGCTGCGAGCTGATCGACGGCAAGCTGATGCCTTGCTTCGAAATGCCCTCACGCGCCGACCACGTCCTCGAGCAAGTGAAAAAGCGCAACCTCGGCGACGTCCAGGGTCCGACCGACTTTGGCCGTGCACCGCTACAACGCATTCACAGCGCCGACTACCTCGATTTCTTCCAGGGTGCCTGGGCACGTTGGGCCGCGCTTGGCCACGACGGCGACCTGCTGCCCTTCACCTGGCCGGCACGGACCCTGCGCCAGGTCAAGCCGACCGGCCTGCATGGCGAGCTGGGCTACTACAGCTTCGACGCTGGCGCACCGATCACCGCAGGCACCTGGCAGGCCGCCTACAGCGCCGCGCAGGTCGCCCTGACCGCCCAGGCTGCGATCCAGCAAGGCGCCCATTCGGCCTTCGCCCTGTGCCGTCCACCGGGGCACCACGCCGCCGCCGAAGTCATGGGCGGCTATTGCTACCTGAACAATGCCGCGATCGCAGCCCAGGCCTTCCTCGACCAGGGCCGCGCCAAGGTGGCCATCCTCGACGTCGACTACCACCACGGCAACGGCACCCAGGACATCTTCTACCAGCGCAGCGACGTGTTCTTCGCCTCGATCCACGGCGATCCTACGGATGAATTCCCGTTCTTCCTCGGCTATGCCGACGAAACCGGTGAAGGCGCAGGCAAAGGCTGCAACATCAACTACCCGCTGCCCGCCGGCAGTGACTGGGCGGCCTGGAGCGCCGCACTGGAAGACGCCTGCCAACGCATCGCCGCCTATGACGCCGACGTGCTGGTGATCTCCCTGGGCGTGGACACCTTCAAGGACGACCCGATCTCCCAGTTCAAGCTGGACAGCCCGGATTACCTGGAAATGGGCAAGCGCATCGGCCAGCTCGGCAAGCCGACCCTGTTCGTGATGGAAGGCGGCTACGCTGTGGAGGAAATCGGTATCAACGCGGTCAATGTGCTGGAAGGCTTCCAGCGCGCCCAGCCAGGAGCCCGGTAATGGTCCGACTCAAGCGTCTGCTCGCCCCGTTCATCGCTGCCACTCTGTTCACCGGTGCCCTGCACGCTCAAGCCGAGCAGCGCACCTTGCATGTGTATAACTGGTTCGATTACATCACCCCGCAGACCTTGAGCGAGTTCCAGAAGGACAGTGGCGTCAAGCTGGTCTACGACATCTTCGACACCAACGAAGCGCTCGAAGCCAAGTTGCTCACCGGCAACTCCGGCTACGACGTAGTGGTGCCGTCCAACGTGTTCCTCGCCAAGCAGATCGAAGCCGGTGTGTTCCAGCCGCTGGACCGCAGCAAGCTGCCGAACTGGCAACACCTGGACCCGGCCCTGATGAAACTGATCGAGGCCAACGACCCGGGCAACAAGTTCGCCGTGCCGTACATGTACGGCACCATCCTGATCGGCTTCAACCCGGACAAGGTCAAGGGCGTACTCGGTGACAAGGCCCCGGTCGACAGCTGGGACCTGATCTTCAAGGAGGAGAACATCGCCAAGCTCAAGCAGTGCGGCGTCGCGCTGCTCGACTCGCCGTCGGAGATCCTGCCACTGGCCCTGCAGTACCTGGGTTTACCGCCCAACAGCGACAAGCCCGACGACTACAAGAAGGCCGAAGCGCTGTTGCTGAAGATCCGCCCCTACATCACCTACTTCCATTCCTCGAAGTACATGGCCGACATCGCCAATGGCGATATCTGCGTGGCGGTGGGCTACAGCGGCAGCTTCTCGCAGGCTGCCAACCGCGCGAAGGAGGCGAAGAACGGCGTGGTGGTGGACATGCGCCTGCCCAAGGAAGGTGCACCGATCTGGTTCGACATGCTGTCGATCCCGAAGAACGCGGCGAACCCGGAAGATGCCCATGCGTTCATCAACTACTTGCTGCGGCCTGAAGTGATTGCACCCATCAGCGATTTTGTCGGCTACCCGAACCCGAACAAGGATGCCACCGACAAGGTCAGCCCGGCGATTCGCAACAACCCGAACCTGTACCCGACGGCGGAGGCGATGACCAAGCTGTTTACCCTCAAGCCATTGTCGCGTGAAGCCGAGCGGGCTCGGACGCGCGCCTGGACCCGGATAAAATCCGGAACCTGAGTCGGATTCTTCGCGGGCATGCCCGCTCCCACAGCTATTGCAGTTCACCCCTGTGGGAGCGGGCTTGCCCGCGAAGGGCCGCACAGCGGTCCCATCATTTCTTCCAGGCCTTGCGCAATCGCATCAACGCCTCGGCAATGTCACCTTCAGGCACCGCCGCAAACCCCAGCACCAACCCTGCCCGCTTATCCACAGGCACTTCGCTGTCCTCCAGCCAATAACTGCTCAGCGGGTTCACCTCCACCCCCACCGCTTCAGCCTTGGCCACCAGCTCCTGCTCCCGCGCAAAGTTATCCACATCGACTTTCACATGCAGCCCCGCTGCCACTTCAGGCATCGCACCAAGCCCCGGAACATCCACCGGCCATCCGGCCTTGAGCACATTGCGCCGGCTCAGCGCTGCCTTGCGCATGCGCCGGATGTGCCGCTGGAAGTGACCTTGAGCCATGAATTCCGCCATGACGCACTGCGTGCCCACTTCAGAATGCCGAACCGCCAGCGCCCGGCCCTGGCTGAATGCCTGCACCAGCCGTGGCGGCAACACCAGATAACCAAGGCGCAATGCCGGGAAGGCGATCTTGCCGAAGGTGCCGACGTACAACACCCGCCCTTGGCGGTCGAGCGCTGCCAGTGGGGTCAGGGGCGCACCGCTGTAACGGTACTCGCCGTCGTAGTCATCCTCGATGATCCAGCCGTCGTTGCGCTCAGCCCAGCCCAGCAAGGCCAGGCGCCGGGGCAGGCTCATGGTCACGCCGGTGGGGTACTGATGCGCAGGGGTGACATAGGCCAACCGACACTCCGGTAACTGCTCCAGGCGCTGGCAATCCATGCCCTCCTCGTCCACCGGCACGCCCGCCACCTTGCCACCGGCCACGGCGAAGGTATGCCCGGCGGCTCGGTAGCCCGGGTTTTCCACAGCCACGCCGTCGCCCGGTTGCAACAGCAGCTGTGCACAAAGGCTGATGGCCTGCTGCGCGCCACTGGTGATCACAATTTGTTCAGCCGTGCAGGACAGGCCGCGGGAACGGCGCAAGTAGGCGGCGATCAGCTCGCGTAGCACGGGCTCACCGGCGGGGTCGCCGTAACCCAATTGCGCAGGCGACGGATTGCGCCAGAAACCCGCATGGAGCTTGGCCCAGACATCGAATGGGAACAGATCGAATGCCGGAACGCCGACTCGAAACGCCCTTGGCGCACCGCATTTGGGCGGGGGCAGATGGTTACTTTTCAAGCGTTCCAATGGCTCACTGGAACGGGTGTTGCTGGATAAATCCTCAGTATTATCGGAAGATTTTGTGGATAAGCCTGTTGATAAACCCAGGGATAACCCTGTGGATAGTTGTGTGGATAGTTTTGGCAGCCGGCTCACATAGGTGCCATCACCGACCCGGCTTTCGATGTAACCCTCGGCATACAACTGGTCGTAGGCCCGCACCACGCTATTGCGCGACAGTGCCAGCACATTCGCCAGGTCACGCGTGGCAGGCAATCGGGTACCGCTGCTCAGGCGGCCATCCAGCACACGTGCTCGCAAAGCCTGGTAGAGCTGCTGACTCAGCCCACGACGGCGATCGAGAACGATACCGGCAGGATCGAACGGTAATACGAGGGCGCGTTCGCTCATGGCATTGGACCTATAAAAATAGCCACTAATGGCTCTTACCCAGAACCAATAGCCTGCCTAGGATGGAACCATTCGACAAGGACCCTGCCCATGTACAACAGCAAACCCCATCAGGAGCACGACCTTGAGCGCTTGCACCAGCACATGCGCCACACCCGCCTGGCCGTGCTGGTCAGCCATGGTGAACAGGGCCTGCTGGCCACTCACCTGCCGGTGTTGCTCGACACTGAAGAGGGCGAGTTTGGTACTGTCTACGCCCACCTGGCGCGCGCCAACCGCCAATGGCAAGACCTGGAGCAAGGCGCCGAGGCATTGCTGGTATTCCCGGGTGCCGACGCCTACGTCAGCCCCAGCTACTACCCAAGCAAGGCCGAAAACCCCAAGGTGGTGCCGACCTGGAACTACCTTGCCGTGCACGCTTACGGCACGGCCGAAGTGATCCATGAAGCCGCGCCGCTGCTGCAGATCGTCAGCCGCCTGACCGACCGCCACGAGCAGGGCCGCAGCGAGCCGTGGAACGTCGCCGACGCCCCCGCCGACTACCTCGACGGCATGCTCCGCGCCATCGTCGGCATCCGCCTGCCCATCGCCCGCCTGCAAGGCGCGCGCAAACTCAGCCAGAACCGCTCGGCCGAGGATATTGCCGGCGTGCGCGATGGCCTGGGCGCCAGCCCGGATTACCTGGACAACCAACTTGCGGCGCACATGCGCCAGCTCTAAAGGACAAGCCCCATGCCCAGCGTTACCCTGCGCCCTGTCAGCGCCCAAGACCACGCCGCCTGGCTCGCCCTGTGGCAAGCCTACCTGCGCTTCTACCAGACCGAACTGGCCGATGAAGTAAGCCTCAACACCTGGCAACGCCTGCTCGACCCCAACGAGCCGACTCATTCGACCCTGGCCTGGGTCGATGGCAAGGCGGTGGGCATGGTCAACTTCATCTACCATCGCTCCAACTGGAGCATCGAGAACTCCTGCTACCTGCAGGACCTCTACGTCGACAGCGATCAGCGCGGCCTGGGCATCGGCCGTCAGCTGATCGAGCACGTGTATGCCACGGCCAAGGCCGCCGGCTGCATCAAGGTGCACTGGCTGACCCACGAAACCAACGCCACCGCCATCAGCCTGTACGAGCAGGTTGCCGAGCGCCCGGGCTTCATCCAATTCCGCAAAGGGTTGTAGGCCACATGACTGACGCATTGAACTGGAAACCCGCCGCCACGCCCAAGGCCGAGCCCATCGACGGCCGCTTCATCCGCCTGGAGAAACTCGACCCGGCGCGCCACGGCGACGACCTCTGGGCCGCCCTGCAAGGTCCCGATTCCGACCCGGTGCTGTGGGATTACCTGCCCTACGGCCCCTTCAGCGAACGAGCCTCCTTCGACCGCTGGCTGCAAGGCAATGCCGCTGGCCACGATCCGCTGTATTACACAGTGATCGACCGCGCCAGCGGCCAGGCCCAGGGCGTGCTCACCCTGATGTCGATCGTGCCCGACCATGGCCGTATCGAGATCGGCCACATCGCCTTCGGCGCCCCCATGCAGCGCACACCCAAGAGCACCGAGGCCGTCTACCTGCTGGGCAAGCTCAGCTTCGCGCTGGGCAACCGCCGCCTGGAGTGGAAGTGCAACAACGCCAATGCCCGCTCCAAGCGCGCGGCGGAGCGGTTCGGCTTCACTTATGAAGGCGTGTTCCGCAAACACCTGGTGGTGAAGGACCACAACCGCGATACGGCGTGGTATTCGATTACCGATGATGAGTGGCCGCAGGTGGCAGCGGGGTTCGAGCGGTGGTTGAGCGCAGAGAATCAGAAGTCAGAAGGCCAAGCTCAAACACTTGAAGACTGCCGCAGAGGCTGATTCATCGAGACCGATCACGGGCCTGTGGGCCTGTGATCGATCCGAGGGGGGTTACCTGATCTGGCTCGCGCGCCTGACGACGCCCATCTGCAAACCAAATGGTTTGAATACAGCGTTCAACGACTTGAGCGTGGGATTGCCATCCCCCTGCTCAATCTGAATGAGCGTACGCACGGAAATCTTGCACATCCGCGCAAACTGAGTCTGCTGCATCTTCGCCACCTCCACGCGCAACCGTCGCACGGCAGCCCCCAGTTCAAGGCTGCCGTCGGCAATACCTTCGCGCACGCCATCGATCATCAGCCCGCGGGCATCGATGGAAACCGTCATGCCAGCCCCCACTCCGCCATTCGGCGCTCAAGCTTGCCCAGCGCAATCGCCGGGTGATTCATCACTGCATCGGGAAGCCCAAGACCGGACAAGATATCCGGCAATGCCAGCAGATGCCGGGCGTCCTGCCGCAAACGCTGGTAAGCCTCGGCCGGATCGATGAATTCCACCAGCGCATCACAAACAGCCTGCCAATCGATTTCGCCTGCCCTTTCGATCGAAGCAGGCCACTTGGTGGTTCGGGTTATCCCTTCCTGATCCATCACCATCGGCGCAAGGTCATAGATGGGTGCAAGACGCACTGTGTCGCGAGTACGAATGATCGCCGTGTTGCGCCCGTGGTTATCGGCGTTACCCAGGATCTTGTTGATCAGGTCGCGCCGCAGATAATCCGCAATCAGGTCAGGCACCTCTTTGCCTTGTCCGGCCATCTTCCACAATTCGGCGAGCGCCTCGATTACCTCAACGTGCCCCATCCGGCTACCGGGCTCGCTAACCCCACACAGCGAATACACCGATTCCACGGCAAAGCGCTGCACACCCTGAGCGCAAACCTGACGATCGAAGCGTTCCATCCACAGGCTGGGCTTTCTGCCTTCTTCCAGCGCCATGTGTTCACTGGCCACCGTGTCGATGCCAAGCTGCTGCAACGCCTTATAGTAGAGATACTCGGCCCGCAGGATATCCTGATCATCAGCCAGGGCCTGGTTGCGGGCGAACTTGATGAACCAATGCCGTCGGGCACGTTCATCCGCAAGCACCGCGTCCGGATACAACTGGCCGTTCTCACCCTCGGTCATCAACAGCTTTGGCGCTTCGCCGCCGGCGCCTGTCGCGCCACCAATGGCCGCGCCTTGCTCATAGGCGTATTCGAGAAAACGTTGATCGCGAGTGATGACGTCTTGGCGGGAAAACCCGATAGGGTCCACAAAGTCCAGTAGCTCGACCGACTCCTTGATGCGCAGATTGCCAATTGGGGCCGGGGTGGAGCGCCCGAGCAAAAACAGGTCTTCACCCATGCCTTCCGGTTTCTCACGGCCAATATGCCTGAGGAGAAAGCGCTTCGCGGCCCCTGCGGGCGCGATGTCGTAAAGGAATGCAGGAGCGTGCTGCAGGCGATGGGAGCCGAAGTCCACCGGCAGCCTGGCGCTTGCGGCCTGGCAGAACAGGCTGTCATAGGCATCCAGATTGGTTTTGACGTACTCGGATGTATATCCAAACTCACAAGGACTGGAGAGGCTCTTTACAGGCTCGGCAAAAGCGATGGCAATAGCATCATGCCACTGACCTTGGTCGTGGAGTTGGAGCGTGAGTCTGTACATGGTCACCTGCAATTTACTGCATGTCGTAGATCACTTCAGGTGATCTATGTGCAGCATAGTGCAGATCCTCATCAGCCTCCATTTTCTTTCTGCAGTTTAGTGCAGATGAAGGCATTATCCTTCGCACTATCTGCAATAAAATGCACTATAAAAAAAGGGGAGCATCCGCTCCCCAGAGGTTAACCGCTTGTAGATGAAGGTTTATCTCAGCCTTCGATCTCGATCAGGATCTCGCCCGGTGTCACGCGATCGCCCTTGGCAACGTGGATGGCCACGACCTTGCCGGCGATGGCCGCCTGCACTTCGGTCTCCATCTTCATCGCTTCGGTAATCAGCACGGCCTGGCCGGCCTTGACCACGTCGCCTTCCTTGACCAGCACATCGACGATGTTGCCCGGCATGGTGGTGCTGACGTGGCCCGGGGCGCTGGCCTGCTTGCGCTTGCTGCCGCCACCGCCGACGAACTCGTTGAGCGGCTCGAACACCACTTCTTCCGGCATGCCGTCGATCGACAGGTAGAAGTGACGCTTGCCTTCGGCCTTGACGCCCACACCGGTAATGTCGACGCGGTAGGTTTCGCCGTGTACGTCAATGACGAACTCGGTCGGTACACCTTCCCCGCCATGAGACGCCACCGCGCCCGCTTCGGGAATCGGCAGCAGAGCTTCTGGAGTGAGAGTGCCGGCTTCACGCTCTTCGAGGAACTTGCGGCCAATGTCCGGGAACATGGCGAAGGTCAGCACGTCTTCTTCGCAACGGGCCAGAGCACCGATGTCGCCGCGCAGCTTGGCCATTTCTGGCTTGAGCAGGTCGGCCGGGCGCACGTCGATCACTTCTTCACTGCCGATCGCCTGACGGCGCAGCTGCTCGTTGACCACGCCCGGCGCCTTGCCGTAACCGCCTTGCAGGTACAGCTTCACTTCGTTGGTGATGGTCTTGTAACGCTCGCCGGCCAGCACGTTGAAGAATGCCTGGGTGCCGACGATCTGCGAGGTCGGGGTCACCAGCGGCGGGAAGCCAAGGTCTTCACGCACGCGCGGGATCTCTGCCAGCACTTCGTTCATGCGGCTGAGCGCGCCCTGCTCCTTGAGCTGGTTGGCCAGGTTGGAAATCATCCCGCCAGGGACCTGGTTGACCTGCACGCGAGTATCCACGGCGGTGAACTCGCTCTCGAACTGGTGGTACTTCTTGCGCACGGCGTAGAAGTACAGGCCGATTTCCTGCAGCAGTTCCAGGTCCAGGCCGGTATCGAACTCGCTGCCCTTGAGCGCAGCGACCATCGACTCGGTACCGGGGTGGCTGGTGCCCCATGCAAAGCTGGAGATCGCGGTGTCGATGTGGTCGGCACCGTTTTCCACAGACTTGAGCTGGCACATGGCGGCCAGGCCGGCGGTGTCGTGGGAATGGATGAACACCGGCAGAGACTGCTCGGCTTTCAGGGCCTTGACCAGTTCACCGGCAGCGTAAGGGGTCAGCAGGCCGGCCATGTCCTTGATCGCCACCGAGTCGCAACCCATGGCTTCCATCTGCTTGGCCTGGGCGACGAAGGCGTCGATGGTGTGCACGGGGCTGACGGTGTAGGCGATGGTGCCCTGGGCGTGTTTGCCGGCAGCCTTGACCGCTTCGATGGCGACGCGCAGGTTACGCACGTCGTTCATGGCGTCGAAGATGCGGAACACGTCGATGCCGTTGACCGCAGCCTTGGCAACGAAAGCCTTGACCACGTCGTCGCTGTAGTGGCGGTAGCCCAGCAGGTTCTGGCCGCGCAGCAGCATTTGCAGGCGGGTGTTGGGCAGGGCTGCGCGCAGCTTGCGCAGGCGCTCCCACGGGTCTTCCTTGAGGAAGCGCACGCAGGCGTCGAAGGTGGCGCCACCCCAGACTTCCAGCGACCAGTAGCCAACCTTGTCGAGCTTGTCGCAGATAGGCAGCATGTCTTCGGTACGCATGCGGGTAGCCAGCAGGGACTGGTGTGCGTCGCGCAGGATCGTGTCGGTTACGTGAATTTTCTTGGACATTATGGGGTTCCTCACAGGCCTGCGTGGGCGGCGATGGCGGCGGCGATGGCCAGGGCCAGCTCTTCGGGTTTGCGCTTGATCGAGTAGTTGGTCAGTTCCGGGTGGCTTTCAACGAAGCTGGTATTGAACTGGCCGCTACGGAATTCCGGATTGCGCAGGATTTCCTGGTAGTACGCGGCGGTGGTCTTCACCCCTTGCACGCGCATGTCGTCCAGGGCCCGCAGGCCGCGGTCCATGGCTTCTTCCCAGGTCAACGCCCAGACCACCAGTTTCAGGCACATGGAGTCGTAGAACGGCGGGATGGTATAGCCGGTGTAGATCGCCGTGTCGGTGCGCACGCCCGGGCCGCCGGGGGCGTAATAACGGGTGATCTTGCCGAAGCTGGGCAGGAAGTTGTTCTTCGGGTCTTCAGCGTTGATGCGGAACTGCAACGCGTAGCCACGATGTTGGATGTCTTCCTGCTTCACCGACAGCGGCAGGCCCGACGCGATACGGATCTGCTCGCGGACGATGTCGATACCGGTGATTTCTTCGGTGATGGTGTGTTCCACCTGCACCCGGGTGTTCATCTCCATGAAGTACACCTCGCCATCGGCGAGCAGGAACTCCACGGTACCGGCGTTCTCGTAGTTCACCGCCTTGGCCGCACGCACCGCCAGGTCACCGATGTAGGCGCGCTGCTCGGGGGTGAGCTGTGGGCTCGGGGCAATTTCGATGAGTTTCTGGTTACGGCGCTGGATCGAGCAGTCGCGCTCGAACAGGTGCACGACATTGCCGAAGCTGTCACCGAGGATCTGCGCCTCGATGTGCTTGGGGTTGACGATGCACTTTTCCAGGAACACTTCTGCCGATCCGAAGGCCTTGGTGGCCTCGGAAATGACCCGAGGGAAATTCTGCTCGAGTTCTTCACGGCTGTTGCAACGACGGATACCACGACCGCCACCACCGGAAGTGGCCTTGAGCATCACCGGGTAACCGATGCGCTCGCCTTCGCTCAGGGCCTCGTGAATATCGGCAACGTTGCCCTCGGTGCCCGGGGTTACCGGCACACCGGCCGCGATCATGGTGCGGCGCGCTTCGGTCTTGTCGCCCATGCGGCGGATGACGTCGGCGGCCGGGCCGATGAACTTGATCCCGCGCTCGGCGCAAATCTCTGCCAGTTCGGCGTTTTCCGAGAGAAAACCGTAACCTGGGTGCAAGGCGTCACAGCCGGTTTCCACAGCAAGATTGACCAGCTTGCGCGGATTCAGGTAACCGGCCAGCGGCTCGGCCCCAATGCTGTAGGCCTCATCGGCGCGCTTGACGTGCAAGGCGTGACGATCGGCGTCGGAATAGATCGCGACAGAGCGAATGCCCATCTCGGCGCAGGCACGCACGATCCGAACTGCGATTTCACCCCGGTTGGCGATCAGGATTTTTTTTATCACTGGAGTCTTCCCAAAGCCGTAGGAACTGACGATCCGGTTCTACCGGTCGGCGCGTGACCAGAGGTAGCTGGCCAGTCGCACATTCACCCTAGCGCTGTAGGTTGATAAACAAAAATCAATATTTGTTAGGGGCTGTATTAGCAAAAGCTTATAGTTCGGTTACAAGGTGTTGCCGAAGAGCCCAAAAAAATGCGTAAGTCCTTGATGCGTATGACATTGCGTCAATTGCAGATCTTCAACGAAGTGTGCGATTTGCGCTCGTACAGCCGGGCTGCGGAGGAGATGGCATTGACGCAACCTGCCGTTAGTCTACAGATCCGCCAGCTTGAAGAACTGGTCGGCCAACCTCTGTTCGAGTATGTCGGCAAGAAGCTCTACCTGACCGAAGCGGCCGAAGCGCTGCAGCGCGCCAGCCGCGATATCTTCGGGCGCCTGGAGAGCCTGGACATGCAGCTTTCGGACATGCAGGGCTCATTGCAGGGACAGTTGAAACTGGCGATCGAGTCCAGTGCCAAGTACTTCGTGCCACACCTGTTCGCCGCCTTCAAGCAGCGTCACCCGGAGGTCAACCTGACCCTCACCGTGGTCAACCGCGCCCAGGCGATCCGACGGCTTTCCGACAACCGCGACGACCTGATCATCATGTCGATGGTGCCGCAGGACATGGGCCTGGAGTTTCTGCCGTTTCTCAACAACCCGATCGTTGCCGTAGCACCGCCGGAACACCCGCTGTGCAAGCTCGAACAGCTTCGCCTGCAGGACCTGGAGCCTCATACTCTGCTGGTCCGCGAGCAGGGTTCGGGAACGCGCAAGGCCTGTGAGGAATACTTCAAGGACAAGCGCGTGCACTTCACCCAGACGCTGGAGGTCGCCTCGGCCGATGCCCAGCGCGAATGCGTGATCGCCGGCCTCGGTATCGCCCTGCTGACCCGCCATGCCGTGAATATGGAGCTGGCCGCAGGGGTGCTCAGGGAGCTGCCGGTGGAGGAACTGCCGCTGTATCGCAGCTGGTGCGTGGTGCAAGCCAAGGCCAAGCGGCAGTCGCCGGTGGCCTTGGCCTTTCTGGCATTCATCCGCAGCGAACGTGTGCTGATCAGCGCACTTGTTGAGCGGTTTTCGGGGAAGATGCCGATGACGCCTGCCACACGGTGAGCGTCTGTAATTCGGGGTAGTCGGCCAGTTCTTGAAGCAACTGACGCTGGTCGCAGTAGCTCTCGATCGCGCGGCGGTATTCCATGCGGCGCTGATCCTTTTCCTGCTGCTTGCGAGCCTTGGCGCTGGGTTGGTACGTACCGTCGAAGTCACGAGCCATTGCCTGTCTCCCAGATAGGATGCGGGAGCTTCAGACTGGCCTCGAGGGTTTACGGTTTGGCTGCGCAATGGTGACAAAACCGTGAAATATGACAGCCAGTTCCGGCCCTTTCGCGGGTAAACCCGCTCCTACAGACATATCACCGCCCTTGAGAGCAGTAATGTACCTGTGTGAGCGGGTTCACCCGCGAAGAGGCCTGCTCAGGCTTGCATCAGTCGTCAGTAGCCTTGATCGACTTGGGTGACAAGCGCAGGCTGCGCAAGCTCCGCTTCACACTCTTGAGGTGATTGACCAGGCTCGGCCCACGCGCCATGGCCACGCCCATGGCCAGTACGTCGATCACCACCAGGTGAGCGATACGCGAGGTCAGCGGGGTGTAGATTTCGGTGTCTTCATGCACGTCGATCGCCAGGTTGACCGTCGACAATTCCGCCAGCGGCGTCGCACTCGGGCACAGGGTAATCAGGTTGGCACCGCTTTCACGCACCAGGTTGGCGGTGATCAGCAGGTCTTTCGAACGCCCCGACTGGGAAATGCACACCGCCACGTCCCCCGGCTTCAACGTCACCGCCGACATGGCCTGCATGTGCGGGTCGGAATAGGCTGCGGCGCTGAGCAGCAGTCGAAAGAACTTGTGCTGGGCATCGGCGGCCACCGCACCGGATGCGCCAAAACCATAGAACTCCACGCGTTGTGCCTGAGCCATGGCACTTACGGCCTGTTGCAGGGCGTGCGGGTCCAGGTGCTCACGCACTTCCATCAGCGTGTGCAGCGTGGTGTCGAAAATCTTCAGGCTGTAGTCGGCAACCGAATCGTCTTCATGTATCGCGAACTGGCCGAAACTGGCCCCTGCCGCCAGGCTTTGCGCCAGCTTGAGCTTGAGATCCTGGAAGCCCGAACACCCGATCGCCCGGCAGAAACGCACGATGGTCGGCTCGCTGATGCCCACACTGTGCGCCAGGTCCGCCATGGAACTGTGCATCACGGCGGCCGGGTCGAGCAGCACGTGGTCGGCCACTTTGAGTTCCGATTTGCGCAGCAGGTGGCGCGATTGGGCGATATGTTGCAACAGATTCACGGGCTGGACTCGGTTATGATCGGCTGGCCGGGATGTAGCTTTCTTGTAGTTATACTACATGGACGCCAACCCGCCCAGTTAAACGAACGTGGAGAGTGGTGGTTTGACTATTCCTTGCGACATCCTGGTGTTCGGTGGCACCGGTGACCTGGCCCTGCACAAACTGCTGCCAGCGCTCTATCACCTGTACCGCGAGGCTCGCCTGAACAATGCAGTGCGCATTATCGCCCTCGCCCGCCGCCCCATAAGCCGCAACGAATACCTCAAGCTCGCCGAGCGCCATTGCCGCGCGCAGATTGCCCGCCACGATTTCGACGAAGATGTGTGGCAACGCTTTTCCGCACGCCTCGACTACTTCCCCATGGATGCCGCTCAAAGCGCCGATTTCGGCCGACTGGCACGCTACCTCGGCGAGCCTGGAGGGCTGACTCGCATCTACTACCTGGCCACGGCACCCAACCTCTTCGTACCCATCGCCAACCACTTGCGCATTGCCGGGCTGGCCGACAGCGAAGCACGCATCGTGCTGGAGAAGCCCATCGGCCATTCGCTGGCATCCGCCACTGCCATCAACGAAGCGATCGGCGCGGTGTTCGACGAATTTCAGGTGTTTCGCATCGACCACTACCTGGGCAAGGAAACCGTGCAGAACCTGATGGCCCTGCGCTTTGCCAATGCCCTGCTGGAGCCGGTGTGGCGCAACGGCCAGGTCGACCATGTGCAGATCAGCGTCTGCGAAACCCTCGGCGTGGAAAACCGCGGTGGCTACTACGACCGCGCCGGAGCGACCCGCGACATGCTGCAGAATCACCTGCTGCAGTTGCTGTGCCTGGTGGCCATGGAACCGCCGGCGCAGTTCGAGGCCGAAGCCGTGCGCGACGAGAAGGTGAAGATCCTGCGTGCCCTCAAGCCGATCACCGGCCAGGACGTGCAGGACAAGACGGTGCGCGGCCAATACGGTGCAGGCCACATTGGCGGCCAGGAAGTACCGGCCTACTACTTCGAGAAGGACGTCGACAACGACACTGACACCGAAACCTTCGTCGCCATCGAAGCGCACGTCGACAACTGGCGCTGGGCGGGCGTGCCCTTCTACCTGCGTACGGGCAAGCGCATGGCGCGGCGCTCGTCGCAGATCGTCATCCAGTTCAAACCGGTGCCCCACCAACTGTTCAGCAATGGCCAGGTCAACCAGCTGCTGATTCAGTTGCAGCCAGACGAACGCATCAGCCTGCGCATGATGAGCAAAACCCCCGGCAAGGGCATGCGTCTGGAGCCAGTGGACCTGGACCTGAACCTGGCGCAGGTGTTTGGCCAGACCCGCCGTTGGGATGCTTATGAAAGATTGCTGCTGGACGTGCTGGAAGGTGATTCGACTCTGTTCATGCGGCGCGACGAAGTGGAAGCTGCCTGGGCCTGGATAGATCCGATCCTCAAAGGTTGGCAAGAGCATTTCCAGGCGCCCCGCCACTATGCGGCAGGCAGCAACGGCCCTGAACAGGCCAACAGCCTGCTGAGCAGGCATGGAAGGCTGTGGCACAGCTAGAGCGTTTCCCCATGCCCGTTCATCGGCAAAAACATGAAAGTGATCCGGCGCAATTTCGCGCGTTTTATCTCTGCAAGAGGTTTGGATCATGTTCGAGTTCAAGGATTTTGTGGCCACCAATGACAAGCGCGACGGGCAGAATCGCTTTACCGTGACAGGCAAGGTATGGGTGCCCACCCCCGCTTACGTTCCGCTGCTGAAAAAACCTCATATGCGCCATAAGGGTGGCTGGGAACTGCTGCATCTGGAGGTGCAGAACAAAGAAGGCATGCCCTTGCAAGTCGTTACCGAGCAAACCGTGACCTTCGAGCAGGACACTTGCTCACCCTACGACAAGCTGGAAATCGCTCACGCTGAAGGCAGCTTCTTCGTCGCAATCACCTGCACCGAGTAAGTCTGTAATCCATCCGGACAGGTGCGCATCCGCTTTTCGGGGTGAATATTCATACAGTGTATATTTGCCCCGTAACCAGCCACCCCCTAGAATGGCCGGATGCACACAGATGACCTCTCCCTCCTGCTGAACTCCCTCAATGATGCCCAACGCCAGGCTGTCGCGGCCACGCTTGGGCGTCAGCTGGTGCTTGCTGGCGCCGGTTCCGGTAAAACCCGCGTGCTGGTGCACCGCATCGCCTGGCTGATCCAGGTCGAGCAGGCCTCGCCCCATTCGATCCTGTCGGTGACTTTCACCAACAAGGCTGCCGCCGAAATGCGCCAGCGGATCGAGCAGTTGCTGGGTATCAACCCGGCGGGCATGTGGGTGGGCACCTTCCACGGCCTGGCACACCGCCTGCTGCGGGCGCACTGGCAGGAAGCACGGCTGGTGCAGAACTTCCAGATCCTCGACAGCGATGATCAGCAACGGCTGATCAAGCGCGTCATGCGTGAACTCGGCCTCGACGAGCAGAAATGGCCAGCGCGCCAGGCCCAGTGGTTCATCAACGGGCAAAAGGACGAGGGCCTGCGCCCGCAACATATCCAGGCCGGCGGCGACCTGTTCCTGCAGACCATGCGAGACGTCTACAGCGCCTATGAGCAGGCCTGCGAACGCGCCGGGGTCATCGACTTCTCCGAATTGCTGCTGCGCGCCCTTGACCTGTGGCGCGACCACCCTGGCCTGCTTGAACACTACCAGCGGCGCTTCCGCCACCTGCTGGTGGACGAGTTCCAGGACACCAACGCCGTGCAGTACGCCTGGCTGCGCCTGCTGGCTGGCAAGAACGGCGGCAGCCTGATGGCCGTGGGCGACGACGACCAGTCGATCTACGGCTGGCGCGGCGCCAAGATCGAAAACATTCACCAGTACACTGCCGACTTCCCTGACGCCGAGATGATCCGCCTGGAGCAGAACTACCGCTCCACCGGCGGCATCCTCAAGGCCGCCAACGCCTTGATTGCCAACAACAGCGGGCGCCTGGGCAAGGAATTGTGGACCGACATGGGCGATGGCGAGCCGCTGACGCTGTATGCCGCCTACAACGAACACGACGAAGCGCGCTATGTGGTCGAGACCATCGAGAGCCTGATCAAGCAAGGCAACGCGCGCAGCGACGTCGCCATCCTGTATCGCTCCAACGCCCAGTCGCGGGTGCTGGAAGAGGCCCTGCTGCGCGAACGCATCCCCTACCGCATCTACGGCGGTCAGCGCTTCTTCGAACGTGCCGAAATCAAGAACGCGATGGCCTACCTGCGCCTGATCGAAGGCCGCGGCAACGATGCGGCGCTGGAGCGGGTGATCAATGTGCCGCCACGCGGGATCGGCGAAAAAACCGTCGAAGCCATTCGCGAGCATGCCCGCCACAGCCAGCTGTCGATGTGGGAGGCCATGTGCCAGCTGCTTGCCGCCAAGGCGCTGAAAGGCCGCGCAGCTTCTGCCCTGGGTGCCTTCATAGAGCTGATCGAAGGCCTGGCCAGCAAGGTCGCCGACATGCCGCTGCACACCATGACCCAGACGGCCATCGAGCAGTCCGGCCTGATCATCTATCACCAGGAAGAGAAGGGTGAAAAGGGCCAGGCACGGGTAGAAAACCTTGAGGAACTGGTCAGCGCCGCGCGCAACTTCGAAACCGGCGAAGACGACGCCGACCTGTCGCCGCTGTCGGCCTTCCTTGGCCATGCTTCGCTGGAAGCCGGCGATGCCCAGGCAGACGAGCACGAAGACAGTATCCAGTTGATGACCCTGCACAGCGCCAAGGGCCTGGAATTCCCCTACGTGTTTCTGGTGGGCATGGAAGAAGGCCTGTTCCCGCACAAGATGAGCCTGGAAGAACCCGGCCGCCTCGAAGAGGAACGCCGCCTCGCTTATGTGGGCATCACCCGCGCCATGCGCCAGCTGATCATGACCTATGCCGAGACCCGCCGCCTTTATGGCAGCGAGACCTACAACAAGGTGTCTCGTTTCGTGCGTGAGATTCCGAGCGGTCTGGTTCAGGAGGTACGCCTTTCCAACAGTGTCAGCCGACCGTTCGGCGGGTCGACGAGTACCAGCAGCAACCTGTTCGCCAATGCCAATATTCCGCAGACAGCCTTCAACCTTGGCCAGCGCGTGCAACACGCGGTATTCGGCGAAGGGGTGATCCTCAACTTCGAGGGCTCCGGCGCCCAGGCAAGGGTGCAGGTGAACTTTGCCGAAGGCAGCAAGTGGCTGATGCTGGGGTACGCCAAGCTCGAGGCTATCTAAAGCCTCGAAACATTCAGGCAAAAGATGGAAACATCTTGTCGCTGGTCATGTGCACAGGAACCTGTGCACCATGGCGCGCGTGCAATCCACAACAGGGGAAATCCCACTTATGCAACGTTTTCTTAGCATCGCACTGGCGCTCTGCGTCGGCCTGACGCTGAGCCTGGACGCCAACGCCAAGCGCTTCGGCGGCGGCAAGAGCTCGGGCGCCGCGCCTATGCACCAGACTCGCCAGGCATCACCAACCACGCCTGCTGCCGCGCCGACCGCGCCTGGTCGCGCCCCGGCCGCCGCCAGCGGTGCTTCGCGCTGGCTGGGCCCACTGGCCGGCCTCGCCGCCGGTGGCCTGCTGGCATCCATGTTCATGGGCGACGGTTTCGAGGGGTTCCAGATCATGGACTTCCTGATCGTGGCGCTTATCGCCTTCCTGGTGTTCCGCTTCATTGCCGCACGCCGTCGCCAGCAGCAGCCACAAATGGCCGCTCCGGGCCACGCGCCTTTCCAGCGTGAAGCCCATGGCCAGCAGTCTGCCCAGCCGTCGATCTTCGGTGGTTCGGCCGCCCCTGCTGCCGCAGCCGCTCCGGTGATCAACGCACCCGCCTGGTTCAACGAGCAGAGCTTCCTGGCCGCAGCCCGTAGCCACTTCCAGTCGCTGCAGCAGCACTGGGATGCCAACGAAATGGACAAGATCGCCGAGTTCGTCACCCCGCAGATGCTCGAGTTCCTCAAGCGCGAGCGTGCCGACCTGGGTGATGGCTTCCAGTCCACCTACATCGATGACCTCGATGTGCAACTGGACGGTGTCGACGATCGCGCCGACCGCACCGACGCCACCCTGACCTTCCGTGGCGTGTCGAAGACCTCGCGTTTCGACCAGGGCGAAGCCTTCAGCGAAAGCTGGCACATGGTTCGCGCCCCAGGCGAGAACCAGCCTTGGCTGGTCGCCGGTATCCGCCAAAACAGTTAACCGCCGCACGTTGCACAAAAAACCCCGGGCCTGTCCCGGGGTTTTTGCTTTTGCCAAAGCGGGCTACTAGGGTATAACGCGCAGCGTTGTCATCAAGGTCAGAGGATGTGAACCGTGGAAGAAGTGATCGAACAACTCCGTGAAGCCAATGAACCCGTGCCGGTGCCGCTGGAGCTTCCCGATGAGGACCAACTGGTCGAGGTCGAGGAACAGCTGTTCATCAACATTCCGTTCGTGTTCAAGGAGTTCCTGCTGACTGTGAGCGACGTGGTCTACGGCTCGCTGGAGCCTGTGACCTGCACCGATCCGCAATCCCATACCTACCTGCCCGACGTCGCTGCCAATGCCTGGGACGCCGGTGTACCACGTGACCTGATTCCACTGTGCGAAGACGGCAACAACTACTACTGCGTCGAGGAAGATGGCACCGTCGTGCTGTGGGACGGCGAAGAAGAAGCTGTTGCCGAGGAAAGCTGGGAGTCGGTGTGGCACTGGGCGCGAGACGTATGGCTGGAAAGCTGACACACGCAACAAACAATGGCTTAGTGCCATCAATGCAGTTAAAATCGCCAGGCTTTCTGCGCCTGGCGACATCGCTACCGCTCCATCCCCTCGGACGACGATGAAATCTTGCGCAGAGGGCATAGCCTCAGTGCGAATGATCTCGGTTGTTCTCCAGCGTCTCCAGCAACGCGATCTGCATCCGTGAATGCACACGGATGAACCAGCGCCACAGCAACGCCACCACCACCGCCGCCACAACTGCGATCACCAGCAACAGCTCGCTGGTCGGCAGGATGCTCGCCGACAAAGCCGACAGCAGCAGGAAGATCACCAGCAGCGAAAGCAGCGGAATCACCTCGGCAACCACGCGACGCACGCGCTGGGTATGCCGCCCGGCCATTTCAGGCTTCACGCCCATCTCTGCCAACAGCATCGACAGTGCCTTGAGCTTGCGATAGGCGGCGATCAGAAACGGCAGCGACAGCAGCAGCGCCGCGCCCCAGATCAGCGCCTTCTGCTGGCTGAGATCCATCACCCACTGATTGAGCCAGTTGCCGATGCGCCCGGCGAAATAACCGCCGCTGAAGAAGATCGCGATCACCAGCGCCAGATTGACGCCCACCTGCAACAGGATGCGCCGGATCATCGCCGCCAACATGGCACCTTCACCTTGCGGCTGAATGTTGCGCAACCATTCCCCATAGAGTGAAAGTACCCGCGCCAGGCGCCGTGGCACGACGCTGCCAAGTTTCTGTGACAACGGGTCGGCGCCGCGGATCAGGTAAGGTGTCAGCAGCGTGGTGATGGCCGAAACCGCTACCGCCACCGGGTAGAGGAAGTCGCTGGTGACCTGCAAAGTCATCCCCAGGGCGGCAATGATGAAGGAGAATTCGCCAATCTGCGAAAGCCCCATGCCTACCCGCAACGAGGTACGCCCGTCGTTACCGGCAATGAATGCGCCCATGCCGCACGAGAGCATCTTGCCCAGCACCACTGCCAGGGTGATGACCACGATCGGCCATGCATAGTCCACCAGCACTTGTGGGTCGATCATCAGGCCGATGGCGACGAAGAAGATCGCGCTGAACAGGTCGCGCACGGGCTCGATCAGGCGCTCGATCTTCAGCAGCTGTCGCGACTCGGCCATGATCGCACCGATCAGGAAGGCCCCCAGCACCATGCTGTATTCCAGCTTGACCACCAACAGGCAGAAGCCGAAGCACAGGCCCAGCACGGTGATCAGCAGCATCTCGTTGCTTTCGAATTTCGCCACGTAGGCCAGTAGCCGCGGCACCAACAGAATGCCGATGACCAGCGCAACGATCATGAACAACGACAGCTTGCCGACCGTCGAGAACACTTCCCCGGAGCTGACCGAGCCACTGACAGCAATGCCCGACAGCAAGGCGATGATGCCGATGCCGAGTATGTCCTCGACGATCAGCACGCCGAATATCAGCTGGGCGAAGCGTTCGTTCTTCATCTTCAGGTCGTTCAACGCCTTGACGATGATGGTGGTCGAGGAAATCGCCAGGATCGCGCCGAGGAACAGCGAGTCCATGGTCGTCCAGCCGAACCAGCGGCCAATCTCGAAGCCGATCCAGATCATCAGGACGATTTCCAGGAACGCCGCGATGAATGCTGTGGCACCGACCTTGAACAGTTTGCGCAGGCTGAACTCCAGACCTAGGCAGAACATCAGGAAAATCACCCCCAGCTCGGCCAGGATCTTGATCGTGTCTTCATCGTGGATCAGGCCGAACGGCGGGGTATGCGGGCCGATGATGAAGCCCGCGACAATGTAGCCCAGCACCACGGGCTGCTTGAGGCGATGAAAGAGAATCGTCACAACGCCGGCGACCAGCATGATCACTGCCAGGTCCTGGATGAAGCTGATGGCATGCATGGCGCGATACTCCTTTTCGGCTTTGCTGGATACCCAGGCAGACCGCTCCTCTGCCAAGGCAAAGCTGAGCGAGCAGCAAGTACATACTGTATTGAATGCAGGAAAGCCCATGTTGCATGGGCGTACTCAGGTTAACATCGCACCCCGCCGCAAAAAGCCGGTGCAATATGTAGAAACAGATCGGCCGATCAGCTGCCTCTGATGTCATGACAGGCGTGACGACAGAGCGTCCGGCGACGTCCCGTAACAGGAAGGCAAACCTTCAAGAGGGGAACCAGAAGTGTCAGAAGATACCCGCCCCGATTCAGCGCAACCTCACCGTGAGCACCCTATGGAACCTGGAAACGCCCAGCTGAGCATGACCGTCCTGATGACCCCGGACATGGCCAACTTTTCTGGCAACGTACACGGCGGCACCTTGCTCAAGTACCTCGACGAAGTGGCCTATGCCTGCGCCAGCCGCTATGCCGGCAGCTATGTGGTAACCCTGTCGGTCGACCAGGTGATCTTCCGCGAGCCGGTGCACGTCGGCGAGCTGGTGACCTTCCTGGCTTCGGTCAACTACACCGGCAACACCTCGATGGAAGTGGGCATCAAGGTGGTCACCGAAAACATCCGCGAGCGCTCGGTCCGTCACTCCAACAGCTGCTTCTTCACGATGGTCGCGGCCGATGACAACCGCCGCCCGGTGCCGGTGCCGCCGCGCCAGCCGCACTCCAGCGAAGAGAAACGCCGCTTCCTGCAAGGCCAGCAGCGCCGCCAGATCCGCCAGGAACTGGAAAAACGCTACCAGGACCTGAAAACCGACTCGATCTAGAACGCCAGGCGCTGCGCCTCGAAACGCACGCGCGGATGGGCGATGCGATCCTGGGCTCGCACCAGCTGCAGTTCGTAGCTGGCGCAGGCCTGGGTTTCCAGCAGCACCTCATGCACGGCCGCCGCCGTGAACTCGAAGGCCTGCAACCAGCTGTCCCCCAGCAGCACGCGTGCCAGGAACAGCCCGGAAGTCAGGTCGCCCACGCCCACCGGTTGCCGCGGGAAGGCCAGCAAGGGGCGGCGCAGGTGCCAGCTTTCTTCGCGGGTCACCAGCAGCATCTCGAACATATCTTCGGCACGCCCCGGATACGCCAGGTGCTTGACCAGCACCACCCGGGGACCGCGTTCGAGCAAGCTGCGCGCCATGTTCACGCAGTCCTCGAGCGATTGCGCAGCTCGGCCGCAGAAGCTGTCGAGTTCCAGCTGATTGGGGCAGAGGATATCCGCCTTGGCCGCTGCTTCATCGAGCAGGAACTCACTGACTTCCTGCGGAACGCTACAGCCCTTCTGCGCATGGCCCATGACCGGATCGCACAGGTACAGCGCTTTCGGGTTGACTGCCTTGATCCGCCCGACACCGGCGAGAATCGCCCGGCCCTGTTCGGCACTGCCCAGGTAGCCGGACAGCACCGCGTCACAGTGGCCCAGCTCGCCGATGTTGGAAATACCTTCTACCAACGCAGGAATTTGCGCCGGAGCGAGCACTTCACCCGCCCACTGGCCATACTGAGTGTGATTGGAAAACTGTACGGTATTGAGGGGCCAGACGTTGACCCCGATACGCTGCATGGGGAACACCGCAGCGCTGTTGCCGGCGTGGCCGAACACCACGTGGGACTGGATGGCGAGCAGATGCGGGGTACGTTTCATGCGGGTGGATTCCAAAGCTGTTACAAGGATTGTGCAGCGCGCAGTATGAACTCGATTGCCACCTGTACGACAGGCCAGGGACGCAGTTAAGCTGGTTCGACCTGTTTGGAGCATACGTAAATGTTGACCCTGGAGAATCTCTTCGTCCTGATGTTGTTGGCCACGGCAGGCGCTTGGTTATGGCACAACCATGGGCTGCGCGAGAAGGCCCTCGAGCGGGTCAAACAGCACTGCGCCAAACTGGACCTGGAGCTGCTGGATGATGCCGTTGCGCTCAAACGCATCGCGTTCATCCGTGATGCCAACGGCAGGAAGCGCCTGGCTCGGGTTTATGCCTTCGAGTTCACCGTGACCGGTGAACAACGCCACCCCGGCACCGTAACCCAGTTCGGCGCCCACAGCGCACAGATCGAACTGGCGCCCTACCCGTTCGAGATCAAGACACCGCCACGGGCTGACAATGTGATCGAGATGCAGCAGTGGCGCCAGGAACACAACCGCTGGCGCAACTGAAACCCAATCTCAAGCGATACACCGCCCCTTGTGGGAGCGGGTTTACCCGCGAATGCGTCAGTGGATTCAAAGTCGCATTCGCGGGTGAACCCGCTCCCACAGATATGCGATCGTTTTCAGATCGAGCATTCAGCCAGCGCCAACTTCAGGGGATGCTCTGGATGCGCCTGTTCGAAAATCAGCTCGATGCGCGAATCCTTGCGCCAGTCGCTCGGCTGCCACTGCGGCAAGTGACCTTCCAGCCCATTGAATGACTGCCATCCATCGGCACTGTGGATAACCCCTTTGGCGCGCTTCCATGGCCAGGCCGCGAGAAATGCCTTCAAGCGCTGTGGATCAAATCGCTGACTGGGGTGCCAGCGCCAACCGATACTCCAACCCCCCTCACCCTCCTGAGCTGAACAAATCGGCAGAGCAGGATCTATCCACAGGGTCGACGGGGCTGTGGACAGACTTGCTCCAGGCAAATTATTCACAGAACTGTCACTAATTTGACTTGTGGATGAAACAGGCAGCATTTCGAGCCCGACCAAGCCCTGCCGTGTCCAAACCTTGTGGACATTTAAAAAATCTTTATTTATCAACAGCTTAATATCTTCATCCACAGCCTCGGCCTTGTTCATTAGAACCAACGCTGCCGCCTGCAAGGCCTGTTGCTGAGACTCCGGCAATGGCTCGCCTCGCGCCAGCGCCTGAGCATCCAGCACCATCACCAACGGCTGCACCGCCAGTACGCCAACCCAGGGCGCCTGCCCCAGTTGATTCAGCAACTGTAAAGGATGACCAAGCCCGGAAGGTTCGATGAACAGGCGATCGGGCCGTGCCTTGCGCAGCAGGCGACCCAGGCCGACCTGGAACGGTGTGCCGTTCACGCAGCACAGGCAACCGCCGGCCACCTCGCCGATGGCAATACCGTCCTCGTCACGGCTCAGCAATGCCGCATCGAGGCCGACCTGGCCAAACTCGTTGACCAGCACGGCCCAGCGTTCATTCGCCGGGCGCTGGGCCATCAGTTGGCGAATCAGGCTGGTCTTGCCTGCCCCCAAGGGGCCGGCGATGACGTGGGTGGGGATGTTCTGCAACATGCCAGCGCTTCTATGCGGAATTTCCCCCACTATGCCCCGTCATGCCAGCCAGTCAAGGCTGAGCAAGAGCCTCCGCTGTTCACCAGGGGGCGAGCGGTGGATAAGTCCTGCTCCTTCATTACCAAGCCATTTTTCCCCTTTGAGTACCGCCACCTCGCCCGCCTGCAGGCTTTGAATGTTATCCACAGGCGCCGCTGCAAGATGCAGACCGACCCGCTCTACTGCGCCCTCTTTCAGCCATTCGCTGCCAGGCCCGATGTAAGTGCTCAGCAAGCGCAATGGCACGTTATCCACATGGAAGCGCGGGCACATGGCGCCTTGCAACACCCGCAACCGCAACCCCACCCGCCGGGCTCCGAGCAAGCAGGTGTAGGCCGATACCAGCCACTTCACATCAGCGACAAAGCCCTCGTAGCCATGCAGGTCGGCCACCTCCTGCAGCAAGCCAGGCAGTAGCGGGGGCTCGTGCTCATTCACATCTACAACACGCTGGTCAGCCAGCGTCTGGCCGAGGCTGACCACCAACGCGGCAAAGTCTTCCACCTGTGCCGGCAAGCGCCGCTGCCAGACAGCCAGGTTCACGCCATCCTGGAAGATTTCGGTGAGCACCTTTGGCGCCTCACCGAAAGCCTGTCGGATATCCACAGGCTGCAAGACAAGGTTCATGCTGCTTCCTCGGCATGCCAGGCGCCGAACGGATCTGGCAGGCGAAGCCAGGCCATCGGGCCAAGCGCCATTTCCTCATCGCTCAGCAAGCAGGCATCGAGCGCTGTGGATAACTGCGCGAAGTCGATGTTCTGGCCGATGAACACCAACTCCTGCCGGCAGTCACCGGTTTCGGCGTTCCAATGCTTGAGGATGTCTGCAGTACTCTGCTCATCCTGTGGCCAGTGCTCGCGTGGCACAAAACGCCACCAGCGCCCGGCCAGGCCATGGCGCATCATGCCGCCGGCCTGGGACCAGCTCCCGGCTTCCTGGAATTTACTGGCCAGCCAGAAAAAGCCCTTGGAGCGCAGCAGCCGACCATTGCTCCATTTGTTGTGGATAAAGTCGAAGAAACGCTGCGGGTGCAAGGGCCTGCGGGCTTCCCAGGTCGTCGCGGCAATGCCGTACTCCTCCGTTTCCGGCATGTGCTCGCCACGTAATTCCTGCAGCCAACCGGGCGCCTGCGCCGCCTGTTCGAAGTCGAACAGCTTAGTGTCGAGAATCCGCGCCAACGGCACCTGGCCCATGACCATCGGCACGATCTGCGCGCGGGCATTGAGGCTGCGCAGAATGGCGGTGAGTTCCTCGCGCTCGTGCTGGCTGATCAGGTCGATCTTGCTCAGCAGCAGCACATCGGCGAACTCGACCTGTTCGATCAACAGGTCGCTGATGGACCGCTCATCTTCTTCGCCCAGCGTCTCGCCACGGCTGGCCAGGCTGTCGGCCTGCTGATAATCACGCAGGAAGTTCAGGCCATCGACCACGGTAACCATGGTGTCCAGGCGCGCCATGTCGGACAGGCTGCGACCTTGCTCATCGCGGAAGGTGAATGTCTCGGCGACCGGCAGCGGCTCCGAGATGCCGGTGGACTCGATCAGCAGATAATCGAAACGGCCCTCCTCGGCGAGCCTCGCGACTTCTTCCAGCAGATCTTCACGCAGGGTGCAGCAGATGCAACCGTTACTCATCTCGACCAGTTTTTCTTCTGCGCGATTGAGGCTGACGTTGCGCTGCACTTCGCTGGCATCGATGTTGATTTCGCTCATGTCATTGACGATCACCGCGACCCGGAGGTTGTCGCGATTACGCAGCACATGGTTGAGCAACGTGCTTTTGCCGGCGCCAAGAAAGCCGGAAAGCACGGTGACGGGGAGACGACTGGACATAGGTGAAACCTCTTCAGGCGGGCGCACTCGAAACGATGCATTGCATAATGTTATAAAGTAACAATACAATTTCGCCAAGTCGCATTCGTCGCAATAGGCCCCACATGACAAGTTTGACGCTTCCGGACATTGCCACACAGCCACAAGAGAACACCGCCCCGCTGGATTGGGTCGGCATGTGCGGTATTGCCTTACCCATTCAGTTCGAGGGGCGTCTGGTATCGGCCATCGCCGATGCCGGTGTCAGCCTGGTGGATGGCACTTCGCGAGGGATTCATATGTCCCGTCTCTACCTCGCACTGGAGTCGCTTGAACAGCAGCCCTTGACGCCCTTGGCCATACGCCGCCTTCTGGCAAACTTCCTCGCCAGCCACGAGGGGCTTTCGAATGCTGCTTACCTCAAGCTGGCTTTCGAACACCTGCTGAAACGACCCGCGTTGATTAGCCCACTCGCCGGCTGGAAAAGCTATGCAGTTACCTTGGAAGCCAAGATCGAAAACGAAATGTTCCACGTGGAACTATCCGTTCGTGTGCCTTATTCCTCAACCTGCCCGTGCTCGGCAGCCTTGGCCAGGCAATTGATTCAGCAGCAGTTCGAGGTTGATTTCGCCGAGCGGTATATTGAGCGCAGTTCGGTATTGGAGTGGTTGGGCAGCAGCCGGGGCATCGTCGCGACACCCCATAGTCAGCGCAGCCATGCACTGATCAAGGTACGCCTGCAGAACAACCTTGCGTCATTACCGATATCCGAACTGATCGACTGCATCGAGGCCAGCTTGGGTACACCCGTACAGACTGCTGTGAAGCGTGCCGACGAACAGGCGTTCGCCATGGCCAATGGGCAGAACCTGATGTTCTGTGAAGATGCCGCTCGACGACTGCATCGGTCGCTACGAGAGTTGGCATGGGCGACTGCGTTCCAGCTGCGTGTGGAACATGCAGAGAGCCTGCATGCCCACGATGCGGTCGCCAGCAGCCAATGGCAGTGGTGAAATTCAGGTCCGGGGTTTGACGGTTCCACAATCGTTGCCGAGCCATACGGCCCGGGTGTTCATGCTGCCTTGCTGCTGTACGCCAGAGGCATTGAAGGTGCCATTGACCTGTGTGGTGAATTCCTTGTCACTGAGGAAGGTCGCCTGGCCGGTTCCTTGGGCTTTCGGGCAGCTGAACTGGAACTTCCACACATTGCCGGTGCGGTCGGTAATTTTCTGCGTGCAGCCTGACTTTGGGTCCTGCAGCGGAATGTCGTTGGTCTGAACCTGCTCAGGCGTCAGGCACGAGCGCACCCCATTGCCGCCAATCGTGACGCCCTGCTTCGCCAACACCCCTTCCATCATGGCCCGCTGTTCAGGCGGCAGGTTCTTCAACTGCCCAAGCATGAACTGCATGTCAGGTAGCGGCTTGCCATCGACCTGCATGTTGCTGGTGGTCAGCTCCCACAGGCCAGGTTGCAACATCTGTGCATGCACCAGTGGGCTGCTCAGGCCCAGGGCCAGAGCCAACAGTGGCAGACGAATCTTCATGAACGAACGCTCCTCGAAAAACCGGCCAACGGGCCGGGCTCAGCCTTAGACGCCAAATCCGCTTTCAGGTTGCAAGGCGGACCTGGAACGTGTTCTGTTATCCGCTGTGTATTCGCCAAGCAGGATGCGTATGGATTACCACAGCCCCTACTTCTTCGGCTACGTGCTCGGCCTTGTTCACTTGCTTGGCATGATCGCCGCCCTGCATGCAGTGTTCACTGTGCGTACCGCCCAAGGCGCGATTGCCTGGGCCATGTCACTGTTCTTCATTCCCTACTTCACACTCATTCCTTACCTGGTTTTTGGTGCCCGCTCTTTCTACGCCTACATCCAGGCTCGACGCCAGGCCAACCAGGAAATGCACGTAGCTATGGCCAACCTCAACTGGCGGCCGTGGGTAGAGGAAGCCCTCACTGCCAGGGAGTCGGAAAGTTACGCAGCGTTGCGCGCCATGCCGAAACTCGGGCGGATGCCATGCCTGGCCAATAACCAAGTGAAGCTGCTGATCGATGGGAAAGCTACCTTCGATGCGATATTCGCCGCCATCGACCAGGCCCGAGAAGTGGTGCTGGTGCAGTTCTTCATCATCCATGACGACGGCCTTGGCAAGTCACTGCAGCAATTACTGCTGCGCAAGGCGGCCGAGGGCGTGAAGGTCTTTGTACTGTATGACCGAGTCGGCAGCCACGCCTTGCCCGCCAGCTACAGCCAGGCGCTGCGTGACGGCGGTGTGCAGATCCACGCCTTTGCGACCCGCCGTGGGTGGTTCAACCGCTTCCAGGTCAACTTCCGCAACCACCGCAAGATCGTCGTGGTCGATGGCATTCATGGCTTCATCGGTGGGCACAACGTGGGTGATGAGTACCTCGGCAAGAACCCGCCCCTTTCACCATGGCGCGATACCCACGTGCAGATCACCGGGCCGGTGCTGGCCTGCCTGCAAGAGTCGTTCGCCGAAGACTGGTACTGGGCCACGCGCCAGCTACCACCCTTGATTCTGCCGGATACCTACCCCGACAACGGCGTGCTCTGCCAAGCCTTGGCCAGTGGCCCTGCCGACTCGCAGGAAACCTGTTCACTGTTCTTCATCGAAGCCATCCACTCGGCAAGCAAACGGGTATGGATCACCAGCCCCTACTTCATTCCGGATGAATCTGTGTTCGCCGCCTTGCGCTTGGCGGTACTGCGCGGAGTAGATGTCCGCGTGCTGATCCCTTCACGGCCGGATCACAGGATCGTCTATGCCGCGTCCAGCCTGTTCGCGTTTGAAGCGGTTCGGGCAGGGGTACGCATGTTCCGCTACCAGCCGGGCTTCCTGCACCAGAAGGTGGTGCTGGTGGATGACGAGGTCAGTGCGATCGGCAGCGCCAACCTGGACAATCGGTCGTTCCGGCTCAATTTCGAGATCACCCTGCTGACCGTGGACCGCCCGTTCGCCGACCAGGTGGAGGCGATGTTGCTGAACGACTTTGATCAGGCTCGCGAAATCACTGCAGAAGACAGCCGCGATACCCATCGCATTCAGCAGCTGGGCATGCGTATCGCACGGCTGATTTCACCGATTCTCTGAATGAAGAAAGGGCCGCATGTGCGGCCCTTTCTTCATTCAGAGCATGCTCAACGATAAAGGTCTTCACGCGTCCAGGGCAAATCATGGTGCCCATCGGCATAAGGTTTTACGGCCAGAATCTGATGCAGGTTGATCCAGCCCTTCTCGAACGCGTAGGCACACCCTGCCAGGTACAGCCGCCAGATTCGCAGGGTCTTCTCCGGCACCAGCGCCGCTGCCTTGTGCAACTGGTTCTCCAAGTTCTCGCTCCAATGGTGCAGTGTCTTGGCGTAGTGAAGGCGCAGGCTCTCCACGTCCACCACTTCCAGCCCGGCCTCACAGATGCTCGCACTGATCATCGACAGGTGCGGCAGCTCACCACTGGGAAATACGTAGCGGTCGATGAACTCACCTGCCCCACGCCCGACCGGTCGGCCATCAAGGTGCTTTGCAGTGATCCCATGGTTCATCACCACACCACCTTCACGCACTGCACCGAACAGCTTCTGGCAATAGAGCGCCAGGTTGGCGTGCCCGACATGCTCGAACATGCCGACACTGACAACCTTGTCGAAGCGGCCGTCCTGGGGCAGGTCGCGGTAGTCGAGAATCTGCAGGTCTACCTTGTCGGCCAGGCCCTCTGCCTTGACCCGCTGGCGTCCAAGCTTGAGCTGCTCCTTGCTCAGGGTGATGCCGAATACCTTGGCGCCATATTCGCGCGCGGCGAAACGAGACAGCCCACCCCAGCCGCAGCCCACATCGAGCAGGTAATCACCGGCGTCCAGGCGCAGCTTGCGGCACAGGTGCTCAAACTTGTCCTGTTGAGCCTGATCCAAGGTGTTGTCCGGCTCACGGAAATAGGCGCAGGAATAGGCCATATCCTGATCAAGCCAGAGCTGATAGAACGCATTGGAGACGTCGTAGTGGTAAGAAATGGCCTTGGCGTCTGTGCTCTTGTCATGGGATAGGCGCTGCGGCGGGGCTTCATCCTTCTCGGTCAGCAGTGCTTCGCTGAGTTCGTCGCACACGCGGATGGCTTCGCCAATATCACCTTCCAGCTCCAGCTTGCCCTCCACGAATGCAGCGCCCAGCTGGTCGAGGCTCGGGTGGGTCAGCTGACTGATCAGCTGTGGCTCCTTGACCAGGATGGTGACCTGTGGGCTTGGACCCAGATCGAACTGGTTGCCGTCCCACAGTTTCAGTCGCAGCGGCAAATGCAGGCTTTGCAGTGCCAGCGGAAGTTGAGCAAGCATGAACACTCCTCCAATCCCTAAAAGGCCACGACGCCTGATATTTCGAACGTCGCCGGATCAGAGTAGTTCATTCGTGGGATGTTTCCTCTGAACGAGACCAAGGTCTAGAACCAACTGATCTGATACAGCATCGGATTGTATACAATCGTCCCCTCTCAGCTTAACCTTATGCCCCTCTTGAGCTTCCTCATCTGGAGTACACACCCATGAAATCCTATGACGTGGTGATCATCGGCGGCGGCCCTGGCGGCTACAACGCAGCGATCCGTGCAGGCCAACTGGGCCTGAGCGTCGCCTGCGTGGAAGGCCGTTCGACCCTCGGTGGCACCTGCCTGAACGTCGGTTGCATGCCGTCCAAAGCACTGCTGCACGCCTCCGAACTTTATGAAGCCGCCAGCGGCTCCGAGTTCGCCCATCTCGGCATCGAGGTAAAGCCGACGCTCAACCTCGCCCAGATGATGAAGCAGAAGGACGAGAGCGTGACCGGCCTGACCAAGGGCATCGAATACCTGTTCCGCAAGAACAAGGTCGACTGGGTAAAAGGCTGGGGGCGCCTGGACGGCTTGGGCAAGGTCATCGTCAAGGCCGAAGATGGCAGCGAGACCACGCTGCAGGCCAAGGACATCGTCATCGCCACCGGCTCCGAACCCACCCCCCTGCCCGGGGTGACCATCGACAACCAGCGCATCATCGACTCCACCGGTGCCCTGGCCCTGCCGCAGGTGCCCAAGCACCTGGTGGTGATCGGCGCGGGCGTTATCGGCCTGGAGCTGGGGTCGGTCTGGCGCCGGTTGGGTGCACAGGTCACTGTTGTCGAATACCTGGACCGCATCTGCCCGGGCACAGATGAAGAAACCGCCAAGACCCTGCAGAAAGCCCTGGCCAAACAAGGCATGACCTTCAAGCTCGGCAGCAAGGTGACGCAAGCCACCCCGGCGGCAGAAGGTGTCAGCCTGACCCTCGAGCCAGCTGCCGGCGGTGCCGCCGAAACCTTGCAGGCCGACTATGTGCTGGTCGCGATCGGCCGTCGTCCTTATACCAAGGGCCTGAACCTTGAGAGTGTCGGGCTGGAAACCGACAAGCGCGGCATGCTGGGCAACGAGCAGCACCGCACATCCGTCCCTGGCGTATGGGTGATCGGTGACGTCACTTCCGGCCCGATGCTGGCGCACAAGGCGGAAGACGAAGCGGTCGCCTGCATCGAGCGCATCGCCGGCAAGCCACATGAAGTGAACTACAACCTGATCCCGGGCGTGATCTACACCCGCCCGGAACTGGCTACCGTTGGCAAGACCGAAGAGCAACTTAAGGCCGAAGGCCGCGCCTACAAGGTCGGCAAGTTCCCCTTCACCGCCAACAGCCGCGCCAAGATCAACCACGAGACCGAAGGCTTCGCCAAGGTCATCGCCGATGCCAATACTGATGAGGTGCTCGGCGTGCATCTGGTCGGCCCCAGCGTCAGCGAGATGATCGGTGAGTTCTGCGTGGCCATGGAGTTCGCCGCCTCCGCTGAAGACATCGCCCTGATCTGCCACCCGCACCCGACCCGTTCCGAAGCCCTGCGCCAGGCCGCGATGAACGTGCATGGCATGGCCATGCAAATCTGACCCCGCTGGCTCCGCCGGTTTTTTCGAAATACCATTGATGCACGCTTTCGATCAAACCAGCGGAGCCCACCGGGTGAGCATCAACTTCGATCTGAACGACCTGCAGGCTTTCCGTGCTGTCGTCGAGCAAGGCAATTTTCGCCGCGCTGCCGACACCATTCGCATCACCCAGTCGGCACTGAGCCGGCGCATCGAAAAACTCGAATCGGCATTGGGTGTGAAGCTGCTTGAACGCACCACGCGCAAGGTGTCGCTGACCAACGTCGGGCGTGCATTCCTGCCCCAGGTGGAGCGGCTGCTCGACGACCTGGACTTGGCCTTGCTCAGCGTTGGCGACGGCGGCTCGCTGCGTACCGGCACCTTGACCATAGCCTGCGTGCCGTCAGCGGCCTACTACTTCATGCCCCATGCAATCCGCGCCTTTCATGGGCAGTACCCGAAAGTGCGCATCAACCTGTACGACGCCTCAGCCAACGAAGTCAGCGCCGCCGTGGCATCCGGCGAGGCCGACTTCGGCCTGAGCTTCACGGGCAACCTTGCCCCGGAGATCGAGTTCAGCGTCTTGCTCGAAGAGCGCTACGTCATCGCCTGCCGACAGGACCACCCACTGGCCAGGCAGGACAAGGTGACCTGGGCGCAAGCCTACGAACATGACTACATCACCCTGGGCAAATCGTCTGGCAACCGCCTGGTACTGGACCGCGCGCTGGCCGGGATGCAGGTCAGCAAGGAGAGTGTCTGCGAAGCCAGGCATGTGACAACCCTGCTTGGCCTGATCGAAGCGGGCCTGGGCATTGCGGCGGTGCCTTCGATCGCGCTGCCGATGACACCGCACCCGATCCTCGCCAGCATTGCACTGGTCGAACCGGAGGTCAGCCGCAAGATGGGACTGCTCAAGCGCCGCGGCCGCACGCTGACGCCTGCGGCGCTTGAGATGGTGAGGTTGATTCGCGAGCTGCCCGGTGTGCTACCGGGCGACTGAATCCAGCCCGGTGGCACGCACGGCAGGCTGCACGTCAGGCGACGCGAGGTACTTCAGCAACTGCTTCGCTTCGGCCGGGTGCTCGGCACTTTTCGGGATGCCGGCGGCAAAGCGGGTCACCGACTGCAGGCTCTCCGGGATCTTGCCAACGTAGGTGACGCCCGGCACGGGTAGCAACTCGGCAACCTGCTGGAAGCCAAGCTGATAGGTGCCCTTGGCGACCTGTGAGGCCACCGGAATGCGCTCGACCATGGTGCTCTTGCCGACGAGCTGGTCCTCGATACCCAGCTTCTTGTACAGCTCCTTCTCGATATACACGCCGCTGGCGCTGTCCGAGTAGGCCACTGACCGGGCCGCCAGCAACGTCTGCTTCAACTCGTCAGCAGTACTGATAGCAGGCTTGGCCTGCCCTGCCTTGACCACCAAGCCGATGCGCGAGTCTGCCAGCTCCACCCGCGATGCCGGGTCGACCTTGCCCTGACGAATCAGCTCGTCCAGTGCATAGCCGACCATGATCACCACATCGGCGTGTTCGCCACGTGCGAGGCGATTGGGGATCGCCTCGGGCGCCTTGCCCATGGACGGCCCTAGCACCGTAACCAGCGTGTCACCGCTCTGCGCCGCATATTGAGGCGCCAGTTTCTTGTAGGCGGCAGTGAACCCGCCCGAGGTCATCACAGCCAGTTCGGCAGCCTGTGCAAGGCTGCAGCCAGCGAGCAGAGAAGCTGCCAGCAACGCTTTCAATGAAGTGTTCATGCGGCCACCAGTGCGCGCTGGCCCAGGCGACGATAAAGCATCCACGTAGCGACAAATGCACAGAGCGCGGCGAACATCATCCAGTAGGCCGGTGCGGCCTTGTCGTTGGTCACGTGGATCATCCAGGTCGAGATTGCCGGGGTGAAACCGCCAAACAGTGCAGTCGCCAGGCTATAGGCCAGCGAGAAACCTGCCACACGCACTTCCACAGGCATGATTTCGGTCAGCGCCGGGATCATCGCGCCGTTGTACATCCCGTACAGGAACGAGAACCACAGCAGCACCTCGAGCATGTGGCCAAAGGTCGGCGCCTGGGCCAGGTAGGTCAGCGCCGGATAAGCGCTGATCAGGGTCATCAGCGACATGGCCAGCAGCAGCGGCTTGCGCCCGAAGCGGTCGCTGAGGGTGCCGCCGATGGGCAGCCAAATGAAGTTCGACACGGCCGTCAGCAGGGTCACCAGCAATGCATCGCCAGTGCTCAGCTGCAGCACGGTCTTGCCGAAGGTCGGTGCATACACCGTGATCATGTAGAAGGCGGTGGTGGTCATGGCCACCATCAGCATGCCGAACAGCACCACGCCAGAATTGGCGGCCAGTGTGGCCAGCACCTGCTTCATGCTCGGGCGATGCTTGCGAGCGGAAAACTCTTCGGTTTCCTGCAGATTGCGACGCAGCATGAAGATCATCGGAATGATCATGCAACCCACGGCAAACGGCACGCGCCAGCCCCACTGGGCAATTTCTGCGGCAGACAACCACTCATTGAGGGTAAAGCCCAAGGCGGCTGCGACGACGATAGCCACCTGCTGGCTGGCGGACTGCCAGCTGGCATAGAAGCCCTTGTTCCCTGGCGTTGCGATTTCGGCCAGGTATACCGACACACCGCCCAACTCCGCACCCGCGGAGAACCCCTGCAGCAAGCGCCCGATCAGCACCAGCGCCGGGGCCAACAGCCCGATGCTGGCGTATCCGGGCACCAGCACGATCAGCAATGTGCCACTGGCCATGATCGCCAGGGTGACGATCAGTCCTTTGCGCCGCCCAACGTCATCGATGTAGGCCCCCAGGATTACCGCACCCAGTGGACGCATGAGGAAGCCTGCGCCAAACACGGCGAAGGTCATCATCAGCGAGGCAAATTCGTTGGACGCCGGGAAGAAGGCGGCGGCGATGTGCGTGGCGTAGAAGCCGAACAGGAAGAAGTCGAACTGTTCCAGGAAGTTCCCGGACGTGACCCGGAAGACCATACCGGCCTTGGACTTGCCCTCGGGCACCGGATGTGACGGCAGACTCATGGTGTATCTCCAGCATTTCTTAAAATTTGTAAGTGCTTGTTGCTGGAATGATGGGTGAAAGAGGCTTTGGGGATAATCGTTGATTTTTCATGAATTGATGCACAGACAAGATCAATGAAACACGTGCGGGGGTTTTCTGAGCCTAGGAGACCCTGTTCGGTGTTTCTAAATTGTCCCACTTTACGGAACAATTATTCACTTTCAGGCCCAATTGTCTTGACTAATTTTCCGTTTCAGAATGGCCACATACCGCAGACAACGCCACCGGGCACCGCGCGGTGAGCCATTCAAACTCAAGCATCAGGAGCTACAAGATGAACGCTTTCAAAAGTACAACTGCAGTCGTCGGTCGTGTATTGCTGGCCGTGCTGTTCCTGCTCAGCGGCTTCAGCAAGCTGACTTCACCAGAAGGCACCATTGCCTACATCGAATCTAGCGGCCTGCCCTTCCCGGTACTGAGCTACCTGGCGGCACTGGGCGTCGAGCTCGGCCTCGCTGCACTGCTGATCATCGGCTTTCAGACCCGCATCGTCGCGGTGGTCATGGCGCTGTTCACCGTGATGGCAGCCTTCGCCTTCCACAACAACCTGGCGGACCAAGGGCAGTTCATCAACTTCTTCAAGAACATCTCGATTGCGGGTGGGCTGTTGCAGATTGCAGCGTTTGGCGGGGGTGCACTGAGTGTGGATACGCTGATGGCCAGCATCAAAGCGCAGGCAGCAGGGAAAACTGTGCTGAAAAATACCTGAAGCAACACTTACATGGCGGACTTTCGGAAGGAGCCAACTCCTTCCGAGAGGTCAGAGTGACAAGGCCTATCAGGATGTCTTCTTGATGACTGGAGGCTTCCAGCTACCGTCCAGGATCGGCTCCTTGCCCCAGTAAGATCGGATGTATAGCGAAATAGGCTCCTTCGGTGAGGGGAGCCAGTTGCTTTCCTTGTCCTTGCCCGGGGAGTTTGGACCAATAAACAGGGTCAGCGAACCATCGGCGTTACGCTTGAGATCCTTGTTCTTGGTGCCCAAGGAGTAGCGATTGAGCTTGTTGGAGCTGAACAGGTGGTGCTGGTTATAAAGCGTCAGTGACCAGAAGCCCTGAACCGGCGGCTCCTCGCCCTTCGCGAAGGTCACTTCATAATTGTGATTACCGCTCAGCTGCTCCCCGTTGGCGTCGAAGTCGGTGTAGAAGTACTGGGTTTCGTTCGGACGGTTCTCGAACATGTTCGACTTGGCCGTCGCGGTGCGGTTGAAGTAGTCATAGCCGAACTGCGCGTTGTTGGTCGAACGCGTCCAGCCGTTGCCGGCCGGCGTACCATTGTGTTTCCACTGGAAAAACGGCTGGATCAATTCCTTCTCTGCCTTCACGGCGGTATCTACCAGCAGCTTCTTCAACGCCGGATCCTTGGCGGCGGCATCCATCAGCGCATTGAACTGCGCGTACAGCGCTTCCTCTCCCGGCTGTGGCGGTACCATCTTCAGCACCTCGGGCAATTCGTCAAAGAACTTCTCCGGCACTACCCAGCGGGTTTCCCCACCGCTGGCCTTGGCCGCATTGGGATTGGGAATGTCCGGTGTGTTCTTCCAATCAATGTTTTTCATCTTCCCGTCAAAATCCTTGAGCGGGTAGAAGACGATCTGGTTGAGTTTCTCCTGGATGGCCGCGCGGTCGTCCTCGGTGTCGTCCATGAAGATACGCGGGATAACATTGTTGAGGGCTGTGGGGCTGCGGATGATCGCCTCGACGCCTTCGGGCTTCTCACCTTTCCAGTTCGGCCCGACCAACAGATAGAAGCCCGGTTTGGTGCCGTATGGTTTGCCCACCTCGCCGAACTGGTCGGTGCGCTGATCGTACATCGCGTAGACCCAGAAGCGATCGCCAAAGTCCGGCACCTGCGCGATCACCGGTTCTTCATCCAGGGAGAAGAAGCCTAGGCCGTAGACCACATCCTGGTTTGGACAGGTCACGAAGGTCTCATCCGGGGTGATGTAGTTGTGCAGCATGCCCAAGTGCCCGCGCGGCGCCACCGGCAGAATGCCGCCCAGCAAGCCGGGGTGCGGCGCCTTGGTAATGGTCTGGCTGCGGTTAAGCTGGTTCACCATCGGCCAGCCCCAAAGATAGGCCATGCGCGCGACAGTCCGCACGTACTCCTCAGGCATCTGCACGCCAGCGGCTGGCAGGGTGATGGGCTTGGCTTGGGTCGCCTGGTCTGTGGCGTGGGCCAGGGGAAGACCGAAATAAAGACTGACGAATGCGGCAGTCAGAGCATTCAATGCAACATTCATTATCGACATCCTTGCATGCGAGAGAAGCGCTGGACAGAGTCGAACGTGAGAATTGCGGCGAGTCACTTGGGCTCGCACCCAGCAATCCGTACCCCGTGAGAGCGTGCAAATGGAGTCTAGACAGGACTTCTGGGTTCGCAATTACCCAGCGAGAACCTTAGCTCTGTATGAAAAGAGGCGTCGCAAATACCGCATGGAGCAAGCCAGTGAGACCATGGCGGAATAACTTTTCGCGAGCTTGGCGAAGGGTGGCAAACGCGGCATGGCGAGCATGCTGAGACTGCTTGGAGAGCGTAACTGAGGTGTGCTGACTGACGCGACCACGGCCCCCTGCAGGAGGCTGTGGTCGCGAAACCAGCTTGTTCCAGATGGAAAACCCTTACTCCACCGTCACCGACTTCGCCAGGTTGCGCGGCTGGTCGACATCAGTGCCCTTGAGCACTGCCACGTAGTACGACAGCAGCTGCAGCGGAATGGTGTAGAGGATCGGCGCCAGCTCATCGACGATGTGCGGCACCTTGATCACATGGGTGCCTTCACCGTTGCTCATGCCGGCATTCTCGTCGGCGAACACCACCAGTTCACCGCCGCGGGCACGCACTTCCTGAAGGTTGGACTTGAGCTTCTCGAGCAGCTCGTTGTTCGGGGCCACCGTCACCACCGGCATGTCATTATCCACCAGCGCCAGCGGGCCGTGCTTGAGCTCACCAGCCGGATAGGCTTCGGCGTGGATGTAGGAAATTTCCTTGAGCTTCAGCGCTCCTTCCATGGCTACCGGGTACTGTGCGCCACGGCCGAGGAACAGGGTGTGGTGCTTGTCGGCGAACAGTTCGGCGGTTTTCTCTACGGTGCTGTCCATGGCCAAGGCTTCGCCCAGACGCGCTGGCAGACGGCGCAGTTCTTCTACCAGCCCGGCTTCGACGCCCGCTTCGAGGGTGCCACGCACCTGGCCCAGGGCCAGGGTCAGCAGCATCAGCGAGACCAGCTGGGTGGTGAACGCCTTGGTCGAGGCCACGCCAATTTCCGGACCGGCCAAGGTCAGCAGGGTCAGGTCCGACTCACGTACCAGCGAGCTGATGCCGACGTTGCAGATGGCCAGGCTACCGAGGAAGCCCAGTTCCTTGGCGTTGCGCAGGGCGGCCAGGGTGTCGGCGGTTTCACCGGACTGGGAGATCGAAACAAATAGGGAGTCAGGCTGAACGACCACCTTGCGATAACGGAACTCGCTGGCCACTTCGACCTGGCAAGGAATGCCAGCCAGGCTTTCCAGCCAGTAACGGGCGACCATGCCGGCGTGGTAGCTGGTACCACAGGCAACGATCTGCACGTTGCGCACTTTGGCGAACAGCTCGGCAGCCTGCGGGCCGAACGCCTGCACCAGCACATGGTCCTTGCCCAGGCGGCCTTCCAGGGTGCGCTGGACCACGGTCGGCTGCTCATGGATCTCCTTGAGCATGAAGTGGCGGTAGGCGCCCTTGTCGGCGGCTTCCGCACCCTCGTGGTACTGCACGGTTTCACGCACCACCGGCTGGCCGGCCTGGTCCCAGATATTCACCTGGTCGCGGCGGATTTCGGCGATATCGCCCTCCTCCAGGTACATGAAGCGGTCGGTGACCTGACGCAGGGCCAGTTGGTCGGAAGCCAGGAAGTTCTCGCCATGGCCCAGGCCGATCACCAGCGGGCTGCCGCTGCGTGCGGCTACCAGACGGTCAGGCTGCTTCACGCTGATCAGCGCCAGGCCATATGCACCGTGCAGGCGCTTGACCGCAGATTTCAGCGCATCGGCAAGGTCCGGCACGGCCTTGAGCGTGTGGTGGATCAGGTGGACGATGACTTCGGTGTCGGTCTGCGAGGTGAACACGTACCCCAGGCCTTTGAGCTCTTCACGCAGCTCTTCGTGGTTTTCGATGATGCCGTTGTGCACCACCGCCACTTCGTTGCCGGAGAAATGCGGGTGGGCGTTGCCTTCGGTCGGCGCACCGTGGGTGGCCCAACGGGTGTGGGCGATGCCCAGCTGGCCGTTGAGCGGCTCGGCGGCCACAGCGGCTTCCAGCTCGGCGACCTTGCCGATGCGGCGGCGGCGCTGCAGTTCGCCCTGCTGGGTATAGACGGCCAGGCCGGCACTGTCGTACCCGCGATACTCAAGACGTTTGAGGCCTTCGATGAGAATGGCCGTGATGTTGCGCTCGGCTACGGCACCAACGATTCCACACATGATTATTGCTCCTGGCTGATCGCGGCGCAGATCAGGTTGATGCCGCGGGCTTGAATCTGTTCGCGTGCCGCAGCGGGCAGGCGTTCGTCAGTAATAAGGGTGTGCACGCTGCCCCAGGGCAGCTCGAGATTGGGGATCTTGCGCCCGACCTTGTCGGACTCGACCATGACGATCACTTCGCGGGCTACTTCGGCCATTACTCGGCTCAGGCCAAGCAGCTCGTTGAAAGTGGTGGTGCCGCGCTGCAGGTCGATGCCGTCAGCACCAATGAACAGCTGGTCGAAATCGTAAGAGCGTAGTACCTGCTCGGCGACCTGGCCCTGGAACGATTCCGAATGCGGGTCCCAGGTGCCACCGGTCATCAGCAGCACCGGTTCGTGCTCGACCTCGCTAATGGCGCGGGCCACGTTCAGCGAGTTGGTCATTACCACCAGGCCGGGCTGACGGCCCAGTTCCGGGATCATGGCGGCAGTGGTGCTGCCGCTGTCGATGATGATCCGCGCATGCTCGCGGATTCGCCCTACTGCGGCACGGGCGATGGCCTTTTTGTAGGCAGAGACAGGCTGTGCGGCTTCACCCAGCATCTCCTGCGGTACCGGCACCGCGCCGCCATAGCGGCGCAGCAGCAGGCCGTTGGCCTCCAGCGCGGCAAGGTCCTTGCGGATGGTCACTTCCGATGTTTCGAAACGCTTGGCCAAGGCGTCCACGCTCACCTCGCCTTGCTCACTGAGCATGGCCAGGATGTTATGGCGGCGTTGGGGGGTGTTTCGTTTCGACATGGGCGGATAAGTTTCGATTCGAAAGATAATGGTTGCAATCAAAACCTAAGATGAGCGTTTCGTCAAGCTGTGGACACCCCATCCACAAAAAAACCGACTTATTCACATAAGTCGGCTTTCAATCGAATCTGCTGTGTATAACTCAGCTTTTCTTGATCTTCTCCGGCCGCTTCCAGCCCGAGATGTTGCGCTGGCGCGCACGTGCCACCGCCAGGTCACCCGCTTCGACGGTCTGATTGATGGTCGAACCGGCCGCTGTAGTCGCGCCCGCCTTGATTTCCACAGGCGCCACCAGTGAGTTGTTGGAGCCGATGAACACGTCCTCACCCATAACGGTCTTGAACTTGTTGGCGCCATCGTAGTTGCAGGTGATGGTACCGGCACCAATGTTGGTGCGCGCACCGATCTCGGCATCGCCCAGGTAAGTCAGGTGGCCGGCTTTGGCGCCTTCACCCAGGTGGGCATTTTTCAGTTCGACAAAGTTACCCACATGGGCCTTGGCCTCAAGCACGCTGCCGGGGCGCAGGCGGGCAAACGGGCCGGCATCGCTGCCCTCGCCCATCACCGCACCGTCGAGGTGAGTGTTGGCCTTGATGATCGCGCCCTTGCGCAGGGTGCTGTCTTTGATCACGCAATTCGGGCCGATCTGCACGTCATCCTCGATGACCACCTTGCCTTCGAGAATCACGTTGATGTCGATCAGCACGTCGCGACCCACCGTCACGTCGCCTCGCACATCGAAGCGCGCAGGGTCGCGCAAGGTGACACCCTGGGCCATCAGCCGGCGGCCTTCGCGCAGCTGGTAGTGGCGCTCGAGCTCCGACAGCTGGCGACGGTCATTGGCGCCCTGCACTTCCATCGGGTCGTGCGGCTGTTCGGTAGCGACCACCAGCCCATCGGCAACGGCCATGGCAATGACGTCCGTGAGGTAGTACTCGCCCTGGGCATTGTTGTTCGACAGGCGGCCCATCCAGTCGGCCAGGCGTGCGGCTGGCATGGCGAGGATGCCGGTGTTGCCTTCCTTGATTGCCTTCTGCGCTTCGCTGGCGTCCTTGTGCTCGACGATAGCGGTCACCTGGCCTTCGCCATCACGCACGATGCGGCCATACCCGGTCGGGTCTTGCAGGGTGACGGTGAGCAGGCCAAGCTGCTTGTCGCTGACTTTGGCCAGCAGGCGCTGCAGGGTTTCCACTTCGATCAGCGGCACATCACCATAAAGGACAAGCACCGTGTCGGCAGTTATTGCCGGCAATGCCTGGGCAACAGCATGGCCCGTGCCCAACTGCTTGTCCTGCATGACGAAATTCAGGTCGTCGGCTGCCAGGCGCTCACGGACCAGCTCCGCACCGTGGCCGATGACCACATGGATGCCCTGAGGCTGAAGCTGGCGCGCACTGTGGATAACATGGCCGAGCATGGAATTACCGGCAACCGGATGCAGGACCTTTGGCAGTGCCGAACGCATGCGAGTGCCTTGGCCGGCGGCGAGAATAACGATATCAAGGGACATTGACTGGCTACCAATCCTGGGCGGTCAGGGGCGTGACCGATGGGCGAATTCAGAAAAAGAAAAAGGGTAGCCGAGGCTACCCTTTAACTCAATCGCAATGCAGGTACCGGCCAGGGCCAGATTACTTGCCTTTGCGCATTTGCTGGACAGTACGCAACTGAGCTGCGGCCTCGGCCAGACGTGCGGCAGCAGCGCCGTAGTCGAAGTCCGAGCTTTTCGCGTTCAGGGCGTTCTCAGCAGCCTTGAGGGCTTCCTGAGCCTGAGCTTCGTCCAGGTCGGCAGCGCGCTGCACGGTGTCGGCAAGAACCTTGACCATGTTCGGCTGCACTTCGAGGAAGCCACCGGAGATGTAGAACACCTCACGATCGCCACCTTGCTTGGTCAGCGTGATCGGGCCAGGCTTGAGATTGGTGATCAGCGGGGCGTGACCTGGAGCGATACCAAGATCGCCCAGGTTGCCGTGCGCTACTACCATCTCGACCAGGCCGGAGAAGATTTCTCCTTCCGCGCTGACGATATCGCAATGGACTGTCATAGCCATCTGCTTGCCTCAACCTGATTAGCGCCCCTTTCGGGGCGCCGGGATTACAGTTTCTTGGCTTTCTCGATCGCTTCGTCGATGCTGCCGACCATGTAGAACGCTTGTTCTGGCAGGTGGTCGTAGTCACCTTTGAGGATGCCGCTGAAGCCAGCGATGGTGTCTTTCAGGGAAACGTACTTGCCTGGCGAACCGGTGAAGACTTCGGCCACGAAGAACGGCTGCGACAGGAAGCGCTGGATCTTACGAGCACGGGCTACCAGTTGCTTGTCGCTTTCGGACAGTTCGTCCATACCCAGGATCGCGATGATGTCTTTCAGCTCTTTGTAGCGCTGCAGAACATACTGAACGCCACGAGCGGTGTCGTAGTGTTCGTTGCCGATCACGTTCGGGTCCAGCTGGCGCGAAGTCGAGTCCAGTGGGTCGACCGCTGGGTAGATACCCAGGGAGGCGATGTCACGGGACAGAACGACGGTGGCGTCCAGGTGGGCGAAGGTGGTCGCTGGGGACGGGTCGGTCAGGTCGTCCGCAGGTACGTATACGGCCTGTACGGAGGTGATCGAACCTTCTTTGGTCGAAGTGATACGCTCTTGCAGAACGCCCATCTCTTCAGCCAGGGTCGGCTGGTAACCTACTGCCGAAGGCATACGGCCCAGCAGTGCGGATACTTCGGTACCGGCCAGGGTGTAACGATAGATGTTGTCGACGAACAGCAGAACGTCGTTACCTTCGTCACGGAACTTCTCAGCCATGGTCAGGCCGGTCAGCGCTACGCGCAGACGGTTTCCTGGTGGCTCGTTCATCTGACCGTAGACCAGCGCTACCTTGTCGAGAACGTTGGAGTCCTTCATCTCGTGGTAGAAGTCGTTACCCTCACGAGTACGCTCACCCACACCAGCGAACACGGAGTAACCGCTGTGTTCCATGGCGATGTTACGGATCAGTTCCATCATGTTTACGGTTTTGCCTACACCGGCACCACCGAACAGACCAACCTTACCACCCTTGGCGAACGGGCAAACCAGGTCGATAACCTTGATGCCGGTTTCCAGCAGGTCGTTGCCGCCTGCCTGGTCAGCGAACGAAGGCGCTGGCTGGTGGATACCGCGACGCTCTTCTTCGCCGATCGGGCCGGCTTCGTCGATCGGGTTGCCCAGTACGTCCATGATACGGCCCAGGGTGGCCTTACCAACAGGAACGGAAATGGCAGCGCCGGTGTCGACGACATCCAGACCGCGCTTCAGGCCTTCGGTCGAGCCCATCGCAATGGTACGAACCACGCCGTCGCCCAGCTGCTGCTGAACTTCGAGGGTGGTTTCCGCGCCTTGTACTTTCAGCGCGTTGTAAACACTCGGCACGACGTCACGTGGGAATTCCACGTCGATGACGGCGCCGATGATTTGAACGATACGTCCGCTACTCATAGCTGGATCCTCTGAATTTTTGAACCGTTAAACCGCGGCAGCGCCGCCGACGATTTCCGAGATCTCCTGGGTGATCGCAGCCTGACGCGCCTTGTTGTAGATCAACTGCAGCTCTTTGATCAAATCACCGGCGTTGTCTGTGGCGTTCTTCATGGCGATCATCCGGGCCGCTTGTTCAGCAGCGTTGTTCTCGACCACCGCCTGGTATACCTGCGACTCCACGTAACGCACCATCAAGCCGTCCAGCAGCTCTTTTGCGTCGGGTTCGTACAGGTAATCCCAGTGATGCTTGAGATCCTGATCCGGGGTTGCCACCAACGGTACCAATTGCTCGACCGTCGGTTTTTGGGTCATGGTGTTGATGAACTTGTTCGAAACCACCGAGAGGCGATCGATACGGCCGTCCAGGTAGGCGTCCAGCATCACTTTGACGGAGCCGATCAGATCGTTGATCGATGGCTCTTCGCCCAGGTGGCTGATCGCTGCTACGACGTTGCCGCCAAAGATGCGGAAGAAAGTCGCACCCTTGCTGCCGATCACGCACAGGTCGATTTCAACGCCCTGTTCGCGGTTTTCGTTCATGTCCTTGACCAGGGCCTTGAACAGGTTGGTGTTCAAGCCACCGCACAAACCACGGTCACTGCTCACCACGATATAACCGGTGCGCTTTACAGGGCGCTCGATCATGAACGGGTGGCGGTATTCCGGGTTGGCGTTGGCCAGATGACCGATCACCTGGCGGATACGCTCCGCGTAAGGACGGCTAGCAGCCATGCGCATTTGTGCTTTGCGCATTTTGCTGACCGCCACTTTCTCCATGGCGCTGGTAATTTTTTGCGTGCTTTTGATGCTCGCAATCTTACTGCGAATCTCTTTTGCGCCTGCCATGTATCACCTATCAGGTTAGCAAGCGGGGGCCTGGGCCCCCGCTGCGGCTTACCAGGTCTGGGTGGCCTTGAACTTCTCGATACCGGCTTTCAGGCCAGCGTCGATTTCGTCGTTGAAGTCACCCTTCACGTTGATCTTCGCCATCAGTTCGGCGTGATCACGGTTGAAGAAGGCGATCAGTGCTTGCTCGAAGCTGCCGATCTTGGAGACTTCTACGTCAGTCAGGAAACCACGCTCAGCGGCGTACAGCGACAGGGCCATGTCCGCGATGGACATTGGCGCGTACTGCTTCTGCTTCATCAGCTCGGTTACGCGCTGACCATGCTCCAGCTGCTTGCGGGTCGCTTCGTCCAGATCGGAAGCGAACTGGGCGAATGCAGCCAGTTCACGGTACTGAGCCAGAGCGGTACGGATACCACCGGACAGCTTCTTGATGATCTTGGTCTGAGCGGCACCACCTACACGGGATACCGAAACACCGGCGTTCACTGCAGGGCGGATGCCCGAGTTGAACATGGCCGATTCCAGGAAGATCTGACCGTCGGTGATGGAAATCACGTTGGTCGGAACGAACGCGGAAACGTCGCCAGCCTGGGTTTCGATGATCGGCAGGGCGGTCAGGGAACCGGTCTTGCCAGTGACTGCGCCGTTGGTGAACTTCTCGACGTACTCTTCCGAAACGCGCGATGCACGCTCCAGCAGACGGGAGTGGAGGTAGAACACGTCACCTGGGTACGCTTCACGTCCTGGTGGACGGCGCAGCAGCAGGGAGATCTGACGGTAGGCAACAGCCTGCTTGGACAGGTCATCGTAAACGATCAGGGCGTCTTCACCGCGGTCACGGAAGAACTCGCCCATGGTGCAGCCGGCGTATGGCGCCAGGAACTGCAGTGCGGCGGATTCCGAAGCACTGGCAACAACCACGATGGTGTTGGCCAGGGCGCCGGCTTCTTCCAGCTTGCGAACGATGTTGGCAACGGTGGAGCGCTTCTGGCCGACAGCAACATAAACACAGAAAATACCGGAGTCTTTCTGGTTGATGATGGCGTCGATGGCCATGGCGGTCTTGCCGATCTGGCGGTCACCGATGATCAGCTCGCGCTGGCCACGGCCGACAGGGATCATGGCGTCAACGGACTTGTAACCAGTCTGTACAGGCTGGTCTACCGACTTACGCCAGATCACGCCTGGGGCCACTTTCTCGACCGCGTCGGTCTGGGTGTTGCCCAGAGGACCTTTGCCGTCGATCGGGTTACCCAGTGCGTCAACGACGCGACCCAGCAGTTCCTTACCAACCGGAACTTCCAGGATGCGGCCGGTGCACTTGGCGCTCATGCCTTCGGCGAGGGTGTCATAGGCACCCAGGATCACCGCACCAACGGAGTCTTGCTCCAGGTTCAGTGCCATGCCGAATACGCTGCCAGGGAACTCGATCATTTCGCCGTACATGACGTCGGCCAGACCGTGGATCCGCACGATACCGTCGGATACCGAAACAACGGTACCTTCGTTACGGGCTTGGGAGCTCACATCGAGGTTGTCGATGCGGCCCTTGATGATTTCACTAATTTCGGAAGGATTGAGTTGCTGCATTGCTCTGCTGCCCCTTCAAACTCAAGATTTCAATGCTTCGGCCAGTTTCGCGATCTTGCCGCGAACAGAGCCATCGATTACCAGGTCACCAGCGCGGATGACGACGCCGCCAATCAGGCTGGCATCCTCCGACGCGTGCAGGCGAACTTCCTGGCCTAGCCGTGCACTGAGAACCTTGGCGAGTTTGTCTTGCTGTTCTTGGTTCAACGCGAAGGCACTGGTGACTTCCACGTCCACGGATTTCTCTTGCTCGGCCTTGTACAGGTCGAACAGGGCGGCAATCTCCGGCAGAAGCAGGAGACGGTCGTTTTCCGCGGCAACATGAATGAAATTCTGTGCCTGTGCATTGAACTTGTCACCGCACACGTCAATGAACGTGGCGGCCTTTTCTGCGCTCGTCAGTCGCGGGGCCTTGAGCAGGCGCTGCATGGTGTCGTCTTGCGACACCGCAGCAGCCAGGCCGAGCATGGCTGACCAATTGGCCAGTTGCTGATGGGCCTGGGCATGCTCAAAGGCAGCCTTAGCGTAAGGTCGGGCCAACGTGGTCAGTTCTGCCATGATCGCCCTCGCTTAAATTTCAGCGGCCAGTTTGTTAACCAGCTCCGCATGCGCGTTTTGATCGATTGTGGCGCCAAGGATCTTTTCAGCACCGCCAACGGCCAGGGCACCCACTTGGGCACGCAGGGCGTCTTTGGCACCGTTCAGTTCCTGTTCGATCTCGGCCAGAGCCTGAGCCTTCACACGGTCAGCTTCGACGCGGGCCTGGTCACGGGCTTCCTCGACAAGCTGAGCAGCGCGTTTCTTGCTTTGCTCAATGATTTCGGCTGCCTGTGCTTTAGCTTCACGCAGTTGCTGACCCACTTTCTCTTGGGCCAGCTCCAGGTCGCGAGCTGCGCGGTTGGCAGCGTCCAAGCCGTCGGCAATCTTCTTTTGACGCTCTTGCAGAGCAGTGATGACCGGAGGCCATACGTACTTCATGCAGAAGAGTACAAAAATCAGGAAGGCAACGGATTGGCCAATCAGGGTTGCATTAATGTTCACGCCAACACCTCGCTCGGTCTTAATTCATCACAGCCATCAACTCGTGGTTACGAGTGATTAGCCGGCGATCTGACCAACGAACGGATTCGCGAAGGTGAAGAACAGAGCGATACCAACACCGATCATGGTTACGGCGTCGAGCAGACCGGCAACGATGAACATTTTCACCTGCAGCATTGGAACCATCTCAGGCTGACGAGCAGCGCCTTCCAGGAATTTGCCGCCCAGCAGGCCGAAACCAATGGCGGTACCCAGAGCACCCAGGCCGATCAGCAGAGCAACAGCGATAGCGGTCAGACCAACTACAGTTTCCATCTTTCCTCCCGACTTTTACGTCGTATTGGTTAGGTTTTAAAGTTGAAGCGGTAAAACAAATCGTTTGGTACAGCTGCCCTTGCGGACTTTTAAAGCCCTCCCCCCAAACGAGCGGGGAAGGCTACAAGACACGCCAGGCGGTCTTAATGGTTATCTTCATGAGCCATCGACAGGTAGACGATGGTCAACATCATGAAGATGAAAGCTTGCAGGGTGATGATCAGGATGTGGAATACAGCCCACGCCCATTGCAGCACTACACCCAGGCCGCTCAGCCAGAGCAGGCCGGAGCCGAACATCACGGCAATCAGGATGAACACCAGCTCGCCGGCGTACATGTTGCCGAACAGACGCAGTGCCAGCGAGATCGGCTTGGCGATCAGGGTGACGAATTCCAGCAGGAAGTTCACCGGGATCAGCAGGATCTGCACGAAGATGTTCTTGCTGCCGAACGGGTGCAGGGTGAGTTCACCGATGAAGCCGCCCAGGCCCTTGACCTTGATGCTGTAGAAGATGATCAGGGCGAACACGCAGAAGGCCATGGCCAGGGTCGCGTTCGGGTCGGTGGTCGATACCGCACGGAACGGAATGTGCGGGTCACCGGAGATCAGGATGGCCAGCTGAGGAATCCAGTCGACCGGTACCAGGTCGACGGCGTTCATCAGGAATACCCAGACGAAGATGGTCAGCGCCAGCGGAGCAATGACCGGGCTACGGCCGTGGAAGGAGTCTTTCACGCTGCCATGGACGAAATCGACCATCACTTCGACGAAGTTCTGCAGGCCGCCAGGCTGGCCGGAGGTCGCCTTCTTCGCCGCCATGCGGAAGATGAACAGGAAGATCAGACCCAGCGCGACGGACCAACCCAGGGTGTCCACGTGGAACGCCCAGAAGCCCATTGCCTTGGCTTCTGCAGCCGAATGGGCAAAGCCCCAGCTGCCGTCTGGTAATTGACCATAGGTCAGGTTCTGCAAGTGGTGCTGGATATAACCCGAAGCGGTTTCTTCTGCCATGGTTGCCTCAAACGCCCTAAGGTCTCGAAAGTCTTTTATTCATCAGCAGGGGCGCGAACCAGCTGACCAAAAGGGTCAGCACGAAGACGCCGAATACTGCTAACGGCGCCAGTGGCTTCACTCCTGCGAAGGTCAGTGCAAAAAGCACTGCCGTCAAAATCATCTTGCCTGCCTCGCCAGCGTAAAACGACTTGACGATGGCTTGTGCCGCCCGAGCTCCGCTGAAGCGAAAAGCCTTCCAGGCGAAATACACATTGGGCAGCCAGGCAATCAAACCTCCGCAAAGGCCTGAATATCCACTGACCGCCCCTTTCCACTGCCACAACACCAAGGTTGCCAGCAGCAGTACGACGAATTGAGCCAGCAGTACCGGAAAAACCGCCCAGCGATGGAAAGGCAGGCGGTTTGGCGTGCGGATTTCCATCACAACTGCTCCTCGGAAGTCGACCAACAAGTCAGTTATGACTTGGCATAATTTGTGCCGACAAAATGCGCGCAGAGTATAGGGGTGGATTAACCCCTATTCAACTCTTCGGTAGTGATTTCCGACTGCTCGCTACAACAGGAATTGTTTCAGCGGATGTGAGCAAGCACGCCTTGCAACTCGTCAAGTGAGTTGTAGCGAATAACCAACTGGCCTTTGCCCTTGTTGCCGTGACGTATCTGCACGGCAGAGCCAAGGCGCTCTGCGAGCCGCTGTTCAAGGCGTGCGATGTCCGGATCAGGTTTGCTCGGCTCGACCGGCTCAGGCTTGCCACTGAGCCACTGGCGGACCAGTGCCTCGGTTTGGCGCACAGTGAGGCCACGTGCGACAACATGACGCGCCCCCTCTTCCTGACGCGCTTCCTCCAGGCCGAGCAAGGCACGGGCGTGGCCCATCTCCAGGTCGCCGTGGGCGAGCATGGTTTTGATCGCCTCGGGCAGCGAGATGAGGCGCAGCAGGTTGGCTACGGTCACCCGCGACTTGCCCACGGCATCGGCCACCTGTTGCTGGGTCAGTTCGAACTCCTGCTGCAGACGCTGCAGGGCCAGAGCCTCTTCCAACGGGTTGAGGTCCTCGCGCTGGATGTTCTCGATCAGCGCCATGGCAATGGCAGCTTCGTCCGGCACTTCGCGCACCATCGCCGGGATGGTGTCGAGACCGGCCTGCTGGGTGGCGCGCCAGCGGCGCTCACCGGCAATGATCTCGAAGCGGTTGCCGTCGATCGGGCGGACCACGATCGGCTGCATCACGCCATGGTTGCGAATCGAGTGCGCGAGTTCTTCCAGAGCCTCGGGGTCCATGTCGCGGCGGGGTTGATACTTGCCGCGCTGGATCAGTTCGACAGGCAGGTGTTGCAGTTCTTTCTGGTCGATCTTCACAGCCTGCTCTTCGAGCGCGCTGACGGAAGGACCACTGAGCAGTGCATCCAACCCACGTCCGAGACCCCGTTTCTTAACGGCCATGCGGATTCCTTAAGTTGTTTGTGCAGTGCGTGATTGACGGCGTTGACGGCGTACCAGTTCCCCGGCCAGGGCCAGATAGGCCAGTGCACCACGCGATTGCTTGTCGTAGGCCAGCGCCGGCATGCCAAAACTCGGGGCCTCGGCCAAGCGGATGTTGCGCGGAATGACTGTGTCGTACAACTGCTCGCCGAAGTGTTCCTTGAGCTGCGCCGAAACATCGTTGTTCAGGCTCAGGCGCGGGTCGTACATGGTCCGCAGCAGGCCTTCGATCTTCAGCTCCGGGTTCAGCCGGGCAGCAATGCGCTTGATGTTATCCACAAGGTCACTGAGGCCTTCCAGCGCGTAGTACTCGCACTGCATCGGAATGATCACGCCATCGGAGGCGACCAGCGCGTTGAGCGTCAGCATCGACAGCGACGGCGGGCAGTCGATGAGGATGAAATCGTAGTTCTCGCGGATCGGCGCCAGCGCGTTGCGCAGGCGGCTCTCCTTGACCTGCATTTCCAGCAGCACCACTTCCGCAGCGGTCAGGTCGCGGTTGGCCGGCAGCAGCTGGAAGCCGCCGTGCTCGGAGTAGTGCATGGCCTGGGCAAGGTCGCATTCCCCGATCAGCAGGTCATAGACCGAATGCTCGAGTTCGTGTTTGTCCACACCACTGCCCATGGTCGCGTTGCCCTGCGGATCGAGGTCGATCAGCAGCACACGACGTTTGGTCGCGGCCAGCGATGCTGCGAGGTTGATACAGGTGGTGGTCTTGCCGACACCACCTTTCTGGTTCGCGATTGCGAATACCTTAGCCATTGTTGCGTGTGTTCCCAATCAAGCCTTGCGGCGCAGTATCAGCAGATGGCGCTGGCCCTGGCAACCTGGAACGGTCAGGGCCTGCTCGCTTTCCACTGTGAAGTCTGCGGGCAATGCTACCAGTTCATCGGCAGGATGCAGCCCCTTCATTGCAAGCCATTGCGTCCCGGTGTCGCCCAGATGGCGGGTCCAGTTGGTGAAGTTCTCCATGCTGCTGAAGGCGCGGGAGATGATTCCGCTGAACGGTAGTGACGGCTGGAAGGCTTCCACCCGGCTGTGGATAACCGTGAGGTTGTCCAGTTTCAGTTCCATTTTCACCTGCGTCAGGAAACGGGTCTTTTTGCCATTGGCGTCCAGGACCGTCACATGCTTGTGCGGATGCAGGATAGCCAAAGGGATGCCGGGCATACCACCACCGCTGCCGACATCCAGCCAGTTGTCACGTTCGCTGTGGATAAACGACATGACGCTGAGGCTGTCGAGCAGGTGGCGGGAAACCATTTCGTCCGGATCACGCACGGCAGTCAGGTTGTAGGCTTTGTTCCACTTGATCAGCAGGGCCAGGTAACCCAGCAGCTTCTCGTGCTGCTCGGCGCTCAGCTCGACACCGAGCTGGCGCGCACCTGTGGACAACTCTTCGGCATGTTGCGGGGTGACCAGGGAACTCAAGCGCTTTGCTCCAATTCGCGGCCAGCGCCGCGTTTTTTCAGATGAATCAGCAACAGGGAAATCGCCGCCGGGGTGACGCCGGGGATACGCGAAGCCTGGCCCAAGGTCTCCGGGCGGGTCTGGCCGAGCTTGCCCTGGATTTCCTTCGACAGCCCGGAAATCGTGGTGTAGTCGATATCCACAGGCAGGCGGGTATCCTCGCTGGCGCGCAGGCGGGCGATCTCGTCCTGCTGACGGTCAATGTAACCAGCGTACTTGGTCTTGATCTCGACCTGCTCGGCGACCTGTGGATCGATTTCTGCACCACCGGTCGCTTCGATCAGCCCGGCATAGTCGATCTCGGGGCGGGCCAGCAGGTTGAGCAGGCTGTACTCGTGGCTCAGCGGCGTGCCGAACTTATCCACAATTGTTTGGCCTTGCTCGGTATTCGGCCGCACCCAGGTCGACTTCAGCCGCTGCTCTTCCCGCTCGATGCCGTCGCGCTTGGCGCAGAACGCGGCCCAGCGATCGTCGTCGATCAGGCCTAGCTCGCGGCCTTTCTCGGTCAGGCGCAGGTCAGCGTTGTCTTCGCGCAGGATCAGCCGGTATTCGGCGCGCGAAGTGAACATACGGTACGGCTCCTGGGTACCCAGGGTAATCAGGTCGTCGACCAGTACCCCGATGTACGCCTCGTCACGGCGCGGGCACCAGCTTTCGCGGCCTTGCGCGCGCAGCGCGGCGTTGGTGCCGGCCAGCAGGCCCTGGGCGCCGGCTTCTTCGTAGCCGGTGGTGCCGTTGATCTGGCCAGCGAAGAACAGGCCACCGATAACTTTGGTCTCGAGGCTGTACTTGAGGTCGCGGGGGTCGAAATAGTCGTACTCGATGGCGTATCCCGGGCGAACGATATGGGCGTTTTCCATACCGCGGATCGAGCGTACCAGCTCCAGCTGCACATCGAACGGCAGGGAAGTGGAAATGCCGTTGGGGTACAGCTCATGGGTGGTCAGGCCTTCCGGCTCGATGAACACCTGGTGGCTTTCCTTGTCGGCAAAGCGGTGGATCTTGTCCTCGATCGACGGGCAATAGCGTGGTCCGACACCTTCGATGACCCCGGAGTACATCGGCGAACGATCAAGGTTCGAGGCAATGATCTCGTGGGTGCGGGCGTTGGTGTGGGTAATCCAGCAGCTCACCTGACGCGGGTGCATCTGTGCGTTACCCATGAACGACATCACCGGGATCGGTGTATCGCCTGGCTGCTCGGTCATGACCGAGAAATCCACAGAGCGCCCGTCGATGCGCGGAGGGGTGCCGGTTTTCAGGCGGCCAACACGCAGCGGCAGTTCACGCATGCGGTGCGCCAGGGCAATCGAAGGCGGATCACCGGCGCGACCGCCTGAGTGATTCTGCAGGCCGATGTGGATAAGGCCACCGAGGAAAGTACCGGTGGTCAGCACCACGGACTCCGCGAAGAAGCGCAAGCCCATCTGGGTCACCACGCCCTTGACCTGGTCCTGCTCAACGATCAGGTCGTCACAGGACTGCTGGAATATCCACAGGTTCGGCTGGTTTTCCAGGATCTCCCGTACCACCGCCTTGTAGATGGCGCGGTCGGCTTGTGCACGGGTGGCGCGAACGGCCGGGCCCTTACGGTTGTTCAGGATACGGAACTGGATACCGCTCTTGTCGGTGGCCAGCGCCATGGCGCCGCCGAGTGCATCGATCTCTTTGACCAGATGGCTTTTACCAATACCGCCGATGGCGGGGTTGCAGCTCATATGACCGAGCGTTTCCACGTTATGGGTCAACAGCAGGGTTTTCACACCCATGCGTGCTGACGCAAGCGCAGCCTCGGTACCGGCATGGCCGCCGCCGATGACGATCACTTCAAAACGGGAAGGGAAATCCACCACGCACCTCGTGCCTGTTTTTGCGAATAGAGAAGGTAAGCGGACAAGTATAGGGACTTCACCCCCTCTAAAGGAACCGTCTGAGCAATTTTTGACCAGTCTGTGGATGAGTGGCAGACAACAGAAATCAAAGAGAAGAAATTTATAAAAGCTTTGTTTTTATGTTTATTCTTATGCACAGCCTTATCTGTGGATAACGTGCTACAGCCCTTTTACTTTCTGATCTACAGCGAAACTGAACCCTGTGGCTTACCCACCATGAGGGTTATGGATAACGCCATTTAGCCTGTGGATTAAATGGACGTTTACCCACAGGCGCATTTGTCCTCAGAAAAAAAGCCTGCTTATCAAGAGGGCTGAAGGTGGGTTTTCCACAGGTCTCCTGAGCAGGAAATTGTCCCTGTGGATGATTTTATGTAGCCTGTACTGACCTCTTTGCGGCTAAAGCCGCTCCTACAGGGCCGGTGTGGGTTTTGAAAGATCCGACGAGTGGATAAATCGCGGGCAAAAAAAACCGCTCCCGAAGGAGCGGCCTTTGCTGTTGCCGAGCTGTGGACTACTTGCCGATGCAAAAACTGGAGAAGATCCGCCCCAACAGGTCATCCGAACTGAACGCGCCGGTGATCTCTCCCAATGCCTGCTGTGCCTGACGCAGATCCTCCGCCAGCAATTCACCCGCCCCAGCCAACGTCAGTTGTGCGCGGCCATGCTCCAGGTGGGAACTGGCCTGGCGCAGCGCATCCAGATGGCGCCGTCGGGCGCTGAAACCGCTCTCTGCGGTCTGTTCATAACCCATGCAGGCCTTCAGATGATCGCGCAGCAGTTGGAGCCCCTGATCGTCACCCTTGGCGCTCAGCGTGATAGTCACATGGCCGTCGTCGCACTGCTCCAGCCCTACCCGTTCACCACTGAGGTCCGCCTTGTTACGGATCAACGTGACCTTGGCCGGGTCCGGCCGCAGATCGAGGAACTCGGGCCACAGGGCGAATGGATCGCTGGCCTCCGGCGCGGTGGAGTCCACCACCAGCAGAACCCGATCGGCCTCTCCGATGGCCTTCAGCGCGCGTTCCACGCCTATCTTTTCCACATGGTCGTCGGTATCGCGCAAGCCTGCGGTGTCGACAACATGCAGCGGCATGCCGTCGATGTGGATATGTTCCCGGAGGATGTCCCGGGTGGTGCCGGCGATGTCGGTGACAATGGCTGCCTCGCGCCCCGCAAGCTGGTTCAGCAAACTCGACTTGCCAGCATTAGGTCTGCCGGCAATGACCACCGTCATGCCGTCACGCAGCAAGGCGCCCTGCCCGGCTTCGCGCTGTACGGTGGATAACTCGCCGCGTACTGCATCGAGCATCGACAACACATGGCCATCGGCGAGAAAGTCGATTTCCTCTTCAGGGAAGTCGATCGCCGCCTCGACATAGATGCGCAGGGCAATCAGCGCCTCTGTGAGGCTGTGCACGCGCTTGGAAAATTCCCCCTGCAGCGAGCGCAAGGCATTGCGCGCGGCCTGGCTGGAGCTCGCTTCGATCAGGTCGGCGATGGCCTCGGCTTGGGCCAGGTCGAGCTTGTCGTTGAGAAACGCGCGCTCGCTGAACTCGCCAGGGCGCGCCAGGCGGCAGCCGACCTGTACACAGCGTTGCAGCAGCATATCCAGGACCACTGGGCCGCCATGACCCTGCAGCTCGAGTACATCTTCGCCGGTGAACGAGTTGGGCCCAGGAAAGAACAGCGCGATGCCTTCATCCAGCACCAGGCCATCCTCGTCACGGAAGGGCCCGTAGTGGGCATGCCGTGGCGTCAGCGTGCGGCCGGTGATCAGCTGCCCTGCCTTGCTCGCCAATGGCCCGGACAGCCTGACGATACCGACACCTCCGCGGCCTTGGGCGGTGGCGATGGCGGCGATGGTTTCACGCACAGTGTTCATGCTCGAAAGCCTCTACGACAAAAACGACAGATAGCAAAAACGCCCCCGAGGGGGCGTTTTTATTCACAGGCTAGCGCAGTAGCCCGTCAAGCAGCAGCTTTTTTGCTGGCTGCTTCGATACGGCGGGTGATGTACCACTGCTGAGTGATCGACAGGCAGTTGTTCACAACCCAGTACAGCACCAGACCAGCCGGGAACCACAGGAAGAAGAAGGTGAAGATGATCGGCATCATTTTCATCACCTTGGCCTGCATCGGGTCCGGAGGAGTCGGGTTCAGACGCTGTTGGATGAACATCGTGGCGCCCATGATGATCGGCAGGATGAAGAACGGATCCTTGATCGACAGGTCGGTGATCCACAGCATCCATGGGGCCTGGCGCATCTCGACGCTTTCCAGCAGTACCCAGTACAGGGACAGGAACACCGGCATCTGCACCAGGATCGGCAAGCAGCCGCCCAACGGGTTGATCTTCTCTTTCTTGTACAGCTCCATCATCGCCTGGGACATCTTCTGGCGATCGTCACCGAAGCGTTCCTTCAGTGCGGCGAGCTTCGGTGCCACGGCACGCATGCGTGCCATCGAGCGGTAGCTGGCAGCCGACAGCGGGAAGAACAGGCCCTTGATGAGCATGGTCAGCACGATGATCGACCAGCCCCAGTTGCCCAGCAGGCTGTGGATATGTTGCAGCAGCCAGAAGATCGGCTGGGCGATGAACCACAGGAAGCCGTAGTCGACGGTGAGTTCCAGGCCTGGGGACAACTCTTTGAGCTTGGACTGGATCTTCGGACCGGCATACAGCATGGCGCTGGTTTCGACCTTGCCGCCAGCGGGAACGCTGAGAGCCGGGCCGGTGTAACCGATGATGTAGTTGCCCTGGCTGTCCTTGCGGGTCTGGACAACATTGTTGTCCGACTTGGCCGGAATCCAGGCGGTCACGAAGTAGTGCTGCAGCCAGGCTACCCAGCCACCGGACACATTTTCTTTCAAACTACCCTTGTCGATGTCCTTCATCGAGACCTTTTTGTAAGGCTCGGAGGCAGTCCACATGGCGGCGCCAAGGTAGGTCGCGGTACCGGTGGCGGTGCTCGACGACGGATCGGAGCTGGCGTCACGCTTGAGCTGGGCAAACATGTTGCCGTTCCACGCCTGGCCGCTCTGGTTGTCGATCAGGTAGCTGACGGTCAGGTCATACTCGCCACGCTTGAAGCTGAAGCGCTTGATGTAGTTGACACCGTTGTCGCTGAACTTCAGGTCGACCACCAGCTGTTCCTGGCCATCGGTCAGCTGGAAGCTCTTCTGCTCGGCAGCGTACAGCGGGCGACCGGACGAACGAGCATCCGGGCCATTGACGCCGGTCAGGCCGCTTTGAGCCAGGTAGACGCGCTCACCACCGTTGTCGAACAGCTGGAACGGAATGTCCGGGTGGTCCTGACGGCGCGGGTACTTCGGCAGGTTCAGTTGGACGATGTCACCACCGACCGGGTCGATAGCCAGTTCCAGCACATCGGTCTTGACCCGGATCAGGTCCTTGCTGACTGCAACCGGTGCCAGTTCGGCAGGGCTGGATTCGGCATTGGCGCTCGGCACATCGGCACTGGCAGTACCGGCCGGCACGCCATCCGGCAAGGCCGGGGCGGTGGTGGCAGCAGTATTCTGAGTCGGCAGGGCAGCCTGGCCGTAGTCCTCGTTCCACTTGAGGACCATGACGTAGGACACGATTGCCAGGGCGACGATCAGGATCGTGCGTTTAATATCCATGATTACTCGGCTATCGAAGAAGTTCGGGAGGAAGGAGCGGGGGGAACGGGATCGAAACCGCCGTCGTTCCACGGATGACAACGCCCCAGGCGACGAACGGCTAGCCACCCGCCACGCAAGAGGCCATGGTTTTCGATGGCTTCAAGAGCGTAACAGGAGCAACTGGGGTAGAAACGACAGTGATTGGCCATCAGGGGACTGATGGCGTAACGGTAAAACTGGATCGGAACGAGGGCCAGTTTACGCATCTTGACTGTCTACCCCTGCGGAATCGGCGTTTGCCGCTGGAGCAGGCCGGCTGCGCGCCAGACGTTTCCAGAGCTTGCCAAAGTGTTGGTGCAATTCCGGGTTTTCTATCTCACCCAATCCCTTGCGCGCGACGATCACTACATCCAGGCCACCCAGTGATTGCTGGTTGAGCCGGAAGGAATCGCGCATCAAGCGCTTGAGGCGATTGCGTTGAACGGCGAGCTTGACGCTCTTCTTGCCGATCACCAGGCCGAGGCGCGGGTGATCCAGGCCGTTCTCGCGAGCAAGGATCAGCAGGTTTTTCCCTGGAACCTTGCCGGTTGGGGAGTCGAAGACCGCTTTGAAGTGCCGGGGTGTAAGCAGTCGCTTTTCCCGACTGAAGTCCTGACTCACCACCTGTGCCGAAAAATCAAATGGCCAGACGCTTACGGCCTTTGGCACGACGACGCGACAGAACAGCGCGGCCGTTCTTGGTAGCCATACGGGCACGGAAGCCGTGGGTGCGAGCGCGCTTGATGGTGCTTGGTTGGAAAGTACGTTTCATGGCGTTGTTACCTGGGTTTGTCGACTACGGGCCGGAATGGCCCCCTTTTTAAGAGATCGGCGATTCTAGAGAAAGCAAGCCCATAGGTCAATTTCCAACCAGCCTTTCCTTATGGAAGGCGCTTTGATTGCTGAATACCCGCATGGGTTGATCGGGAGCCCAACGGAGGACAAAATTTAAAAAAAAGAAGAGACATATAAAAAGCTTTTCTGAAGAACTTATAACTCTTAAGTGGATAAGTGTCTGTGGATAAGATCGTCTAGCCCAGTAACCATGCGCTGTACAGAGATTCAAAACCTTGTCCGTAACAGGTGCTGCGGCTGTGTCTGGCTTGGGAGCAGTCTGTGGATAGAATCGTGCATTATCCACAGCTGAGTTATCAACAGGGCTGAGCCCAGGGTTGTGCATAGCCCTTATGGTCGGTTATCCACAGACCTTATTTGCAGTGGTTGAAAGACGTTTTTGCCGCTAAATGGCTGTTTTGTCATGGCTCAGAATGTTTCCACATGTGGATAACTGATCGCTCGACCGGTACAATGGCGGTTTGTTTTGCCTCATCCGGCTTTCAACTCAGGGGATATCCGTGTCAGTGGAACTTTGGCAGCAGTGCGTGGAGCTTCTGCGCGATGAACTGCCTGCCCAGCAATTCAACACCTGGATCCGTCCGCTACAGGTCGAAGCCGAAGGCGACGAGTTGCGCGTCTATGCGCCTAACCGTTTCGTGCTCGATTGGGTGAATGAAAAGTACCTTGGCCGTCTGCTCGAACTGTTGGGTGAAAACGGCAGCGGCATCGCGCCAGCGCTTTCCTTGCTTATAGGCAGCCGCCGCAGCTCCGCCCCACGCGCTGCACCTAATGCACCTGTCAGTGCTGCAGTCGCGGCGTCGCTTGCACAAACCCATACTCAACAGTCCGCTGCGCCTGCAGTGGCCGCCATTGCCGAGCCCGTCCAGGCTCCAGTAGCTGCGCCTGCGCAGGTGAACGAGATCGGTGAATCGGCTTCGCGAGAGAGTTTCGATGGCATGGGCGACAGCGCGTCGGCACCTCCCGCCGGCAACCGTACCGAGCAACGTACGGTCCAGGTAGAAGGGGCGCTCAAGCACACCAGCTACCTGAACCGCACATTTACCTTCGAGACCTTTGTCGAAGGTAAGTCGAACCAGCTGGCCCGCGCTGCGGCCTGGCAGGTCGCCGACAACCCCAAGCATGGTTACAACCCGCTGTTCCTTTATGGGGGCGTGGGCCTGGGTAAAACCCACCTGATGCATGCTGTGGGTAACCACCTGCTGAAGAAGAACCCGAATGCCAAGGTTGTGTACTTGCATTCCGAGCGCTTCGTCGCGGATATGGTCAAGGCGTTGCAGCTCAATGCGATCAATGAATTCAAACGCTTCTACCGTTCGGTCGATGCGCTGCTGATCGACGACATTCAGTTCTTCGCCCGTAAGGAGCGTTCCCAGGAAGAGTTCTTCCACACCTTCAACGCTCTGCTCGAGGGGGGTCAGCAGGTGATTCTCACCAGCGACCGCTACCCGAAGGAGATCGAAGGCCTGGAAGAGCGCCTGAAGTCGCGCTTCGGCTGGGGCTTGACGGTTGCCGTCGAGCCACCGGAACTGGAAACCCGGGTAGCGATCCTGATGAAGAAGGCAGACCAGGCCAAGGTCGAGCTGCCGCATGATGCCGCGTTCTTCATCGCCCAGCGCATTCGCTCCAACGTACGTGAACTCGAAGGCGCCCTGAAGCGGGTGATCGCTCACTCGCACTTCATGGGCCGTGACATCACCATCGAGCTGATTCGCGAATCGTTGAAGGACTTGCTGGCGCTGCAGGACAAGCTGGTGAGTGTGGATAACATCCAGCGCACCGTGGCCGAGTACTACAAGATCAAGATCGCTGATCTGTTGTCCAAGCGCCGTTCGCGTTCCGTTGCGCGCCCGCGTCAGGTAGCCATGGCGCTGTCGAAGGAGCTCACCAACCACAGTTTGCCGGAGATCGGCGACATGTTTGGTGGCCGTGACCACACCACCGTGCTGCACGCCTGCCGCAAGATCAACGAATTGAAGGAATCCGACGCGGACATCCGCGAGGACTACAAGAACCTGCTGCGCACGCTGACGACCTGATGGTCGCCAATGCAGCTAATTGAAGGCAAGGGACGAGACCATGCATTTCACCATTCAACGCGAAGCCCTGTTGAAACCCCTGCAACTGGTCGCCGGTGTCGTCGAGCGCCGCCAGACCTTGCCGGTGCTGTCCAATGTCCTGCTGGTCGTGCACGGCCAGCAGCTGTCGTTGACCGGTACCGACCTGGAAGTCGAACTGGTTGGCCGCGTGCAACTGGAAGAGCCAGCCGAACCAGGCGAGATCACTGTCCCGGCGCGCAAGCTGATGGACATTTGCAAAAGCCTGCCGAATGACGTTCTGATCGATATCAAGCTCGACGAGCAGAAGTTGTTGGTCAAAGCCGGCCGTAGCCGCTTTACCTTGTCGACGCTGCCTGCCAACGATTTCCCCACCGTTGAAGAAGGCCCTGGCTCGCTGACCTGCAACCTGGAGCAAAGCAAACTGCGCCGCCTGATCGAGCGCACCAGCTTCGCCATGGCTCAGCAAGACGTGCGGTATTACCTCAACGGCATGCTGCTGGAGGTGTCACGCAACACGCTGCGCGCGGTTTCCACTGACGGGCACCGGCTGGCGCTGTGCTCGATGAGTGCAGCCATCGAGCAGGACGATCGGCATCAGGTCATCGTTCCACGTAAAGGCATTCTCGAGCTGGCGCGCCTGCTGACCGATCCGGAAGGTATGGTCAGCATCGTTCTCGGCCAGCACCACATCCGTGCAACCACGGGCGAGTTCACCTTCACGTCCAAGCTTGTTGATGGCAAGTTCCCGGACTACGAGCGAGTACTGCCCAAGGGCGGTGACAAGCTGGTAGTGGGTGACCGTCAGGCGCTGCGCGAAGCGTTCAGCCGCACCGCGATTCTGTCCAACGAGAAGTACCGGGGCATCCGCCTGCAACTGGCTGCCGGCCAACTGAAGATCCAGGCCAACAACCCTGAGCAGGAGGAAGCGGAAGAGGAGATCAGCGTGGATTACGAAGGTAGCTCGCTGGAGATCGGCTTCAACGTCAGCTACCTGCTGGACGTGTTGGGCGTGATGACTACCGAGCAAGTTCGTCTGATCTTGTCCGACTCCAACAGCAGTGCCCTGCTGCAGGAAGCTGGCAACGACGACTCTTCCTACGTTGTCATGCCGATGCGTCTGTAATTCGTAGCAGGCGAAATGTCCCTTCGACGTATCATGGTCACCGCGGTGCGCAACTTGCACCCGGTGACTCTCTCACCCTCCCCCCGCATCAATATCCTTTACGGCGCCAATGGCAGCGGCAAGACCAGTGTGCTTGAAGCCGTGCACCTGCTTGGCCTTGCCCGGTCATTTCGCAGTACTCGCCTGAACCCGGTTATCCAATATGAGCAGTCTGCTTGTACCGTGTTTGGCGAAGTTCAGTTGGCAGAAGGTGGCACCAGCAACCTGGGCGTATCAAGGGAGCGGGCGGGCGAATTCACTATCCGCATCGATGGGCAGAATGCCCGGAGCGCTGCGCAGTTGGCTGAACTGCTGCCGCTGCAGCTGATCAACCCGGACAGTTTTCGGCTGCTGGAAGGCGCGCCTAAAATCCGCCGACAGTTTCTCGATTGGGGGGTGTTCCACGTGGAACCTCGGTTCCTGCCAGCTTGGCAACGTCTGCAGAAGGCGCTGCGGCAGCGGAACTCATGGTTGCGGCATGGTACACTTGACCCAGCTTCGCAAGCCGCCTGGGACCGGGAGTTATGCCTGGCCAGCGCGGAAATAGATGAATACCGCCGCAACTACATCAAGGCCTTGAAGCCCGTCTTCGAGCAAACCCTGAGCGAGCTGGTCGAGCTGGATGGGTTGACCCTGAGCTACTACCGAGGCTGGGACAAGGACCGGGAACTGCAAGAAGTACTCGCCTCCTCTCTCCTTCGCGATCAGCAAATGGGCCATACCCAAGCCGGCCCGCAGCGTGCTGATCTGCGTCTTCGTCTGGCTGCCAACAATGCAGCCGACATCCTGTCGCGTGGTCAGCAAAAGCTGGTGGTGTGCGCATTGCGCATTGCCCAGGGCCACCTCGTCAGCCAGGCTCGCCGTGGCCACTGTATTTATCTCGTTGACGACTTGCCGTCCGAGCTGGATGACCAGCATCGCCGCGCGTTGTGCCGCTTGCTTGAAGAATTACGCTGCCAGGTGTTCATCACCTGTGTAGATCACGAATTACTGAGGGAAGGCTGGCAGACGGAAACGCCAGTTGCCATGTTCCACGTGGAACATGGCCGTATCACCCAGACCCACGACCATCGGGAGTGAAGGCATGAGCGAAAATCAAACGTACGACTCCTCCAGCATCAAGGTGCTGAAAGGTTTGGATGCCGTACGCAAGCGTCCCGGCATGTACATTGGCGACACCGATGATGGTAGCGGCCTGCACCACATGGTCTTCGAGGTGGTCGACAATTCGATCGACGAAGCCCTCGCCGGTCACTGCGATGACATCACCGTCATCATCCACCCGGACGAATCCATCAGTGTGCGCGACAACGGTCGCGGCATTCCGGTCGACGTGCATAAAGAAGAAGGCGTTTCCGCAGCCGAGGTCATCATGACCGTGCTGCACGCTGGCGGTAAGTTCGACGACAACTCCTACAAGGTATCCGGCGGCCTGCACGGTGTTGGTGTGTCGGTGGTAAACGCGCTATCCGAGAAGCTGGTGCTGACCGTTCGCCGCAGCGGCAAGATCTGGGAACAGACATACGTTCACGGTGTTCCACAGGCGCCGATGGCCGTTGTCGGTGAAAGCGAAACCACGGGTACCCACATCCACTTCAAGCCTTCGGCTGAAACCTTCAAGAATATCCACTTCAGCTGGGACATCCTGGCCAAGCGGATTCGCGAACTGTCGTTCCTCAACTCGGGTGTCGGCATCCTGCTGAAGGATGAGCGTTCGGGCAAGGAAGAGTTCTTCAAGTACGAAGGTGGTTTGAAGGCGTTCGTTGAATACCTCAACACCAATAAGACTCCGGTCAACTCGCAGGTCTTCCACTTCAATATCCAGCGTGATGATGGTGTGGGTGTCGAGATTGCCCTGCAGTGGAACGACAGCTTCAACGAAAACCTGCTGTGCTTCACCAACAACATTCCGCAGCGTGACGGCGGTACTCACCTGGTCGGTTTCCGCTCTTCGCTGACCCGTAGCCTGAACAGCTACATCGAGCAGGAAGGCCTGGCCAAGAAGAACAAGGTTGCCACCACCGGTGATGACGCCCGTGAAGGCCTGACCGCGATCATTTCGGTGAAAGTGCCGGATCCGAAGTTCAGCTCGCAGACCAAGGACAAGCTGGTCTCCTCGGAGGTGAAAACCGCCGTGGAACAAGAGATGAACAAGTACTTCGCGGACTTCCTGCTGGAAAACCCGAACGAAGCCAAGGCCGTGGTCGGCAAGATGATCGACGCTGCCCGTGCCCGTGAAGCGGCGCGTAAAGCCCGTGAGATGACCCGCCGCAAAGGTGCGCTGGATATCGCCGGCCTGCCAGGAAAACTGGCGGACTGCCAGGAAAAGGACCCTGCCCTCTCCGAACTCTACCTGGTGGAGGGTGACTCTGCAGGTGGCTCGGCCAAGCAAGGCCGCAACCGTCGCACCCAGGCGATCCTGCCGCTGAAGGGCAAGATCCTCAACGTCGAGAAAGCTCGCTTCGACAAGATGATCTCCTCCCAGGAAGTGGGCACGCTGATCACCGCGCTGGGCTGTGGCATCGGCCGCGAAGAGTACAACATCGACAAGTTGCGCTATCACAACATCATCATCATGACCGATGCTGACGTCGACGGTTCGCACATCCGTACCCTGCTGCTGACTTTCTTCTTCCGTCAGTTGCCGGAACTGGTCGAGCGCGGCTACATCTACATCGCTCAGCCGCCGCTGTACAAGGTCAAGAAAGGCAAGCAGGAGCAGTACATCAAGGACGACGAGGCCATGGAAGAATACATGACCCAATCGGCCCTCGAAGATGCAAGCCTGCACCTGGACGAATCGGCGCCAGCCGTTTCCGGCGTGCAGTTGGAAACCCTTGTTAATGATTTCCGCGCCGTGATGAAGACCCTCAAGCGTCTGTCGCGTCTGTACCCGGAAGACATCACCGAGCACTTCATCTACCTGCCGGAAGTCACCCAGGATCAGCTGGGCGACCACGCCGTGATGCAAGCCTGGCTGGTGAAGTTCCAGGAGCGCCTGAGCAACAGCCAGAAGTCGGGCCTGATCTATCAGGCCAGCCTGCGCGAAGACAAGGAGCGCAATGTCTGGCTGCCGGAAGTGGAAGTTACCTCCCACGGTCTGGCTAGCTATGTCACCTTCAACCGCGACTTCTTCGGCAGCAACGACTACCGCTCGGTGGTCACCCTGGGTGGCAAGCTGGCTTCCCTGCTCGGTGATGGTGCCTACGTGCAGCGCGGTGAACGTCGCAAGGCGATCAGCGAGTTCAAGGAAGCCCTCGACTGGCTGATGAACGAAAGCACCAAGCGCCACACCATCCAGCGATACAAAGGTCTGGGCGAGATGAACCCGGAGCAGCTGTGGGAAACCACCATGGACCCAACCGTCCGCCGCATGCTCAAGGTCACCATCGAAGACGCGATTGCCGCCGACCAGATCTTCAACACCCTGATGGGCGACGCCGTGGAACCACGCCGTGACTTCATCGAAAGCAATGCGCTGTCGGTCTCGAACCTGGACTTCTGATCCTGTGTAGATCGCCAGAAAACAAGAAAGCCCGCTGACGCGGGCTTTTTTTCGCCTGTGGGAATCAGTAGCCGGAGAGAACGCTGACGACCACCCCTGTGGCAATCGCCACCAGTACGTAGTCACCGTTCACGTACAACCAGCGATGATCCCGTGGCGGTGCATACAGGTGTCGTGCATGCCAGTCGGTCACCCAGTAGCGGTCCTCGCGATATCGCGGTTCCACCACATACCCGCGATGCCATTGCTGATGTGGCATTGGCATGCCCGCTTCCGGTCGGAAGTTGGGGTTGTGGTAGGCCGGGTAGCGGCCATTATCATGACGGTCATGGCGTTCGGGTTGGCCATGGGGTGGGTTGCCCTGGTGGGATGGGCCGCCATCGTAACGGTCAGGACCTGGTTGAGCGAAGCTGGCCAGGGGTGTGCTGAGCACAAGCGCGGCGCAGAGTACGGTAAGGGCTTTCTTCATTTGCTGATTCTCTGCCTGTTAACGCCCGGCAGGTAATACGGCTGCCTGGTGCGGTTAACTGATCAGACCACAAAGTTTTCCACTTAATGTAAGGGCAGAGGTAAAGGTCCGGTAAAGGTCGACGGGCTATAAACCCAGTGTTTTCAAACGGCGATACAAGGTTCGCTCACTCAGACCGAGGTGACGGGCCAACTCGCTGCGTGATCCTTGAAATTGCTCCAGCGCTTGCGCGAGATCGCTCAGATCGTTTCGCCCTCTGCTAGTGCCGGATGCCTGCAGTGGCCCGACATCTTCCGGCAGGTGTTCAGGCCGGATCAGCCCGTCATCGGCAAACAGCCGAGCCCTTTCCAGAATGTTGCGCAACTCGCGGATGTTCCCCGGGAACGCATGCAGCTTGAGTTGCTGCAGCGCCTCCTCGGTCAAGCTCGGTGTCGGTTTGACAGGCATCCGCTGCAGCAGGCTCTCGGCCAACAGTGGCAAATCCTCCACACGCTCACGCAAAGCCGGCAAGCGGATTGGAAAGCCACTGATGCGGTAATACAGATCCTCTCGGAACGTCCCTTCAGCCACCATTTTCTTAAGCGGTTTATGGGTCGCCGAAACCAGGCGAAAATCTGAATGTACAGTGCGCAGGCTGCCAACCGGGCGGAAGCTTCCCGACTCGATCAGGCGCAGCAGCTTGACCTGCATCGCCAACGGCACTTCACCGATCTCGTCGAGGAACAACGTGCCGCCGTGGGCGGTTTCGGCCAGGCCAATCTTGCGTTGGTTGGCGCCAGTGAATGCGCCCTTCTCGTAGCCGAACAGTTCGCTCTCGAACAGCGACTCGGTCAGGCCGGTGCAGTCTACGACGACCAGTGGACCATTGGCCCGTGGGCTACCCATGTGAATGGCGCGGGCGAATAACTCTTTGCCGGTGCCCGACTCGCCCTGAAGCAACACAGGAATCTGCGCGGGTGCCGCCCGCTGCAGGCTGGCCAACGCGGTCTTGAAAGTGGGTGATCGACCGACCAGCCCTTGTTCTTGAGGTTGCGCGGACGCCAGGGTGATGCTGGTCAACCGCTCGACGAAGGCCACCACCCTGCTCTGTTCATCGAGTATCGGTCGCAGCTCCACATCCACATGTTCGGGGCCACGCGGCGTGTGGTGAATATGCAGCACACGTTCCGGCACTTTGCTGTCCCACGCCTTGCGCATCGGGCAGTGCTCGCCGGCCTGGTCACACGGGACGGCGTAGTGATGCGACACCCGGTGGCACTTCTCACCCAGTGGGGCCTGCTCGTCCCGTCCGAACTGCCGGCGATAAGCCGCATTGGCCGCGAGGATGTTGTAGTCGGTGTCCAGCACGATGGTAGGCAGGGGATCGTGCTCAAGGTAAGAAACCAGAGCTAGGATGAGTGGATGAGATTCAGGCATGACAGCACCGGTTGAATGATCTGGCGCAGGGTAACAAGGACTGCCAAACACTGCCATTGGCTGACAGTCGACTGCCATCGATACTGCCACCAGCGCTGACCGCCGTGATCAAGGCCCCGTGTTCATTGGGCTGAACTCAACAAAACGCCTGGCATGCATCTTGATAAACCTCCTTTCACCGCCTACGCCTGTACAAGGCGAGGCGGACACTCTGGAGAACGTGATGATCATCGGCAACAACCTTCACGTGGACGCCTTTTACGACGAGGCGACCTCGACCATCAGCTACCTGGTCATGGACCGTGAAACCCTTCAGTGCGCACTGATCGACAGCGTGCTGGACTACGATCCCAAGTCCGGACGCACCAGCACCGAGTCTGCGGATCGTCTGATCGAGCGCGTGGCTGAGCTGCACGCGAAGGTGCAATGGGTGCTGGAGACCCATGTGCACGCTGACCACCTCTCGGCAGCGGCCTACCTCAAGGCCCAGCTAGGTGGCCACACGGCTATCGGCGCGCACATTACCCAGGTCCAGAAAGTCTTCGGCACCTTGTTCAATGCCGAGCCTGGCTTCGCCCGGGATGGCAGTCAGTTCGATGTGCTCTTCGAAGATGAAGAGGGCTTCAGCATCGGCAACCTGCATGCCCGTGCATTACATACACCGGGGCATACGCCCGCATGTATCAGCTACATGGTGGTGGACGCTGGCGAGACGGCAGTATTCGTCGGCGATACGCTGTTCATGCCGGACTATGGTACCGCCCGCTGCGACTTCCCCGGTGCCGATGCGCGTACGCTGTACCGCTCGATCCGGCGGCTGTTGGCCTTCCCCGACCAGACTCAGCTGTTCATGTGTCACGACTACCTGCCAGGCGGGCGTGAGATGCAGTACGTCACCACGGTGGCCGAACAACGCGCCAGCAATATCCACATCCGCCATGGCATCGACGAGGACAGCTTCGTGGCCATGCGCGAAGCCCGCGACAAGACCCTCGACATGCCCGTGCTGATCCTCCCATCGGTGCAGGTGAACATGCGCAGCGGCCAGCTCCCGGAGCCTGAAGAAAACGGCGTGAGCTACCTGAAGATCCCGCTGAACAAGCTGTAACTGTCCTGCCCCATTACCAGAAACTCCAGGATTGACTGCCATGTCTGCCAATGCCGACCACCACAAGGTGGTCATCGTCGGTGCCGGTGCCGCCGGTATCGCCACTGCCTCCAGCCTGATCGCCCGCGACCCGTCACTGGACATCGCCCTGATCGACCCTGCCGACGTGCACTACTACCAGCCAGGCTGGACCATGGTTGGCGCCGGTGTGTTCAAGGCGCCGAGTACCGCCCGGACCATGGCCTCGACCATCCCGCGGGGTGTACGCTGGATAAAGGCGCGGGTGCAGGGGTTCGATCCCTTGGGCCAGCTGGTTGCCCTCGAAGGCGGCCGCGCCATCAGTTATGAACAGCTGGTGGTCTGCCCGGGCCTCAAACTCGATTGGGCCGCCATCGACGGGCTCAGTGAAACCCTCGGGCGAAACGGTGTCACCTCCAACTACCGCTACGACCTGGCGCCCTATACCTGGGAACTGGTGCAAAAGCTCAAGCAAGGGCGTGCCCTGTTCACACAGCCACCGATGCCGATCAAATGTGCTGGCGCGCCGCAAAAGGCGCTGTACCTGTCCTGTGACCACTGGCTGCGCAATGATCGGTTGGGCGAGGTCAAAGCCAGTTTCTTCAATGCCGGCGCCGTGCTGTTCGGCGTCCCCGATTACGTGCCGGCGTTGATGGCCTACATCGACAAGTACGGTGTTGACCTTAATTACAGCCACCGTCTGGTGGCCGTGGATGGGCCCAACCAACGTGCCACCTTCGTTCGCACACTGGCCGACGGTAGCAGTGAAACGCGCGTCGAGCCCTTCGACATGTTGCACGTGGTACCGCCACAAGTCGCGCCGGACTTCATCCGCCAGAGCCCTTTGGCCGATGCCGTCGGGTGGGTCGATGTCGATCCTCATACCCTGCGCCATCGCCTGTTCGGCAACGTCCACGCACTGGGTGATGTGGCCAGCACCAGCAATGCCAAGACCGCTGCAGCCGCCCGCAAGCAGGCACCGGTGGTGGCCAACAACGTACTGGTGGCGCTGGGCCGACTGCCGACCCTGGCCCGGTACGATGGCTATGGCTCCTGCCCGCTGACCGTCGAACGCGGCAAGATCGTCCTGGCCGAGTTCACCTATGGCGGCAAGGTCGCACCGAGCTTCTCGCGTTGGCTGCTCGATGGGCGCCAGCCGACACGCCTCGCCTGGCTGCTCAAGGCACGGGTTCTGCCGCCGCTGTATTGGCAGGGGATGCTCAAAGGCCGTGAGTGGCTGGCGCGTCCGCAACCGCTGGACGCCGAGGCCGCACAGTGATCGAACATCAACTGCTTGGCGCAGGCCTGGGTGCGATCATTGGTGCGGTGCTGGCGCTGACCGGCGCCGGTGGTGGCATCCTGGCGGTGCCGTTGCTGGTATTCGGGCTTGGCCTGTCGATGGTCGAAGCGGCGCCCATCGGTTTGCTTGCCGTGGGTCTTGCTGCGGCGGTGGGCGCAGTTCTGGGCTTGCGTGAAGGGCTGGTGCGCTATCGCGCGGCCCTGTTCATCGCCCTGATCGGCATCGCCGTGGCACCGTTCGGCCTGCTGCTGGCCCATCGCTTGCCCAATACACCATTGGCGCTGGTGTTCGCTGGCGTGCTGATCTATGCCTGCCTGCGCATCTGGCGCAAGGCCGCCAAAGCGCTGCGCGGCGAGGGCAGCGACGCCCATCGTTTCATCGAGCCCTGTGTGTTGAACCCGTTGCAGGGGCGTTTGCGCTGGACGTTACCTTGCGCACGTGCCTTGGCGTTGACCGGGGCAATGTCCGGCTTGCTCTCCGGCCTGCTGGGCGTGGGCGGCGGCTTTGTGATCATCCCTGCCTTGAACCGCTACACCAACCTGCGCATGAAGAGCATCGTCTCGACATCCCTGGCCGTCATCGCGCTGGTATCCGCAGGTAGCGTGGTCAGCGCCAGCCTGGCCGGTGTGATGCACTGGCGGATCGGCGCACCGTTCGCCATTGGTGCGGTGATCGGCCTGCTGCTGGCCAGGCCATTGGCCACCCGGATCGCCGGCCCACGCCTGCAGCAGCTGTTTGCCGTGGCCGGTTGGTTGGCGGCGCTGTTGCTGGCCGGCAAGGCGCTATTGGGCTAGCAGCTCATCCTGCTCCGCCGCGCACAGCGCCAGCAGGTAGTCCCACACCACCCGCAGGCGCACCGACTTGTGCAATTCACGGCGCGTACAGATCCAGTAGCTGCGCTGGATCGTCTCGCTGGGCAGTACGCGCACCAGTGTCGGGTCGTGGCGGGCCATGTAGTTGGGCAGCACCGCAATGCCCAGCCCTGCGCGAGCAGCGGTTTGTTGGGCGATCACACTGGTGCTGCGAAATGCGACATTCGGTGCGCGGCAGAAGCTGTTGAGAAACAGCAGCTCCTGGCTGAACAGCAGATCGTCGACGTAGCCGATCCAGCTGTGCCGGGCCAGGTCCTCGCGGTTTCGCAGGGGGGGCGCCCGGTCCAGGTAGCTTTGACTGGCGTACAGCGCCAGGCGGTAGTCGGTGAGCTTGCGGGTAATCAGCAGGTCGGCGTTGGGCCGCTCCAGGTGAATGCTGATTTCGGCCTCGCGGTTGAGGATGCTGACGAAGCGCGGTACTGCCACCAGTTCCACTTCCAGCCCCGGGTAGCGGGCGAACAGCTCGTTCATGCGCGGGGTGAAGAACATGATGCCGATGCCCTCGGTGACCCCCAGGCGAATCTTGCCAAGCGGCGTGATGGCCTGGGTGATTTCTTCCTGCGCCAGCAGGGCCACGTTCTCCATGGCTTCGGCGTGCTTGAGCAAGGCTTGGCCCGACGGGGTCAGTTCATAACCCTGGGCATGCTGCACGAACAGTGGCGTGCCCAGGCTCTTCTCGATGCTTTCGATATGCCGGGCGACGGTGCTGTGGGTGGTATTGAGGCGCTTGGCCGCGCTGAGCAGGCGGCCACTGCGCTGCAACTCGAGGAAAAACCGCAGATCGTTCCAGTCGAACATGCTGATCCTTAGGGCTGTGCTAAAACGCACAACGGCTGCGTGAAATCTCGTGTTTCCTTGCCGAAATTACTCACTAAGATGGATCGGGACAAGAATAATAATCAGGCGCGAGGTTGCACATGCCATCAGCCGATTCTGTCTTCGACTACGTGGTCGTAGGTGCCGGTCCCGCCGGCTGCCTGCTGGCCAATCGGCTGTCCGCCGACCCGTCCAGCCGCGTCCTGCTGCTTGAGGCCGGTGAACGCGACAACTATCCCTGGATTCACGTCCCTGTCGGTTACCTGTACTGCATCGGCAATCCCCGCACCGACTGGTGCTTCAAGACGGAAGCACAGCCCGGTCTGGGCGGTCGCGCGCTGGGGTATCCACGCGGCAAGGTACTCGGTGGCTGTTCCTCGATCAACGGCATGATCTACATGCGCGGCCAAGCCGCCGACTATGACCATTGGGCTGCGCAAGGTAACGAAGGTTGGGCATGGAAGGATGTGCTACCGCTGTTCAAAGCCAGCGAGAACCACTTCGCCGGCGCCAGCGAGCATCATGGCGCGGCCGGGGAGTGGCGGGTCGAACGTCAGCGTTACAGCTGGCCGATCCTCGATGCCTTCCGCGACGCCGCCGAGCAGAGTGGTATCGGCAAGGTCGACGACTTCAACACCGGCGACAACCAGGGCTGTGGATACTTTCAGGTCAACCAGCGCAGCGGTGTGCGCTGGAACGCGTCCAAGGCCTTTTTAAGGCCGATCAATGGCCGGCCCAATCTCACCGTACTGACTGGCGTGCAGGTCGACCAGGTGTTGTTGAACAACACCCGTGCCCGCGCGGTCAAGGCTCTGTGGCAGGGAGCCTGGCATGAGTTTGCTGCGCGCCGCGAGATCATCCTCTGTGCTGGCGCCGTGGGCTCGCCGGGCATTCTCCAGCGTTCGGGCATCGGCCCGCGCAAGTTGCTCGAAAGCCTGGGCATCGGTGTACGCCACGACATGCCAGGGGTTGGCGGTAACCTGCAGGATCACCTGCAACTGCGGCTGATCTACCAGATTCGCAACACCCGCACCCTCAACCAGATGGCCAACAGCCTGTGGGGCAAGCTGGGCATGGGCCTGCGCTATCTCTACGATCGCAGCGGCCCGCTGGCCATGGCGCCTAGCCAGTTGGGTGCATTCGTACGTTCGACCCCGGAGCAGGCCACACCCAACCTGCAGTTCCACGTGCAGCCGCTGTCACTGGAGCGTTTCGGCGAGCCACTGCATCAGTTTCCGGCCTTTACCGCATCGGTTTGCAACCTGCGCCCGGCCAGCCGTGGGCGTATCGATATCCGCAGCGCGGACATGAACAGCACGCCGCTGATCGATCCTCATTACTTGAGCGACCCGCGGGACCTGAGCGTCGCAGCCGACGCCATCCGCCTGACCCGGCGCATTGTCCAGGCCCCTGCCCTCGCAGCGTTCGATCCCAGGGAATATCTGCCAGGTCCGTCCCTGCAAACCGACGAAGAACTGTGCGACGCAGCCGGCAAGATCGGCACCACCATCTTCCATCCGGTCGGCACCTGCCGCATGGGCAACGGCGAGATGGACGTTGTGGATAACCAACTGCGTGTGCACGGCATTCCGGGGCTGCGTGTGGCCGATGCTTCGATCATGCCGCAGATCACCTCTGGCAATACCTGTACCCCTACCCTGATGATCGCCGAGAAGGCGGCACAACTTATCCTCAAAGGAGCTGCGACCCAGACGTTTCTGAACGAAGACGTGCTACCGACGCCCTGACCCGGGTGGATGCAACACCGGCAGCCAGCGGTCACAGGCTGCCGACAGTGGAACAACAAGAATAATCACTGTGGCCTGCGGGCCGAGGACAGCAACGATGTCGGATTACATCCAAGAGCAGGGTGCAACGGCGGGCGCCTCCAGCCGTCGTGAAGAACGCAAGATCATTTTCGCGTCATCCCTCGGGACGGTGTTCGAGTGGTATGACTTTTTTCTCTACGGGGCGCTGGCCGCCGTCATCAGCAAGCAGTTCTTTGCCGGAGTGAACGACACCACCGCCTTCATCTTCGCCCTGATGGCCTTTGCCGCCGGCTTCCTGGTAAGGCCCTTCGGCGCGTTGGTGTTCGGCCGCCTGGGCGACATGATCGGACGCAAGTACACCTTCCTGGTGACCATCGTGCTGATGGGCTTGTCGACGTTCGCTGTCGGCCTGCTACCCACTTACGCCAGCATTGGTATCGCGGCACCGATCATCCTGGTGATCCTGCGCATGCTCCAGGGGCTGGCGCTGGGGGGTGAGTATGGCGGCGCCGCCACCTATGTGGCCGAGCACGCACCACCGGGCAAGCGTGGCTTCCATACCGGTTTCATCCAGTCCACCGCGACCCTGGGCCTGCTGCTGTCATTGCTGGTGGTGCTGGGCAGCCGCTACATCAGCGGTGACCAGTTCGAAACCTGGGGCTGGCGCCTGCCATTCCTGCTGTCGATCTTCCTGCTGGCGATCTCCACCTGGATCCGCATGAGCATGCACGAGTCGCCGGCCTTCGTGAAAATGAAGGCCCAGGGCAAGGTCAGCAAGTCACCGATCCGCGAGTCGTTCACCTCCTGGCCGAACCTGAAAGTTGTGCTGACTGCGCTGTTCAGCATCAACGCCGGGCAAGCCGTGACCTTCTATACAGCACAGTTCTATGTGCTGTTCTTCATGACCCAGATGCTCAAGATGGACCCGGCCCAGGCCAATACCCTGCTGATCATCAGCGTGGTAATCGGTGCGCCGTTCTTCGTGTTCTTCGGTTGGCTGTCCGATCGTATCGGGCGCAAACCGATCCTCATGCTCGGCCTGCTGCTGGCCACCGTGCTGTACTTCCCGATGTTCAAGGCGCTGAGCCACTACGCCAACCCGCAGATCGATGCAGCCAGCCGTCAGGCGCCGATCGTGGTCACTGCTGATCCGCAAGGCTGTACCTTCCAGTTCGACCCGGTTGGCAAGGCGCGTTTTGACAGCCCGTGCGACAAGGTCAAGACGTTCCTGGTCAAACAAGGCCTGCCGTACAGCTCAGTGAGCGTGGCTGGCAGCGATGTTGTGGTGAACATTGGTGACAAGACCATCAACGGCTTTGACGAAACGGCCATGCGCACTGCGATCGAGCAGGCGGGCTACCCGGCCAAGGCTGACCCCGGGCAGGTCAACCAGGTGATGGTCGTGGTGCTGATCGTCGCGATGATCCTGATTGCAACCATGACCTATGGGCCGCTGGCGGCAGTGATGGTCGAGCTGTTCCCGACCCGCATCCGCTACACCTCGATGTCCCTGCCCTACCACATCGGCAACGGCTGGTTCGGTGGCTTCCTGCCGACCGTGTCGTTCGCGCTGGTGGTGTATACCGGGGATATCTTCTATGGCCTGTGGTACCCGGTGCTGGTTACCGGCATCAGCCTGGTGGTGGGGATCTTCTGCCTCAAGGAAACCAAAGACGTGGATATCGACAAGGTCTGACGTTTTTGTGAGAGCGGCCTTGTGTCGCGAAGGGCCGCAAAGCGGCCCCGGCAATTTCTGCATTACCGCTGAAATCCTGGGGCCGCTGCGCGGCCCTTTCGCGACACAAGGCCGCTCCCACAGGATCTCCAAGCGTCTGCAAAGCCCATAAAAAAACCGGCTGTAAAAGCCGGTTTTCTTATGCTCCAAAAAAACTTATGCACGTTTTTCAGAAAAATGTCATATCGGGAAATAAACAGCTAATTCATATACTTAGCGTCGATTTCTGGCACTTCAAGAAAAAACTGTTCACAAGTTATCCACAGATGGTCAGGCGATCTGCTCCTGCGGTTTTTCATCCACTGGCGGCAGAGACCCCATTGCCCGCTGAGTCGCTTCGTTCCACGCTGCAGCACGGTCATTGAGCTCGGCAATGGCCCGTGGCCCGGTACCCTCTGCGTACATCGGCTTGCCGATCACCACCTCGATGGTGCCCGAACGTTTGCCCCAGCCAGTCTTGGGCCAGAACTTGCCTGCGTTGTGTGCAATCGGCAGCACCGGCAGCCCGGCATTTACTGCCAGCGCCGTACCGCCTCGGGAGAATTTGCCCACAGTACCGAACGGCACACGTGTACCTTCCGGGAAAATCAGTACCCAGGTTTTCTGCTTGAGCAGCTCGTCACCTTTACTGGCCACCTGGCGCAGTGCTTCCTTGGGGTTGTCGCGGTTGATCGCGATAGGCCGCAGCATGGCCATGGCCCAACCAAAGAACGGCACATACAGCAGTTCGCGCTTGAGCACCTGGCTCAGCGGCGAGAAATACTGGGACAGGAAGAATGTTTCCCAAGTGCTCTGGTGGTTGGCGAGGATTACGCAAGGTTCAGCCGGCACATTTTCGGCACCCGTGACCTTGTAGTCGATGCCCAGAATGGTGCGCGCCAGGAACAGTGCGCAACGGCACCAGTACACGTTGATGAACCTGTAGCGCTTGGGGAACGACAAGAACGGGGCGACGAAGAAGCTCAGCGAGCACCACAGCAGCGAACTGGTGCCCAGCAGCAGGTAAAAAAGAAAGATTCTGATCGCCTGCAGGATCGACATAGTGGCAAGTACCGTTGCGGGGCGTGCCCGCCTGGGAAAATGCGCCCCAAGGAGGGCGCATTGTCGTTTAAATAATTTCTCTGGCGATAGCTGCCAGATCGTCGAAAATCAGTGTAGTTTCAGGGACGCCTTTTTCCAGGGTCCGCTCGCCCTTGCCGGTTTTGACCAACACGGGTTGTGCACCGACGGCCAGGGCGGCCTCCAGGTCACCTTTGCTGTCGCCAACGAACCAGACGCCTTCAAGGCCTACCTGGTAATGCTCGGCGATTGCCCGCAGCATGCCAGGCTTGGGCTTGCGGCAATCGCAGCCTTCGTCCGGCCCGTGCGGGCAATACACGATATGGCCGACTTCGCCGCCCTGCCCGGCCACCAGCTCGCGCAAGCGCGCGTGCATGGCTTCGAGGGTTGCCAGCGAGTAATAGCCACGGGCGATGCCAGACTGGTTGGTGGCCACGGCCACCGTCCAGCCCGCCTTGCTCAACTGCGCGATGGCCTCGACCGAGCCAGGGATCGGGATCCACTCTTCCAGCGTCTTGATGTAGGCGTCGGAGTCGTAGTTGATCACCCCGTCACGATCGAGTATCAGCAGTTTCAAGGCTTACCCCAGCAGCGAAATATCGGCCACGCCCAGGAACAGGCCGCGCAGGCGGCTGAGCAGGGCATAACGGTTGGCACGGACCTTGGCATCTTCGGCGTTGACCATCACCGCCTCGAAGAAGGCGTCGACCGGGTCACGCAGGGCCGCCAGGCGGGCCAGCGATTCGCTGTACTGGCGAGCAGCTGCCATCGGTTGCACGGCCTGGTCGGCCTGCTGGATGGCCGAGTACAGGGAGAACTCGTTGGCGTTGTCGAAGTACTTCGGCTCGACCTGTTCGGCAATGGCGCCTTCGGCCTTGCTCAGCAGGTTCGACACACGCTTGTTCACCGCGGCCAGGGCCTCGGCTTCGGGCAGCTTGCGGAAGGCCTGCACGGCTTGTACGCGCTGGTCGAAGTCGAGGGCAGAAGCCGGCTTCAGGGCACGTACCGACAGGTAGGTGGCAACGTCGATGCCTTCGTCTTCGTAACGCGCGCGCAGGCGGTCGAAGACGAACTCCAGCACCTGTTCGGCCAGGCCAGCGGCCTTGACCTTGGCGCCGAACTGCTTGACCGCGAAGTCGACTGCGGCGCTCAGGTCCAGGTCCAGCTGCTTTTCGATCAGGATGCGCAGCACGCCCAGGGCGGCACGGCGCAGGGCATATGGGTCCTTGCTGCCGGTGGGCAGCATACCGATGCCGAAGATGCCGACCAGGGTGTCGAGCTTGTCGGCGATGGCCACGGCCGCACCGGTGAGGGTCTGCGGCAGCTCGGCGCCAGCACCGCGCGGCATGTACTGCTCGTTCAGGGCCAGGGCGACGTCTTGCGGTTCACCGTCGTTGAGCGCGTAGTAGTAGCCGGCAACGCCCTGCATTTCAGGGAACTCGCCGACCATCTCGGTGGCCAGGTCGCACTTCGACAGCAGGCCGGCACGACCGGCGCGCTGGGCGTCGCCGCCGATGAGCGGGGCGATGAATGCAGCCAACCTGGAAACGCGCTCGGCCTTGTCGTAGACAGTGCCCAGCTGAGCCTGGAACACCACGTTCTTCAGGCGCTCGTTGAAGGTTTCCAGTGGCTGCTTCTTGTCCTGCTTGAAGAAGAACTCGGCGTCGGTCAGGCGCGGGCGCACGACCTTCTCGTTACCCTGCACGATCTGCATCGGGTCACGGCTTTCGACGTTGGCCACGGTGATGAAGCGCGGCAGCAGCTTGCCTTCGCTGTCCAGCAGGCAGAAGTACTTCTGGTTGTCCTGCATGGTGGTGATCAGGGCTTCCTGCGGCACCTCGAGGAAACGCTCTTCGAACGAGCACACCAGCGGCACTGGCCATTCGACCAGGGCAGTCACTTCGTCCAGCAGCGCCGGCGGCACGATGGCGCTGCCTTCCTGCTGCATGGCCAGTTCGGCGGTGCGCTTGCCGATCAGTTCGCGACGCTCGGCGAAGTCGGCCAGCACGTAGGCCTTGCGCAGGTCCTCGACGTAGTTGGCCGGGGTGGTGATGACCACGTTCTCCGGGTGGTGGAACCGGTGGCCACGGGATTCACGGCCGGCCTTCTGCGACAGGATGGTGCAGTCGACCACCTGATCGCCCAGCAGCATCACCAGCCACTGGGTCGGGCGCACGAACTCTTCGCGGCTGGCGGCCCAGCGCATGCGCTTGGGGATAGGCAGATCGTTGAGCGAATCCTCGACGATGGTCGGCAGCAGGCTGTCGGTGGCCTTGCCCGGGATGTGCTGGGAGAAGCGCAGCTTGGCGCCGCTCTGGTCAATTTCGGCCAGCTCCACGCCGCACTTCTTGGCGAAGCCCAAGGCAGCCTGGGTCGGCTCGCCGTCTTTGAAAGCCGCCTGCATGGGCGGGCCGTCGATGTTGATGCTGCGGTCAGGCTGCTGCACGTCCAGCTGGCGGATCAGCACGGCCAGGCGACGCGGCGCAGCATAGACCTGCTTGCCGGTGTAGTTCAGGCCAGCGGCCTGCAGGCCCTTCTCGATGCCGGCCAGGAAGGCGTCGCCGAGGCTTGCCAGGGCTTTGGGTGGCAGCTCTTCGGTGCCCAGTTCTACCAGGAAATCTTGAGCACTCATTGTGCAGCCTCCAGCTTCGCCAACACTTCGTCACGCAGTTCAGGGGTAGCCATCGGGAAGCCCAGGCGTGCGCGGGCTTGCAGATAGCTTTGCGCCACGTCCCGGGCCAGGGTACGAACGCGCAGGATGTAACGCTGGCGCTCGGTTACCGAGATGGCGCGGCGGGCGTCCAGCAAGTTGAAGGTGTGCGAGGCCTTCAGGACCATTTCATAGGTCGGCAGCGGCAGCTCCAGCTTGATCAGGCGGTTGGCTTCGCTTTCGTAGAAATCGAACAGTTCGAACAGTTTCTCGACGTTGGCGTGTTCGAAGTTGTACGTCGACTGCTCCACCTCGTTCTGGTGGAACACGTCGCCGTAAGTGACCTTGCCGAACGGGCCGTCGGCCCACACCAGGTCGTACACCGAGTCGACGCCCTGGATGTACATGGCCAGGCGCTCGAGGCCGTAGGTGATTTCACCAGTGACCGGGTAGCACTCGATACCACCGACCTGCTGGAAGTAGGTGAACTGGGTGACTTCCATGCCGTTCAGCCAGATTTCCCAGCCCAGGCCCCAGGCGCCCAGGGTCGGCGACTCCCAGTTGTCTTCGACGAAGCGGATGTCGTGGACCAGCGGGTCCAGGCCGATGGCTTTCAGCGAGCCGAGGTACAGCTCCTGGAAGTTGGCCGGGTTCGGCTTCAGGACCACCTGGAACTGGTAGTAGTGCTGCAGGCGGTTGGGGTTTTCGCCATACCGCCCGTCGGCAGGGCGACGGCTAGGCTGCACATAGGCGGCGTTCCAGGTTTCTGGACCCACGGCGCGCAGGAATGTAGCGGTGTGGAAAGTGCCGGCGCCTACTTCCATATCGTAGGGCTGAAGCACCACACAACCTTGAGCTGCCCAGTAGTTTTGCAGGGCGAGGATCAGGTCTTGGAAGGTACGCACGGCTGGCGTAGGCTGGCTCACGAAATTCACCTGTATCTGGGGATGCGGATGTAAAGAGCGGGAGTATAACCTGATTCGCCTCGCCCTCTACTCATTGGAGCCTTATGCCACGCTGCTTTTGGTGTACCGACGATCCGTTGTACCAGGCCTACCATGACCAGGAATGGGGAACGCCACAGCGCGACCCGGCGTTGCTGTTCGAGATGCTTTTGCTCGAAGGGTTCCAGGCGGGGCTGTCGTGGATCACCGTTTTGCGCAAACGCGAGCGTTACCGTGAGGTGATGCACGGCTTCGACCCGGTGAAACTGGCGGCCATGAGCGACGAACGCATTGAGGAGCTGATGCTGGACGCCGGCATCATCCGCAACCGCCTCAAGCTCAAGGCTGCCCGGCGCAACGCCCAGGCCTGGCTGGCTGTGGATAACCCAGCCGAGTGGCTTTGGTCGTTCGTTGGCGGCGAGCCGAAAATCAATCACTTCCAGGGCCGTGGTGATGTGCCGGCGGTCACCGATGAAGCCAAGGCCATGAGCAAAGCGCTGCAGAAAGCCGGCTTCACCTTCGTCGGCCCGACCATCTGCTACGCCTTCATGCAGGCCACCGGCATGGTCATGGACCACACCACCGATTGCGATCGCTACGCCGCCTTGTTGCGCTGAGGGGTTACAATGCGCGCCTTGCTGAAATAAGGAATTGCCTGTGGAAAAGTTCAAGGGCGCCCTGATGGTCGGGGTGCTGCGACTGTTTGCCAAGCTGCCCTGGGGCGCTGTGCAGCGCGTGGGTGCCGGCATCGGCTGGCTGATGTGGAAAGTGCCCAACGGCTCGCGCAATGTCGTGCGCATCAACCTGGCCAAATGCTTCCCGGAAATGGACCCGGTCGAACGTGAGCAACTGGTCGGCCGTGCACTGAAGGATATCGGCAAATCGTTCGTCGAAAGTGCCTGTGCCTGGATCTGGCCGCCCCAGCGTTCGCTGGACCTGGTCAAGGAAGTGCACGGCCTGGAAGTGCTGGAGCAGGCCCTGGCCTCGGGCAAGGGCGTGGTCGGCATCACCAGCCATTTGGGCAACTGGGAAGTGCTCAACCACTTCTATTGCAACCAGTGCAAACCGATCATCTTCTACCGCCCGCCAAAGCTCAAGGCGGTGGATGACCTGCTGCGTGAGCAGCGGGTGCAGATGGGCAACCGCGTGGCCCCTTCGACCAAGGAAGGCATCCTCAGTGTGATCAAGGAAGTGCGTCGCGGCGGGCAGGTGGGTATCCCTGCCGACCCGGAGCCGGCCGAGTCGGCGGGTGTGTTCGTGCCGTTCCTCGGCACCCAGGCGCTGACCAGCAAGTTCGTGCCGAACATGCTGGCCGGTGGCAAGGCGGTGGGGGTGTTCCTGCACGCGCTGCGGCTGCCGGACGGGTCGGGCTTCAGAGTGATTCTGGAAGCGGCGCCGGAAGCGATGTACAGCACCGATGTGACGGAGTCGGCGGCGGCCATGAGCAAGGTGGTCGAGCGTTATGTGCGCGAGTACCCGAGCCAGTACATGTGGAGCATGAAGCGCTTCAAGAAGCGCCCGGCTGGAGAGCCGCGCTGGTATTGAGATTGTTGGGGGCGCTTTGCGCCCCTTTCGCGACACAAGGCCGCTCCTACAGGCGACCGCGACCAACTGTAGGAGCGGCCTTGCGTCGCGAAAGGGCTGCAAAGCAGCCCCAGCAATGTCAGACCTTGTTCAGTTTCTTCAGGAACACAGTCATTTCTTTCTCGGCCTGCTTGTCCCCATGGGCCTGGGCCGCAACGATCCCGTCCTCCCACGCCTTGCGCGCCGCTGCCAGGTCACCGACCAGCTGATACGCCTTCCCCAACAGCTTCCACGCCGCCGAGTACTTCGGGTCCTGCTCCACACACCGTGCCAGGTGCACCGCCGCTTCTGCGCCATTGCCCTCATCCAGCCAGGCCTTGCCCAACCCAAACCTCAGCAGCGGGTTATCCACACCCTTGGCCAGCATTTTCTCCAGCGATTCGCGCATGCCGTCTTCCCCTAGAAGAAACTCAAGCCGACGTGGAACAGCTTCTCCACATCGCGAATGTGCTTTTTATCCACAACGAACAGAATCACATGGTCGCCCGACTCGATCAGCGTGTCGTCGTGGGCAATCAGCACTTGCTCGTCGCGGATGATCGCGCCGATGGTGGTGCCCGGTGGCAAGGCGATGTTTTCCACAGCCTTGCCGACCACCTTGCTCGACTTCGAATCGCCGTGCGCCACCGCCTCGATGGCCTCGGCCGCGCCGCGGCGCAGCGAGTGCACGCTGACGATATCGCCACGCCGCACGTGTGCCAGCAAGGTGCCGATGGTGGCCAGCTGCGGGCTGATGGCAATGTCGATGTCGCCGCCCTGCACCAGGTCGACATAGGCCGGGTTATTGATGATGGTCATGACCTTGCCCGCGCCAAGGCGCTTGGCCAGCAGCGACGACATGATGTTGGCTTCGTCGTCGTTGGTCAGGGCCAGGAAGATGTCGGCGTCGGCGATGTTCTCTTCGAGCATCAGGTCCTTGTCCGAGGCACTGCCCTGCAGCACCACCGTGCTTTCAAGGGTATCGGAGAGGTGCCGGCAGCGTGCCGGGCTCATCTCGATGATCTTGACCTGGTAGCGGCTCTCGATGGCTTCGGCCAGACGCTCGCCGATCTGCCCGCCGCCAGCGATCACGATGCGTTTGTTGGTCTCGTCGATGCGGCGCAGTTCGCCCATCACGGCCCGGATGTCCTTCTTCGCAGCGATGAAGAACACTTCGTCGTCGGCTTCGATCACCGTGTCACCGCGTGGGGTGATGGGCCGGTCGCGGCGGAAGATAGCTGCCACACGGGTATCGACGTTGGGCATGTGCGCGCGGATCTGGCGCAGCTGCTGGCCCACCAGCGGGCCGCCGTAATAGGCCTTGACCGCTACCAGCTGGGCCTTGCCTTCGGCGAAGTCGATCACCTGAAGTGAACCTGGGTGTTCGATCAGGCGTTTGATGTAGTTGGTTACCACCTGCTCGGGGCTGATCAGCACGTCGACCGGGATGTGGTCGTTGTCGAAAAGCTCTTCACGGGTAAGGTAGGTCGACTCGCGCACCCGGGCGATCTTGGTCGGGGTGTGGAACAGCGAGTAGGCCACCTGGCAGGCGACCATGTTGGTTTCATCGCTGTTGGTCACCGCCACCAGCATGTCGGCGTCATCGGCACCGGCCTGGCGCAGCACCGTAGGCAGCGAGCCGCGGCCCTGCACGGTGCGTATGTCCAGGCGGTCACCGAGATCGCGCAGGCGGTCGCCGTCGGTATCGACCACGGTAATGTCGTTGGCTTCGCTGGCCAGGTGTTCCGCCAACGTACCACCTACCTGCCCTGCGCCGAGGATGATGATCTTCATCCGCTACTCCCTTACCTTTTGTTCTTATCCGCGCGATGCGGCGATCTTGATCAGCTTGGCATAGTAGAAACCGTCGTGGCCGCCTTCCTGGGCCAGCAGCTGGCGGCCGTGGGGCTGGCGCAGGCCGGCTTCGGTGGCCAGGTCCAGCTCACGGGCGCCCGGGGTGCGGGCGAGGAAAGCGTCGATCACTTCGGTGTTCTCGGTCGGCAGGCTGGAGCAGGTGGCGTACAGCAGCATGCCGCCCACTTCCAGGGTCGGCCACAGGGCATCGAGCAGCTCGCCTTGCAGCGCGGCCAGGGCCGGAATATCTTCGGCCTGGCGGGTCAGCTTGATGTCCGGGTGGCGGCGGATCACACCGGTGGCCGAGCACGGTGCATCGAGCAGGATGCGCTGGAACGGCTTGCCGTCCCACCAGCTGGCGGTGTCACGGGCATCGCAGGCAATCAGCTCGGCCTCCAGCTGCAGACGGTCAAGGTTCTCGCGCACGCGGGTCAGGCGCTTGGCTTCGAGGTCGATAGCCACCACGTGGGCCAGGCCTGCCTCAGCTTCGAGCAGGTGGCAGGTCTTGCCGCCCGGGGCGCAGCAGGCGTCGAGTACGCGCTGGCCGGGGGCCAGTTCCAGCAGGTCGGCAGACAGCTGCGCAGCTTCGTCCTGCACGCTCACCCAACCTTCGGCGAAGCCTGGCAGGCCACGCACGTCGCAGGCTTCGGCCAGCACGATGCCGTCACGGCTGTACTGGCAGGCGCTGGCGCCGACGCCTGCCTCGGCCAGCAACGCCAGGTAGGCGTCGCGGCTGTGGTGGCGGCGGTTGACCCGCAGGATCATCGGCGGGTGGGCGTTATTGGCGGCGCAGATGGCTTCCCATTGCTCCGGCCAGAAGGCTTTCAGCGATTTCTGCAACCAGCGCGGGTGTGCGGTGCGCACCACCGGGTCGCGTTCCATGCTCGCGAGCAGTGCTTCGCCTTCGCGCTGGGCGCGGCGTAGCACGGCATTGAGCAGGCCCTTGGCCCAAGGCTTCTTCAGCTTGTCGGCGCAGCCCACGGTCTCGCCGATGGCAGCGTGGGCCGGAATACGGGTGTAGAACAGCTGGTACAAGCCGACCAGCAGCAGCGCCTGCACATCGGCATCGGCGGCCTTGAACGGCTTCTGCAACAGCTGCGCGGCCAGCAGATCCAGGCGTGGCTGCCAGCGGGCGGTACCGAACGCCAGGTCCTGGGTCAGGCCCCGGTCACGCTCTTCGACTTTGTCCAGTTGCGCCGGTAGCGAGCTGTTCAGCGAGGCCTTGCCGCTGAGTACAGCGGCAAGGGCACGGGCGGCGGCGAGGCGTGGGTTCATTGGCCCAGCACCTTGCCGGCGGCGAACTTCTCGCGGCGGCTGTTGAACAGGTCGCTGAAGTTCAGGGCCTTGCCACCCGGCAGCTGCAGGCGTGTCAGGCTCAGGGCCTGATCACCGCAGGCGACAACAAGACCGTCCTTGCTGGCGGAAAGGATCTCGCCCGGAGCGCCTTTACCTGTGGACACGTTGGCAGCGAGCACCTTCACGCTCTCCCCATCCAGCGTGCTGTGGCACACCGGCCAAGGGTTGAAGGCACGGATCAGGCGTTCCAGTTCGACGGCCGGGCGGCTCCAGTCGATACGGGCTTCGTCCTTGTTCAGCTTGTGTGCATAAGTGGCCAGGGCATCGTCCTGGACTTCACCTTGCAGCGAACCGTCTGCCAACCCGGCGATGGCCTGGACTACAGCCGGCGGGCCCATTTCGGCGAGGCGGTCGTGCAGGCTGCCGCCGGTGTCGTCAGCGCTGATCGGGGTGACCACCTTGAGCAGCATCGGCCCGGTATCCAGGCCGGCTTCCATGCGCATCACGGTCACGCCGCTCTCGGCATCGCCGGCTTCCACGGCGCGCTGGATCGGTGCCGCTCCGCGCCAGCGTGGCAGCAAGGAGGCGTGGCTGTTGATGCAACCCAGGCGCGGGATGTCGAGCACGGCTTGCGGCAGGATCAGGCCGTAGGCAACCACCACCATCAGGTCCGGCTTCAGTTCGGCCAGTTCTTCCTGTGCTTGGGCATTGCGCAGAGTCGGCGGTTGCAACACAGGGATGTCATGGGCCAGGGCCAACTGCTTGACCGGGCTCGGCATGAGCTTCTGGCCGCGGCCGGCGGGGCGGTCGGGCTGGGTGTAGACAGCCACGATCTCGTACGGGCTGTCGAGCAGGGCCTTGAGGTGTTCGGCAGCAAACTCTGGTGTGCCTGCAAAGACGATGCGCATGGCGTTCTCGCTTCCAAAAAGAAAAAGGCTTGCCGGAGCAAGCCTTCTGGGAGGTGGGGATCAGGCTTGCTGGCGGTGCTGCTTTTCCAGCTTCTTCTTGATCCGGTCGCGCTTGAGTTGCGACAGGTAGTCGACGAACAGCTTGCCGTTGAGGTGGTCGAACTCGTGCTGCACGCACACCGCCAGCAGGCCTTCGCACTCCAGCTCGTACGGCTTGCCGTCGCGGTCCTGGGCCTTGACCCGCACACGCAGCGGGCGGTCGACGTTCTCGTAGAAGCCCGGGACCGACAGGCAGCCCTCCTGGTACTGGCCCATGTCGTGGGTCAGTTCTTCGACAGTCGGGTTGATGAAGACGCGCGGCTCGCTGCGGTCTTCACTGAGGTCCATGACCACGACTTGCAGGTGCACGTTGACCTGGGTGGCGGCCAGGCCGATGCCCGGGGCTTCGTACATGGTTTCAAACATGTCGTCGATCAGCTGACGCAGGGCGTCGTCGAACACCGTTACCGGTTTGGCAATGGTGCGCAGGCGCGGGTCCGGGAATTCGAGAATGTTCAAGATGGCCATAAGGTCAGGCAGTCACTGTGCGGTCGGTTGAAAACTGAGCACACATAATAAAGGGAATCGGCGAATTCAGCACCTGCGAAAGCTCGGCTAGGGTCTCTATAGGCCTGATAGCCGGGAAATCATGGACAGCTTTTCAAACTGTTACCCACAAACTTATCCACAGGTTGTGCCACGTAGATGGCCCTGTTCAGATCAAGGATGATCCCCATGTCGATTTACCGTTCGTCGTCTTGTCCGCCCGCTGAACTGGAGGCGCGATTACGTCTTCATCGCCTACCCGACGCGGGACTGCGACGCTTTCGCACCTTGCTGGAAGCCTTTGGCAGTGCATCTTCGGCGCTCAGTGCACCGGGCTCGGCGTGGCGTGCATTAGGCATTGCGCAGGCCACTATCGATGCCCGGCGCAGCGCCGAAGTGCGCGACGGCGCGCTGGCTGCAATGGCCTGGCTAGAGCGTCCGGGCCAGCATTTGCTGATGTGGGACAGCCCTGACTACCCTGCGCTGCTGGGTGAAATCGACGATGCCCCACCGCTGCTTTTCGTGGCGGGTGATCCGGCGCTGCTTGACCGGCCTCAGCTGGCCATTGTGGGCAGCAGGCGTGCCACACCTCCCGCACTCGACACGGCCAGGGCATTTTCCCGCTACCTGGCGCAGGCCGGTTTCACCATCACCAGCGGGCTCGCCCTGGGCATCGATGGTGCCGCTCATCGGGCGGCGTTGGAGGTCGCAGGGGGCACCATTGGTGTGCTCGGCACGGGCTTGCAAAAACTTTATCCACAGCGCCACCGCGACCTTGCCCGGATGATGGTCGACACAGGCGGTGCGCTGGTGTCCGAGTATCCGCTCGATGCCGGGCCGTTGCCGGGCAACTTCCCGCGGCGCAATCGCATCATAAGCGGGTTGTCGCTCGGCGTGCTGGTGGTCGAGGCCAGCCTTGCCAGCGGCTCGTTGATCACCGCCCGCCTGGCGGCTGAGCAGGGTCGCGAGGTGTACGCGATTCCCGGTTCCATCCACCACCCGGCGGCCAAGGGCTGTCATCAGCTGATCCGTGATGGCGCACTGCTGGTGGAAAGTGTCGAACAGATTCTGGAGAGCCTGCGCGGTTGGCAGAACCTGCCGCCTGTAGCTGTGGAAAAACCGGCTCATCCGTTGCTTGCCCTGCTGCATGCGGCGCCACAGACTAGCGAGAACCTGGCCCACTTCAGCGACCGGCCGCTGGCCGAGGTGCTGGCACAGCTGACCGAATTGGAGCTTGAGGGCCGGGTCAGCAATGTCGCCGGGCGTTGGTTTGCCCGCGCTGGCTAAGTACACTGCGCGCAAGCAAGGTCAAATGGCGGAGAGACGCAAATGGTGAGCAGTTTTCGTGTGCAACAAGCCGCACGTGAGATCCGGGCGGGTGCAGTGATCGCCTACCCGACGGAAGCGGTCTGGGGCCTTGGCTGCGACCCGTGGAACGAAGACGCGGTGTATCGCCTGCTGGCGCTGAAGTCACGGCCTGTGGATAAAGGCTTGATCCTGATCGCCGACAACATCCGCCAGTTCGACTTCCTGTTCGAGGACTTCCCTGAGGACTGGATCGACCGCATGGGCAGCACCTGGCCCGGGCCGAATACCTGGCTGGTGCCGCATCAGGACCTGTTGCCCGAGTGGGTGACCGGGCAGCATGACACCGTGGCGCTGCGGGTCAGTGATCACCCGGTGGTGCGTGAGCTGTGTGCGTTGGTCGGGCCGCTGATTTCCACCTCCTGCAACCCGGGCGGGCGCCCGGCTGCCAAGACCCGGCTGCGGGTGGAGCAGTACTTCCATGGCCAGCTGGACCTGGTGCTCGGCGGGGCGCTGGGGGGGCGGAAGAATCCGAGTGTGATTCGGAATCTGGCTACTGGTGAGGTCGTGCGGCCGGGCTGATACCGCTGGCGAGGGCTACGCCCTCGTTTCGCGACACAAGGCCGCTCCTACAAGAACAGGGCAGCTCTCAGCCCTGGCGCTATGCCTGTAGGAGCGGCCTTGTGTCGCGAAAGGGCCGCAAAGCGGCCCCATCAATCTGGAAAACGCCCCGACCATGACCGCTCTTCGCAGCACAATTGGCCGTGATGATGGCTATGGCAATGAAGTCTTTGATGAGGCGATCTTTGAACTGACGGCACGCAAGCTCAAAGCCGAGCTCTATTCCATCATCCCTAAAGGGGATAAAAACAAGCCCAAAAAATAAAGGCCGCTTAAGCGGCCAAAGGATGAAGATGTACTCGCCCGGATAACTTGAAAATCAACCGGCGCACCAGCACAACCTCACGATCAAAGGCTACGCTTCCGAACCTGCACGGTCAAGCTGGTGGCCTCCCTGTCACATTACGCTTTCACTGAAGTCAGGTTTTTCTGAATTTGTCGGAATGACTGTCCAGCTTGCGGTTTGGGAAATATCCTACGACCCGCGTCCCCTGCCATCACCTTCTCAGTGGGAATCTCTGCCTCTAGGCTTCATCCGTCGCCGAATAACTTGGCGATCGGGTGTGGTAACCCGGAAGCAGGGTGATCTTGGCAGTCTATGGCGGCTGTACGCGGGAGGCTTCGTGCCTGCCGGGGTTTGAGATCTCCCACCCGGTTTACCACCCCGCGTGCAGCTGCCACCTATTCGTGTGGTAACGAATGGATGCAGCTCTGAAGGAGATCTCATGATGAAAAAGATTGTTCCAGATCCACCCCTACCCTGCACTTCCAACCGATCTTTCGGCCGTTGCGATGCTGGCCATGAAGCCTTGTTCACCGTCAACCCGAACATAGCGGCTGAAGATGCCTTGGTTCACGTAGCGCTGTACCTGCGCTGCGCCTATGAAACCGGCTACAAAGCCTTGGACTACATGCGCGAAGAAGGCCGCGGCATGTTCTGGTCGAACCTGCATGCGATTGAAATGGCGGAAGGCGTTATCGAGGCGATTCTCGATGGCATCGAGACGACGCCAGCATCGGCAAGACAGCCCTCAAAGGGTTAGCGCTGTATTCGAGGCCGATGCAATACCTGTGGGAGCGGGCTCGCCCGCGAACACCGGCGGAGCCGGTGCCATCCATCGCGGTGGCTGCTTCGCGGGCAAGCCCGCTCCCACAAGGGGATGATCGACTGGCTTTAGAGCAGTGTTCGGCTCAAGGCAGCAGAACGGTAGAGCCGACAGTCCTGCGCGCCGACAGCTCCGCCTGTGCCTTCGCCGCCTCACTCAGCGGATACCGCTGCTGGATATCCACAGCCAGCTTCCCACTGCCAATCATCGCAAACAGGTCATCCGCCATGGCCTGGGTGTTCTCGGCATTGTTGGCATAGGTCGCCAACGTCGGCCGGGTCACATACAGCGAGCCCTTCTGCGACAAAATCCCCAGGTTCACCCCGCTCACCGCCCCTGAGGCATTGCCGAAGCTCACCATCAACCCACGCGGCTGCAGGCAGTCCAGCGAGGTCAGCCAGGTGTCGGCACCGACGCCGTCATACACCACCGGGCACTTCTTGCCATCGGTCAGCTCCAGCACCCGCTTGGCCACGTCCTCGCGGCTGTAGTCGATGGTCGCCCATGCCCCCAGCGCCTTGGCCCGCTCGGCCTTCTCTGCCGAGCTTACGGTGCCGATCAACTTGGCGCCTAGGGCCTTGGCCCACTGGCAGGCCAGCGAACCGACACCACCCGCTGCGGCGTGGAACAGAATCACGTCACCCGCTTTCACCTCATAAGTCTGCTTCAGCAGGTACTGCACGGTCAGCCCCTTGAGCATCACCGCTGCCGCCTGCTCGAAACTGATGTTGTCGGGCAGCTTGACCAGGTTGGCCTCTGGCAGCGTATGCACTTCGCTGTACGCCCCCAGCGGGCCGGTGCCATAGGCCACGCGGTCACCGACCTTCAGCCGGGTCACGCCCTCACCCACGGCTTCGACCACGCCCGCCGCCTCGGTACCCAGGCCAGAGGGCAGGGATGGCGGTGCGTAGAGCCCACCGCGGAAATAAGTGTCGATGAAGTTCAGGCCGATTGCATGGTTACGCACACGTACCTGCTGCGGCCCGGGTGGGGCGGGTTCGAACTCCACAAGCTGCAGCACTTCCGGGCCGCCATGCTGGCTGAACTGGATACGCTTGGCCATCTCGCACTCCTGTCGTCGGGATCGGGAAAAGGCCTTCTATCGGACGCCTTTGCTTGATCGTCGTCAACTGCGGCGCGCGCACAGGCGGTGGTATGCTAGCCGGCGAATTCTTCCCTGCCCGTTCCTGGTGACCCGATGACTAGCCGCACCGAGGCCGTGAAAGCCTACCTGCTCGACCTGCAAGACCGCATCTGCTCTGCCCTCGAAGCCGAAGATGGCGGCGCCCGCTTCGTCGAGGACGCCTGGGTGCGCGAAGCCGGTGGCGGGGGCCGCACGCGGGTGATCGGCGATGGCAAGCTGATCGAGAAAGGTGGGGTCAACTTCTCCCACGTGTTCGGCGCCGGCCTGCCACCATCGGCCAGCGCCCACCGCCCCGAACTGGCGGGCCGTGGCTTCGAGGCCCTGGGCGTGTCGCTGGTGATCCACCCGCACAACCCGCACGTGCCGACGTCCCACGCCAACGTGCGCTTCTTCATCGCCGAGAAGGAAGGTGAAGAGGCGGTCTGGTGGTTCGGTGGCGGCTTCGACCTGACGCCCTATTACGGCAACGAGGAAGACTGCGTGCATTGGCACCGCGTGGCCGAGCAGGCCTGCGCACCCTTCGGCGCTGAGGTATACCCACGCTACAAGGCCTGGTGCGATCGTTACTTCCACCTCAAGCACCGCGGCGAGCCGCGTGGCATCGGTGGCCTGTTCTTCGATGACCTGAACGAGTGGGACTTCGACACCTGCTTCGCCTTCTTGCGCGCCATCGGCGATGCCTACGTCGAGGCCTACCTGCCGATCGTCCAGCGCCGCAAGCACACCCCCTTCACCCCGCAGCAGCGCGAATTTCAGGAATACCGCCGTGGCCGCTATGTGGAGTTCAACCTGGTCTACGACCGTGGCACCTTGTTCGGCCTGCAGTCCGGTGGCCGCACCGAGTCGATCCTGATGTCGCTGCCGCCGCAAGTGCGCTGGGGCTATGACTGGAAGGCCGCGCCCGGCAGCGAGGAAGCGCGCCTGACCGAATACTTCCTGCAGGACCGCGACTGGCTTGGCCAGTAGGCCTGTGGATAAAAGAGGAATCGTCATGGACCAGTATGTTGTTTTCGGTAACCCGATCGGCCATAGCAAGTCGCCGCTGATCCACCGCCTGTTCGCCGAACAGACCGGTCAGGACCTGGAATACGCCACCCTGCTGGCGCCTGTGGATGAATTCAGCGATTGCGCGCGCGGCTTCTTCAAGCAAGGCAGCGGTGGCAACGTCACCGTGCCGTTCAAGGAAGAGGCCTACCGCCTGTGTGACAGCCTGACGCCACGTGCCCAGCGTGCGGGTGCGGTAAACACCCTGAGCAAGCTGGCCGATGGCACGCTGCAGGGCGACAACACCGACGGCGCTGGCCTGGTGCGCGACCTGACGGTGAACGCTGGGGTCGAACTGGCTGGCAAGCGCATTCTCATCCTCGGGGCCGGTGGCGCCGTGCGCGGGGTGCTGGAGCCGATCCTGGCGCACAATCCGCAATCGCTGGTGATTGCCAACCGCACCGTGGAGAAGGCCGAGCAGCTGGCGCGGGAGTTCGATGAACTGGGGCCGGTGGTGGCCAGTGGGTTTGCCTGGTTGCAGGAGCCGGTGGACGTGATCATCAACGCCACCTCGGCGAGCCTGGCCGGTGAGCTGCCGCCGATTGCCGACAGCCTGGTCGAGGCGGGGCGCACGGTGTGCTACGACATGATGTATGGCAAGGAACCGACACCGTTCTGCCAGTGGGCTGAGAAGCTGGGCGCGGCCAAGGTGCTGGACGGGCTGGGGATGCTGGCCGAGCAGGCAGCTGAGGCCTTCTTCATCTGGCGCGGGGTGCGGCCGGATACGGCGCCGGTTCTTGCAGAACTCCGCCGACAACTCGCTCGGGGCTGATCCTTCAGGATTACCTATCTCCCTTGTGGAAGCGGGCTTGTCCGCGAAGAATTCACCGCGGTGCCTGGCACCGGCTTTGCCGGTGTTCGCGGGCAAGCCCGCTCCCACAGAGTACTCGGATAAGCCGGGAATCAGAGCTTGGCTTTGACGGCCTCCAGGGCATTGCCACCAGCCTTGGTGGTCACCCCCGCCAACCACCCTTCCAGCCGCTCGGGGTGCTGCTTCACCCAAGCCTTGGCCGCCTCATCGAAGCTGATCTTCTTATCCACAACCTCGGCCATGATGGTGTTTTCCATGTCCAGGGTGAAACTCAGGTTACCCAGCAGCTTCGTTGCATTCGGGCAGGCTTGTGGATAACCTTTGCGGGTCAGGGTGAACACTTCGCCCTTGCTGCCGAACCACTTCTCCCCGCCCGTCAGGTAGTGCATCTTCAGCTTCACGTTCATCGGGTGCGGCGTCCAGCCGAGGAAGGTGATGAACTGCTGTTTCTTCACAGCCCGGTCCACCTGCGCCAGCATCGCCTGTTCGCTGGATTCCACCAGCTTCCACTGGCCCAGGTTGAATTCGTTCTTGTCGATGATCTCCTTCAGCGACAGGTTCGCGGGCGCGCCGGAGCCGATGCCGTAGAGTTTCTTGTCGAACTTGTCGGCATTCTTCTGCAGGTCCGCGAAATCTTTCACCCCGGCATTCCACACGTAATCCGGAACTGCCAGAGTGAACTCGGTCCCTTCCAGGTTGCGCGACAGTTGCTGCACATCGCCGTTGGCGATGAACTTGTCATGGAAGCCTTGTTGCGCCGGCATCCAGTTGCCCAGGAAGGCATCTACCCGGCCGTCCTTGAGGCCACCGTAGATGATTGGCACCGCCAGGCTGTCTATCTTCACCTGGTAGCCCAGGCTTTCCAGCAACAACCGGGCGACAGCGTTGGTCGAGGCGATATCGCTCCAGCCGGGGTCGGCCATCTTCACGGTACTGCATTGCGCGTCGCTGTCGGCGGCGTGGGCCGTGGTGGCGCCTAGGCTCAGGGCCAGGGCGAACACGGCGGTGGAGAACTTGTGCATGGCGGCCTCTCTTATCAATCCATGGGGGCGGGCTGTGGATAACGTGCCTTGCGCTCGAGGTCGTCGAGATCGATGTGGTTGCGCATGTACTGTTGGCTGGCGTCCACCAACGGTTGGTGGTCCCAGCTTTTCAGCTTGCCGATCGCCAGCGCCTCGGCCACCAGGCGGCGGCGGCGTTGGCTGGCCAGGACTTGCTGGCGCAGGCTGGGGATGTCCCAGCGCTGGCATGCTTCATCGACAAATGCCTGCAGCAGCGCCTGGTGGTCCGGGCTGCCGGTGAGGTTCTCCCGTTCGTGCGGGTCGCGGCTCAGGTCATAGAGTAGGCAAGGGTCGTCTTCGCTGTATACGAATTTGTACGGTCCACGGCGGATCATCATCAGCGGGCCGACGGTGCCTTCGGCCATGTATTCGCCGATCACCTCGTCGTGGCCGCCCTGCCCTTGCAGGTGGCCGAGCAGTGAGCGGCCGTCCAGGTGCAGCTGCTTATCCACAGCACCGCCCGCCAGTTCCACCAGCGTCGGCAGTAGATCGCAGGTCGATACCGAAGCACCTATCCGGCTTGCGGCGAAGCGTTTAGGTGCGTGTATCAGCAGCGGGACGCGTGCCGACATCTCGAACCAGTGCATCTTGTACCAGAGCCCGCGCTCGCCAAGCATGTCGCCGTGGTCACCGGAGAACACGATCAGGGTATCGTCGGCCAGGCCGCATTCCTCCAGGGTTTGCAGCAGCTGGCCAATGTTGTCGTCGATGTAGCTGCAGGCACCGAAGTAGGCGCGGCGGGCGTCGCGGATCTTGTCCACAGGGAGCGGTTTGTTCCACAGGTCATAGACCTTGAGCAAGCGTTGCGAGTGGGGGTCGAGATCCTCCTGGCTGAATTCGGCACGGGGCATGGGGATATCCACAGCCTCGTAGCGATCCCAGTAGCGTTTGGGAATGGTGTATGGGTCATGCGGGTGCGTCATGGACACCGTCAGGCAGAACGGCCGGCCATCGTTCTCGCGCACGTGGTCGTAGAGGTACTGACGCGCCTTGAATACCACTTCCTCGTCGAAATCCAGTTGGTTGGTACGCACGCAGGGCCCGGCCTGCAGCACCGAGGACATGTTGTGGTACCAGCTCGGACGCACATCGGGCTCATCCCAGTTCACCGCCCAACCGTAGTCGGCAGGGTAGATGTCGCTGGTCAGGCGCTCCTCATAGCCATGCAGTTGGTCCGGGCCACAAAAGTGCATCTTGCCCGACAGCGCGGTGCGGTAGCCCAGCCGGCGCAGGTAGTGTGCATAAGTTGGCACGTCGGCGGGGAAATCGGCCGCATTGTCATAGGCGCCGATACGGCTTGGCAGTTGGCCGCTGACCAGGGTGAAGCGTGACGGAGCGCACAGTGGGCTGTTGCAGTAGGCCGAGTCGAACACCACCGCCTGCTCGGCGAGGCGGCTCAGATGGGGCATCTGGATGGGCGAGGGGCCGTAGATCGGCAGCAAGGGTGCGGCCATCTGGTCGGCCATGATGAACAGGATATTCGGGGGCGTCATGGTGGCTTCCATCGTTGAGAATTATGCGAACCGCTTGCCTATCAAGATGCGACTGTGGATAACATGGGTAAAGCCCATGGCGGGCAATGTCTGGGATTAGCTGAGCTTATGTTTGACCACCTTGCCGAGTTGTCGCTGGATGCCTTGCGTGTATTCGAGGCGGCTGCTCGTCTGCACGGCTTCACCGCTGCGGCGTTGGAGTTGGGCACCACCCAGCCTGCGGTGAGCCAGCAGGTGAAGCGGCTGGAGGCGCAGCTGGCTACCCGCCTGTTCGACCGTATCTACCGAGGCATCGAGCTGACCGAGGCGGGCCAGTTGCTGTTCGAGCAGGTGCATCAGGGTTTGCAGGCAATGGATGACGGCATTGCCCAGGCCAGTGGGCGGGGCCAGCGTGAAGTGCTGCAGGTGGCCACCGACTTCGCTTTTGCAGCGTTCTGGCTCATGCCCCGGCTGCAGCGCTTTCACGACGCTTATCCACAGGTGGATGTGAGCCTGGTGACCGGTGAGCGCAGCCAGGGGATGTTGCGTCCCGATATCGACGTGGCGGTATTGTTTGGCGATGGGCGCTTTCATCAAGGCGAGAGCCGATGGTTGTTCGATGAGGAGGTTTTCCCGGTCTGCAGCCCCCGGCTGATTCATGGCAAACCCACGTCAGCCGTGGCTTTGCAACGATTGCCGTTGCTTCATTTGCGCGGTGAGCAGGCCAGCCGCTGGTTTGACTGGGCGGGGGTGTTTCGCGGGTTTGGCGTGGCCAGCCCGCCGCCGCCGGGTCAGTTGCGGTTCGATAACTACACCTTGTTGATTCAGGCGGCGATTGCCGGGCAAGGGGTGGCGATTGGCTGGGGGCATCTGGTTGACGGGTTGGTGGAGCAAGGCTTGTTGTGCCGGCCGCTGCAGGGGAGCTTGCGCTCTGAACGGGGGTATTACGTGGTGTTGCCGCCGCGCAAGCGACGCGGGGCATTGATCGAGCGGTTTGTGGATTGGCTGGAGGATGAACGTAACCTTTGACGTCCCCGGGGCCGCTTTGCGGCCCTTCGCGACACAAGGCCGCTCCTACAGGCGATCGCGTATTACTGTAGGAGCGGCCTTGCGTCGCGAAAGGGCTGCGCAGCAGCCCCAGCAATCTAGACCACGAAGTTCAAATGCTCGCCTCGGTGCAAGTCCAGTTCCAGCATATCCACCATCCCCGCCGCCACGCGTGCCAAGCCCTCATCGGCAAGCGTTGGCGGCATGTTGATCAGCGTCCAGCGCAATGCGCTGCGCTGCAGCCCATCGACCACCCGATCAACACATGCACGCTCAGCCTCGATGTACTTGCCCGGCTCATCCAGCACATCAAAATCGCCCACCAGCAACAGCCGGCGTATAGTCGTGCGGGCAAGCCCGGCGACCAGCGCTTCGCTCGCCTGCACCTGCGCCGCCAGATCACCCGGCGACAGCAGGGCAATCACCGCCGAGCCCCCTGCCGCGCCCTGCTCCGCCTGGTCGGCATCGCCCAGCGCGCCTATCTTGAAATGCAGGCCAGGGCGTGGCGCATGGCGATTGAGGTCGTCGACGATCGCAATGACCTCGTGCTGGCGCGCCAGCAGCTCGTCCATCAGGGCGTTGCCCAGGCTGCTTTGAGCCCCGAACAACACCAGTTTGAACACTGGGGTTTCGGCATTTTTCACCGCATCACTCCCTTTTGCTGGTGGGGGTGATGGTTGGACCGCAATCAGGAGTCATCGTGCAGAGGATCAAGGGTTACCACGCCCACGTTTACTACGACGCCTCGACCATCGAGCAGGCCCGTGAACTGTGCGAGGAGGCGGCGCGGCTGTTTCCCGTGACCATGGGGCGCATGCACCAGAAGCCGGTCGGGCCGCACCCGGACTGGAGCTGTCAGCTGGCCTTCGAGCCGGAGTTCGTGGGGGTGGTGTTGCCGTGGTTGGCACTGTATCGGAAGGGGTTGGTGGTGTTTCTGCATCCGCTGACCGGGGATGAGCTGGCAGATCACCGGGATCATGCGATCTGGATGGGGGCTGTGCGGCCTTTGAAGCTGTCGATTTTTGGCGGATAGATTTTCACTTCCTTTGCTGGCCTCTTCGCGGGCACGCCCGCTCCCACAAGGACGGCGCAGCCCTTGAGAGCGGCGCTGTAACTGTGGGAGCGGGCTTGCCCGCGAAGCAGGCGACGCGGTTTAGCGACGGGCGCCGCGTACGCCTTCAGCCAGTGCCGAGCACAGGCTCAATACATCGCTCACGGCCTGATCGGCATTCTTGGCCTGGGCAATCTTGTCGACCAATGCCGACCCCACCACCACACCATTGGCCAAGCGCGCGATCGCGGCGGCCTGTTCCGGCGTACGAATACCGAAACCCACGCTGATCGGCAGGTCGGTATGCCGACGCAGACGGGCAACCGCTTCGGTCACATGCTCGGTGGTTGCGGAGCCGGCACCGGTCACGCCCGCCACCGACACGTAGTAGACGAACCCGGAGCTGCGCTCCAGCACACGCGGCAGGCGCGCATCGTCGGTGGTCGGGGTAGTCAGGCGGATGAAGTCGATGCCTGCGGCCTGGGCCGGGGTGGCCAGCTCGGCGTCGTGCTCTGGCGGCAGGTCGACGATGATCAGGCCATCGACGCCAGCGGCCTTGGCTTCGCCGACGAACTTATCCACACCGAAGCGGTGAATCGGGTTGTAGTAACCCATCAGCACGATTGGCGTAGTGTGGTTATCCACACGAAATTCGCGAACCATCTGCAGGGTTTTTGCCAGGGTCTGGCCGGCTTCCAGGGCGCGCAGGGTGGCGAGCTGGATGGCCACGCCGTCTGCCATCGGGTCGGTGAACGGCATGCCCAGTTCGATCACATCGGCGCCAGCTGCCGGCAGGCCCTTGAGGATCTGCAGCGAAGCATCGTAGCCCGGGTCACCAGCAGTGACGAAGGTGACCAGCGCGGAGCGGCCCTCAGCCTTCAGTTCGGCGAAGCGTTGTTCAAGACGGCTCATGCCTGTTTCTCCTGGGCTGCCATATGGTTCATCACGGTTTGCATGTCTTTGTCGCCGCGGCCGGACAGGCAGATCACCATCAGGTGGTCCTTGGGCAGGCCCGGTGCGCGTTTGATCGCTTCGGCCAGGGCGTGGGAGCTTTCCAGGGCCGGAATGATGCCTTCAAGGCGGCAGCTGGCGTGGAACGCATCCAGCGCTTCGTCGTCGGTGATGCTGACGTACTCGACGCGCTTCACTTCGTGCAGGTAGGCGTGCTCCGGGCCAATGCCCGGGTAGTCGAGGCCGGCGGAAATCGAGTGGGCGTCGGTGATCTGGCCGTCTTCGTCCTGCAGCAGGTAGGTGCGGTTGCCGTGCAGCACCCCCGGTACGCCGCCGTTCAGGCTGGCCGCGTGCTTGTCGGTATCCACGCCGTGGCCGCCGGCTTCGACGCCGATGATCTTCACGCTCGGTTCTTCGAGAAACTCATGGAACAGGCCCATGGCGTTGGAGCCACCGCCCACGCAGGCGATCAGGCTGTCTGGCAGGCGACCTTCCTTCTCTTGCAGCTGGGCGCGGGTTTCCTTGCCGATGATCGACTGGAAGTCGCGGACCATCGCCGGGTACGGGTGCGGGCCGGCCACGGTGCCGATCAGGTAGAAGGTATCGTCGACGTTGGTGACCCAGTCGCGCAGGGCCTCGTTCATGGCGTCCTTCAGTGTGCCGGTGCCTGCGGTGACCGGGACGATTTCGGCGCCCAGCAGCTTCATGCGGAACACGTTGGCCTGCTGGCGCTCGATGTCGGTGGCACCCATGTAGATCACGCAAGGCAGGCCGAAGCGCGCAGCGACGGTGGCGGTGGCCACGCCGTGCATGCCGGCGCCGGTTTCGGCGATCAGGCGCTTCTTGCCCATGCGCTTGGCCAGCAGCACTTGGCCGATGCAGTTGTTTACCTTGTGCGCGCCGGTGTGGTTGAGCTCTTCACGTTTGAAGAAAATCTTCGCGCCGCCGCAGTGTTCGGTCAGGCGTTCGGCAAAGTACAGCGGGTTCGGGCGGCCGATGTAGTCGCGCTGGAAGTAGGCGAGTTCTTCGAGGAACTTGGGGTCGGCCTTGGCCGCTTCGTACTCGCGGGCCAGGTCCAGCACCAGCGGCATCAGGGTTTCGGCCACGTAGCGGCCGCCGAACGAGCCGAACAGGCCGTTGGCGTCGGGGCCGGGACGGTATTGGGACTGGGTCATGAGTCGCTCCAGGGCGTAATGAATGAGTGATGGGCTTTACTCTAACTACGGCAAGCCCGGCTGAAAACCGATAAGATCGCGCAAACTCGTCAGAAAAAATCACAGGTAGAATGGCTCACGATCTCCCTCCCCTCAATGCCCTGCGGGCCTTCGAGGCCACTGCCCGGGTCAATAGCGTCAGCCAGGCGGCCGAAGCGCTGCACGTTACCCATGGCGCCGTCAGCCGGCAGATCAAGGTGCTTGAAGAGCACCTGGGCGTGGCCCTGTTCGTCAAGGACGGGCGTGGCATCAAACTCACAGATGCCGGAGTGCGTCTGCGTGACGCCAGCGCCGAGGCGTTCGACCGCCTGCGTAGTGCATGCGCCGAGTTGAGCCGGGATGTGAGCGAGGCGCCATTTGTGCTGGGATGTTCCGGTAGCCTGCTGGCGCGCTGGTTCATCCCGCGTTTGGGGCGGTTGAAGGCCGACCTGCCCGAGTTGCGCCTGCACCTGTCAGCGGGTGAAGGCGACCTGGACCCGCGCCGGCCAGGGCTGGATGCGTTGCTGGTGTATGCCGAACCGCCGTGGCCAGCGGACATGCAGGTCCATGTGCTGGCGCAAGAGCGCATCGGCCCGGTGCTCAGCCCGCACTTCGCCAGTTTCGACCGCTTGCAGGCCGCACCCGCCAAGGCCCTGTTGGACGAAGCGCTGCTGCACACCACCTCGCGCCCGCAGGCCTGGCCAACGTGGGCGGCAGAACAAGGGCTGGAGTCTGGTGCATTGCAGTACGGCCAGGCGTTCGAGCACCTGTATTACCTGCTGGAGGCAGCGGTTGCCGGCTTGGGTGTCGCGATTGCGCCACAACCGCTGGTTGCCGACGATTTGCGAGCGGGGCGTTTGAGTGCGCCTTGGGGCTTTTCGCCGACCCCTGCCGCGCTGGCGCTGTGGGTGCCCCGGCGCGCCGCGGATGAGCGCGCCGAGCAACTGGCGCAGTGGCTACGCGCCGAGCTGGCCAGACAGAGCGCTTAGTTGCGCTTGCACAACAGATAGGCCGCCAGCAGGCCCAGCGCGCCAATTGCAACGCCTGCGGTGGTGTATGGGTGCTCTTGGGCGTAGTCGCGGGTGGCGATGCCGGTCTGGCGGGTGCGCTCTTTGACCTCCTCATAGGCATCGCTGACAAGGCTGCGCGAATGGCGCAGCGCGCTTTCCGCGTTGCTGCGCATCGCCTTCACCGATTTCTGGGTTTCCTCGGAGGCATCGTGCTTCAGGCTTTCCAGGCTTTTCAGCAGGCTTTCGATCTCCGCTTCCATGCTTTCCAGGGATGTTTTACGCAGCGAGTTGCGGTGCATGTTGACTCTCCTTTGCAGTATGGGCTGTAAGGAGTGCGACTGCCGGGCTGCGGGAAAGTGCGATCGAACTTTACCGAACGGCAGTGGCTCGCAGGTAAACCAGGCCTGCGCTGCTAGGCTCAATTTCACCGTCACCCAAGGAGAGCGCTCATGACTGATCATCACACCTACAAGAAGATCGAGCTGGTGGGTTCGTCCCATAACAGCATCGAAGAGGCGATCAACAATGCCTTGGCCGAAGCCGGCAAGAGCATCAAGCACCTGGAGTGGTTCGAAGTGATCGATACCCGTGGCCATATCCGCGACAACAAGGCCGCGCATTTTCAGGTCACGCTGAAGGTTGGCTTTCGCATCGCCAACAGCTGAAACATTCCCGGGCTGGAATAGCCCGGCGTGATGGCGTTATAACTCCGGAGGGCGCCTTGGCGGCGCCCTTTTGGTCTTTTCTCATCTGTACAAGGAATGCGATTGATGAAGAAACTGATGCTGGCGTTGGGTTTGATGGCATTGGCGGGCGGTGCGATGGCGGCCGGAAAGCCATGCGAAGAGCTCAAGGCGGAGATCGCCTCGAAGCTTGATGCCAAGGGCGTGAAGGGCTACACGCTGGAGGTGGTCAAAAAGGGCGACCCGGCTGGCAAAGTGGTTGGCACCTGCGAGGGCGGTAGCAAAGAGATCGTCTACCGCCGCGGCTGATGCGCTGGATGCTTCGCGGGCGCGCCCGCTCCCACAGGTATAGCGCCGCACCTGTGGGAGCGGGCAAGCCCGCGAGGAGGGTCACTCCGTCTTCAAGGCCTGCGCCATCAGCTCATAGGACCGCACCCGGTCCGCATGCTCATACAGATCGCAGGTAAAGATCAGCTCGTCCGCCCCGGTCTGCTCCAGCAGTACCTCCACCTTGGCCCTGACCTTCTGCGGGCTGCCGATCATTGCCAGCCCCAGGAAACTCGCCACCGCATCGCGCTCATGGGGTAGCCACAGCCCATCCATGCTCGGCACAGGCGGCTTTTGCATCAGGCTCTGGCCACGAATCAGCGCCAGGATGCGCTGGTAGACCGAGGTTGCCAGGTATTCGGCTTTGTCGTCGGTTTCGGCCACCACCATCGGAATTCCCAACATCACATAGGGTTTGTCCAGCGTGGTCGATGGCTTGAAGTGGTCGCGATAGATGCGGATCGCTTCATGCATGAAACGCGGGGCAAAGTGCGAGGCAAAGGCGTACGGCATGCCGCGCATGCCGGCCAGTTGCGCGCTGAACAGGCTCGAACCCAGCAGCCACAGCGGCACGTCGGTGTCGTGGCCGGGCACGGCGATCACTTTTTGATCATCGGTACGTGGGCCGAGGTAGCGCGACAGCTCCTCGACATCATCCGGGAAGTTGTCGGCACTGCCGGCGCGGTCGCGGCGCAGGGCGTAGGCGGTCATCTGGTCGGACCCTGGCGCACGCCCCAGGCCCAGGTCGATCCGCCCGGGATACAGGCTTGCCAATGTGCCGAACTGCTCAGCGATCACCAGCGGCGCATGGTTGGGCAGCATGACGCCGCCGGAGCCGACGCGGATGGTCGTCGTGCCGCCTGCCAGGTAGCCGATCAGTACCGAAGTGGCCGAGCTGGCGATGCCGTCCATGTTGTGGTGTTCGGCCACCCAGAAGCGATTGTAGCCAAACCGCTCGACATGCCGAGCCAGGTCCAGCGAGTTGTGCAGCGATTGCGCCGGACCTTGGTCGGCGCGCACCGGCACCAGGTCGAGGGTGGAAATCTTCAGGTCACGCAGCTGCGTCATTGGAGCCTCCGCAAGAGTGATTGGCCCGAAGGCCTTTTCGAATCTGTATGGGCAGATTCGAAGTATTCAATGCTCACTGGGTAATTGCTCTGAACTTGCCGTAAGACACGGGCCTCGAAAATGTAGGCAAGTAACCCTACGACCAGGAGGCAACATGAAAAAGACAGCATCGGCGATCTGGCAAGGCGGCCTTAAGGATGGCAAAGGCCTGCTTTCTACTGAAAGCGGCGCGCTCAAGCAGAACCCATACGGCTTCAACACCCGTTTCGAGGGCTCGCCGGGCACCAACCCGGAAGAACTGATCGGTGCTGCCCATGCCGGCTGCTTCTCGATGGCGCTGTCGATGATGCTCGGTGAGGCCGGGCTCACTGCCGATCGCATCGATACCATTGCTGAAGTGACGCTGGACAAGCAGCCAGACGGCTTTGCCATCACCGCCGTGCACCTGATCCTCAAGGCGAAGGTGCCGGGGGCCAGCGAGGCGCAGTTCCTCGAAATCGCCAACAAGGCCAAGGCCGGTTGCCCGGTGTCCAAGGTACTCAATGCGAAGATCAGCCTGGACGCTACATTGGTGGCCTAGGCGGCGCAACGGTGACTGTTTGCTGTAGTCTAAACAGCGTCGGCAGCGCTAGCTGCCTTGCCAGGAGCCGTTACATGATTCGCTTAGCAATCGTTGTGCTGGCTTCGCTTATGGCCACTTCTGCGTTGGCGGCAGTGAAACCGTGCGAAGAACTCAAGGCCGAGATCGAAGCCAAGATTCAGGCCCGGGGAGTAACGTCCTACACCCTGGAAATCGTGCCCAACAGTGAGGCGAAGGACCCGAACATGGTCGTCGGCAGCTGTGACGGGGGGACGAAAAAAATCATTTACCAGAAGAACGATAAGTAAATGAGCGGGGCCGCAATGCGGCCCCACTGCTTATGGAATGCAGAACACGTCGCTCGGTTCGTTCACCAGCACCGTTCGGCTGGCGTCGTACAGCAGCACCTGTGGTTCCATCACTGGCGCTCGCGCCTCCAGGCGATAGCGCTCGCCTGCCTTGAAGTCGCCGAAGCGCACCGTCAGGTAGCAGGTACGGTCCTTGGGACTGGTGAGCATGCCGCCGGCATAGATTTCATAGTCGAATCGCACCACCAGTTCATGCTTGCCAGGGGTTACCTGGAAGTAGCGGCCATCGTCCAGGCGCTGGCCGTCGAGGCGGTCGGCCATGAGCAGGCGGCCAGGGGTCACGGTGTAGAGGTCGACCCAGGCTTTGGCGGGGTCGACAGGCGGCAAGGGGCTGGCGCAAGCCCCCAGTGCACTGAGGGCGATCAGCATCATGGGCTGGCGCATGGCAAAACTCCCACTCGCGATACACGAGTTACAAGCATAGCGCCGTTTGTGTGGTTCAGGTGCGTTGGCAACCTGCTGGCAGGCCCTGACCGAGCAGCTTTTGCTGATGATCGTAGAGTTTGATCCACGGACGGAAGCCGATGCTGCCGGCCTGCAGCTGGTAGCGTTGCCCGGCGTTGAAATCCTTGAAGGTCAGCTTGACCTGGCAATCGCGCCACAGCGGCGCGTCGACCGGCCCGATGTTGCTCGGCGTGACCGGGAACTGATAGCGCACGGTCAGTTCGTGGCTACCAGGCTGCACTTCGAAGTAGCGGGTGTCGGCCCAGTCGCGCTCGTCCACCTGTTTCGCGTCCAGCGAGGTATCGCCGTAGGGGGTGAGGTCGACCCAGGCCAGGTTAGGGTCCGGCTCGGGCAGGGTCGAACAGGCAGAAACCAGCAGCAGCGAGCCGGTGACCAGTAGTGCACGCATGGCGAAACTCCCCCTTGGCGAGATAGTCTTGGAGCGCATTGGCCTTGAGCGAGTGGGTAGCTCCAGATGGATCTCTTTGTTCTTTTCAAGCGCTCAGGCCCTGGGCCACTCGACCGCCTTTTCAGGCATTTGGTTCCGCTGCTGGGTGCCTTTCTGCTGAACGGTTGCAGCACTGTGGGGTATTACGGCCAGTTGGCCGAGGGGCAATGGCAGCTGTTACGGGCGCGTCAGCCTGTGGACAAGGTGATCGCCGACCCGGCTAGCAGCCCGCGCTTGCGCGCTCGTCTGGCACACGCCGAAGAGGCCCGTGCTTTTGCCAGCGAACATCTCAAATTGCCGGAAAACCGAAGCTATCGGCTGTATGCCGACCTTCAGCGCCCCTATGTGGTGTGGAACGTTTTTGCCACCCCTGAACTGTCGTTGCAGCCGGTCACGCACTGTTTTCCCATTGCCGGCTGCGTCGCCTACCGCGGCTATTACCGCCAAGGTGCTGCGCGTGGCGCGGCGGCATTGATGCGCCAGCAAGGTCTGGATGTGTACGTGAGCGGTGTCGAGGCCTATTCGACGCTGGGCTGGTTCGACGACCCGATTCTGTCGTCGATGGTCGGTTGGGGGGATGAGCGGCTGGCCACGCTGATCTTCCACGAACTGGCTCATCAGCGCTTTTATGTGCAGGACGACACCGAGTTCAACGAGTCGTTTGCCACTTTCGTCGAGCAGGAAGGCACGCGGCAATGGCGCTTGGCGCGTGGGCTTGCGGTGACTGGGGAGGATCAGTCGCAGCAGCGCGACGGGTTCACACGGTTGCTGCTGGCTAGCCGTGAGCGGTTGCAGGCGATCTATGCCGGGCCGCTGGACGATGCGCACAAGCGGGTGGCCAAGCAGGCGGAATTCGAGCGCTTGCGAGCTGAGTACAAGCAGGTGCGGGACAGCCAGTGGAATGGGGACAAGCGCTATGACGCATGGATCTACGCGCCGTTGAGCAATGCCAAGCTGTTGCCATTCGGGCTTTATGACCAGTGGGTGCCGGCATTTGCGGCGCTGTTCCGGGAGGTGGGTGGCGACTGGGGGCGGTTTTATGAGCGGGTCGAGGAGCTTGGGCGGTTGCCTGCAGCTGACAGAAAGGTGGAGTTGCAGCGGTTGATGTGAGCCTGTGAGATTTTGGGGCCGCTTTGCGGCCCTTTCGCGACACAAGGCCGCTCCTACAGGAGTACGCAATCCCTTGTAGGAGCGGCCTTGTGTCGCGAAAGGCAAAGCAGCCCCATGGCCCTCAGCCTTGGATGAAGGCTCGATGCATATCGGCCACGGTGGCGAAGTGGAAAGCCGGCGCCTCGGCCACCAGCTCTTCCTGGCTACCAAACCCATACCCCACCGCCACCGCCTGCAAACCATTGCTGCGGGCACCGATCAGATCATGCTTGCGGTCCCCGATCATCAGCGTCTGCGCCGGGTCCAGCCCTTCCTCATCCAGCAGATGACGGATCAGCTCGACCTTGTTGGTCCGCGTTCCATCCAACTCGCTGCCATAGATCACTTTGAAGTGGTGATCGAAAGCAAAGTGCCGGGCAATTTCCCGGGCGAACTCCCATGGTTTCGAGGTGGCGATGTACAGCGTCCGGCCTTGGCCATTCAACGCCTCAAGCAGCTCTGGCACGCCGTCGAACACCAGGTTCTCGTACAAGCCCGTGACACGGAAACGTTCGCGATAGAAATTCACCGCTTCCCACGCCCTGGCTTCATCGAAGCTGTAGAACTGCATGAATGCCTGCAGCAGCGGTGGGCCGATGAAGTGTTCCAGGCGGGACAGTTCGGGCTCGTCGATACCCAGCTTGGCCAGGGCATACTGGATCGAGCGGGTGATGCCCAGACGCGGGTCGGTCAAGGTACCGTCGAGGTCGAAGAGGATGTTCTGCTGGTGCATGTTCGTCTCGGTAGTCGGGATCATTGCGGTTGGTCGTAGCCTTCGGCCAGGTGCTGGTCCTTGAGCTTGACGTAGTTGCCGGCGCTGTAGGGAAAGAAGGCGTGCTCCTGATCGTTCAGCGGGCGCACCTGCTTCACTGGGCTGCCCATGTACAGGTAGCCGCTGATCAGGCGCTTGCCGGGCGGCACCAGGCTGCCGGCACCGATGATCACTTCGTCTTCGACGATGGCGCCATCCATGATGGTGCTGCCCATGCCGACCAGGATGCGGTTGCCCAAGGTGCAGCCATGCAGCATGACCTTGTGACCGATGGTCACTTCGTCACCGATGATCAGCGGAAAACCGTCGGGGTTGAAAGGGCCCGCGTGGGTGATGTGCAGCACGCTGCCGTCCTGCACGCTGGTGCGTGCGCCAATGCGGATGCGGTGCATGTCGCCGCGGATCACCGTAAGCGGCCAGACAGAGCTGTCCTCGCCGATTTCCACATCACCCAGGACCACCGCCGAACGGTCGACGAAAGCCCTGAGTCCCACTTTCGGAGTGTGTTGCTGGAAGCTGCGGATGGCCATGATAGCGTCTCTCATCTGTGCCGATAGGCAGGCTGCCTGCTGCGGTCGGCGTCGATTGTAATTAAGATGGGGCAGTGTTTCTCCTGCCAAGGTATCCGAACCGTGAGTGCGAACAACCCACTTCTGCAGTCCTACGATCTGCCGCCCTTCTCGCAAATCCGTGCCGAACACGTGTTGCCGGCGATCGAAGCGATCCTGGCCGACAACCGTAAAGCCATTGTCGAGATCCTCGAACAGCAGGGCGGCAACCCGACCTGGGCCGGCCTGGTGCTGGCCATGGACGAACTGAACGACCGCCTGGGTGCCGCCTGGAGCCCGGTCAGCCACCTCAATGCGGTGTGCAACAGCCAGGAACTGCGCGAGGCTTATGAGTCGTGCCTGCCAGCGTTGAGTGCCTACTCTACCGAACTGGGCCAGAACCGTGCGTTGTTCGAAGCCTACCAGGCGCTGGTCAACAGCCCGGAAGCCGCAGGCTTCGACGTAGCGCAAAAGACCATCCTCGAGCATGCCCTGCGTGACTTCCGCCTGTCGGGCATCGACCTGCCTGCTGACCAGCAGCAGCGTTATGCCGAAGTGCAGAGCAAGCTGAGCGAGCTGGGCAGCCGCTTCTCCAACCAATTGCTCGACGCCACTCAGGCCTGGACCAAGCATGTCACCGACGAAGGCGCGCTGGCCGGCCTGACCGACTCGGCCAAGGCGCAGATGGCCGCCGCCGCCCAGGCCAAGGGGCTGGATGGCTGGCTGATCACCCTGGAATTCCCCAGCTACTACGCCGTGATGACCTACGCCAGCGACCGAGCGCTGCGCGAAGAGCTGTATGCCGCGTATTGCACCCGTGCCTCGGACCAAGGCCCGAATGCTGGCCAGTTCGACAATGGCCCGGTCATGCAGCAAATCCTCGACCTTCGCCAGGAACTGGCCGGGCTGCTGGGCTACAAGAACTACGCCGAGCTGAGCCTGGCGACCAAGATGGCCGAGTCCAGCGACCAGGTGCTGAGCTTCCTGCGCGACCTGGCCAAGCGTTCCAAGCCATTTGCCGCCCAGGACCTGGAGCAGCTCAAGGCCTACGCCGCCGAGCAGGGCTGCCCTGAGCTGGCCAGCTGGGATGCCGGTTATTTCGGTGAAAAGCTGCGCGAGCAGCGTTACAGCGTGTCGCAGGAAACCCTGCGCGCCTACTTCCCAATCGACAAGGTACTCAGCGGCCTGTTCAGCATCGTCCAGCGCCTGTACGGCATCGAGATCGCCGAACTCAAGGGTTTCGACAGCTGGCACCCGGACGTGCGCCTGTTCGAGATCAAGGAAAACGGCCAGCACGTTGGCCGCTTCTTCTTCGACCTCTACGCACGCGCCAACAAGCGTGGCGGTGCCTGGATGGACGGCGCCCGCGATCGCCGCCTTACGGCCGGCGGCGAGCTGCAGAGCCCGGTGGCCAACCTGGTGTGCAACTTCACCCCGGCTGCGCCAGGCAAACCTGCCCTGCTGACCCACGATGAAGTCACCACGCTGTTCCACGAGTTCGGCCACGGCCTGCACCATATGCTGACCCGCATCGAGCATGCCGGTGTTTCCGGCATCAATGGTGTGGCCTGGGACGCCGTCGAGCTGCCGAGCCAGTTCATGGAAAACTGGTGCTGGGAGCCGGAAGGGCTGGCACTGATATCCGGTCACCATGAAAGCGGTGAGGCCCTGCCCCAGGACCTGCTGGACAAGATGCTGGCGGCGAAGAACTTCCAGTCCGGCATGATGATGGTGCGCCAGCTGGAGTTCTCGCTGTTCGACTTCGAGCTGCATGCCAGCCACGGTGACGGCCGCAGCGTGCTGCAGGTGCTCGAAGGCGTGCGCGACGAAGTTTCGGTGATGCGCCCGCCGGCGTACAACCGCTTCCCCAACAGCTTCGCGCATATCTTCGCTGGCGGTTATGCAGCGGGCTACTACAGCTACAAGTGGGCTGAAGTGCTGTCGGCCGACGCCTTCTCGCGCTTCGAGGAAGAAGGCGTGCTGAATGCCGAGACCGGCCGCGCCTTCCGTGAAGCGATCCTGGCCCGCGGCGGTTCGCGCGAACCCATGGAGCTGTTCGTGGACTTCCGCGGGCGCGAGCCTTCCATCGATGCATTGCTGCGCCACAGTGGCCTCACCGAGGACGCTGCGGCATGAGCGAGGTTGCTGTGAACAAGACCAAGAAGCGCTTCATCGCCGGGGCGGTATGCCCGGCGTGCAGTGAGCCCGACAAGCTGATGATGTGGAGTGAAGACGACGTGCCGCACCGCGAGTGCGTGGCCTGCGGCTTCACCGACACCCTCAACGAGCAGGGCCTGTCGGTACCCAAGGAGCTGGGTACGCGGGTCAATCAGCAGGCGCCCAAGGCGGCGCCGGCCAAGGTGCAGACGGTGCAGTTCTTCCCTAACCCGAAGTTGAAGAAGCCAGCGGAGTGACCGTCGAGGCTGGCGCCTCGTTGGCGCCAGCCTGGCCGGGTGCTATCCATGGATTGCATTCGGGGCGCGATGGGCCTTTAAGGTGACCGGCCTTTTTCCTGTCCCTTGGGTGTCCCTTGAATCAAGGCCTCGCATTGCTTGAAAACGGTCTGCTCGACTACCCGTCGTTGCAGCCGGAGCACGTTCAGACCACCTTCCAGTCCCTCCACGATCAGAATGTCGCAGCGCTGCAGCAGATCATTGCCAATCACGGCCAAGCGCCAGGTTGGGATACCTTCGTGCTGGCCATCGAACAGCTGGATCAGCGCCTGGAGGACCTCTTTCACAGCCTGGTTCCGTTGAACTATGAAAGTGATGAATGGGCAGTGGCCATCGATGCCTGTTATCAGTTGCTGCTCGATTGGGCACGATGCAAGCACGAGAATCCAGGTCTGTACGAAGGCTACCTGCGCATTGATGCGGCCGGGCTGGATGAGGCCCATCGAACAGTCCTCAAACTGATCATCAGGGGGTTCCGTTACGCCGGCCATGGCTTGGCCACAAGCCAGATGGCGCAGTTGCAGGCCACCGATCGGGCGATTGCCGGACTGGAACAGCAATTCTTGAACAACCTGATCGATGCCAGAAATGCATGGTCTTTAGAGGTCTGCGATGCATCTCGGCTGGCCGGCCTGCCGCTGCCCGTGCGTGAACGGTTGGCGTTGAACGCTAAAGAACAGGGCGGTACTGGCTGGCTGGTCGATCTGAATGAAAGCACTGTCGAAGAGATTCTGGCGTGGTCTGATGTGCGTGAGCTGCGCGAAACCGTCTACCTTGCGTCACGACGCCTGGCATCGGACCTGGGTGGCAACTCTGATCTGGACAACGCCCCGGTACTGCAGGCATTGCTGCGCCTGCGCCACGAGCGCGCTCAGTTGCTGGGCTGCGGCAACGCCGCCGAGCTGGGCCTGGAGGTCAAAGACGCGCGCAACGTGACGCAGGTCGAGAGCTTCATCAACGATCTGATCGAGTTCAACCGGCCTCGCCTGCGGGAAGACCTGAGATCCTTGCAGGTGATGGGCAAAACCCTTGGCATCGACGAGGTGGCGCCATGGGATGTGCCGTATCTGAACCGAAAATTACGCATGCAAGGCATCGAGGAGCTGGAGGCGAACATGCGCGATTACTTCACCATGGACGCCGCTTTGCAGGGGTTGTGGCAGTTGCATGAAAGGCTGTTCGGGATCACCATCGCAGCCTCCGCCGCGCCAGGCTGGCACGCCGACGTACAAGTGCTGAGCGTGAGTGAGGGCGGCACCTTGATCGGCCACATCTACCTGGATGCCTACGAACGCCCTGGCAAATTGCCGTGGCCATACAGTTACCCCATGTGCCAGCGCCATACGCATGCCGATGGCACCGTCACCTTGCCGACCGCCCTGCTCTCCTGCAGCTTCAAACGGACGCCCGGGCAGGCGTCGTGCACATTGAGCCATGAAGACCTGTGCAAGCTGTTCCACGAGGCAGGTCATGCCGTGCATCAGCTACTGGTTACCAACCATCACCGCCGCCTCAATCGCGTCGCAACCTCGGACCTGGGCCCTGACAGCTGCGAATTTGTAGGCATTTTGCTGGAGCAGTGGTGCTGGTCCGCGCCTGCCCTGCTCGCGTTGCATCAACCGGCGGAGTGCGCTGATGCTGTGACCTTGCCAGAGATGCAGCAGTGGCTTGATCGCTTGCGATGCCAGCAGGCCGTGAAGGAGGCCGAGAAGTTGCGCCGTTGCTGGTTTGACTTCATGGCGCACGTCGACGGCCATGCCGGTCGCAACCTGCGCCAGTTTGCCATCGATGCCTCCCGGCATGTCGGCTTGCCGGAATCATTCGAGGAGGAAAGGTTTGTCGAGGCTTTCGATTATCTGGTTACAGGTTACGAAGCGGGGTTCTATTGCTACAAATGGGCACAAGTGCATGCCGTCGATGCGTTCAGGGCCGTTACAGCGAGCGGTGCCCCTGAGTCATCGATCGGGCGCCGGATGCGCCAGGAGATCTTGTCCAAGGGTGGCTTGCGCCGGTTGACGGCTTCGTTTCAGGCATTCGTTGGCAGGCCCCTGTCGCTTGATGCCTATACACGCTGGCACTTGTCCGCCTGATGGCAGTGGCGGGAATGGCACGTGCGGTGTACTGTATAAAAAAACAGTATCGAAGGTTCTTGGTCATGCTTCCCGTTCCCGCCAAAGGTCGAGGTACCAGTCACAATCCGCATAACCGTTTCGCCCCCCGGCAATCGGTGCATGAGGACGATGGCTGGTATCAGGAAGTACCCCTCACGCAAGGCACCGAAGTGCGACTGGAAAATGCCAGGACCATTATCGCCCGCAACACTTCGCCAGATCTGCCCTTCGACCGTTCCATCAATCCCTACCGAGGCTGCGAGCATGGTTGCATCTACTGTTATGCCCGCCCTTCGCATGCTTACTGGGATCTGTCGCCTGGCTTGGACTTCGAAACCAAACTGATCGCCAAGACCAATGCCGCCGATGTGCTGATACAGCAGTTGAGCAAGCCGGGTTATGTTTGCGCGCCGATCAACCTCGGCTCGAATACCGACCCCTACCAGCCGATCGAGCGTGAGCAGCGACTGACTCGGCGGCTGTTGGAAGTGCTTTTACGTTTTCGCCACCCTGTGACCATTGTCACAAAGGGTGCATTGGTATTGCGTGACCTCGACCTGCTGGCGGAAATGGCCAGCCAGCGCCTTGCGCGGGTAATGATCAGTCTCACCACCCTGGACGACGACCTCAAACGCGTGCTCGAGCCCCGCGCGGCCTCACCCAAGGCCAGGTTGCGGGCTATTCGGGTATTGCGTGAAGCCGGTGTGCCGGTGGGCGTCCTGTGCTCGCCGATGATTCCAATGATCAACGACAGCGAGCTGGAGCGCTTGCTGGAGGCCGCCAGGGAAGCGGGTGCACAGAGCGCTGCCTACATGATGCTGCGCCTGCCGCTGGAAGTGGCGCCGTTGTTCGAGCAATGGCTGCAGGACCATTACCCGCAACGCGCGGCCCATGTGCTCAGCCTGATTCGCCAGAGCCGGGGTGGCGAGTTGTATGACAGCCGCTTCGGCGCACGGATGCGTGGCGAAGGTATCTTTGCCGAATTGCTGGCGCAGCGTTTTGCCAAGGCCATGAAGCGTCTGGATTTTGCCGGGCGCGAGGAGCAGGCCCTGGATTGCTCGGCGTTCTGCCCGCCAGGTGGGCAGATGGCGTTGTTCTGACAGCAGTGGCCATCACCAGCTCAGCTAATCCGAGACAATAATTATGCTCATGGCACTTGGCAGTTGATGGTTTTTTGCTATTATTCAATTCCCGCCTTATCCATCTGGAACGCCTGTTCTAGAGCCTTCGAATTAAGTTTCAGTTAAGTTTTCCCCGCTAGCGTAGGAATCCAGTCAGCGAAGACTGTGATCTATCTTCTGTGCGCGTCATCTAACTCTGCGCATAGCCAGAATCTTTCACCGGTAAAATGGATTTACCTACACACCGTCAAGAGGATGAATCATGCCCGTCAAGGACCCATCCAAGGTCGTTCCGCAAGCCCCCGCGGAGAGCGCCGATGCCGCCCTGAAGCACATCGTCGACGGCTTCCTGCGTTTTCACCATGATGTCTTCCCCGATCAGCAGGAGCTGTTCAAGAAGCTCGCCACTGCGCAAACGCCGCGCGCCATGTTCATCACCTGTGCCGACTCGCGCATCGTCCCTGAACTGATCACCCAGAGCTCGCCTGGCGACTTGTTCGTTACCCGGAACGTGGGTAACGTCGTACCACCGTATGGCCAGATGAACGGCGGCGTGTCCAGCGCCATCGAGTACGCCGTGCTGGCGCTGAAAGTGCACCACATCATCATCTGTGGCCACTCCGACTGCGGCGCCATGCGTGCAGTATTGAACCCGCATTCGCTGGACAAGATGCCCACCGTCGGCGCCTGGTTGCGTCACGCCGAAGTGGCTCGCACCGTAGTCGAGAACAATTGCTCGTGCGGCAGCGAACACGAAAGCATGCAGGTGCTGACCAAGGAAAACGTCATTGCCCAGCTGCACCACTTGCGTACCCACCCGTCAGTGGCCTCGCGTCTGGCGGCGGGCCAGCTGTACATCCACGGTTGGGTCTACGACATCGAGACCAGCAAGATCGAAGCCTACGACGCCGCCAGCGACAGCTTCCTGCCCCTGGCTGCTGGCGAGCCGATCCCCAGCGCCACTCCGAGAGGCCGCTACTAAGCGACCCGTCCAAAGCTGAACCTTGAATAGCCGGCTGCACCCCCACGGGGTGTGGCGCGGCCTTCGGCTGCCTTGAAAATGCCCTGACTGCCCTGCTGGCGATCTCGCTGGCGGCCCGCGCCTGCGCGCTTGTCAGGGCCCAACGTGCCCACGGCCAGAGGAATGGCCGTGCGTCAGAGAAAGGAGAATGATGGTGAACATGACACAGTTGAAAGCGGCCCTGCCGCGTGAGTTGCTTGCCTCGGTGGTGGTCTTCCTGGTCGCCCTGCCGTTATGCATGGGTATTGCGATCGCTTCGGGCATGCCGCCGGCCAAGGGCCTGATCACCGGCATTATCGGGGGTATCGTGGTCGGCTTCCTGGCCGGTTCGCCCCTGCAGGTCAGCGGCCCGGCGGCGGGTCTGGCAGTGCTGGTGTTCGAGCTGGTGCGCCAACATGGCATGGCCATGCTCGGGCCGATCCTGCTGCTCGCGGGTATCTTGCAATTGCTTGCCGGGCGCCTGCGCCTGGGCTGCTGGTTCCGGGTAACGGCACCGGCAGTGGTCTACGGCATGCTGGCCGGCATTGGTGTGCTGATCGTGCTGTCACAGGTGCATGTGATGTTCGATACCGCACCGCAGCCTTCGGGCATGCAGAACTTGTTGGAGTTCCCTTCGACCGTGGCCGGTGCGTTGCCTTTGGAACGTGCGGGTTCAGGTTGGCAAGCAGGTGCGCTCGGGCTGGGTACGATCGCCATCATGTGGGCTTGGGAGCGCTTGCGGCCACAGCGGCTGCGATTCGTTCCAGGCGCCCTGCTCGGCGTGGCGGCGATGACGGCCATCGCCATGTGGCTGGCGCTGCCGGTAAACCGGGTACAGGTGCCCGCAGACCTGACCGAAGCCATCGACTGGATTCGTCCCGATGACCTGATGAAACTGGCCGACCCGACCCTGCTGGTTGCCGCTTTCGCCCTGGCGTTCATCGCCAGCGCGGAGACGTTGCTGTCGGCAGCAGCGGTTGATCGCATGCACAGCGGCCAGCGGTCGGATTTCGATCGCGAGCTGTCGGCGCAAGGGATCGGCAACATGCTTTGCGGATTGCTCGGTGCCTTGCCAATGACGGGCGTGATCGTGCGCAGCTCGGCCAATGTCCAGGCGGGGGCACAGACCCGCGCTTCGGCAATCTTGCACGGCTTGTGGTTGTTGGCGTTCGTGGTGGTGCTCAGTAGCGTGCTGCAGCAGATTCCGGTGGCAAGCCTGGCTGGTGTGCTGGTCTATACCGGCATCAAACTGGTTGATTACAAGGCGCTGCGAGGGTTGGGCCGTTATGGTCGGATGCCGATGTTCACCTATGTGGCGACAGCCATGGCGATCATCTTCACCGACTTGCTGACGGGCGTTCTGCTCGGCTTCGCCCTGACGCTGCTGAAGCTGGCGTTCAAGGCTGCGCGTCTGAAGATCTGCCTGGTGCAGCTGGAACCCAGTGGGCACATGGAACTGCGCCTGAGTGGTGCGGCAACTTTCCTCAAGGTGCCGGCCCTGACCCAGGTGCTGGACACCGTGCCTGCCGGCACCACCCTGCACGTTCCGCTGGCCAACCTGACCTACATCGACCATTCATGCCTGGAGCTGCTGGAAGACTGGAGCAAGACCAGCGGCTGCAACCTGCGCATCGAGCCGCGAGGGCTCAAGCGCAGGGTGGAAGGCCGTTTGCGCAGCGTTGCTGGTACCTGATCTCAGCGCTTGACCTCGGTCATCTCTGGCGCACCCGGCCAGGTACCGGTCAGGTTCACGGTACGGGTGCCGCCCAGCCACTCGCTGGCGGGGGTGTTCCACTTGATCGTCTTGCGGGTATTGGAGCCGATGTTGATGAACTCCGCCGTCAGCACCATCTCGGTGGCAGTCAGGGGGATGTCACCAAAGCTGGCAGAACTCCCACCGATCACCGTTCTGCAATCCTCGACCGGGCCGGAGGGGGTTTTATAGGCAAGTGTGACCTTGGTGGTATAGGTGGTGAGGGAGGTTGCCTTGCTGTCGACCAGCAGGTTCAGCGTGCCTATCTTGCCCACCCAGCTCGGAATCAGCACCCTGCTGCCTGCGAACGAGGCAAAGGTATAGGCGACGGGCAGCGGTTCGGTTGCCACTTCGCCACTTTTTGCCGGCAGGGTATGCGTCTCCACTTCGCTGGAGTTGCTGCTGAACACGTAGCTTGCCTTGCCTTTGCCGCTGATCCCTTCTTCACCAAGCAGACGGTTGAGGCCGCTTGCGCTGCCTGAAACGGTGAAGCGGGCGTTGCTCTTCTTCGCCACAGCATTCAGGCCACTGCTGGCGTAGATGACCGAAGTCACCACGCCGAAACCTTCGGAGATACCGGCGCTGGTGGCCATGTTCAATTTGCGCGCCTGGGTGAGCAGCCAGTCGTACTGGTCGTCCAGCACGGCAAGGTTGCTAATGTGGTGCTCACCGGCGATCGCGAACTCCGAGGTAATCGAATTTTCCTTGTCGAAGGTCCATTCGAGGGCGACATCGGGTTTGGCCTCGGCACCGGTGTTGGGGTCGAAGATCACCCCTTCGACGTTGGCGTTGATGCTCCTGCATGTCACGCCAGTGGATTTGAAGTCCCACTTGCGGCTTTGCTGGTTCTTGCTGATCTCGACACCGGGCAGGCAATCGGCGACAAGCTTGAAGTCGCCGGAGTCGGAATCGATGATGCCGACCGCGCCCGGCTTGATGGAGGGGGTAAGGCCCCAGTTGCCCCATATCGTGCGATAGGTGCCCCGCAGCAGATCGGTGTAGATCCGGTTTCTTCTGATCGTCATAGTCGTCATCTCTGAATGGAAAAGGCCGCCATGGGGCGGCCGGATGACAGTAATGATCGAAGCAGGGGGGCAGCAGCGGGAGCGCTTTCCCTTGCCGAGGGCACCAGGTCAGGCGCTGTCCTGGCCTAACTCTACGTTCAATTGGCGCGACAGGCAGGGCCAGCGCTTCCATGCCTCGCCGGTCTGCGGGCTGCTGAGGGTATCGCGATAAGCCTCCACCGACTCTGCGGCAAAGCTTTCGTCGTCCAGCATTTCATCCACCGAATGGCGCACTACTTCATCCAGCTGATTGGCGAAGGTCTCGCCGATCAAATTGTGGGCGATCAGGTTGGCCACTGTGGTGTCGACCGGGATAAGCGGTTGCTGGAAGTGGCGGATGTACAGGTCGTTGACCTCTTCCACCAGACGGTGCGCCAGGTAAGCCTCATCCAGCAGGCAGTCGAGGCCCACATGCCCCTGCATCACGCTCGGTGGCTGCAGGAAATAGGCCTCGGCAATTTTCAGTACAGGTTTGATCTGCGATTCGATACCGGCTTCGCGGGCCACCTCATGAGCGGCTTCCAGCAGCTCCGGAACTTGATCGATGTAAGCGCTGACGAAGCGCGCCAAAGTACCCTGGGCGTCCTGCTCAGGCAGTTGGATCGAGGGGTGCAGGTGGGGCAGTTGCAGCTCGAGACGCTCTTTCAGTTGGCCGGTGCGGCCTTCGTGATCGTGGGCTTGGCTAATCTGCTCGCGTACAGCAGCGATGTTCATGACAACTCCAGGGACAAGACGTTTCAAACGGAAGACACTAAATTAGCTCGGTATACAGAATACCTAAGACGCATTTGTTATAAATCCCGCAAACGTGTGCGCAGTTAGGCATATCGCAATGCCAGTATTTTGCCATAACCTATCAAGCACGGGCTTTTGCAGGCATTTCATCTTTTCGTGAAGTTCATTTCACTGGTGCCATTGCGGGCCGTTGGTCGCTGTCTATACTCCCGTTGAACGTGATTCGTTGATGAGGCCCGACTGCTTTTGCAGGGGCTCGGTCGTCGAAGCCAGGCAGTCTTGACCGCCGTTCCCTCTTGCCGCAGGCCACGCCTCCGGGACTACAAGAACGAGAAGGGGAACCCGCAATGATGCGACATCCACATGTCTGGATGGGCCTGCTGTTGTGGTCGGTTTTTGGTCAGGCCAACGCTGCCTGGACCGTGAACATGCACCCAGGGGCGACGGAAGTCTCCAACGCCGTTTTCGACCTGCACATGACCATCTTCTGGATCTGCGTGGTCATCGGCATCGTGGTATTTGGTGCGATGTTCTGGTCGATGGTCATCCACCGTCGCTCCACCGGCCAGCAGCCTGCGCATTTCCACGAGCACACCTGGGTGGAAATCCTCTGGACCATCGTCCCCTTCCTGATTCTCGTGGCCATGGCCATTCCAGCCACCAAGACCCTGATCGACATCTACGACGCCAGCGAATCGGACATCGATATCCAGGTCACCGGCTACCAGTGGAAATGGCACTACAAGTACCTGGGCCAGGATGTGGAGTTCTTCAGTAACCTGGCCACCCCCACCGAGCAGATCCACAATACTGCGCCCAAAGACGAGCACTACCTGCTCGAAGTGGACCAGCCGCTGGTGTTGCCGGTGGGCGCCAAGGTGCGCTTTCTGGTGACCGCTGCCGACGTCATCCACTCGTGGTGGGTGCCGGCCTTCGCGGTCAAGCGCGACGCCATCCCCGGCTTCGTCAACGAAGCCTGGACCCGTATCGAGAAACCCGGCATCTACCGCGGCCAGTGCACCGAACTGTGCGGCAAGGACCACGGGTTCATGCCGGTGGTGGTCGAGGTCAAGTCCAAAGCCGACTACGACACCTGGCTCGGCGAGCGCAAGGCGGAGGCGGCCAAGCTCAAGGAGCTGACCAGCAAGGAGTGGACACTCGAAGAGCTGGTCGAGCGTGGTGACAAGGTCTACCACACTACTTGCGTGGCCTGCCACCAGGCCGAAGGCCAGGGCCTGCCACCGATGTTCCCGGCGCTCAAGGGCTCGAAGATCGCCACCGGGCCGAAGGACGGCCACTTGAGCATCGTCTTCCATGGCAAGCCCGGCACCGCAATGGCCGCGTTCGGCAAGCAGCTCTCGGAAGTCGACATCGCCGCCGTGGTCACCTACGAGCGCAACGCCTGGGGCAACAACAAGGGCGACATGGTCACGCCGAAGGATGTGCTGGCGCTCAAGCAGGCAGAAGCCAAGTGAACCGGGTTACTCGCGGCAATCAGCGGATTGCAGGAGACAGGACATGAGTGCAGTGATCGACGACCACGCCCACGGCCATGAACATGCCCACGGCCCGGCCAAGGGCCTGATGCGCTGGGTGCTGACCACCAACCACAAGGACATCGGCACGATGTACCTGTGGTTCGCCTTCATGATGTTCCTGCTCGGCGGCTCGTTCGCCATGGTCATCCGTGCCGAGCTGTTCCAACCCGGGCTGCAGATCGTCGAGCCGGCGTTCTTCAACCAGATGACCACCATGCACGGCCTGATCATGGTGTTCGGCGCGGTGATGCCGGCCTTCGTCGGGCTGGCCAACTGGATGATCCCGTTGATGATCGGCGCGCCCGACATGGCCCTGCCGCGTATGAACAACTTCAGCTTCTGGCTGTTGCCGGCGGCCTTCCTGCTTCTGGTCTCGACCTTGTTCAGCCCGGGTGGCGGGCCGAACTTCGGCTGGACCTTCTATGCCCCACTGTCGACCACCTACGCGCCGGCCAGTGTCACCTTCTTCATTTTCGCCATCCACCTGATGGGTATCAGCTCGATCATGGGTGCGATCAACGTGATCGCCACCATCCTCAACCTGCGCGCTCCGGGCATGACCCTGATGAAGATGCCCCTGTTCGTCTGGACCTGGCTGATCACCGCGTTCCTGCTGATTGCGGTGATGCCGGTGCTGGCTGGCGTGGTGACCATGATGCTGATGGACATCCACTTCGGCACCAGTTTCTTCAGCGCCGCCGGTGGCGGTGACCCGGTGCTGTTCCAGCATGTGTTCTGGTTCTTCGGGCACCCTGAGGTGTACATCATGATCCTGCCGGCCTTTGGCGCGGTCAGTTCGATCATCCCGGCGTTCTCGCGCAAGCCGCTGTTCGGTTACACCTCGATGGTGTACGCCACCGGTGCGATCGCTTTTCTGTCGTTCATCGTCTGGGCCCACCACATGTTCGTGGTCGGCATCCCGGTGGTCGGCGAGTTGTTCTTCATGTACGCCACCATGCTCATCGCCGTGCCCACCGGGGTGAAGGTGTTCAACTGGGTCAGCACGATGTGGGAAGGCTCGCTGACCTTCGAGACGCCGATGCTGTTCGCAATCGCCTTCGTCATCCTGTTCACCATTGGTGGGTTCTCCGGCCTGATGCTGGCCATTGCCCCGGCGGACTTCCAGTACCACGACACCTACTTCGTGGTAGCGCACTTCCATTACGTGCTGGTGCCGGGGGCAATCTTCGGCATCTTTGCCTCGGCCTATTACTGGCTGCCGAAATGGACTGGCCACATGTATGACGAAACCCTGGGCAAGCTGCACTTCTGGCTGTCGTTCATCGGCATGAACATGGCCTTCTTCCCGATGCATTTCGTGGGGCTGGCCGGCATGCCGCGGCGGATACCCGATTACAACTTGCAGTTCGCCGATTTCAACATGGTGTCGTCAATTGGCGCCTTCATGTTCGGCGCCACGCAGATCTTCTTCCTGTTCATCGTCATCAAGTGCATCCGTGGCGGCGCGCCGGCTCCGGCCAAGCCTTGGGATGGGGCCGAGGGCCTGGAATGGTCGATCCCCTCGCCAGCGCCCTACCACACCTTCCAGACGCCACCGGAAGTGAAATAGGAGCGCTGCCATGAAAGGCCTGCCGCTCAAACGCCTGGTCATGCGTCTGCTGATGCTGACTGTGGTGATGTTCGCGTTCGGTTTTGCCCTGGTGCCGATCTACGACGTGATGTGCAAGGCGTTCGGCATCAATGGCAAAACGGGCGGGCAGTACGAAGGCAGCCAGGTCAGCGACCCGACCCGCTCGGTGCGGGTGCAGTTCATGTCGACCAACGCCAGCGACATGGTCTGGGATTTCTACTCCACCGCCGACCAGCTCGAGGTCAACCCTGGCGCGGTTAACCAGATGATCTTCATCGCGCACAACCCCACCGACCGGCCGATGAGTGCGCAGGCGATACCCAGCATCACCCCGGCCGAGGCCGCGGCGTATTTCCACAAGACCGAGTGCTTCTGCTTTACCCAGCAGGTGCTGCAGCCCGGCGAACGCATCGAGATGCCGGTGCGCTTCATCGTCGACCGTGACCTGCCGGCCAGCGTGAAGCACCTGACACTGGCCTACACCTTGTTCGACATCACTGCGCGTCACCCGCCGGTTGCCCATGCCGCGGTACAGGACGCCCAGGGCGCCCGTTGAGGGAAGGAGAACAGCAATGGCAAGTCATGAGCACTACTACGTTCCGGCGCAGAGCAAGTGGCCGATCATCGCCACTATCGGCATGTTCATCACGGTGTTCGGGCTGGGGACATGGTTCAACGACATGAAGGCCGGCCACCCGGATTCGCACGGGCCGTTGATCTTCTTCGTCGGTGCGCTGTTTCTGGCCTACATGTTGTTCGGCTGGTTCGGCGCGGTGGTCAAGGAGAGCCACGCGGGTTTATACAGCCCGCAAATGGACCGCTCCTTCCGCTGGGGCATGAGCTGGTTCATCTTCTCGGAAGTCATGTTCTTCCTGGCTTTCTTTGGCGCACTGTTTTACGTGCGCGTACTGGCAGGCCCGTGGCTGGGAGGGGAAGGTGCCAAAGGCGTTGCGCACATGCTCTGGCCGACCTTCGAATTCACCTGGCCATTGCTGCACACGCCGGACCCGAAACTGTTCCCGCCGCCCAAGGAAGTGATCGACCCGTGGCACCTGCCGCTGATCAATACCATCCTGCTGGTCAGCTCCAGCGTGACCATCACCATCGCTCACCACGCCTTGCGCCGCGACCATCGTGGGCCGCTGAAATTCTGGATGGCGCTGACCATAGTCTTGGGTATCAGTTTTATTGCGCTGCAAGCCTTCGAGTATCACGAGGCCTACACCAAGCTGGGGCTGACACTGGGCTCGGGTATCTACGGTGCGACCTTCTTCATGCTCACCGGTTTCCACGGCGCGCACGTGACCTTGGGCACGATCATCCTGATCGTGATGTTCGTGCGCATCCTGCGCGGGCACTTCAACCCGGAAAAACACTTTGGCTTCGAGGCGGCCAGCTGGTACTGGCACTTCGTCGACGTGGTGTGGGTGGGGCTGTTCATCTTCGTCTACGTGCTGTGACAGGCGATGCAACACTTGTAGGAGCGGCCTTGTGTCGCGAAAGGGCTGCGAAGCAGCCCCAGGTTCTCAGAACAGACGCATGAATTGCTGCGGCTGCTTCGCAGCCCCTTCACGACACAAGGCCGCTCCTACAAATGACGGCGATAGGTTCAGAAGGGGGCGTGGGAGACCAGCTGACCACTGATGAAGCCCCAGGCGACCAGGCCAACGGTCAACACCGCCAGGGTGACTCGCACGGTCAGGGCTTTGAGCAGGCGGGTCGAGTTTTCATCGTCCTTGACCAGAAACACCAGGCCACTGAACAGGCTGGCAACCGTGGCCAACAGCATCAGGACAATCGCGGCCTTGAGCATGGCGATACTCCGGGGGGATGCGGTGATGTGGATAAGTATAGCGATTGGCCCGGCGAGGCTGCGATGAAGCGGTTTCGCCCAGGCTGGATACCGACCCTGGTGGTGCTTGCGCTGCTGCCGGGGCTGATTGCGCTTGGCTGCTGGCAACTCGGCCGGGCCGAAGAAAAGCGCGTATTGCTGGAGACCTATGCCCAGCGTGAGGTCGATGCCCCGCTGGCCACCACCCAGTTGCTGCAGACGCAGGACTCCGCCTACCGCCGGGTACACCTCTACGGTCGCTTTGACGCCGGGCACAGCGTGCTGCTGGACAACCGCATGCGTGACGGCCAAGCCGGTGTAGAGCTGTTGCAACCCTTCCATGACCAGGCCAGCGGGCTCTGGTTGCTGGTCAACCGTGGCTGGCTGGCGTGGCCGGACCGCCGTGTGCCGGTGCATTTCGATACGCCTGACCAGGCCCTGGCACTGAACGCGTCGGTGTATGTGGCCCCGGGCAGCACCTTCCAACTGCACCCCGACCCCGACGGGAAGCAGTGGCCGCACCTGCTGACCGCGGTCGACGCTGCGCACGTATGGCAGCAGCTCGATCGTGAAGGCTTTGCCCATGAGGTACGCCTGGAGCCCGGCCCAGCTGCTTATCGGCTGGACTGGCCGATAGTCGCCATGGGCCCGGAAAAACACCTCGGTTACGCCGTGCAGTGGTTCGCCCTGGCCACCGCGTTGGTGCTGCTTTACCTCTATTTCGGCTGGCACAACAACAAGGAGAAACAGCATGGCCACCGCCACTCCACTGAGCGTGCCTGAACGTGGCAAACCCACAGCCCGCGGGCGTTTGCAGCTGATACTGATCCTGCTGGTGGTGCTTGGGCCGATGATCCTGGCCACCTGCATGTACAAGCTCCAGTTCTGGGTGCCGGAGGGCCGCAGCTACCACGGCGCGATGATTGGCAACGGCGAAAGCCGTGCGGACATCGGCATTGCTGGCGTGGACGAACGCTGGCAACTGCTGGTAAGCGCGCCCCAGACCTGCGCCGAGGAATGCCAGCGCCTGGTGTACCTGGTGCGGCAGATCCAGGTCGGCCTGGGCCGTGACGCCAGCCGGGCCAGCCACGCTTTGGCCACCGCCCAGCCGTTGGCCAGCGACTATGAGGCGCTGCTGGGACGTGAGTATCCGCAGCTGCAACGCTACCCACTGGATGCCCAGCGCTATATGCAGAAGGTCGGTGAAGCCGGCCCGCAGCTGTGGATCGTCGACCCGCACGGCAACCTGGTGCTGCGCTATGACGCCAAGGTCAACGGCAAGCATGTGCTCGACGACCTGCGTCACCTGCTCAAGCTGTCCAACATCGGCTAGGAGCCTGCCATGGCCAGACCCGGATTCCGTATCGCTGTGTTCGCCACCCTGCTGGCACTGCTGGTCGTCCTGCTCGGCGCCTACACCCGCCTGACCCACGCCGGGCTCGGCTGCCCCGACTGGCCAGGCTGCTACGGTTTCATCAGCGTGCCAAAGAGCGAAGCACAACTGGCCCATGCCGAGCTGCATTTCCCTGACCACCCGGTAGAAGAGGCCAAGGGCTGGGCCGAGATGGTCCACCGCTACTTCGCCGGCACCCTCGCCCTGGTGATCGCCCTGCTTGCCTTGCAGGCGGTGCGCCGGCATGACCGTGACGGCCAGCCCTATCGCCTGCCCTTGTTATTGCTGGGTGTGGTGCTGGCGCAGGCGGCCTTTGGCATGTGGACGGTCACTCTCAAGCTGTGGCCGCAAGTGGTCACCGCACACCTGCTGGGCGGGTTCACCACCTTGAGCCTGTTGTTCCTGCTATCGCTGCGTCTATCCCGGGCCTTTGCGCCCTTGCCGAAACTACCGCTCAGCCTTCGACGGATCGCCGCCTTGGCCTTGCTGGTGGTGATCGGCCAGATTGCCCTGGGTGGTTGGGTCAGCGCCAACTACGCGGCGGTCGCCTGCATCGACCTGCCTACCTGCCATGGCCAATGGTGGCCGGCGGCAGATTTCAGCAACGGCTTCCACCTCACCCAGCACGTCGGCCCCAACTACCTGGGCGGGCAACTGGACAGTGATGCGCGCACGGCTATCCACATCAGCCATCGCCTGGGCGCGCTGCTGGTGACCTGCGTGCTGCTGATGCTCAGCTGGAAGCTGCACCGCTGTGGCCTCACGGCGCTGTCGCGGCTGGTGCTGCTGGCGCTGGCAATGCAGATCGGCCTGGGCATCAGCAACGTGCTGTTCCACCTGCCATTGGCCGTGGCTGTGGCGCACAACGCCGGCGGCGCGCTGTTGCTGCTGAGCATGGTGCTGGTGAACTACCGCATCCGCGTGGTCGACAAGGTCCGTGTCAGGGTTGGCCATGGCTGGCGCCTGCGGCCCGTGGCCGGGGCAAGCATCACCCATCACATGAGGAACGATTCGTGGCGACGCTTCTGAGCGCATGGCGTGCAGGCTGGCGCGATTACCTGGAGCTGACCAAGCCCAAGGTGGTGGTGTTGATGCTGATCACTTCGCTGGTGGGGATGTTCCTGGCGACCCGCGCCGGGGTCAGCTGGAGCGTGCTGCTGTTCGGCAACCTGGGTATCGCGCTGTGCGCGGGCAGCGCGGCAGTGGTCAACCACGTGGTGGACCGGCGTATCGACGCGCTGATGGCAAGGACCCACAAACGCCCGTTGGCCCAGGGCCGGGTCGAGCCGTTGCCGGCGTTGCTGTTCGCCCTGGCCCTGGCGCTGCTGGGCATGGCCCTGCTGCTGGTGTTCACCAACGCCCTCACCGCCTGGCTGACCCTGGCCTCACTGCTCGGTTATGCGGTGCTCTACACCGGTTTTCTCAAACGCGCGACGCCGCAGAACATCGTAATTGGCGGCCTGGCCGGCGCCGCACCTCCACTGCTGGGCTGGGTGGCCGTGAGCGGCCATATCAGTGCCGAACCGCTGCTGCTGGTGCTCATCATCTTCGCCTGGACGCCACCGCACTTCTGGGCCTTGGCCATCCACCGCAAGGAAGAATATGCCAAGGCCGATATCCCGATGCTGCCGGTCACCCATGGCGAGCGTTACACCAAGCTGCATATCTTGCTGTACAGCCTGATACTGCTGGCAGTGAGCCTGCTGCCATTTGCCATCCACATGAGCGGCCCGTTGTACCTGGCCTGCGCCCTGGTACTGGGCCTGCGCTTCCTGCAATGGGCCTGGGTGTTGTACCGTGGCAGCCGGCCGCACGCGGCGATCGGCACCTTCAAGTACTCTATCGGCTACTTGTTCGCGCTGTTCACCGCGTTGCTCGTTGACCATTACCTGTTGCTGAATCTATGACCCGAACCCAGAAAACCGTCTTCATCCTCGTCGCCCTGGTCGCGCTGATCCTGGGCCTGACCGTCAACAAGGTGCTCAGTGACCGTGGCCAGCCCAACCCGACCGAGCTGATCGACGCCGGCATCATTCTCTTGCCACAGAGTCGCAACGTCGCCGACGTGACCATGACCAACCAGGATGGCCAGCCCGTGCAACTGGACGACCTGAAGGGCAAGTGGTCGCTGCTGTTCTTCGGCTACACCTACTGCCCGGACATCTGCCCGACCACCCTGGCCCAGTTGCGCCAGGTGAAGAGCGAGCTGCCCAAGGAGGCCGTGGACCGGCTGCAGGTGGTGCTGGTGAGTGTTGACCCGAACCGTGATACGCCGAACCAGCTGAAGCAGTACCTGGGCTATTTCGACAAGGATTTCGTCGGGGTGGCGGGGTCGATCGAAGATACCCAGAAGCTGGCCAACGCCTTGAGTATTCCGTTCATTCCGGCCGATACCAGCAAGCCGGGCTATACCGTGGATCACAGCGGCAACCTGGCGGTCGTCGGGCCGGATGGGCGTCAGCGTGGGTTCATTCGTGCGCCATTCAACAACCAGAAGCTGGTGGCGCAGCTGCCCGGGCTGGTCAAGCGGGACTGAAATCCGCGGGTCGGTTAGGATAACCGCCCGTTCACATGGCATGGAGTGCCTGACATGAGCTCATCGCGTGACAAGCGCATTTTGGCCTGGCGCCTGGTCTTGCTGCCATTGCTGTTGATTGCGGTGGCGGCCTGGCAAGGCCAGCGTGCCGACGCCCACCGTACCCTGCTGCTGGAAGATGCAGCACAGCTCCAGCGATTCATCGCCGATATGGCGTACATGGAGTCGATCAACGACAGCCGCCGCGTCGAGTTCAACGGCAAGGCCTACGAGCCCTACGTTGCTCACAGTCTGGCCTACAATCGGCTCGATTACGTTGAACGCGAACTGGGCTTTGCCAAGATCGGTAGCTGGCTGCCGCATTTTTCACTGCGCTTTTCGATCCTGCTGACCCTGCTGGGGGTAGCATCGCTGCTGGCTTTTCACTGGGCCGGCAAGGCTGCATTGGCATCCAGGGACCGCCTGGTGCAGCTCTTTCTCACCGTCAGCCAAGTGTTGCCGGTGGTGCTGGTCGCTTGCATCCTGCTGCTGACGCTGACAGCCGTGCTCGAGATCGGCTACGAAGCGCTGTGGCTGTTCGCCTTGAAGTCAACCTCGGCTGGCGTCATAAAATTGCAGATGCTGGTGGGCATGTTGATGCTGGCGATGCTCTGGCCGCTGTACCGCTTGCCCGGCCAGTTGAAGGTCATGCTGCAGCTGTTCAAGGCCGACCCCCATGATATCTACGGGGCCGAACTTACCCCGCAGCAGGCGCCGGCGTTGTGGGCTCGCGTGCAGGGGCTGGCCAAGCGGCTGGAGGCATTGGCGCCGGACCACATCGTGGTCGGCTTTCTCGACGGTTTCTACGTGACGTCGAGCGACGTGTTGCTGCACCCCGGCGAACGTAAGCTGCAAGGGCGCACGTTGTACCTGCCATTGCCGCTTATGGCCGTGCTGAGTCGCAGTGAAAGCGATGCGGTGATTACCCACGAATTGGCGCATTTCTCGGGTGAGGACACCGAGTACAGCATGCGCTTCATGCCCATCTACCTGGGCGCAGGGCGCAGTATCGCGGTTGTCGGGGAGCATATGGAGGCAGGTGTGCTACAGGGCCTGCTGACACTACCTGCGTATGCTTTGGCGATGCATTTCATGCAGCGTTTCGACTTTGCCGTCAGCCACTGGAGCCGTAAGCGCGAATTGCTGGCCGATGCTGCCGGTGCGCGGGTAGCTGGCCCCCAGGCCGTGGTGGGTTCATTGGTGCGCATCGGCGCGCTGGAAGGGTTGATTGACCACCACCAGACCGAGATGTGCATGCAGCCCGAAGCATGGCCCGAAGACATGCTCGTGGCCACGCTCGAATACCTGGCCACGCAGAACATATGCCTACCCGATGACGAACTGGCCGACGTGGTGGGTCACCCTACCGACAGCCATCCCCCCACTCGCCAGCGCATTCAGGCGCTGGGCCTGTCTGTCGACGACGCGCTGGCAAGTGAGGCCTTGCGCCCCGTCGTACCCGCACAAGCGCTGGCCTGCCTTGCCGAGCAGGTACCTGATCTGCAGGCTTTGTCGCGCAAGCTGAGCGCGGCGATCGGCAGCCGGCTGCAAGCGCAGCGCACCGAGTTGCAGGAATACCTGAGAACCCGTGCCGAGGCGGTCACAGGTGATTGTGTGCTTCACGAAGGCGCGCAGTGGCGCGGCCGGTTGCTGGTGGCCGTGGGTATTGCATGCCTGGGTACAGCGCTGTGGGTGCGCTTCGGGCTGCAGGTTGAAGGCGCCAAGCCGGGGCTGGTCTCGTTCCTGAATTACTCGGCACTCGCCCTCGCGGCTGTGGGCCTGTGGGTGGGTGTGCTGGGCTGGCGCATGGTCCGGCGCGCGGCTACGCCGGCGATGGTCCTCACACCTCACTCCATACAGTTCGCCAATACCCCTGAGCCGATCGCGCTGCATCAGTTCGATGAGTATCGGATCAAAGTCACGCCGCAGCTTTCGGTGGTGCTCAAGCTGGCAGACGACGCACCACTACCGGTTTTCCACAAGCGACGCTTCTGGGAGCCGGATGCCAGGCTCGATGCCAAAAACCGATGGGTAAGCTTGTCGCTTGGCCGCTGGAGCGTGGGTGGGAAGGGCCTGAAGGCCGGGGAGCTGGCGGAGCTGATCGAGCGTTACCTGGAAGCAGGGGTAGCGCGGCGGGCGCTGCAGGCGTTCGAATCAACGCCCCATTGACCCCAAAAGCTTCGCGGCGGTGCGACGCCGCGAAGCATCCAACGTGATGGGTCGGCTTAGAACGCCGGAACCACAGCGCCTTTGTACTTCTCGTTGATGAACTGCTTCACCTCAGGCGAGTGCAATGCGGCGGCCAGCTTCTTCATATCGTCCGAGTCCTTGTTGTCCGGGCGGGCAACCAGGATGTTCACGTAAGGCGAATCGCTGCCTTCGATGGCCAGCGCGTCCTTCTCGGGGTTCAGCTTGGCCTCCAGCGCGTAGTTGGTGTTGATCAGGGCGGCATCGACCTGGGTCAGCACGCGCGGGATAGTGGCCGCTTCCAGTTCACGGAACTTCACGTTCTTCGGGTTTTCGGCAACGTCCTTCACGGTCGACAGGATGTTGCTGTTGTCCTTGAGCTTGATCACGCCAGCCTTGTCCAGCAGCAGCAGGGCGCGGCCGCCGTTGGTGGCGTCGTTGGGGATGACCACGGTGGCGCCGGACGGCAGTTCGTCGAGTTTCTTGATCTTGGCGGAATAGACGCCCAGCGGCTCGATGTGCACGCCGGCCACGCTCACCAGCTGGGTGCCCTTGGCCTTGTTGAACTCATCCAGGTACGGCTGGTGCTGGAAGAAGTTGGCGTCCAGACGCTTCTCGGCCACCTGCACGTTCGGCTGGATGTAGTCGGTGAACTCTTTCACCTTGAGGTTCACGCCCTCTTTTTCCAGCTGCGGTTTCACGAAGTTGAGAATCTCGGCATGCGGCACCGGGGTGGCGGCGACGGTCAGGTCGCCCGCGTGGGCCGAGAAGGCCGCGACGGCGGCAGCAACAGCAAGCAGCTTCTTCATCAATCACTCCTTGTGAGGGCCGCGACGGCCCCCGAACGGGTCGGCCGGGCCGACCCCATTGGGGTTACTTACGGGAAAAATGCACGACCAGTTTGTCGCCCACGCTTTGCAGGACTTGAACCAGCACCAGCAACAGCACCACAGTCACGACCATCACGTCGGTCTGAAAGCGCTGGTAGCCGAAGCGGATCGCCAGGTCACCCAGGCCACCGGCGCCGACCACACCGGCCATGGCGGTGTACGACACCAGGGTGATGGCGGTGACGGTAATCGCCGCGAAAATGCCCGGGCGGGCTTCTGGCAACAGCGCGCTGGTGATGATCTGCCGGGTAGTGGCGCCCATCGACTGGGTGGCTTCGATGATGCCGCGGTCCACTTCACGCAGGGCGGTTTCCACCAGGCGCGCGAAGAACGGCGTAGCCCCTACCACCAGTGGCGGGATGGCGCCGGCGACACCCAGCGAGGTACCGGTGATCAGTACGGTGAACGGGATCATCACGATCAGCAGGATGATGAACGGCAGCGAGCGCAGGATGTTGACCACCAGCGACAGCAGCGCATACACGCCCTTCTGCTCGAACATCTGCTTCGGCCCGCACAGGAACAGCAGCACGCCCAGCGGCAGGCCGAGCAGCACGGTGAAGAACAGCGAGCCGAACAGCATGATCATGGTATCGACGGTGGCCAGCCAGATTTCGGCCCAGTCGACGTTGGCGAAGAAATTCAGGGCGTCCATCAACGCAGTACCTCCATATGTACGTCAGCTGCCGTGAAGCGGGCGAAGGCCGCTTCCATGTCACCGCCGATCAGGGCGAGGGTGAGCTGGCCATAGGGGACATCCTTGATGCGGTCGATACGCCCGGCGAGGATGCTGTAGTCCACACCGGTTTCGCGGGCCACGGTACCCAGCAGCGGGGCATAGGTGGCGTCGCCCTGGAAGGTCAGGCGCACGATACGGCCTGGCACATGGGCGAAGTCGTCGCGCTGCTCGCCTTCGTCGACCTGCTCGTCTTCCTGGACGAAACGCTTGGTAGTCGGGTGCTGCGGGTGCAGGAACACCTCGGCCACCGACCCTTGCTCGACGATCTGGCCGGCATCCATCACCGCCACGCGGTCGCACACCCGGCGGATCACGTCCATTTCGTGGGTGATGAGCACGATGGTCAGCTTCAGCTCACGGTTGATCTCGGCCAGCAGCTGCAGCACCGAAGCGGTGGTCTGCGGGTCGAGTGCGCTGGTGGCTTCGTCGCACAGCAGGATTTTCGGGTTGGTGGACAGGGCGCGGGCAATGCCGACGCGCTGCTTCTGCCCGCCGGAAAGCTGGGCCGGGTATTTCTTCGCGTGGTCCGAAAGGCCGACACGGGCCAGCAGCTCGGTGACGCGCTTGTCGATCTCGCTGCGCGACAGTTCGCCGGCCAGGGTCAGCGGCAGGGCGACGTTGTCGGCCACCGTCTTGGACGCCAGCAGGTTGAAGTGCTGGAAGATCATGCCGACCTGCTGGCGGAAACCGCGCAGCTGGCTGGCATTGAACGCGGTGACGTCTTCGCCGTCGACGATGATCGTGCCGCCGGAAGGCTCTTCGAGGCGGTTGATCAGGCGCAGCATGGTGCTTTTGCCAGCGCCGGAATGGCCGATCAGGCCGAACACCTGGCCATTTTCGATGGTCAGGCTGGTCGGATTCAGTGCGGGGATTTCCTTACCGGCGACGCGGTAGGTCTTGTGTACCTGTTGGAACTCGATCACGTAGCGAACCTTGTGGGGCGCATGGAATTTGGGGCAGCGGTTAGCTGGGGTCGCGCATTTTAGCCTTTTCCCATAGCTGTTCTTAGCATTTATTTCGTAATGCACCAATCCATCGGGCATATCGCGACAACCGGTAATCCTGATTGAACGCTCGACGAAGCTATCCAGTCACTACTTGCACAAGCCCGAAACGGGCACGCCTGAAGACTGACGAGGAGAGCCGACCATGCCCAGCAAGAAGACGGACGCGCCCAAGCACAGCGAGGCCGCCGGCACCCAGACCCCCGACCGGGCCAATACCAATGCCAAGCTGCAAAGCCTGGAACCGTTCCGCAGCGATGCCACTGGCCAGGCACTGCGCACCAACCAGGGCGTGAAGATCGCCGACAATCAGAACAGTCTCAAGGCCGGAGCGCGCGGGGCCACGCTGCTCGAAGACTTCATCCTGCGCGAGAAGATCACCCACTTCGACCATGAGCGCATTCCTGAACGCATCGTGCACGCCCGCGGTACCGGGGCCCATGGCTACTTCCAGAGCTACGGCTGCCATGCCGAGCTGACCAAGGCCGGTTTCCTGCAGGACCCGGAGAAGATCACCCCGGTATTCGTGCGCTTCTCCACCGTGCAGGGGCCCCGTGGTTCTGGCGACACGGTGCGGGATGTGCGGGGCTTTGCCGTCAAGTTCTATACCGATGAGGGCAACTTCGATCTCGTTGGCAACAACATGCCAGTGTTCTTCATCCAGGATGCGATCAAGTTTCCCGACTTCGTGCATGCGGTGAAGCCCGAGCCGCACAACGAGATGCCCACCGGCGGCTCCGCGCACGACACGTTCTGGGACTTCGTCTCGCTGGTGCCCGAATCTGCGCACATGGTGATCTGGGCCATGTCCGACCGCGCCATCCCGCGCAGCCTGCGGATGATGGAAGGCTTTGGCGTGCACACCTTCCGCATGATCAACGCCGAAGGCGTGGCCAGTTTCGTCAAATTCCACTGGAAACCGCGCCAAGGTGTGCACTCGGTACTGTGGGACGAGGCACAGAAGCTTGCGGGCAAGGATACCGACTACCACCGACGCGACCTGTGGGATGCGATCGAGACCGGTGATTACCCCGAGTGGGAGCTTGGCGTACAGATCGTACCTGAGGCCGATGAACACAAGTTCGACTTCGACCTGCTCGACCCGACCAAGATCATCCCGGAAGAACTGGTACCGGTCACCCTGCTGGGCAAGATGGTTCTCAACCGCAACCCGGACAACTTTTTCGCCGAGACCGAGCAGGTGGCCTTCTGCCCAGGCCATATCGTGCCGGGCATCGACTTCAGCAATGACCCGTTGCTGCAGGGCCGGTTGTTCTCCTACACCGATACCCAGATCAGCCGCCTGGGTGGCCCCAACTTCCATGAAATCCCGATCAACCGTCCGGTGGCGCCCAACCACAGCAGCCAGCGCGATGCCATGCACCGCATGACCATCGACAAGGGCCGCGCTTCGTACGAACCCAACTCCATCGATGGCGGCTGGCCGAAAGAAACGCCGCCCGCCGCGCAGGATGGAGGCTTCGAGAGCTATCAGGAGCGTATCGATGCGCACAAGATTCGCCAACGCAGCGAGTCGTTCGGCGATCACTTCTCCCAGGCGCGGCTGTTCTTCCAGAGCATGAGCCCGACCGAGCAGCAGCACATCATCAAGGCCTACAGCTTCGAGCTGGGCAAGGTGGAGCGCGAGAACATTCGCCAACGGGAGGTGAACGAGATCCTCGCCAACATCGACCTGAAACTGGCGGCGGCGGTGGCGGCCAACCTCGGGCTGCCGGCGCCGAAGCAGGGTACGGTGCAGGTGAAAGGCAGCAAACCCGCGCAGTCCAAGGCATTGAGCCAGATGAACCACCCCGGTGATGTCGGCATCAAGGGGCGCAAGATCGCGGTATTGATCGCTGACGGCGTCGATGCTGCGAGCGTCGACAAGCTGGTCAAGGCGCTGGAGGCCGAAAGCGCCCGGCCGATGCTGCTGGGGCCGACGTCAGCGCCAGTGAAGGCAGCGGATGGCAAGCAGTTGCCGGTCGATGCGTCGATGGAAGGGATGCCGTCGATCATGTTCGACGGCATCGTCGTGCCCAAGGGCGTGGACAAGGCCTTGGCTTCAAGCGGGCTGGCGAAGCACTTCCTGCTCGAGGGTTACAAGCACCTGAAGGCGATGGTGTTGACCAAGGACTTGTTGAACAGCCTGGGGCTCAAGGAAGACAAGGGGTTGCTGCTGGGGGATGAGCAGAAGAGCGTGGATGCCTTTGTCAAGGCGATTGAGGGGCATCGGGTGTGGGAGCGGGAGGCGGCTGCGGAGGCTGTGCCGGCCTAGGGGGCTGCTTTGCAGCCCTTTCGCGACACAAGGCCGCTCCTACGGGAGAACGCGTGCTCTTGTAGGAGCGGCCTTGTGTCGCGAAAGGGGCGCAAAGCGCCCCTAGGTTCTCAGCGCTGATGCGGGACCAGTACCACCTGCGCCGGCATCGACCGCTGAATCTCATGTTTCTGCTTCAGCTCGAACCCGCTGTCGAGCTTGTGCACACGCTTCTCCAGCAGGTTCTTCAGCCAAGGCGCATCCTGGGTGCGCGGCACCTGGAACACCACTTCGCACTGGTAATTCACCACGTCCTTGGCAATCTCATCAAGCTGGCGACGCATTGCCCGAATGTCGGTGGTCTTCAGCGCAATCACCGTGCTCGGTGCCGTGGGGTCGATCACCCGCGCCTGCGGCTTGGCCTCGGCCGCCTTCAATGCGGCCTCGGCTTTCTCCAGCTCGGCCTTGCGCGCCTGGGACACGGCATCGCCGCCGGTCACCGCCGGTGCCTGCGGCATCAGCGCCCGGGCGCGGGAAAGCGCGGTGGCGGCAGCATTGACGTCACCCTTCTGCAGCACGATCTGGCTGCGTTTCAGATAGGCCTCGGCCAGCTGGCGCTGGGATTGCTCCAGGCGCGCATCATCCGGCGACTGAGCCTGCAAGGCCGTCAGCTGGTCTTCGGCGGTGGCCAGCTCATTGCTGGCGATACTCTGTTGCAGCTGCTGCCAGGCATCGGCTTGGGCAGGTGCATCGGCCTGTTCGACCGGGGCGCTGGAACACGCGGCCAGGAACAGGGAAAACGCGGCAACAAGCAGATAACGGGATGCGAACGGCTTCATTCCTGCGACTCTCTATTTGCGCAAAAAGCGAGCAAGTCTACACCCAGGTGCGCACGCTCGAAAACAAGTCTTACAGACCCTTTACCGGCGAAAAGGTTGCAGGGTGCATCTGCGTGCACCCCGGTTTTCAGCGTTTTGGCAGGGCCAGGCTCAGCAAGAATAGCACCGCCGCGCAGACCACGATCGATGGCCCGGCTGGAGTGTCCTTGAACCAGGACATGGCCAGACCTGCGCATACGGCAGTGATACCGAGCAGGCTGGCACCCAGTGCCATCTGCTCTGGCGAGCGGGCATGACGCTGTGCCGCGGCGGCGGGAATGATCAGCAGCGAGGTGATCAGCAGCACGCCGACGATCTTCATGGCCACGGCGATCACCACGGCGATCAGCAACATCAGTGCCATGCGCAGGCCGGCTACGGGCAGCCCTTCGACCATGGCCAGTTCCTCGTGCACGGTGACCGCCAGCAAAGGCCGCCACAACACGGCGAGCAGCAGCAGGACCAGCGCGCTGCCGCCGAGGATCCAGGCCAGGTCGGTGGTGCTGATGGCCAGCAGGTCGCCGAACAGGTAGGCCATCAGGTCGATGCGCACGTCGTGCATGAAGCTCAGCACCACCAGGCCCAGCGACAGGGTGCTGGGGGCGAGGATGCCCAGCAAAGTGTCGGAGGCCAGCGGCTGGCGCTGCTGCAAGGTCACCAGCAGGATCGCCAGCAGCAGGCAGCCCACGGTCACCGCCAGCGCAGGGCTGACATCCAGCACAAAGCCCATGGCCACGCCCAGCAGCGCGGCGTGAGAAAGCGTGTCGCCGAAGTACGCCATGCGCCGCCACACCACGAACGAGCCGAGCGGGCCTGCTACTACTGCCAGGGACAAACCCGCAAGCAAGGCGTAAAGAAGAAAATCAGCCATGCTTGCAGTGCTCTCCGTGAACATGGGTGCCGGGGGCGACGACCGAGCCGTGCAGGTCGTGGCTGTGGTCGTGATGGTGGTGATAGACGGCCAGGCTCGGGGCGTTCTGGCCGAACAGCTCGACAAAAGCCGGGTCGTTGCTGACTTGCTCGGGGTGGCCCGAGCAGCAGACGTGGCGATTGAGGCAGACCACCTGGTCGGTGGCGCTCATCACCAGGTGCAGGTCGTGGGAGACCATCAGCACGCCGCAGCCGTGGCGGTCGCGCAGGCGGGTGATCAGGTTGTACAGCTCGGTCTGGCCGACCACGTCGACGCCCTGCACAGGCTCGTCGAGCACCAGCAGTTGCGGCTCGCGCAGCAGCGCCCGGGCCAGCAGCACGCGTTGCATCTCGCCGCCGGAAATGGTCTGGATCGGGCTGTCGATCACCTGTTCGGCGCCCACTTCCTGCAGTGCCGACAAGGCAGCCACGCGGTCTACCCCGGGCACCAGGCGCAGGAAGCGCAGCACCGATAGCGGCAGCGTGGCGTCCACCTGAATCTTTTGCGGCATGTAACCGATGCGCAGCTTCGGCTTGCGCCATACCTTGCCACGATGCGGCTTCAGCAGCCCGAGCACGGCGCGCACCAAGGTTGTCTTGCCGGCGCCGTTGGGGCCGATCAGCGTCACGATCTGGCCGGGGGCCACCGACAGGTCGATGCTGTCCAGCACGGCCTCGCCGCCGAAGCTGACACCGACCTGCTCCAGGCGGATCAGGGCGTCGCTCATGCTGCGCTCCGGCAGTTGGCACACAGGCCGACAATTTCCACGGTCTGGGTTTCGACGCTGAAGCCCACGGCATTGGCGCTGTCGATGATGGCATTGCTGATGCTGTCCTGCTCCAGTTCGATGGCCACATGGCAGACACGGCAGATCAGGAACTGGCCCTGGTGCGCGTGCTCCGGGTGGCTGCAGCCGATGAAGGCGTTGAGCGAGGCGATGCGGTGCACCAGGCCGTTTTCCAGCAGGAAGTCCAGGGCGCGGTACACGGTGGGCGGGGCAGCGCGGCGGCCATCCTGCTCGCTGAGCACGGCGAGGATGTCGTAAGCACCCAGCGGCTTGTGGCTCTGCCACACCAGCTCCAGCACACGCCGGCGCAGTGCGGTCAGGCGCAGGCCCTGGCGCGTGCACAGGGCATCGGCTTCGGACAAGGCGCTGTGCACGCAATGGGAATGATCGTGGGGACGGTGAGCCAGCGGCGTGATGGACATGGGCAGCGACGGTTCTGGATGGAGACGTTATTATGTTACCTGTTTCTGACGAGTCGAGTATTCATCGTGTCCCGATTCCTTATGCTGTTTGTCGCTTTCATCGCCTGTTCGGCGCAGGCCGACGTGCGTGTGCTGACCAGTATCAGACCCCTGCAGCAGATCGCTGCCGCCGTGCAGGATGGTGTTGGCAGCCCGGACGTGCTGCTGCCGCCGGGCGCCTCGCCGCACCACTATGCCCTGCGCCCGTCCGATGTGCGCAAGGTTGGTGATGCCGACCTGTTGTACTGGATTGGCCCGGACATGGAGAACTTCCTGCCACGGGTGCTGGGCAGCCGCAGCAAACCGACGGTGGCCGTGCAGTCGCTGCCGGGCATGATGCTGCGTCACTTTGGCGAGGACAGTCATTCCCATGAGGCAGAGACGCAGGACGAGCACGACCACGATCACCGCCCGGGCAGCCTGGATGCGCACTTGTGGTTGTCTTCGATCAATGCCCGGGTGATTGCGGCGAAGATGGCCGCAGACCTGGCGGCGGCCGACCCGGCCAACGCGGCGCGCTACCAGAGCAACCTGAAGGCCTTCACCGAGCGCCTGGATGGCCTGGATGCGCGGATCAAGGCGCGGGTGGCGGGTATCGCCGGCAAGCCCTATTTCGTGTTCCACGAAGCGTTCGACTACTTCGAGTCGGCCTATGGTCTGCAGCACACGGGCGTGTTCAGTGTGGCGTCCGAGGTGCAGCCGGGCGCGCAGCACGTGGCCGCGATGCGCAAGCGCCTGCAGGAAGTGGGCAAGACCTGTGTGTTCAGCGAACCGCCGTTGCGGCCGCGTCTGGCCGAAACGCTGACGGCCGGCTTGCCGGTGCGGTTGGCGGAGCTGGATGCGCTGGGCGGGACCGATCCGGTGGATGCCAAGGGTTATGAGCGCCTCCTTGAAAAGCTCGGTGGCGACCTGGCCGGGTGCCTGGAACAACTCTAAGGCGAGGCACGGCCCTTGTAGGAGCGGCCTTGTGTCGCGAAAGGGCTGCGAAGCAGCCCCAGCAATCTATGCCTTGACGCTGGAAACCTGGGGCCGCTGCGCGACCCTTTCGCGACACAAGGCCGCTCCTACAGGAGTGGCCGCAGCTAGATTCAGAGGGCAAACGGCAGGTGCAAGGCCACCTGCTGGCGTTGTGCCAAACGCACTTCGAACTCGCTCGGGTCATGGATCATCACATCCATCCCGGCAAACGATTCCGCCGCAATCAGGCGCGACAGCCAGAAGCGCACGCACCCGACCCGCAGCATCTCCGGCCAGCGCTCGGCTTCAGCCGCGGTGAACGGCCTCAACGCCGCATAGGCCGCCAGCAACGCCTGGGCACGGGGCACGTCGATCGCGCCGTGCTCATCCAGGCACCAGTCGTTCACGGTGATGGCGATGTCATAGAGCATCGGCCCGGAACAGGCGTTGTAGAAGTCGATGACGCCGGTCAGGTGGGTGCCTTCGAACATCACGTTGTCACGGAACAGGTCGGCATGCAGGTTGGCACGGGGCAAGGCCAGGATCTGTGCCTTGTGCGCGGTGATCTCGTCCAGCGCAGGCTGCAGCAGCGCCGCTTGCTTGGCGCTCAGGCGGGGCAGCAGCTCGGCACCCGATGCCAGCATCCAGTCCAGGCCACGGTCGGTGCGGCGCTCGATGATGCGATCGCGGGTGGCCAGATGAATGTGTGCCAGCAGTTCGCCAACCTGGGCGCAGTGCTGGGCGTTGGGCGCCTTGATGTGCTTGCCCGACAGGCGTGGTTGCAGCAGTGCCGGCTTGCCGCACAGTTCGCGCAAGGCGTTGCCGTCACGGTCGCGCAGGGCATAGGGCACCGGCATGTCGGCGTCGTGCAGCACGTCGAGCAGTTCGATGAAGAACGGCATGTCCTCGACCGGGCCGCGCTCGACCAGCGTCAGGACGAACTCCCCCTGTTCGAGGCTGACGAAGAAGTTGCTGTTTTCGGTACCGGCGGCAATGCCCTGGAAGTCGAGCAGACGGCCCAGCTCGTACGGCGCCAGAAAGGTTTCCAGCTCAGGCCGGGTCACGGGGGTGAAGACTGACATGATGAAAAAATGCCCATACGGGCACTTCCGCCGGGAAGTGCCAGGTTGATGTGAACGGTGCGCGCGTCAGGTTACCACTCGAAGATCTTCCAGGACGGAATCAGCATGTCCGGTTGGTCGGAACGAATGAAATTGCCATCAGAGCCATCGGCGCGGACCAGGAAATACGGCTTGCCGTTTTTCGGCGTGATCTTGATCGCATACAGGAAACCGTTCTGCCGGTATTCCTGGATGGTTTTATCGCCTTCCGTGCGAATGGTCACCTCGGGATCGGCCGAGGGGGCGTCTTCCGCCGCCAGGGTGACGACCGGCATGGTTGCCAACAGGCCGAGCAGTAACAGGCGATTGAGTGCACGCATGATAACCTAGTCCCTTTGTCGTCATTGATCCGGCTATTCTAGCTCCGGACCCGCCGAAAAGGTTGATTCTGCTCATGAGCCAAGCGCCCCTCGTCCTGGTGGACGGTTCCTCCTACCTCTACCGCGCCTTCCATGCGCTGCCGCCGCTGACCACCTCCAAGGGCATGCCGACCGGCGCGGTCAAGGGCGTGCTGAACATGCTCAAGAGCCTGCGCAAGCAATACCCCGACAGCCTGTTCGCCGTGGTCTTCGACGCCAAGGGCGGCACCTTCCGCGATGCCATGTTCGCCGAATACAAGGCCAACCGCCCGAGCATGCCTGATGACCTGCGGGTGCAGGTCGAGCCGCTGCACGCCAGCGTCCGGGCGCTGGGTTACCCGCTGCTGTGCGTCGAAGGCGTCGAGGCCGATGACGTCATCGGCACCCTGGCGCGCAGCAGTGCCACCCAGGGCCGCCCGGTGATCATCTCGACCGGCGACAAGGACATGGCGCAGCTGGTGGACAGCCACATCACCCTGGTCAACACCATGACCGGCAGTGTGCTGGACGTGGCCGGCGTGCACGAAAAGTTCGGCGTCGGCCCGGAGCACATCATCGACTTCCTCGCCCTGATGGGCGACAAGGTCGACAACATCCCCGGCGTGCCTGGTGTCGGTGAAAAAACCGCTGTTGGCCTGCTGACCGGCATCGGCGGTGGCCTGAGCGACCTGTATGCCAATCTCGACAAGGTGGCGGGCCTGGCCATTCGCGGCGCCAAGACCCTGCCAGCCAAACTCGAGGAGCACCGCGACTCGGCGTTCCTGTCCTATGAGCTGGCCACCATCAAGTGCGATGTACCGCTGGATGTGGAAGTCGAAGCGCTGGTCTGCGGCGAGCCTGACCGCGAGGCGCTGCTGGCGCTGTACACCGAGATGGAGTTCAAGAGCTGGATTGCCGATGTGCAGCGCGATGCGGCCAAGGTCGGCGATGTCGTTGCACCGGTCGAAGCGCCGGCCGCCAAGGTCGAGCCCCGGTACGAGACCATTCTCGACCAGGCCCGTTTCGACGAATGGCTGCAGAAGCTGCGCCAGGCACCCTTGTTCGCCTTCGATACCGAAACCACCAGCCTGGACGCCCAGCAGGCGCAGCTGGTCGGCCTGTCGTTCGCCGTCGAGCCCCATGAAGCCGCCTATGTTCCGCTGGCCCACGACTACGAAGGCGCCCCTGCCCAGCTGGACCGCGAGGCTGTGCTGCTGGCGCTGAAACCGCTGCTGGAAGACCCGGCCAAGGCCAAAGTCGGGCAGAACGCCAAGTACGACATCAACATCCTCGCCAACACCTCGCCCGCCATCGAGATGCGTGGCGTGGCCTACGACACCATGCTCGAGTCGTATGTGTTCAACTCCACCGCCACCCGTCACGACATGGACAGCCTGGCGCAGAAGTACCTCGACCACACCACCATCGGCTTCGAAGACATCGCCGGCAAGGGCGCCAAGCAGCTGACCTTCAACCAGATCGCCCTCGACAAGGCCGGCCCATATGCCGCCGAGGACGCCGACATCACCCTGCGCCTTCACAACGCGCTGCAGGCACGCCTGGCGCAGACGCCGAGCGTGCAGCCGGTGCTGATGGACATCGAGATGCCGCTGGTGCCGGTGCTGGCCAGGATCGAGCGCCAGGGCGCACTGGTCGATGCCGCGTTGCTGCAGGTGCAAAGCGGCGAGCTGGGCGTGAAGATGGCCGAGCTGGAGCAGCGCGCCTACGCGCTGGCCGGCGAGGAATTCAACCTCGGCTCGCCCAAGCAGCTGGGCGCGATTCTGTATGACAAGCTGGGCATGCCGGTACTGAGCAAAACCGCCAAGGGCCAGCCCTCTACCGCCGAAGCGGTGCTCGACGAGCTGGCCGAGCAAGGCTACCCGCTGCCTGAAGTGCTGATGCAGTACCGCAGCCTGAGCAAGCTCAAGAGCACCTACACCGACAAGCTGCCGGGGCAGATCAACCCGCGCACCGGGCGTATCCACACCTCCTACCAGCAGGCCGTGGCCGCTACCGGTCGCCTGTCGTCGAGCGACCCGAACCTGCAGAACATCCCGATCCGCACCGCCGAGGGCCGGCGCATTCGCCAGGCCTTCGTTGCCAGCCCCGGCTACAAGCTGCTGGCAGCGGACTATTCGCAGATCGAACTGCGCATCATGGCCCATCTGGCCAAGGACGAAGGCCTGCTGCATGCGTTCCGCAACGATCTGGACGTGCACCGCGCCACGGCGGCGGAAGTGTTCAGCGTGGCGCTGGAAGACGTCACCACCGACCAGCGCCGCAGCGCCAAGGCCATCAACTTTGGCCTGATTTACGGCATGAGCGCTTTTGGCCTGGCCAAGCAGATTGGCGTCGACCGCAAGCAGTCGCAGGATTACATCGACCGCTATTTCGCCCGCTACCCGGGCGTGCTGGCCTACATGGAGCGCACCCGCGCCCAGGCGGCGGAGCAAGGCTTCGTCGAAACCCTGTTCGGCCGCCGCCTGTACCTGCCGGACATCAATGCCAAGAACCCGGCTCTGCGCAAGGGTGCCGAGCGTACGGCGATCAACGCGCCGATGCAGGGTACGGCCGCCGATATCATCAAGCGCGCCATGGTCAACGTCGACAATTGGCTGAATGAAAGCGGCCTGGACGCACGCGTGATCCTGCAAGTGCACGACGAACTGGTGCTGGAAGTGCGTGAAGAGCTGGTCGAGCAGGTGAAAGCCGAAATCCGTACGCACATGAGCGCCGCCGCACAGCTGGATGTTCCGCTGGTGGTCGAAGCAGGTGTTGGTTCGAATTGGGACGAAGCTCACTGATTGAGCCGGGAAAGATGTGTAGGATCTGCGACGTGGTGACGCGGATCCTGGCATGGCTAGATGCCATAGTTCGTGAGTTTCATGAAACTATCGCAAATAGTTTCGAGGGCTCAGGAACTAAACCGGTGAAGTGGAACTCAGAGTAACTGAATGGCTGGTGAAGCCTTTCGATGCTCCTATGTTGTGTTAAGTGTTGGCAGATACCTGGACCCCGCCCTAGCGGTCCAGACTTGGACCCCGAACTTCCCCCTCCCCATACGAAGTCCGGGGTTTTTTTTGCCCGGAATTTGACTCCAGGCACTGCGCAACCCTTGTAGGAGCGGCCTTGCGTCGCGAAAGGGCTGCACAGCAGCCCCGGCGATATTTGCTATGCAGCTGAAATCCAGGAGCCGCTGCGCGACCCCTTTCGCGACACGAGGCCGCTCCTACAGGAACAGCGGACGGCTATCAGACCGCTGGCTTGTCTTCCAGCTCCATCCAGTCCGCCAGCACCCGGTAGGCTTCTTCCAGGCCCAGGCGCTTGGGCGCCGAGAACAGCTGGATGGTCGCCGCGTCACCCCAGCCCTTGCGGATTTCCGACTGCACCTTGAGCAGGGTGTTCTTGCCTGCGCCGTGGGTCAGCTTGTCGGCCTTGGTCAGCAGGATGTGCATCGGCATGCCGCTGGCCTTGGCCCAGTCGAGCATCATCTTGTCGAAATCGGTCATTGGATGGCGTACGTCCATCATCAGGATCACGCCGCGCAGGCACTCTCGGCCGCCCAGGTAGGCTTCCAGGTGCTTCTGCCAGTGTTGCTTGAGCGGAATCGGGACTTTTGCATATCCGTAGCCCGGCAGGTCGACCAAACGCCGTTCATCGTCCAGACTGAAGAAATTCAACAGCTGGGTGCGCCCTGGGGTTTTCGAGGTACGCGCCAGGCTGGCATGAGTCAGGGTATTGAGGGCGCTGGATTTGCCGGCGTTTGAACGGCCGGCGAAAGCCACCTCATAACCCTGGTCTTCCGGGCATTGTTCGACCTTGGCAGCGCTGAGGGCGAATGTGGCTCTCTGGCAGAGGCCGAGGATGGGGTTATTGACTTGCATGGGATATCCGATGTGGGTGTTGCCAAAGCCTAGGCCGGCAAGCGGTGTCGTTTCCGTTTGGATGGCGGAAGTATATAATGCCCCAGTTTTTGTGTGTGCATTCCCCCAGCGAAGGGGAAAGCACATGGGGTGTCGAACAATAGCTCGCGCATCAGAACGCAGCGCGTCCCCCAACCCTGTCAGGTCGTTTCGCATGGCGAAATGGCTGCTAGCTGTCGGTATGTTCCTGCCGTTTTTCAGCGCACAGGCTACACAGGATCCCGAGGCGTTGTACAACCGCACGTGTGCGGCCTGTCACGCCGGGCAGTTGCCACAGGCACCCAAGAGGGGTGACCCGGCAGCTTGGGAGCCAAGGCTGGCGCAAGGCATGGAGCAGCTGGTGGTGCATGTTACCCAGGGTTTCAAGGCTATGCCGCCGCGTGGATTGTGCATGGACTGCAGTGCCGAGGACTACCGTTTGGTCATCCTTTGGATGAGCGGCAGTCCCGATACATAACATTTCACCCTTAGCCGTGTTGGATTAGCTGATGAACAAACTAGTCGTGAGTCTGCTGTTGACCCTGGGTGTCGCAGGTGCGGCCACTGCTGCAGAACCCATCAAAGGCGATGCCGCCGCCGGCCAGGCCAAGACAGCCGTCTGTGGAGCCTGCCACAACCCCGACGGCAACAGCCTGGCGCCGAACTTCCCGAAACTGGCCGGCCAGGGCCAGCGCTATCTGGAAAAACAACTGCACGACATCAAGTCGGGCAAGCGCACCGTGCTGGAAATGACCGGCATGCTGGCCAATTTCAGTGAACAGGACCTGGCCGACATTGCCGCCTGGTTCTCCAGCCAGAAAGGCAGCGTCGGTGCCGCTGATCCCAAGCTGGTCGAACGCGGTCGCGAACTGTTCAACGGCGGCAACCTGGAAAAAGGCATGCCGGCCTGTACCGGCTGCCACTCGCCCAACGGGGCAGGTATCGCCCTCGCCGGCTTTCCGCACCTCGGTGGCCAGCATTCACAGTACGTGACCAAGCAGCTCACCGACTTCCGTGAGGGCAACCGCACCAACGACGGTGATGCGATGACCATGCGCACCATCGCCGGCAAGCTGAGCAATCACGAAATCGAAGCACTGGCCAGCTACATCCAGGGCCTGCATTAACATTCGGTTAATGCTGCAACGCTAAAGATGAAAGGGCGGCGCGGGCCGCCCTTTTTTCTGCCCGCAGCCGTTACACTACAGAACTCGGGCCCTTCGCCACCGGTCACAGTACTGGTCGCGTCGAGGCGACCAATGAATGCTCAGGAGTAAAGCATGCGTAAACTGATTCTCAGCGCCGCGCTGGTCGCTGCCAGCGTCTTCGGGATGACTGCCGTCCAGGCTGCGGAGCCTGCAACCGCCGGCAAGGAATACATCGAGCTGAGCAACCCTGTTCCGGTATCCCAACCAGGCAAGATCGAAGTGGTCGAGCTGTTCTGGTACGGCTGCCCTCACTGCTACCACTTCGAGCCGACCATCAACCCATGGGTCGACAAGCTGCCCAAGGATGTCAACTTCAAGCGCGTGCCTGCCATGTTCGGCGGCCCGTGGGACGCCCACGGCCAGATGTTCCTGACCCTCGAAGCCATGGGCGTCGAGCACAAGGTTCATGCCGCAGTCTTCGATGCCATCCAGAACCAGAAAAAGCGCCTGACCGATCCTCAGGACATGGCCGATTTCCTCGCCACCCAGGGCGTCGACAAGGACAAGTTCCTCGCCACCTTCAACTCGTTCGCCATCAAGGGCCAGGTCAACCAGGCCAAGGAACTGGCGAAGAAGTACGAAATCACCGGCGTTCCGAGCATGGTGGTCAACGGCAAGTACCGCTTCGACCTGGGTACCGCTGGCGGGCCGGACGGCGTGCTGAACGTCGCCGACCAGCTGATTGCCAAGGAGCGCGCCGCTAAGTAAGCGGCGAACCCCATGCGCCGCATCAGAACCGCGCGTGGCATCGGCCTGCACCAGCCGCAGGTCAACGAGCATCACTTGCAGGCCCCCGGCCTGCCCGAGGATGGTCGCTTGCGGCTGCTCAGTTTCAACATCCAGGTCGGCATCAGCACCGAGCGCTACCGGCACTACTTGACCCGCAGCTGGCAGCACTTGCTGCCGCACACCGGGCGGGCCGGCAACCTGCAGAAAATCGGCCAGTTGCTCAATGATTTCGACCTGGTGGCCTTGCAGGAGGCCGATGGCGGCAGCCTGCGTTCAGGTTACGTCAACCAGGTGGAGCACCTGGCCCAGCTGGGCTCCTTCCCTTACTGGTACCAGCAGCTCAATCGCAACCTCGGGCGCTTTGCCCAGCACAGCAATGGCGTGCTCAGCCGCCTGAAGCCGCAACTGCTCGAAGATCACCCACTGCCTGGCCCGGCCGGCCGAGGTGCGATCCTGGTGCGCTTTGGCGAGGGTGAGGATGCGCTGATCGTGGTCATGATGCACCTGGCCCTGGGTGCCAAGACGCGCGCCCTGCAACTGGCTTATATCCGTGAGCTGATTGGCGGCTATCGCCATCAGGTGCTCATGGGCGACATGAATACCCATGCCAAGGACCTGCTCGATCACTCGCCCCTGCGTGATCTGGGCCTGATCGCCCCCCAGGTCGAAGCCACCTTCCCCAGCTGGCGCCCGCAGCGCTGCCTGGACCATATCCTGCTCAGCCCGAGCCTGACCCTGGAGCGGGTCGAGGTGCTGGCGCAGCCGATTTCCGACCATCTTCCGGTCGCGGTAGAGATCCGATTGCCTGATGCACTGACTGTGGATACGCTGCCGATCTTGAGCTAGATCAGCTGAAGCGCGGCAAGCCCTCAAGTCTTCGAGGGGCGCGCCGACAGCGTTTAATCAACCGCCCACAGTTGCATTACCCGTCGCGGATCCAGGCATGACCGAAGAAGCCGAGCGCTGGAAAGAAAAATACCTGAAAAGCATCGAACAGCAGGAAAAGCTTGAGCGTCGCTGGGACGCGCGACTTGACCTGCTGCGTCGTGGCCTGGTGCGCAGTACTCTGGCGGCCGAAGGCAGTGACAAGGCCGTCGACCAGTGCATGAAGGAAATGCGCGAGGTCATCCGCAGCGACAACATGGATGCCGGCCTTGCCGGGCTGATCCCGCGTCTGGAGAAGGCCGTACTGGATTCCGAGCAGCGCCGGGAAACCCGCATGAACCAGGTCAGTGATGCCCTGAATGCGCTGGTTACCCAGCTTCAGGGTTTACCGTTGCCCGGTGACGTTGCCCGGCCTTTGAAAAAACTGGCGAAGAAGCTCGATGGTGGTGTCGCCCAGTCACGTGAACTGCCGCCTTTGCTGGGTGAGCTCAGTGGTTTGCAGGGCCGTGCCCTTTCTGCCCTCGGCAAGGCGGATGACGAGGCCAGGCCTGGCTTGCTGCAACGTCTGTTCGGGAATCACTCTGGCGAGCCTCAGCCTGAAGCCGTTCAGGCCATTCAAGATCAGCCCGAGATTGCTCCGACCGCAGTCCTGTCACAGCCGGATGGGCCTGTGCTGGTGGATTTGCCGCCGCGTGATGTCGACGAACTGCAGCCTCTGCCAGAAGCTGCGCCAGTCCCTGAACCTGAAGCTGAGCAGGCTGTAGATGCAGCCGTGCCGGAGGTGCTTGCACCGTCTCAGGGTGTCGAACAGGTGGTGGTCGCTCAACCCGAACCTGAGCCGCAGGCCGACGAGCCTGCCGAAGTGCAGGAGCAGCCTGAGCAGCTGGAAGCCCCGGCGCTGGCGACACTTGAGGCAGTCTTCGCTGAAGACGGCCCGTACGCCCTTCCCGATGCGGTAGAGCCGCCTTACAGCCAGGTCGCCGCGCACATCGAGCAGACGCTGATCGGCCTGCTTGATGACCTCAGCCTGCCGGAACGCCACAAGGCTCAGGCCCTGGAAATGCGCGAACGGGTGGCACGCGGGCTGAACTGGTACGAACTGATCCCGGTGCTCGACGACTTGGCCGTGCTCATGCTGGCGATCACCGACAGCGGACAGCACGAATTCGAGACTTACCTGCAGCAGCTCAACGAGCGCCTCGACAGCTTCCAGAGCCACCTGCACGAGGCCAGCGCTGGCCATGCCGACAACAGCTCCGCCGCGCGCGAGTTGGACAGCCAGCTGCGCGAACAGGTCGATGGCCTGCAAAGCAGCGTGCAGGGCGCGGTGGATGTGGACAGCCTCAAGCACATCCTGGAAAACCGCCTGGAAACACTGCTTGGCACCATGGACGAGCACCAGCATGAGCGTGACCGCCGCGAGCAGGAGCTTGCCGGACGCCTGCAGGGCCTGGCCGAGCGGGTCGCCAGCATGGAGCAGGAAGCGCTGGGTTATCGTGAACACCTGGAGGAACAGCGGCAGAAGGCATTGATCGACCCGCTGACGGGCTTGCCCAATCGCGCAGCCTGGACCGAGCAGGTCGAGCGCGAAATGCTTGACTGGCAGGAGAACGGCGGCCACCTGGCCATGGCCATCCTCGACCTCGACCACTTCAAGCGCATCAATGACAGTTACGGCCACCTGGCCGGCGACAAAGTGCTGAAGATCGTTGCCGACCAGCTGCGCAAGCGCCTGCGCGCACGTGATTTCATCGCCCGGTTTGGCGGCGAAGAGTTCGTGCTGTTGTTGCCGCAGACGTCCCCTGCAGCCGCTGCCCAGGTTGCCGAAGCGCTACGTGCGGCGATCGAGGCCTGCCCGTTCCATTTCAAGGGGCAACGCGTGGTCATCACCACATCCATCGGCTTGAGCGCCTTCCGCTCTGGTGAACGTGGCGATCAGGTGCTAAAGCGCGCCGATGCTGCGTTGTACCGCGCAAAGGATCAAGGCAGAAACCGCGTGCTGTCAGCGTAAATAGATACCCCATCCAAGCCCTGTCTGATTCTGACAATGACGCCCCGCCTACCTGATATTCAGGCCGGCAAAGTCGACCAGACCGGAGTAGAAAGATGAAGATGAGTAAAGGGCTCATGATGCTCGCCTTGAGCGCGGCTTTCCAGAGCGCCGCCTTTGCCAATGAAGACCTGATGACGGCCCATGTGTCGGCGGATGGCAAGGTGCTCAGACAGTTGCCGCAGTGGATCACCGAAGTCGACCACCAGCCGCAGGAGAATTACTTCAGCCAGTACAAGCTGAAGCTGAACACGCGAATCGTGCACAAGGACCCGGGCTTTTGCAGCGTTTCGCCGATCGATGTCAGCACTTATGAGCGGCAATTGCATGGTCAGGCGAAGGTGATTGGAAAACCTTTGGCCGAGACGGTCAATGTGATGACCCAACTGGTCGACCACTTGGGGGCGAGCGGTGACAACTCGCTGGAGTTCCTGGTGATGTGCAGCCGTTGACATTCCGGCGGTAGAAACACCTAAACCGGAGGAGCACGTTATACTGTAGCGCTGTCGCCATTGACTCTGACTATGTGCTCCTCTGCCATGAAAACGTTTTTTGCCGGGCTGTTGCTTCTGATTCTTGCCGGTTGCTCGACCGGCCTGCGCATCGACCGCAGCCACCCTTCCGCCAACCAGGACAACCGTATCCAGTTTGTCGTCCTGCATTACACCAACGCCTCGCTCGAGCGTTCGCTGGCGTTGCTGACCCATGGCGAAGTCAGTGCCCATTACCTGATCGGCGACGGCCCGGCCACGGTCTACCAGCTGGTCGACGAGAATCGCCGCGCCTGGCATGCCGGCGACAGTCAGTGGCAGGGGCGCACCTGGCTGAACTCAAGCTCCATCGGCATCGAAATCGTCAACCCGGGGTTCGACGAGACCGCCAATGGTCGCGTCTGGTACCCCTATAGCGAAGCGCAGATCCAGTCCTTGATCGCTTTGCTCAAGGACATCGTCAAGCGCAACAACATCGAGCCGCGGCACATCATCGGTCACAGCGACATTGCCCCGTCGCGCAAGCTCGACCCTGGCCCGTTGTTCCCCTGGAAGCGCCTGGCAGATGCAGGCCTCGGGGTCTGGCCCGAGCCTAATGCCGTGGCCCGCCAGCAGGCCTACTTCAACGTCAACCCGCCGACCGTCGGCTGGTACCAGCAGGAGCTGGCGCGCTTTGGCTATGCCCTCGAGCAGACGGGGCAGCTCGATGTAACCACGCGGCACGTCATCGCCGCCTTCCAGATGCGCTTCCGTCCTCAGCGTTTCGATGGCATGCCGGACGCGCAGACTGCGGCCATCCTGTCGGTGCTCAACCGCATGCGCTAGGGCGAATGATATCCGGGCGCCAAACGGCAGCGCCGATTCTCATTCCAGTTGCTATACCTTGTTAATCAACTGGATGCTGCCCATGTCTGCCCTGATTTCTGCGTTGCGCCAATTTTTTTACCGCCCCTGGATGCTGGCCTCCCTGGCAGCATTGGCCAGCGCCGCCGTTTTGCTGACCGCCAGCATCGGTATCGCGCTGCAGCAGATGAAGGAGAGCGAGAGCGCGCAGATGAATGCCCAGGGCGAGCGCTTTCTCGACCGCCTGGAGCAAGTGTTCGGCCAACTGCGTGAGGGCGTGGACGAATTGCAGGCGCAGTCGCTGCGCGGCTGCAGCCCGGCGATGATTTCGGTGTTGCAGCAGGTCGGCCTGGGTTCACGCTTCATCTATGAAGCAGCTTATGTGGATGCCAATGTCGCCTGCTCCAACCGCGGCGGTGCAAGGGCCTTCGTGCCAACCCGAGCCCCGGATATCCAGGGCCCTACCTACAGCTATTGGCTCAATACCACCACCGAACCCAACGAAAACCTCGCCGCGTTGATGCTCGCCCGGGGTAATTTCCTGGTGTCTACTTCACGCGGGCACCTGACCGACGTGGTCGACCTGCCACCGGGCGGCAGCTTGCTGGTGGTGCTGGATAACGGTACCCGCGCAATTCCGGTACTGGGCCCGCCACAGGCCTGGCCGCCAACAAGCGGCTGGCCGCCTGCCAGTCAGAAGTCCTTGTTCGAACTGCGTGATCGTCTGATCTATCGCATGCCGACCAAGTCGCCGGATTACCAGCTGGTGCTGATCGCGCCGCGCGCCAGCTTGCCGTTGCGCATGAACGGCATGCTCTGGCTGCTGTTCCCGGGCAGTGTGCTGGCCGCCTGCTGCATCGGCTGGCTGGTGCTGCAGCTGATCCTGCAGCGGCGCTCGATGAGTTCCGAACTGCAGAATGCCCTGCGCCGGGGCGAGCTGCAGGTGCTGTATCAGCCGATCATCGAGCTCGACAGCCGCCGCTGTGTCGGTGCCGAGGCCTTGGTGCGCTGGCGTCGCCCGGACGGTTCGCTGACCAGCCCGGATTTATTCATCCCCCTGGCGGAAAATACCGGGCAGATCCGTCAGATCACCGATTTCGTGCTGCAGCGCGTGCTGGAGCAATTAGGCCAGTTATTGCGTTCGCATCGGAACCTGTACATCTCGGTCAACCTGGCGGCGTGCGATGTGATGGTGCCGCGTATCGGCCGGGTGGCGGCGCGGTTGCTGGCGCTGCACCGCGTCGCCGCCAGCCAGATCGCCTTCGAAGTCACTGAACGTGGCCTGATCGATGTGGTGGTGGCGCGGGATAACCTGCAGGCACTGCGAGCGGTTGGGCACCAGGTGCTGATCGACGATTTCGGCACAGGCTATTGCAGCCTGGCCTACCTGCAGACCTTGCCAGTGGATTGCCTGAAGATCGACAAGGCGTTCATCGATGCCCTTGGGCATGACGCCGCCAGCAGCGGTGTGGCACCGCATATCATTCGCATGGCCCACGACCTGCATCTGCGGGTGATAGCCGAGGGCATCGAATGCGAGGCGCAGGCGGTGCTGCTCAACAGCGAGGGGGTGAACTACGGGCAGGGCTGGCTGTTTGCCCACCCGCTCAATGCCCGGCAGTTTGCCGAACTGGTCACCCGCGGCCGGCAGCCACGGCGGGCACGGATCGATGATGAGCCCTGACGGCGGGCAAGCTTAGGCAGGAAGGGCCATGTAAAACTGTGTGCCCTGCCCTGGCCGGGAAAAAACGCCCATGCGTCCCCCATGCAATTGCACGATCTCCTTGCACAGCGCCAGCCCCAACCCGGCGCCACCTTTCTTGCGCCCCACCTGCACGAACGGTTCGAAGATCCGCCCCTGCTGACCGTAGGCGATGCCTTCACCATTGTCCTCGACACTGATGATCACTCGCTCCGCGTGTCGCCGTGCGTGCAGGCGGATGCGCCCGCCGCTGGCGGTATGGCGAATGGCGTTGTGCAGCAGGTTGTCCAGCACCCGGTCGAGTTGCGCCACGTCGGCCTGGATGCGTGGCAATGGTGGCTCCAGGGCTTTGATCAGTTCGATCTGTTTGCTGGCTGCCTGTTCGCTGAAACGTGCTTGCGCCTTTTCCAGCAATTCGTCGATGGCACACGGGGCGAGTTCGAGCTTCTGCAAGCCGCTCTGGTAGCGCGAGAAGTTGAGCAGGTCGTTGATCAGCTGGGTCAGGCGCTGCATTTCCTCGCCGATGGTCTCCAGCAGATCGCTTTCGCGAGCCTCGGGCGGGAATTTCAGCCGCTCGCGCAGCAAGCCGAATGCCATGTGCATGCCCGTCACGGGGGTGCGCAATTCATGCGAGGCACGTAGCACGAATTCGCTGCGGACGCGCTCGAAGGCTCGTTGCTCGGTGACATCGTGCAACACCATCACCGCACCCAGAATCGGCCCTTGCGGATGGCTGACCGGCGTCAGGCTGTAGGTCAGCAGGCGAGATTCTTCATCGACCTCGATGCTCAGGTCGTCAGGTGGGCGATCCAGACTGCCACCACGCAGCACCTGGCGCAGTTGTTGTTCCAGCTCTGGACGCTGCAGGGCTTCGGCCAGGCTGCTGCCGACACGGCTGCTGTTCCAGCCCAGCTGCCGCTGGGCAACCGGGTTGAGATGCTCCAGCTGCCCCTGACGGTCGATGATCAGCAAACCGTCATCGATGCTGTCGAGTACCGCTTGCAGTCGCTGCTGGCCGGCCAGCAGTTCATCGACATTGGTGGCCTGGTGCTTGCGCATGGCGTCGGCCATCAACCCGAAGCGGCGGGTCAGCTGGTTGAGCTCGATGGCTTGAGTGACCGGCAAGGTGATTTCGAAATCACCTTGGCCGAGCTGGTCGGCAGCCTTGGCCAAGGCCTCGATCGGCTGGCCGAAGCGGCGGGCGATATTGTGTGCAGTGACGAAACCGAGTACCAGCACCACCAGCCCCATCAGGCCCAGCACGCCGCTGACCAGCAAGGCCTGATCACGGGTGTGCTCTCCGCTTCGGGTGATGTGCTCGAGGGCTTGCTTGTGCGAATCGATCAGGTCACTGCGTACTTGGTTGAATGCAGCGCCCAATGGTTGTTCCGCGCCCATGCTGCGGGCGGGTGCCGGGCTGTCGCGGTAAGCCTGCAGAAACGCCTGGTAGTTGCTGCTGGCCTTGCTGAAACCGCTGCGCTCGCCGCTTTGCGCCAAACCGTCGTTGAGTAGCGCCTGGAAGTTGTCCTGCAGCGCCTTCAGGTTGTCCGCAGCGGTACCCTCGTCCAGTAGCAGGGTCAGTTGCTCGCCGAGGTTCTGCCGCAGCTTCAGGCCCACTTCCAGCGCCTGGGTGGTTTCACGCACCGACTGTTGCTGCACCGTGGCCATCTGCAACACGCTCACCAATCCCAGCAACAGGCCCAACAGGGCTACGGTCACCAAGGCCGAGATGCTGAGAAAGAGCCGGGTGCGCAGCTTCATGGGCAGCTTCATAGGTTGTACTGCTTGCGCTTGCGGTAAAGGGTCGACGCGTCGATGCCGAGGGTCTTGGCGGCCTGATCAAGGGTATCGCTGGCTGCCAGCACTGCGCCGATGTGCGCGCGCTCCAGTTCATCAAGGCTCATGGCCGCCCCTACCCGAGGCGCATTGCCGGTGGGCTGCTCGCCCATGCCAAGGTGGCTGATCTCGACGCGCTCTTGCGGGCAGATGATGCTGGCGCGTTCGATCACGTTGCGCAGTTCGCGGATGTTGCCTGGCCAACGATAGTTGAGCAGCGCGCTGCGCGCTTCGTCACTGAAGCCACGGGCCGGGCGGGAGTATTCCTTGACGAAGCGGGCCAGGAAGCGGTCGGCCAGGGTCAGGATGTCCTCGCTGCGCTCACGTAGCGGCGGCAGGTGCAGGGTAATGACGTTTAGGCGGTACAGAAGGTCTTCGCGGAAGCGGTTCTCGCGCACCATGTCGTCAAGGTTGAGGTTGGTCGCCGCGAGGATGCGCACATCGGCGCGGCGGGTGACCGGGTCGCCTACCCGCTCGTATTCCTTATCCTGGATGAAGCGCAGCAGCTTGGGTTGCAAGGTCAGCGGGAAATCGCCGATTTCATCGAGAAACAGCGTGCCGCCGTCCGCCTGGTTGACGCGGCCCAGCGTGCTTTCACTGGCGCCGGTGAAAGCGCCGCGGGTATGGCCGAACAGTTCGCTCTCCATCAGCTCGGCATTCAGCGAGGGACAGTTGATGGTCACACAGGCCTTGCGCGCCCGCTTGCTCCAGCCGTGGATGGCACGGGCCAGTTCGCCCTTGCCGGTACCCGACTCGCCGAGGATGAGGATGTTGGCATCGGTGGTCGCCACTTGGCGGGCAGTTTCCAGCACGGCCATCATCGCCGGGCTGTGCGAGTCGAGGCCGTCCTTGGGCTTGCGCACTTCACCTTCGAGGGCTTCCAGGCGCGCCGAGAGCTGGCGGACTTCAAGCTGCTTGGCGGTGGCCAGGCGCAGCTGGTCGGGGCTGCAGGGTTTGACCAGATAATCGGCGGCGCCAGCCTGGATGGCATCGACAGCGGTATCGATCGCCGAATGCGCGGTGACGATCACCACGCGCATCCACGGTGCTTGAATGCGCATCTGCGCCAGTACGTCGAGGCCGTTATCCTCGCCCAGACGCAAGTCGAGGAAGCACAAGTCAAACACCTGGCGCTGCAGCAAGGCGTCAGCCTGCGCGGCACTGTTGGCCGTGGCGACACTGTAACCTTCGTCCTCCAGGCAGTAGCGGAAGGTGCGCAGGATCGCAGACTCGTCATCCACCAGCAGAATGCGGCCTTGGTTGTCCTGGGCTGATTCCATTTCCTGTGCTCCTTCGGGTAGATCTTTAATTAGTGTGGGAAAAATCGGGCAAGTTGCACGGTCAATTGTGAAGGATTCTGTCCTTTGCATGCTAGCCAATGGCCAAATCGTGCCGTGAAGCCGGATATCTCGATGATTTTCTTAGAGCAACACGCTGGCACATTGGTTGCGACGATTTTCAGCTTTTGCCAACTAAAAGGAGGTACCCCGTGTCCCCTCTCATTCGAATGACCGTGTTGGCGGCCACCTTGCTGTCCGTTTGCACACCTGCTTCTGCCGACCCTGCTCACGACGCCCGACTAGAGGGCTCGGTGCAAACGGCGCTGAGCCTCAACCGCATGCTCAACCCGTTCCGTATCGAGGTCGCAGTCGAAGGCCCGCGGGCACGGCTGTCGGGTGAAGTGGAGAACGACGTGGAACGGCAGTTGGCCGAGCATGTGGCGCTGGCCACGCGGGGTATCGAGCAGGTCGACAACCAGTTGCGGGTCAATGCCGAACTGGTCGAGCGCCCGCTGGAGCTGCGCGCTTATGCCCAGCGCCTGGAGGATGCGACCTTGGCAGCCGTGATACGCGCCCGTTTGCTGTGGAGCAAAATCACGGAAAAAGCAGCTATCGAGGTGCAAAGCAATGAAGGCGTGGTGACCCTGCGTGGCAAGGTCGACAGCGCCGAGGCGAAGGAACTGGCCGGTGTGGTGGCGCGTACTACAGACGGCGTGCATCTGGTGAACAACCTGGTCAGCCTGGATACGGCAGCCATGGCCAAGGCACGGGAGACCCCGGTGGATGTGCCCAGTGGCCCCCAGCCGAGCGACAGCTGGGTGGTCGACAAGATTGAGAACAGTTTCCGCTTCAGCCGCAATCTGGACGTGCTGAACATCAAGGTGACCAGTGACCACGGCATGGTCCGGCTTACGGGCGAGGTGGTCAGCAGCGAGCAGAAGTCCATTGCCGTGGATATCGCACGGCAGATCATCGGAGTCCGGGGAGTTGACGCCGACCTGCTCAAAGTGGCGACCAAGGTCGAGGGCTGAGTCGTGCAATTCGCACGACGCAGAGAGGGGTATCGTGCAGGATACGTCCCCGATGAACGCGAGACATATCTCTAACTCATTGATTTATATGGATTTTAATTGATTTGATGGGCTGGCATGCAGGCTGCAATTACTTGTTCAGGTTTGAACAGAAAAATTACAGCAGGAGAAGCCGGCATGAACCGCCCATCCGTCAACCGCTCGCTGAATGCCGCACTGCCCGTACGTCAGTTCCTGATCCTTGGCATGTCGTTGCTGCTGACCTTGGCCGCTGGCCTCTTTTACTACAGCTGGCAGACCGCGCGCCTGGCCGATCAGGTGGCAGCGCAAACCGCGCTGCTGTCGCAGATTCAGGCAACCCGCGCCAACACCCTGGTGAAAGCCGCCGAACCGGTTGGGCAGCGGCCTGCCGCCAACACCTCCCCGGCCACTGTGGATACCGTCGCTCCTCAACAGCGTTGGGTGTTCTGAGACACCGGGTGAACCGATTTCAAAAAAGAAAGGAGAAGCATCATGCTGAGTTGGGCTATCACTTTCCTCATCATCGCCATTGTCGCCGCTGTGCTGGGCTTCGGTGGTATCGCTGGCGCCGCTACGGGTATCGCGAAGATCCTGTTCATTGTCTTCCTGGTCCTGTTCGTAGCCTCCTTCTTCTTTGGACGTGGTCGAGGTTGAAGATGAGCAGGAAGCTTTGTACAGCCCTGGCGGCTGCAGCCCTTATGTGGGGCGGCAGCACGGCGGCGCTGGCGGCCAATGACGGTCAAGTCCGGGTCGAGCAGTTGCTCGGCTCGGACCCCGAATACCGGGAAACCTGGCAGGACACGATCAAGGGCGAGGAACGCTTGCCCGACTGGGTGATCAACCTCAGTGGAACCGGTCAGGAGCAGATGTCTGCCGTTACTGAAGACGGCGACAAGTACCTGGTCGGCCCGCTGTGCGAGTCGGCGCAGAACTGCACTTACAAGCGCTTGATCGTGGCGTTCAGCTGGGACAAGGACGATGCCTACGGCATGCTCGTGGAAGTACCCGAGGGTTTGCCCAAGGACAAGTCGCCGACCCGCCATGCGCAGTATCGCTGGCTGGGTGAGCCGGACGACGGCATGAAGGCGATGTTGCAGGAGCAACTCAAGCGCGACCCGAATTGGTACTGACCAGCGGTCGCGCGCTGTCATGCAATAGAAGCGGAACCTTTCTATCTTTCTCGCTTCTATGATGCGCCGCCTCGAGGAGGGGCGGCGCATGACCAGGGGGCCGGGCTGTTCTGATTGTTGCAGGATCGGAGTGGCCTAGGGGTACAGGGAGTACCTCCAGTATTGGGCCGGGTCAGGAAAAGGCAGAATCGGAAGTTTCAGGTCAGGCGTGTCTGACAAACACCTGAACCAGGCCTGGCTTCCGAGGCGCCATGTCCTCATTTGCTGATTCCTTTCAGGAATCGACCTGCAAGACACATTTTGTAGTGACCGTACATCAAGTTTTTTTCGGTCGTCAAAGGTGCCTTGCACGTGTCATTTCGGCCATTCGGATTGTCGAACAAGCCGTTTTTACCCCCTACCTGTAGTCCGACAAAACTGCCGAAATATGGCGGTTTGGTCTTGTTCGGTTTTCCGAACGTTAGAAATCAATGACTTACATGCGGCGTATTCTGGCATCCTTGCCCATGCCGGATCGGCATGGGGTATGCGTTTCCGGCATTAGATTTCAGCCTTCCCCATCGCAATAGTTGCCGCCTTTTTCGCTGGCCCGAGCGCGGTGTCGCTCGCTCGCGGTGTCCTTACACGAGGTCTCCGGACGGAAGCCAAAAGCTCCCCGTGACGTTGCCAACGGCTCTGTTACGCGCTTTTCCGGTCGGCACCCGTGACCACTAGAACAAAGGGTAAAGACATGAAGAAGGCAAAACTGAGCCTCGCCTGGCAGATCGTCATCGGTCTGGTCCTGGGCGTTGCAGTCGGCGCGCTACTGAACCACTTCAGCGCGGAAAAGGCCTGGTGGATCAGCAACGTCCTCCAGCCCGCCGGTGACATCTTCATTCGCCTGATCAAGATGATCGTCGTCCCGATCGTGATTTCGTCGCTGATCGTGGGTATCGCCGGGGTTGGCGATGCGAAGAAACTGGGCAGCATCGGCCTGAAGACCATCCTCTACTTCGAGGTGGTGACCACCATCGCCATCGTTGTCGGCCTGGTGTTGGCCAACCTGTTCCACCCGGGCGCCGGCATCGACATGAGTACCCTGGGTACCGTCGACATCTCCAAGTACCAGGCCACCGCGGCCGAGGTGCAGCATGAACACGCGTTCATCGAGACTCTGCTCAACCTGATTCCGTCGAACATTTTCGCAGCGCTGATGCGTGGCGAAATGCTGCCGATCATCTTCTTCTCGGTGATGTTCGGCCTCGGCCTGTCGAGCCTGCAGGCCGACCTGCGCGAGCCACTGGTACGTACCTTCCAGGCCGTGTCGGAAACCATGTTCAAGGTCACCCACATGATCATGAACTACGCCCCGATCGGTGTGTTCGCCCTGATTGCCGTGACCGTTGCCAACTTCGGTTTCAGTTCGCTGCTGCCGTTGGCCAAGCTGGTGCTGCTGGTGTACTTCGCCATCGCCTTCTTCGCATTCATGGTGCTGGGCCTGGTAGCGCGACTGTTCGGCTTCTCGGTCATCAAGATCATGCGCATCATGAAAGATGAGCTGATCCTCGCCTACTCCACCTCCAGCTCCGAAACCGTGCTGCCGCGCGTGATCGAGAAGATGGAGAAGTACGGTGCACCGAAGTCGATCTGCTCGTTCGTGGTACCGACCGGCTACTCGTTCAACCTCGACGGCTCGACCCTGTACCAGAGCATCGCGGCCATCTTCATCGCCCAGCTGTATGGCATCGACCTGTCCTGGAGCCAGCAGCTGCTGCTGGTGTTGACCCTGATGGTCACCTCCAAAGGCATCGCGGGCGTACCGGGCGTGTCCTTCGTGGTGCTGCTGGCCACCCTGGGCAGCGTGGGCATCCCACTGGAAGGCCTGGCCTTCATCGCCGGTGTCGACCGCATCATGGACATGGCCCGTACCGCCTTGAACGTGATCGGTAACGCCCTGGCAGCCCTGGTGATTGCCCGTTGGGAAGGCATGTACGACGCCGCCAAGGGCGAGCAGTACTATGCCTCGCTGATGGCGGACAAGCAGAAAGCGGCATTGGTAGGCGAAGCCGCCAAGCGCTGAGACTAATGCGCTGAACCGGAAAGCCCCGACTCGTCGGGGCTTTTTGTTGTTTGTGGGTAATCCCCAAGCTATTTGCGACCCCTTGTAGGAGCGGCCTTGTGTCGCGAAAGGGTCGCGCAGCGGCCCCAGACTTTCAGCTTCGAAGCAGAAATTGCCGGGGCCGCTTCGCGACCCTTTCGCGACACAAGGCCGCTCCTACAGGGAATCTCGGTCGCCAGTGGCGGGCTTCGATACGCTATCATTCGGGCATTTTCGAGGGGGAACACACGGATGCTCAACGGCCTTTGGCTCGGCTTTTTCCTGGTGGCGGCCGTCTCCGCCCTGGCCCAGTGGCTGGTCGGTGGCAACGCCGGCATCTTCGCCGCGATGGTCGAGAGCATCTTCGCCATGGCCAAGCTGTCGGTAGAGGTCATGGTCCTGCTGTTCGGCACCCTGACCCTGTGGCTGGGCTTCCTGAAGATCGCCGAAAAGGCCGGCATCGTCGAATGGCTGGCCAAGGTGCTGGGGCCGCTGTTCGCCCGCCTGATGCCGGAAGTGCCACCCGGCCACCCGGCCCTGGGCCTGATCACCATGAACTTCGCCGCCAACGGCCTGGGCCTGGACAACGCCGCCACGCCGATCGGCCTGAAGGCCATGCGAGCGCTGCAGGAGCTCAACCCGAGCAGCACCACGGCCAGTAATGCGCAGATCCTGTTCCTGGTGCTCAATGCCTCGTCGCTGACCCTGCTGCCGGTGACCATCTTCATGTACCGCGCCCAGCAAGGCGCCACCGACCCTACCCTGGTGTTCCTGCCGATCCTGCTGGCGACCAGTGCCTCGACCCTGGTCGGGCTGCTGTCGGTGGCCGTGATGCAGCGCCTGCGCCTCTGGGACCCGGTGGTGCTCGCCTACCTGATCCCCGGTGCACTGCTGTTGGGTGGCTTCATGGCCTTCCTGGGTACCCTGTCGGCCGCTGCGCTGGCCAGCCTGTCGTCGATCCTCGGCAACCTGACGTTGTTCGGGGTGATCATCCTGTTCCTGGTGATCGGCGCGTTGAAGCGGGTACAGGTGTATGAAACCTTCGTCGAGGGTGCCAAGGAAGGTTTCGATGTGGCCAAGAGCCTGCTGCCCTACCTGGTGGCGATGCTGGTCGCGGTGGGCGTGTTGCGGGCTTCAGGCGCACTCGAACTGGCCCTGGACGGCATCCGCCACGCGGTCAACTGGATGGGCCTGGATACCCGCTTCGTCGAGGGCCTGCCCACCGCACTGGTCAAGCCGTTCTCCGGCAGCGCGGCGCGGGCCATGCTGATCGAAACTATGCAGACCCACGGCGTCGACAGCTTCCCGGCCTTGGTGGCAGCGACCATTCAGGGCAGCACCGAAACCACCTTCTACGTGGTGGCGGTGTATTTCGGCGCGGTCGGCATCCAGCGTGTGCGCCACGCTGTCGGCTGCGCGTTGCTGGCCGAGCTGTCGGGTGTCATCGCGGCCATCTGCGTCTGCTATTGGTTCTTTGCCTGAGTCTGAGCCCGAGTCTGAGCAAGTGCGCTTTGCGCCACGGTCCAGTTCACCACCTGCGCGGCCAGCTGATCGCTGGCCGCGCCGAAACCGGCGACCACGGCTGACACCTGGGTGTCTGCCAGTGGCTGGCGCACTTCGAAGCGCTTGCTGGTGAGGATGCGCTGGCTGCGGCCTTGCACCAGGCGTGCGTCGTAGCGGATCACCACTTCCACCTTGCCGCCTGGCTGATACTCGCTCTGGAACGCCTGCAGCTCGCCGCTCAGCTCGTAATCGGCCTGCAGGTTGCTGTCGTCAGCGCTCAACCGCTGCACCCGCCCATCGCGCTGAAAGCCATCGAGCAGCCGGTTGCGCACCAGCAGCGGGGCCGGGTCGCTCCAGCGGGCGCCCTTGTAGCTGCTGATCACATCCCCTTGGGGTATGACGGCGATGCGTGGCCCGGCCAGCACTTCGCTGGCCAGCGGCTTGTTCAGGCGCAGTGACCAGTCCACCGGCTGGCTGCCGTGGCTGGTCTGGTTGACCGGCAGGCGGTAGATATCCACAGGCTCGCTCTGCGGCAGGATCGAGCAGGCGCTGGCCAGGCTCAAGGTGGCCGCCAAGGCCAGCAGGCGCAGCGATGGGGTCATGGCTGGAACTCCTTGTTGTTGTCGCGGCCAAGCAGATAGCCGCTCGGGTCGGCTTCCAGGCGCCGTGATATGCCCTTGAGCGAATTGAGAGTTTCGCGCAGCTCGCGGATGGCCGGGGTCAGCTGGTTGAGCCCTTGGGCGCCGTCATCGATGGACTGGCGGTTGTCCTGCAGCAGGCTGTTGAGGGTCGCGGCGCTTTCGGCCAACGACTGCATGGCCTGCTCTGCGCTGCCGATGGCCTGTTTGCCCTGCGCGCCAAGCAGGCCGTTGGCGTTGCGCATCAGCGCCTGGGTTTCGGCCAGTGTGGCGTTGGCCTGCTTGCCGACCTGGGCCAGCTGGGAGATCGCCTCGCTGATGCCGCCGTTCTGGTTGGCGAAGGCACCGGTAGTCTTGTCGAGGTTGGCCAGGGTATTGCTCAGGTGCTCGATGTTGCTGTCCGAGAACATCTGCGTGGCGTTGTGCAGCAGCAGGTTGATGTTGGTCACCAGGTCACTGCTGTCGTTGAGCAGACGCGAGATCGGTGAAGGCGAGGCGACGATCACCGCCAGCTTGCCGTCCTTGCCCCTGAGCTCCGGACTTTGCGGCGTGCCGCCGCTGAGCTGGATGAACGAGTTGCCGGTGACCCCAGCCAGGGTCAGTTTGGCCTGGGTGTCTTCCTTGACCGGTGTATCGCCGCTCAGGCGTACCCGGGCCAGCACCCGGCGCGGGTCTTTCGGGTCCAGACGCAGGCTGGTGACATCGCCGACCTTGATGCCGTTGTACTGCACCGGGCTGCCCCGCGACAGACCAGAAACTGCTTCGTTGAAGACCACTTCGTAGTCCTTGAAGGCGTCGTCGACGCTGGACTTGGTCAGCCACAGGCCGAACAGCATGGCGCCAGCCACCACCAGCACGGTGACCAGGCCAATCAGGACGTGATGAGCTCGGGTTTCCATCGTTCAGCGCTCCTGCCCGGCGCTGGCGGCGGCGTGTTCGGCCGCGCGCCCGCGAGGGCCATGAAAGTATTCGTGTATCCAGGGGTCATTGGTCTGTTCGACCTCGGCCAATGGGCCGGCGACCAGGACTTTCTTCTGCGACAACACGGCGATGCGGTCGGTGATGGTGTAGAGGGTGTCGAGGTCGTGGGTGATCAGGAACACGCTCAGGCCCAGGGCATCGCGCAGGGTCAGTATCAGCTGGTCGAAGGCAGCGGCGCCGATCGGGTCGAGGCCGGCGGTGGGTTCGTCGAGGAACAGGATGTCCGGGTCCAGCGCCAGGGCGCGAGCCAGGGCTGCACGCTTGATCATGCCGCCAGAGAGCGACGAGGGGTATTTGTCGGCGGCGGAAATCGGCAGGCCGGCCAGGGCGAGTTTGACCCCCGCCAGGTGCTCGGCATCGACGCGCGACAGGCCGGCATGCTCGATCAATGGCAGCGCGACGTTTTCGGTGATGGTCAGTGACGAAAACAGCGCGCCTTTCTGAAACAGCACGCCAAAGCGGCGTTCGATCAGCGAACGCTGTTCTTCGCGCAATCCGGCCAGGTCTTCGCCGAACACCTTGATCTGCCCCTCCTCGGGCCGCCGCAGGCCAATGATGCTGCGCAGCAACACCGATTTGCCGCTACCCGATCCGCCCACCACTGCGAGGATTTCGCCGCGGTACAGGTCCAGGTCAAGGTCTTGGTGCACCACCTGACTGCCAAAGCGGTTGCAGATGCCCCGCGCTTCGATCACCGCTTCCCGGCCACTCACCAGCCCATCTCCATGCAGAACAGTGCCGCCACCGCATCCAGCACGATGACCACGAAAATCGATTGCACCACGCTGGAGGTGGTGTGGGCGCCGACCGATTCAGCACTGCCGCTGACCTTGAAGCCTTCGAGGCAGCCGATGGCGGCGATGAGGAAGGCAAAGATCGGCGCCTTGGCCAGGCCGACCAAAAAGTGCTGTACGCCGATGTCGGTTTGCAGCAGCGAGAGGAACATTGCCGGCGAGATGCCCAGTGACAGGGCGCAGACCACCGCACCGCCGACGATGCCGCAGATCATCGCGACGAAGGTCAGCAACGGCAACGAGATCAGCAGTGCCAGTACCCGCGGCACCACCAGCAGCTCGATCGGGTTGAGGCCCAGGGTGCGGATGGCGTCGATCTCTTCATTGGCCTTCATCGAGCCGATCTGCGCGGTGAAGGCGCTGGCGGTGCGCCCGGCCATGAGAATGGCCGTCAGCAGCACGGCAAATTCACGCAGGAACGAGAATGCCACCAGGTCGACGGTGAAGATCGTTGCACCAAAAGCAGCCAGCACGGTGGCGCCGAGGAAGGCCACCACCGCGCCGACCAGGAAAGTCAGCAAGGCGACGATGGGAGCAGCGTCCAGCCCGGTCTGCTCGATGTGCGCGACCACCGGGGTGACGCGCCAGCGGTGAGGTTGGAGCAGGCGGCGCAGCAGGGTCTCGATGATCAGGCCAATGAAGCCGAGCAGCTGCAGGGTGTCCTGCCACAGTGTGCCGACTGCGCAACCGATACGTTCCAGCAGCACCAGCAGGACGTTGCGCTCGGGCTGCTTGATCGGGATGCAGTAGTCCTGCACCGAGCAGTAGACATTCTCGAGCAGGGCGCGGCTGGCTTCGGGCAGGTCGTTGGTGCAGTGCGCAAGGCGCTCGGAGCCCAGCAGTTCGGCCAGCAGCGAGGCACCGGCGGTATCCAGGCGGCCCAGCTGGCTGAGGTCGGCAGGGGTGTCGGCGCCATATTGCGTGCGCAGGCGCTCGCTGTCGCGCTTGAGGCTGGCGTAGTGGGCCAGGGTCCAGTCACCGGCGATCCGCAGGCAGGCCGGCTGGCAGCTGGTGTCCAGGGTGGCGCTGGGGTTGGTCATGAGCTCCATGCATCCGACTTGGCTAGAGGCTGATCATAGCGCAGCGGGCATGGAGCGGTTTGTTGAATATGTGCTGTCGTGCGCCAGCCTCACGGCGCAGGCGCGTCTTCTACCACCTTGAAGCGCAGCACGCCGATCACCTGGCCATCTTCGGTCAGCACCCGCACCTGCCACTTGCCCACCGGGTTGGGTGGGAAGTTCTGCTTGTGGGTCCAGGCGCGGTAGCCTTCCTTGCGCCCGCCATGGATGTCCAGGGCAATGCGGTCGACTTCCTTGCCGTCTTTCTGCCACACATGGTAGATGCGCTCGTCCAGGCCACGTGGCGCGTTGATCGCGGTATAGGCGTACAGGCCACCACTGCGGATGCGACTGGCGGCAATCTCTTCGAGCGATTTGCCGGGCTGGCGATTGAGCACTTCGGTGCTGACCGCCACGTCCGTCATCCACAGCGTTGCCGGTGGCACCCAGGAGCGCAGCAACCAGCCACTGCCGCCCACTGCCAGGGTAACCAGTACCAGCGCCATGCCGCGGCGCCAGGTCGTGACCGGGAAGCTGCTGAGCAGGCTTGGGAACGACAGCGCCATCGCGGCAATCAATGCCAGCTTGAAGCTCTGAGCGGTGGTCAGGTGCAGGATGATCGGCAGCGCGGTGAGCAGCGCGGCGAACAGCGTCAGGGTGTGCAGCGCGAGGAACAGCCAGCGCCGAGGGGCCAGCCACTTGTAGTACAGCGGGTCGATGATCGAAATCAGCCCGGCGGCGCCAAGCAGGCCGGTGAACACCAGCTGGCCGCTGTTCCAGGTGGTGGTGATGAAGAAGAACGGCAGGACGAAGAACAGGCTTTCCTGGTGGATCATCTGCGTCGCGTAGCGCAGCAGTGGCTGCGGGATCTCGCGCTTGAAGGTGCGCGCGAACAGGCCGGTCAGGGTGTTTTCCAGCATCAGCCAGACCCAGCTGACCAGCATGAGGATGGCGATCCAGCTGGCCAGGCTGGCCTGGCGGTCGACCAGAATGAAGCTGCCGATACCGGAGAGAAAACCACCGAGTGCGATGACGCCGGGGTAGCGTTTGAGCAGCTCGATGACGCGCTGGACGAAATGGGGTATTGGGGGCATGGGTCGGCAACAGGAATTTTAGGTGGCTGTGCCGGCCCTTTCGCGGGCAAGCCCGCTCCTACAGAGGGACGCGATTTCCTGTAGGAGCGGGCTTGCCCGCGAAAGGGCCGGTACTGGCAAAAGAATACCGCCGATTCACTGCTGCCGTGTAGCACCACTCGGTCGTTCGGGCTTGTGCCGCCGCCAACGCAACAGCCCTAACGCCAAAATCAGCCCCAGCAGCAAGGCGATCAGGCCATAAAGCTCGTCGTACCCCAGAAATGGCTTCTCGATACGCAAGTAGCCCTCGTCCTTGAGCAGGTCCTTCAACGCCGCGTTGGCCTCTGCCAGCGTCACCTGGCGCAGCTTGCGCGCCGGGTCGGCAAAGCGGCCATTGGTGTAATCATTCAGCGCCCCCCAGTAATAATCGGCCAGCGCACTGTTGCCCTGGGTGCTCCAGCTTTCCTTGGCCACGGCGGCGTCCTTGATGCGGGCGAAGGTATCCGGGTCGAGGCCCTCCTTGCGCAGGTGGTCGAACAACGCCTGCATCACCTTGACGGCCTTGTCGATGTCTTCGCGTTCGAGGTCGGCATTGAGGCTGAGCATACCGCTGTCGCCAAAACTCTCGCGCTGCGCCGATGGCCCGTACGACAGACCGTTGCGAAGGCGCAGCTGGTCATAGATGGCCCAATCGAGGTAGCGCGACAGCAGGTCGAGGGTCTGCTGGTGTTCACTGTCCAGGACCGGCTCGATGAACAGCCAATGCAGTTTGACGCTGTCGCCCAGCAGGCCACGGGTCAGGTCGCGGCGCTGCTCGGCCTGTTGGCTGATGCTTTCGAGGTTGCGCCGCTCTTCCGGCTCGGTGGCAGGCAGTTCGCCAAAAGTGCGTTCCAGGTAGGCTGGCAACAGCCGATCCAGGCCACCCACCACGATGAGGGTCATGTTGTTGGCGGCGTACCAGCGATCACGCAGGGCCTGGACCTGCTCCAGGGTCATGTCGTCGACGTTGGAGCGCTCGGGGCATTTGAGGCCCAGCTCGGTGGCCAGCTGATCGCTGGCCGGGTGGCCGATGTCCTGGCGGTCGAGCCAGCGCTGCAGGTGGCCATAGTGGCCACCATCCTCGCGTTCGATGATGCGCTTGGCCGTGGCCAGGGCCTTGGCGTCGATGCGGGTGTCGCGCAGGATCGCCAGCAACAGGTCGAGCACCTTGCGCTGGTTGCGTGCTGGCGCCTCGATGACGAAGGTGGTATCGGCGCTGCTGGTGTAGGCGTTCCACTCGCCACCCAGGCTCTGCAGGCGCTCTTCCAGGCCGCCCTCGCCGGTGCCGTCGACCCCGGTGAACAACAGGTGCTCAAGCAGGTGCGGCAGCTCTTTCTGCTCGCAGTCGAAGTCGTCCAGGCCAACCCCGACTACCAGGCGGATCGCCACATGGTCGCGTTCGTAACCGGTTTTCAGGATCACCTGCAGGCCATTGGGCAACAGGTAACCCTCGACCCGCGAGCGATCGAGGGCAAATGAGGGCAGGCTGCAGATCAGCAGGCAAACGAACATCAGGCAACGCATGGGCGAGCGACGGTCTCCAGGTGTGCGGATCAGGGCAGGCGGGCTTCGTCCGGTACGCTGTCTAGCAACAGCCCTCCGGTGTCCGAGCCGCCCAGTACCACATAGGCACTGCTGCAGAACAAAGAGTTCAACCGCTTCATGTCTGCGATCAGTTCCAAGTGTAGCGAACTCGTCTCGATACTTTGCACCACCTTGCGCTGCAGGCGGCTGACGTGCGCATGGGCCAGGCGCCGTTCCTGGGCGCGGAAGCGGCGTTTTTCACGCAGCAGCAGGCGGGCGCTTTCCGGGTCGGCGCTGAGGAATACCGACAGCCCCAGGCGCAGATTGGCCAGCAACTGCTCCTGCAGCCCGGTGAGTTCCTCCAGGCCGACCTGAGAGAACTCCCGGCGCTGGCTGGTTTTCTGCTGCTGCACCTTGCGCAGCATGCGTTCGATGAGATCGCCCGCCAGCTTCAGGTTGATCGCCAGCTCGATGATTTCTGCCCAGCGCCGATTGTCCTGGTCGCTGAGGTCTTCCCGTGGCATCTGGGCCAGGTACAGTTTGATCGCACTGTAAAGTGCTTCGGCATCCTCGCTCAACGCCCGAACTTGCTGCGGCATTGCCGTGTGGGTCCCACGCAGGGCACCAAGCATGGCTTCCAGCAGGCTGTCGACGATATCGCCCAGGCGCAGGGTTTCGCGGGCGGCATTGGCCAGGGCCAGGCTGGGTGTTGTCAGCGCCGAGGCGTCCAGATGGCGTGCGCGTATCTGGCCGTTGGCGTTCTCGCGCTCGGGCAACAGCGCGTTGCACAGGCGGCCCATGAGTTTGACCGTTGGCAGCATGATCAGACAGCGTAGGGTGTTGTAGAGCAGGTGGAAGCCGATCACCAGCTCCTGCGGGCTGAAGCTCAGGCTGTCCATCCACTCCACCAGTGGGTGCAGCACCGGGATGATCAGCAACAGGCCGATCAACTTGTACAGCAGGCTGCCCAGGGCCACGCGACGGCCGGAGGCGTTTTGCATGCTGGTGCTGAGGAACGCCAGCAGGCCGCTGCCGATGTTGGCGCCGACCACCAGGCCGATGGCTACCGGCAGACTGATCACTTCAGCACCGGCCAAGGTGGCGGTGAGCAGCACGGCGGCCAGGCTGGAGTAGGAGATCATGGCGAACAGTGCGCCGACCAGGGCGTCGAGGAGGATGTCGCCGGTCAATGAGGCGAACAGTACTTTCACCCCTTGCGCATGGGTGATCGGCGTCGCTGCCTGCACGATCAGCTCCAGCGCCAGGATGATCAGGCCCAGGCCAATCGCCACGCGGCCCAGCTGGCCAGCGCGCGTCTGTTTGCGCGAGAGGAAGAAGATCACCCCGAGGAACACCAGCAGCGGCGACAGCCACGACAGGTCAAGGGTCAGCACCCGGGCCATCAGCGCTGTACCGACGTCGGCGCCAAGCATGATCGCCAGGGCCGGGGTCATGGCCATCAGCCCCTGGCCGACGAAAGAGGTCACCAACATCGCGGTGGCGTTGCTGCTTTGCACCACGGCGGTAACCACGATGCCGGCGATGAAGGCCAGGGGCCGCTTGTTCATGTTCTGGCTGAGCACGCGGCGCAGGTTGGAACCGAATACCCGCAGGATGCCGGTACGCACGATATGCGTGCCCCACACCAGCAGGGTCACGGCGGAAAGCAGGTTCAGCAGGGTCAACATGGTCGAGCCCCCCTTTTGTTATCGGGCTCCAGTGGCGGAGCCAAAATAGGTGAAGCCGTAAGCCTGGCCCGGGGGTGGGTTTCTTGATCCAGTGCTTACTCAAGCTTTAGTTGTTTTGCGGACCTCGCGCCAGCTTGGCATGGTCGGCAAAGCATTTGAAATGTTTCTGTCTTGAAAGCCTGTACACGAAAAAGGGCCCCGAAGGACCCTTTATGAAGGCGCGTACGGATGGTTATTGACCCGGAATGTCCTTGCGCAGTTTCACCGGGTCGTGCTCCTTGCCTTTCTTGCGCGCCATGGCGGTGCGCATCTTGATGTTGATCGCTTCCACGGCCAGTGAGAACGCCATGGCGAAGTAGACATAGCCCTTCGGCACGTGAACGTCGAAAGACTCGGCGATCAGCACGGTACCGACGACGATCAGGAAGGAAAGCGCGAGCATCTTCAGCGAAGGGTGCTTGTCGATGAAATTGCTGATGGCCCCGGCGCAGAGCATCATCACCAGCACCGCAACGACGATGGCGGCAATCATCACCGGTACGTGCGAAACCATGCCGACAGCAGTGATCACCGAGTCCAGCGAGAACACGATGTCGATGATGGCGATCTGAATGATGGTGTAGAGGAACTTGCCGCCAGCGCCTTTGGGCTCGTCGGGGCTCTCATCCTCGCCTTCCAGGCCGTGGTAGATCTCTTGCGAGCTTTTCCAGAGCAGGAACAGGCCACCGAAGAACAGGATCAGGTCACGCCCGGAAATACCCTGGCCGAACACTACGAACAGGTCGGCAGTGAGGCGCATGACCCAGGTGATCGACAGCAGCAGCATGATGCGGGTGACCATGGCCAGCGCCAGGCCGAAGATCCGGGTGCGTGGCTGCATGTGCTTGGGCATGCGGCTGACCAGGATCGATATCATGATGATGTTGTCGATCCCGAGGACGATTTCAAGCGCCGTGAGGGTGAAAAAGGCAACCCAGATTTCCGGGCTGGTCAGCCATTCCATGTGTATTCCTTCGAACGATAAAGGCGATGCACCCATGAATGGGCGCATCGCGTTGGGTGATGCGTGTTTATTAGAGACTACTGAATAGCGGGAAAATGCCCATCAGCAGTGCGGCGAACATTATGCACAGGCATACCAGCACTGCCCACTTGAGCGTGAAGCGCTGGTGATCGCCAAACTCGATACCGGCCAGCGCCACCAGCAGGTAGGTAGAAGGCACCAGCGGGCTGAGCAGGTGCACCGGTTGCCCGACGATCGAGGCCCGGGCCATTTCCACCGGGCTGATGCCGTAATGGCTGGCCGCTTCCGACAGCACCGGCAGCACACCGTAGTAGAAGGCGTCGTTGGACATGAAGAAGGTGAACGGCATGCTCACGATGGCCGTGATCACTGCCAGGTACGGGCCCAGTGCCTCAGGGATGACCGCCAGCAGGCTCTTGGACATGGCTTCGACCATGCCGGTACCCGACAGGATACCGGTGAAGATGCCGGCGGCGAAGATCAACCCGGTCACGGCCAGTACGCTGCCAGCGTGGGCGGCGATGCGGTCCTTCTGCTGCTGCAGGCACGGGTAGTTGACGATCATGGCGATGCTGAAAGCGATCATGAACAGCACAGGCAGCGGCAGCACGCCGGCAATCAGCGCGACCATCAGGGCGGCGGTCAGGGCACCGTTGAAGTAGATCAGCCTGGGGCGGCGTGCTTCGGGGAACTGCGACACGCTGATTTCGCTGTGGTCGATGTCATCGGTCGGCAGGTGCAGTTCACCCAGGCGGGCACGTTCGCGCTTGCCGTACATATAGGCGATGGCGAGGATCGCCAGCACGCCGAACACCATGGCCGGGATCATCGGTACGAAGATGTCCGACGGGTCGACGTGCAGGGCGCTGGCGGCACGGGCGGTCGGGCCGCCCCATGGGGTCATGTTCATCACCCCGCCGGCGAGGATGATCAGGCCGGCCATGATCCGCGGGCTCATGCCCAGCCGGCTGTACAGCGGCAGCATGGCGGCACAGCAGATCATGTAGGTGGTGGCGCCGTCACCGTCGAGCGAGACCACCAGGGCCAGCACCGCAGTGCCGACCGAGACTTTCAGCGGGTCGCCCTTTACCAGCTTGAGGATCTTGCGCACGGCCGGGTCGAACAGGCCGGAGTCGATCATCAGGGCGAAGTAGAGGATGGCGAACATCAGCATCACCCCGGTGGGTGCGAGCTTGCTGATGCCTTCGAGCATCATCGGGCCGATCTTGGCGGAGAAACCGCCGAACAGGGCGAACAGGATGGGTACAAGGATCAGTGCGATCAAGGCAGACAGGCGCTTGGTCATGATCAGGTACATGAAGGTGATGACCATGGCAAAGCCGAGGAAGGTCAGCATGGCAGTACTCCAGGCGTGGCGCGGCGAAAGAAATGGCTATTCGGGCGGATCAGCGTTTGTGGCGCTGCACGGGGAGCATTTGGAGGGGGACTACATGAAGGCGGGCGCAGAGGGACATCAGAATCACCATTGTTGTTGTTGATGGGCCGGGCGCGGAAAATTCCGGGTGCCCTGGCTGACCGGTCTTGTGCCGGTAGTGGGGGCTATCCTAGGGGGGCAAGCTTTCAGCCAGCTTTCGCCGATGAAACGGCGACGGGAGGTAGGTAATGCAGGATGTAACCGAGGGTGGCTGCCATTGCGGCGCCTTGCGCTATCGGCTGCAGGGTGAACTGACGGATGTCGCCCATTGCCATTGTTCGATCTGCCGGCGGGTCAGCGGCGGGTTGGTGGTGACCTGGGTCACCCTGCCCCGCACGGGCTTTCGCTGGATGGCAGGCAGGCCTCAGTGCTATGTGGCACCGGCCAGTTGCAAGCGGTATTTCTGTGGGGAATGCGGGGCGCATGTGGCCCTGGTGACCGAGCACAGCCCGGGCAGCATCGATGTCACGGTGGCGACGCTGGATCACCCGGAGCGAGTGCCGGCCAGGCGGCATATCTGGATTGGCAGCCGCTTGCCCTGGTTGCATCTGGATCAAGGGTTGCCTGAGGAATCAGAAGAAAAACTGTAGGAGCGGCCTTGTGTCGCGAAAGGGCCGCATTGCGGCCCCAGCAATAGTTGCAGCAACGCTGAAACATGGGGCTGCTCTGCAGCCCTTTCGCGACACAAGGCCGCTCCTACAGGCGATCACCTTGCAGGCGCTACGGCAACTGCAGGCCACCAGCTGCCTTGTGCAAGGCCCGCAAATGCTCGCCAATCTGCTTCACATTGGCCTCGACCGCGGCGATCTCCCTGGCCCGTGACGGCTCCAGCAGCGCCCTCACCTCTTTGTCCAGGTCGCTGCTCAGGCGCAGCAGCTTGGCCTGCCGCTCGCTGCTGACCTGCTCCAGATGCTTGCGCTCCTCCGGCTGCGGCAAGCCGTAACCCTTGGCATCCAGCAACTCGGCCGGGCGGCTGAGGAAGCCGCTGTTGGCAAGCATCTGCTTCAGGGTCGCGTCGGCCTTGTTGACGCTGCCGTCCTTCAGTGCTGCAGCGTTCAGGTAACGCTGCTTCACCTCGTCCTGGGCCAACAACAGCTGCCGGCGCAGGCTGGCCTGCTCGAGCAGCAGCAAGGCCGCGCTGGTGCGCAGGTCGGCCTTGTCGAACCAGGGGCGTCTTTGCTCCGCATCCTGGGCCAGCCAGTCCTCGACCTGGGTCTGCTTGATCGGCAGCTGCCTTCTCAGCACATCGAACATGGCCTGGTAGCGGTCACGGTAGGAGTCGAAGCGGTAGCCCAGACGCAGGGCTTCGCGGGGGTCATCGAGCACGCTGGTATCGGCCAGCCCCCTGCCCTTGAGCACCGCAAGCAAACCATTGGGCATGATGCTGTCGAGGTCGTCGAGTTGCGGGTTGGCAGTGCCGCTGCGCAACAGCTTCAATGACTCCACAGCGCAGTTGTTGGACAGGAACCAGTAGTTGCCGTCATAGCTCCAGTGCATCTCGGCGGCCTGGCGCACCAGGTTTTCGATCTCGTCGCGGTTGAGCTTGAGCGGTACGGAGGCCAGGCTGCGCAGTTCGGTCTTGGTGTATTCATCGATCACCTGGCCCAGCGGCAGCACGAACAGCCGTGAGGGATAAGCGCCGACCAGGCCGTCCCAGCTGGACAGCTGCACATCGTTGACGAAAGCACGGTAAGACAGCACCAGGCTCTGGTCGAGGTCCAGACGGCAGTCCGGCCCACGTGGGCGGCCGGGTTTGCAGATCACCAGGCGCAGCATGCTGTGGCCCCAGCGGCTGACCAGGTTCTGATTGGCTTCCGCCAGCAGGAAGTCGACCTGGTAGACCCGTTCGGGGTCGATCTCGCCCAACGGCTGACGGGCGAAGTCACTGCCGGCATTGATGAACGGTAAGCCCTCGGCGCAACTGTTCTGTTCTGGCGCCCAGCCGAAGTGGTCACGCAGGTACTGATTGAGCGCTGGTCGGCGGCAGGCGTAGCTCGGGTCGAGGAGGAAATACTCCATGTTGACCGCGATGAATTCCTTGGGACTGCTCAGCTCGTAACTGTCAGGGCTGCGCATGAACTGGGCATTGTGCTGCTCACGCTCCCCCCGCCGACCGACGTATTGCGGCCAGCCGGCCAGGTCGAGCAGGCGCGGGTCGTCGCTGAGGGTAAAGCGGCGTTCGGCCTGACCACGGCACTCATGCGGCTGGCCGATCTTGCCCAGCGTGCCTTGCTGGCGCGCGCAACGGGCGATCAGCGAGCGCTCGGCGCTGGGCCACAGGCGGGCGCGGTCGTAGATATGGGTGAGCTCATGCAGGACGGTGGCCAGCAGCTCTTCGCGCACTGTGCCATGGGGGCGGTCGGTTGGTTCAGTAGCAGCGCTGCCGTCTGCCAGGCTCGGCAGCAGGCGCCGGTTGAGCTCCAGGGTGGAAACCAGGGAGGCCTGGCCATAGGCATCGGCCGGCATGTTGTCGCTCCAGCTGACCCGCACGCGTCGGTCCAACTGTTGCTTGAATCGTGGGGGCAGCTTGCCCATGGCCTCGTCGAGCAGAGCCTGGCTGGCCTGGGTCTGCTGCGGGTCGAGGCCCGCCGCCTGCAGTTCGAGCTGCAGGTCGGCCAGGGCGGGCGTGCCCAGCAGCGTCAGAGCGCAGCCGAGCAGCCAGGCACGCACGCGGTTCACAGCGCCAGGATGGCTTCGGCCAGTACTTGGTCACTGGCGTCGCGCGCTTCAGGCAGGCGCTCGCGCAGGGTGCTGAAAGCGGCTTCGAGTTGTGCACCGCGGATGTCGCCATTGCTGGCAACGAAGCTGGCGGCGTCGTCGTGGGCTTCGCGCACCACTTTGGCGTCGCGGATCGACGTGGTGGTATCCGAGGTGAAATCGATCGAACGGCCAAAGGCACGCACGATGATATTGCTGGTGGCCACCAGGGTCTGTGCATGGGCCAGGTCGGCCAGCAGCAGCATGCCGAGGGTAGCGGCAATCAGCGGTTTACGCATGGAGCATCTCCGATCAATACAGGGAGTCAGGGGTGGTCATTGGACGAGAATTGCTTCTGCCAGTTCAAGGTCGCCGACGGCGTGCCTAGCACAGTGGTGGCGCAACGAGTCGAGCGCCGCTTCCAGCCGTGCACCGCGGATCAGGCCATCGGTGGCCACGAATGCCGCTGCATCGTCGCGGGCCTGCCTGACCAGTTTGCGGTCGAAGGGGGCAGTGGTGACCTGGCTGGTGACGTAGCCGGTAATGACCAGGCCTTGCGTGGTGGTGTCCATGGCGTGGGCGCTGGCCATGCCAATAGAGGTGAACAGCAATGGCAACAGATAACGCATGAGCTTTTTTGACGGCTGGGGAAATGAGCGGCGAAGGCTACCCCAAGTGCGAGGGCCGAGGCCGCCGCACCTGCTTGGGCTAGCGTTGATCAGATGGCGAGGATGGCCTGAGCCAGCTGCGCATCGCTGGCTTGCAGCTGCGGCATGGTTGAACGGATGTGCATGAAGGCACTTTCCAGTCGCGCACCACGAATGGCGCCCTGGGTGCCGACAAAGCTGGCAGCGTCATCACGGGCGGCCTGCACGATCTTGTCGTCACGGAACGACGAGGTCAGGTCAGAGGTGGCGTCGGTGGAAGCGGCGAAGGCGCGTACCACGGCATCGGTGGTGACGACGAAGCTGGTGGCATTGGCAGTGCTGGCCAGGCCGAGCAGCAGGGCGGTGCCAATCAGGTATTTACGGGACATGTTCTTCGACTCCTGCATAAGGTTCTGCTTTATCGGACGCTTGCACTGCCTGTCGCGGTACGTTTTACAGCTGGTTCTACCAGACAGTTTAGCGAAGCGTATCACGCGAAGCTGTTTCTTGATGTTAACGAGAGCCATATCTTGAAACTGTGCTGGCCGTTTTCGTAATTTCATAAACTGTATCTATATTAAGCCGAAGGGCTCTGGTACGCACATTCCAGGCAATAAAAAACCCGCTGCAGTCGCCTGCAACGGGTTGGGGAATTCGCGGTGCCGGCCTTGGCCGGCGAACCGGAGCTTAGCGCCAGAATGGCTTGCTCAGCTCTTCGTAACGCTGCGACTCGCTGATACCGGCATCGGCCAGCAGGCGGGCATCCAGGCGAGCCAGTTGACGGCGGCTGGCCATGCGACGCTGCCACAGGAGCAGGGTGGAGATAGCACGCAGTGGCATGGAGGCGCTGGACTGCTGGGCATTGCTTTCAAAAACCAGACCGGAACTGAGGGTACGTTCCATGATGTTTCATCCTTCCGCTTATGGCGGGATTAGGTAGTGATTTAACTGATGCCAATGATCCTCCCCTGATGTCCATAACAGTAGATACAGTTCAATAGTATTGCGATGGGCCAGTTAACTGTTTAACCCGACTGTTGCACTCGAATTACGCGTAACTGTACTGGTGCGCACTGTGATGGTGCGTTTTTGCCTGAGAGGGGATTATGAAAGGCGCAGAGCGTTAGGATAACCAGTACAGAAGTACAGTTTCGTTAATAGAGCGGAGGGAAGGCGTTCGGGCGGGAGGGTTCAACTGTTCTGGCCCTGTCGTCAGCAGTGCCGACGACAAGGCCCGAACGGGTGAGGTGCAGTGATCAGCTGGCGATCATGCGCCCGGTTTCTTCGAGGTTCTCGTGCCAGCTCAATGCTTCACGCAGGATGTGCGGCGTGTGGCCGCCACGCTGGCAGGCGCGATCGAAGTAATCGTTCAGCGCTGCGCGGTAGTCCGGGTGCACGCAGTTGTCGATGATCGCCCGAGCGCGCTCACGCGGTGCCAGGCCGCGCAGGTCGGCCAGGCCCTGCTCGGTGACCAGGATGTCGACATCGTGTTCGGTATGGTCAACGTGGCTGACCATCGGCACCCCGCTGGAAATTGCACCGCCCTTGGCGATCGACTTGGTGACGAAAACCGCCAGGTGGGCGTTGCGGGCGAAGTCGCCGGAACCGCCGATGCCGTTCATCATCCGGGTGCCACAGACGTGGGTCGAGTTGACGTTGCCGTAGATGTCGAACTCCAGCGCCGTGTTGATGCCGATGATGCCCAGGCGACGGACGACCTCAGGGTGGTTGGAGATCTCCTGCGGGCGAAGGACCAATTTCTCCTTGTAGCGCTCCAGGTTGCCGAACACGTCGGCATTGCGACGGGTGGACAGGGTGATCGAACTGCCCGAAGCAAAGCTCAGCTTGCCGGCGTCGATCAGGTCGAAGGTCGAGTCCTGCAGGACTTCGGAGTACATGGTCAGGTCTTCGAACGGCGACTCGATCAGGCCGCACATCACCGCGTTGGCAATGCTGCCGATACCGGCCTGCAGCGGGCCGAGCTTGTTGGTCATGCGCCCTGCTTCCACTTCTTTCTTGAGGAAGTTGATCAGGTGGTCGGCGATGCCCTGGGTTTCTTCATCCGGTGGCAGTACGGTGGAGGGCGAATCCGGTTGGTCGCTGATGACGATGCCGACGATCTTGGCCGGGTCGATCGGGATCGCGCTGCTACCAATGCGGTCGTCGACCTTGACCAGCGGGATTGGCGTGCGGGTCGGGCGATAGGTCGGGATATAGATGTCGTGCAGGCCTTCGAGGTTGGCGTTGTGCGACAGATTGATCTCGACGATCACTTGCTTGGCAAAGATCGCGAAGCTGGCCGAGTTGCCCACCGAGGTGGTCGGCACGATGTGGCCCTGCTCGGTGATGGCCACGGCTTCGATGACCGCGATGTCCGGCAGCTTGAGCTGCTGGTTGCGCAGCTGCTCGACGGTTTCCGACAGGTGCTGGTCGATGAACATCACCTGCCCATCGTTGATGGCCTTGCGCAGGGTGCTGTCGACCTGGAACGGCATGCGGCGGGCCAGCACGCCGGCTTCGGTCAGCTGCTTGTCGAGGTCGTTGCCCAGGCTGGCGCCGGTCATCAGGCTGATTTTCAGTGGCGACTGCTTGGCGCGTTCAGCCAGGGCATGCGGCACAGCCTTGGCTTCGCCGGCGCGGGTGAAACCGCTCATGCCGACGGTCATGCCGTCCTCGATCAGGCCAGCGGCATCAGCCGCACTCATTACCTTGCTGTGCAGGGAGGACAAGCGGATACGATCACGGTACATGGATTGTTATCTCGGGCTACTGAAACTACTGCAGCGCAGTCTAGAGATTTCGCCCATTGCCGTCCCACGACCATGGTCGTATGAGAAGCCAAGTAATAGAGCCATTGATCCGGGTCAACAAAAGAAAAGCCCCGGCAGATACTGACCGGGGCTTCCTTTATATCGGCTGGTTTGCAGCGATGGTTGTCATTCCACCGCTTTCACCATGTCTTCGATGACTTTCTTCGCGTCACCAAACACCATCATGGTCTTGTCCAGATAGAACAGTTCGTTGTCCAGTCCGGCATAGCCGCTGGCCATCGAGCGCTTATTGACGATGATGGTCTTGGCCTTGAACGCCTCGAGGATCGGCATGCCGGCGATTGGCGACTTGGGATCGTTCTTCGCCGCCGGGTTGACCACGTCGTTGGCGCCCAGCACCAGCACCACGTCGGCCTGGCCGAACTCGGCATTGATGTCCTCCATCTCGAACACCTGGTCGTACGGCACTTCAGCTTCGGCCAGCAGCACGTTCATGTGCCCGGGCATGCGCCCCGCCACCGGGTGGATCGCGTACTTCACGGTCACCCCGTTATGGGTCAGCTTCTCGGTGAGTTCCTTCAAAGCGTGCTGAGCACGGGCCACCGCCAGGCCGTAGCCCGGGACGATGATCACGCTGTCGGCGTTGCTCAGCAGGAAGGTGGCGTCGTCGGCCGAACCGGACTTCACCGGGCGCTGCTCTTTCGAGCCTTGCGCGGCGCCGGCATCGGCATCACCACCGAAGCCGCCGAGGATGACGTTGAAGAACGAACGGTTCATCGCCTTGCACATGATGTACGAGAGGATGGCACCGGACGAGCCGACCAGGGAACCGGCGATGATCAGCATCGAGTTGTTCAGCGAGAAGCCGATACCGGCCGCTGCCCAGCCCGAATAGCTGTTGAGCATCGACACCACCACCGGCATGTCGGCGCCACCGATCGGAATAATGATCAGTACCCCCATGACGAAGGCCAAAACCAGCATCAGGGTGAAGGCACTGTAGTGGCCGGTGAAGGTGAACAGCAGGCCCAGGGCGATGGTGGTCAGGCCGAGGATCAGGTTCAGCTTGTGCTGGCCGGCAAACTGTACGGGTGCTCCCTGGAACAGGCGGAACTTGTACTTGCCCGACAGCTTGCCGAAAGCGATCACCGAACCGGAGAAGGTGATGGCGCCGATGGCTGCACCCAGGAACAGCTCCAGGCGGTTGCCGGTGGGGATTGGGTCGCTGATGGCTGCAACGATGCCCATCGACTGAGGCTCGAGCACGGCGGCGATGGCAATGAATACCGCAGCCAGGCCGATCATGCTGTGCATGAAGGCGACCAGCTCCGGCATCTTGGTCATCTCGACGCGCTTGGCCATGATCGAGCCGGCGGTGCCGCCGACCAGCAGGCCGACGATGACATAGCCGATGCCAGCGGTCGCCAGTTCAGCCCCCAGCTTATAGATGAGGCCAACCGTGGTGAGGATCGCGAGCCCCATGCCGATCATGCCGAACAGGTTGCCGCGCCGCGAGGTGGTCGGGTGCGACAGGCCCTTGAGCGCCTGGATGAAGCACACCGAAGCGACGAGGTAGAGGAGCGTTACCAGATTCATGCTCATGCTTACTTCTGCGCCTCGTTCTTGGTTTTCTTCTTGAACATCTCAAGCATGCGGCGGGTGACCAGGAAGCCACCGAATACGTTGACCGCGGCCAGGGCCACCGCCAGGGTACCCATCAGCTTGCCGGCCGGGGTCACGGTCAAGGCCGCTGCCAGCATGGCACCGACGATGACGATCGCGGAAATGGCGTTGGTAACCGCCATCAGGGGGGTGTGCAGGGCCGGGGTGACGTTCCAGACCACGTGGTAGCCCACGTAGATGGCCAGCACGAAGATGATCAGGTTGTAGATGCCATGGGAAATCAGCATGTCTTCCATTGTCGTGCTCCTTAGCCGTTCTTGCGCACGACCTGGCCGTCGCGGCACATCAGGCACGCGGCGACGATGTCGTCTTCGAGGTTGATGACCAGTGCGCCGTCCTTGTCGAACAGCAGCTTCATGAAGTCCAGCAAGTTGCGCGCATACAGCGCCGAGGCATCAGCGCCCACCTGGGCCGGCAGGTTGGTTGGGCCGACGATGATCACGCCGTTTTCCTGCACCACCTGGTCGGCAACGGTCAGCGGGCAGTTGCCACCCTGGGCTGCCGCCAGGTCGATGACCACCGAGCCGGGCTTCATCTGCGCCACGGTTTCGGCGCTGAGCAGGGTCGGTGCCTTACGGCCAGGGATCAACGCGGTGGTGATGACGATATCCGCCTGCCTGGCGCGTTCGTGCACCGCCTGAGCCTGGCGTTGCATCCAGCTGGCCGGCATTGGCCGGGCATAGCCGCCGACGCCTTCTGCGCACTCACGTTCCTCATCGGTCTCGTACGGCACGTCGATGAACTTGGCGCCCAGCGACTCGATCTGCTCCTTCACCGCCGGGCGTACGTCGGACGCCTCGATTACCGCTCCCAGGCGCTTGGCCGTGGCAATGGCCTGCAGGCCGGCGACGCCCGCTCCCAGGATCAGCACCCGCGCGGCCTTAACGGTACCGGCGGCAGTCATCAGCATGGGCATGAAGCGTGGGTAATGGTGGGCGGCCAGCAATACGGCCTTGTAACCGGCAATGTTGGCCTGCGACGACAGCACATCCAGGCTTTGTGCCCTTGAGGTGCGGGGCGCGGCTTCCAGGGCGAAAGCGGTGATCCCGCGTTCGGCCATCTTGCCGATCAGTTCGCTGTTGAAGGGGTTGAGCATGCCCACCAGGAGGCTGCCACTGTTGATCAGGGCCAGCTCCTGGTCGTCGGGAGCGACCACTTTGAGTACCAATTGGGCGCCGTAGGCATCGGCTGCGCTTCCCAGGGAAGCACCCACGGCCTCATAGGCACTGTCCGGAATGCTGGCATTGAGCCCTGCCCCCCGTTGGACGGTGACCTGATGGCCCTGGCCAATCAGTTTCTTGATGGTTTCCGGGGTCGCAGCGACCCTTGTCTCACCGGTCTGCGTCTCGAGAGGAACACCAATGTGCACGACTATTTCTCCTGCGGTGACCTTTTGTCTTTGTAAGAGCCAGCGCACTGCGGATGGTGCACTGGGGCGGCTGTTGAGCGCCGAACCCGCCAAATCCAGGGGCGGGCGAAGCATTTTGCAGACGAACCCAGAGGCCTTCAACCGGTTCTGGAGCGAAACGAAGTTAAAACTACAAGTCACCCTGTGACCGTATGTCGCAAGGAATAGGCTACAGCCCGTCAACCATGGGCTATTGGCAGATTAGGGGAAGATTTGAAATTTTTTGCGATGATTTCGCGGATGGGCTCATGAATGTCGTAAAACCCTCTGAAAGCCGCGTGTTTAGCGGCTTCGACTGGGTTTTTCGATTCACCTGAACAGTTTTCTTCGATGCGACAAAAACGTATATCTGTAGGTGTTTAAAATAATTGACTACAAAGGTAGGTCAGGCGCTTTCGTCTTTGTGCGAGGCGGTGTAGAGCTGCGCCTGGCTCACCAGCCAGTCACGGAAGGCTCGTAGCGATGCAGACTCCACCTTGCGGTCGGGAATCATCAGATAGTAGGCCTTGTTGCTGGACAGCGCGTACCTGTTAGCGACCACCAGCCTGCCCTCCTCCAGTTCGCGCTGGATCAGGAACGGTGGGATCAGCGCGACGCCCATCTCGTGCATGGCCGCCTGGGCCAGCATCGAGAATAGTTCATAGCGCGGGCCTGTCATGTCGCCTGCGATGTTCAAGCCCAGGCCGTCGAACCACTGGCGCCAGGCATAAGGCCGGGTGGTCTGCTGCAGCAGCGGCAGGCCGGCAATGCGTTGAGCGTCGAGCATGCCCTGCCCGTCCAGCAAGGCCGGGCTGCACACCGGCATGGGGTTCTCGCCCATCAGGCGATGGCACTGAGTGCCGGACCAATCGGCATCGCCGAAGTAGATGGCGGCATCGAACGGGGTGTCGGCGAACAGGAATGGGCGAGTACGGTTGGTCAGATTGACCGTGACCTCGGGGTGGCGTTGCTGGAAGTCCTTGAGCCGTGGCAGCAGCCATTGAGTACCGAAGGTGGGCACCACCGCCAGCTCGATCACATTGGCGCCCTGCTGGCGCATCACTGACAAGGTGTCGCGCTCCACCGCATCCAGTTGCGCGGCAATCTGTCGGCTATAAGAGAGCCCGGCCTCGGTCAGTTTCACGCCACGGCGAGAGCGCCTGAACAGTTCGACGTTGAGAAATGCTTCCAGCCCACCGATCTGGCGACAGACGGCGCCTTGGGTCAGGGCCAGCTCCTGGGCGGCCTTGGTAAAGCTCTCGTGGCGTGCGGCCGCTTCGAAGCAGACCAGTGCGGTGGTGCTGGGGATCTTGCGGCGCATGTACGTCAACCTCACTCATGGGGCTGTAAATATGGCGGCTTCAAGTATTTCGAAGTGACAAAATATCACTGATGAGTGCGCAATCCTCGTTTGTCGTGATGCCGGATCAGGCCTAGGATCAATGGCACAAGAAACAGCCCCCTATTTCGAGGATTTCGCTCATGGCCGGTAAAGCAAGCTTCAACTGGATCGACCCGCTGCTGCTGGATCAGCAGCTCACTGAAGAAGAGCGCATGGTGCGTGACAGCGCTTATCAGTTCGCCCAGGACAAGCTAGCCCCGCGCGTTCTGGAAGCCTTCCGTCACGAACAGACCGACCCGGCGATCTTCCGCGAGATGGGTGAAGTCGGCCTGCTGGGGGCGACCATTCCCGAGCAATATGGTGGCAGCGGCCTGAACTATGTGTGCTACGGCCTGATTGCCCGCGAGGTGGAGCGCATCGACTCGGGCTACCGTTCGATGATGAGCGTGCAGTCTTCGCTGGTCATGGTGCCAATCAATGAGTTCGGCACCGAGGCGCAGAAACAGAAGTACCTGCCCAAGCTGGCCTCTGGTGAGTGGATCGGCTGCTTCGGCCTGACCGAGCCTAACCACGGCTCCGACCCGGGCTCGATGATCACCCGTGCCAAAAAGGTCGATGGCGGCTACCGCCTGAGTGGCAGCAAGATGTGGATCACCAATAGCCCGATCGCCGATGTGTTCGTGGTCTGGGCCAAGGATGATGCCGGCGATATCCGCGGCTTTGTCCTGGAAAAAGGCTGGCAAGGCCTCAGCGCCCCGGCCATTCACGGCAAGGTTGGCTTGCGTGCGTCGATCACCGGTGAAATCGTGATGGACAACGTGTTCGTCCCGGAAGAGAACATCTTCCCGGATGTGCGTGGCCTCAAGGGTCCGTTCACCTGCCTGAACTCGGCGCGTTATGGCATTTCCTGGGGCGCGCTGGGTGCGGCCGAAGCCTGCTGGCACACCGCTCGCCAGTACACCCTGGACCGTCAGCAGTTCGGTCGCCCGCTGGCCGCCAACCAGCTGATACAGAAGAAACTGGCCGACATGCAGACCGAAATCACCCTGGCCCTGCAAGGCTGCCTGCGCCTGGGGCGAATGAAGGACGAAGGTACGGCGGCGGTGGAAATCACCTCGATCATGAAACGCAACTCCTGCGGCAAGGCCCTGGACATTGCTCGCATGGCGCGCGACATGCTTGGCGGTAACGGTATCTCCGACGAGTTCGGTGTGGCGCGCCACCTGGTCAACCTCGAGGTGGTCAACACCTATGAAGGTACCCATGACGTGCATGCGCTGATCCTCGGTCGTGCACAGACCGGTATCCAGGCCTTCTACTGATAAGGAGCCTGTCCATGGGCGCGCTATCTCATCTGCGGGTGCTGGACCTCTCCCGAGTGCTGGCAGGGCCTTGGTCTGGCCAGATCCTGGCGGACCTTGGTGCTGACGTGATCAAGGTCGAGCGCCCCGGCAGTGGCGACGACACACGCGCCTGGGGGCCGCCCTTCCTCAAGGACGCCGATGGCGAGAACACCAGCGAGGCAGCCTATTACCTGGCGGCCAACCGCAACAAGCGCTCGGTGACTATCGACTTCACGCAGCCGGAAGGCCAGCGCCTCGTGCGCGAGCTGGCGGCCAAGTCCGATATTGTCATCGAAAACTTCAAGGTGGGTGGGCTGGCAGCTTATGGGCTGGACTATCCGAGCCTGAAGGCGATAAACCCCAAGCTGATCTATTGCTCGATCACTGGTTTCGGCCAGACCGGGCCGTACGCCAAGCGCGCCGGGTATGACTTCATGATCCAGGGTTTGGGAGGGCTGATGAGCCTGACTGGCCGCCCGGATGGTGAAGAGGGTGCCGGGCCGGTGAAGGTCGGGGTTGCACTGACCGATATTCTCACCGGGCTGTACTCGACGGTGGCGATCCTGGCTGCCCTCGCCTACCGCGATCAGCACGGCGTTGGCCAGCACATCGATATGGCTCTGCTCGATGTGCAGGTGGCTTGCCTGGCCAACCAGGCGATGAATTACCTGACCACAGGCAACCCGCCCCGGCGGCTGGGTAATGCTCATCCTAATATTGTCCCTTACCAGGACTTCCCCACGGCGGATGGCGATTTCATCCTTACCGTGGGTAACGATGGCCAGTTCCGCAAGTTCGCCGAGGTGGCCGGGCAGCCGCAATGGGCAGATGACCCGCGTTTCGCTACTAATAAGCAGCGGGTAGCAAACCGCGCCGAGCTGATTCCACTGATTCGCCAGGCGACGGTATTCAAGACCACTGCTCAATGGGTGAGCCAGCTGGAGGCTGCCGGGGTGCCATGTGGGCCGATCAACGACCTGGCGCAGATGTTCCAGGATCCACAGGTACTGGCTCGGGGGCTGGCGGTAACCATGCACCACGCGCTGGCTGGGAGTGTGCCGCAGGTGGCCAGCCCGATACGGCTGTCCGAAACGCCTGTGGAGTATCGGCGTGCACCGCCGCTGCTGGGCGAGCATACCGAGGCAGTGCTGGGTGATGTGCTGGGGTTGGATGCCGATGCTGTGGGGCGGTTGCGGAGCGTTGGTGTTCTTTGATGCTCTGTAGAGCAGTTCAAAAGCGGGGAGGCCGTCAGGCCTCCCCGCTTTGCTTTTCAGCGATATTGAAGGTTCTTGAAAATAAGGGTTGACGCGCTTTCGAATCCCCTTATAATGCGCCCCACTTCCGACGTAGTCGAAACGAAAAACTCCTTGAGTTTCAATGAGTTGGCCGATTCAGGTAGTATCGGAAGTGCTTCGATCGAATGATCGGTAGCGGTTGAGATGAAGGTTGACAGCGGTTTTAAACGCTGTATTATTCGCCTCCCGCTACGAGAGATCGCAGCGAGTCAAGTGTTTGAAGCTAAACGAGTTTC